>JANQFQ010000020.1 GCA_028277765.1 Desulfobacterales bacterium
TCAGGCTTAAATTTAAAAAGTAACACCATAATTAAGCGAATAATACCATTACTGTTTGAGTGATGGTTAATAACATAAAATACAATAAGGATAAAAAAATGAAGAAGAGCTATTTAAACATTAAAACGATTATAGGGATAGTGATGATCGTGGTATTTTTAATGTCGTCACTTGTGCGTGCAAGCATGCTTGGGATCGATATGGATACTGATACCTATATCTATGACGGGACTTCTTTAACGAAGATATCAGGAATGGATCCGGATAAGATGATTGCCCGGGGGAACAACCTGATGATCTATGCAAATGGCGCTATTTATGAATATGACGGCAGTTCTTTAACATGGCTGTCCAACATGACGCCTGATATATGGGTAACTGCGGGAAGCATCCTTTACCTTTATAGTGCTGCACCACCCAACTCTTGTATTTATAAATATGAGGGCGGTGCGTTTACATGGATATCAGGAATGGATCCAGAAAAGATGATTGCGTATGGCAAGGATCTGGTTATCTATGATGAGGGGAATGCCATGTATAAATATGACGGCACATCCTGGTCATGGATTTCCGGTTTAGTACCTGTTCAGTGGAAGGTCAGGGGATATAAATATATCGACCTTTATGATTCAGCTGACATCTACGAGTATGACGGCAATTCATGGACATGGCTCTCTGGTTTAGACCCGGTAACAGATGGCTTGCGAGAATATGGAAACAAACTGGCTGTATATGACGGCACTAATGTTTATGAATATAACGGAAGTGAATGGTCATTTGCTACAAATATGGCCCCTATTGTGTGGGAAGGAAGAGGCGGAAGTTTTCTTGACCTATATAATGGTGCGTACTTGTATGAATATGACGGTAGTTCCTGGTCATCCATAACTTCAATGGAACCGAATTTGCTGGTTTCATGGGATTATGAACAGATCGCCGGTAACTTTGTTGGTGATGGCGTGCAGACATACGATGGTCTTTTCTGGACTTGGCTATCTGATTATTCAGCAGACAATATCGTTGCTATTGGTATTGACACAGACGGTGACCAGTTGCCGGACTGGCAGGAGATCGATCTGGGGTACAATCCTTTATCAGAAGATACCGATGACGATGGCATGCCGGACAGCTGGGAGCATACTTACGGTCTTCAAGTGTTAGTCGATGATGCCAACGGGGATTTAGATGGCGATGGTATGCTCAATCTATGGGAATATGAGAATGGTTTTAATCCTACCTTAAATGATGCAAGCGAAGATCCGGATAACGATGGGTTGATCAATATTGATGAACAAACCGTAGGCACTGATCCAAATACAGTAAGCGACAATGTAGTTGTGGTCAATCCAGGTTCTGCAACATGCACGAACTGCTTTGATACAATTCCTGCTGCTATCCAGGATGCGAACACAATTGCCGGAGATACTGTGTATGTGGTTAATGGCACATATAATGGTAATCAAGGCAACAGGAATATTGATTTAAGCGGCAAAGCGATTACTGTCCGGTCTGTTAATGGGGCAGATGTTTGTATTATCGACTGCCAGAATAGTGGCGTTGGTTTTTATGTAACATCATCTGAAGATGAAAATACGGTTATTTCAGGATTTACAATCAAGAATGGAAATGCAACAAATGGCAGCGGAATATACTGCCTTAATTCATCTCCTACAATAACAGAATGTATGATTATTGAAAATACAGCTTCCTCAGGAGGTGGCGGTATTTATTGTGAACATTCATCGCCCACAATCACAAACTGCACAATTACAGGGAACAACGTTACCGGTGGAAGAGGTGGTGGTATCTATATAAATGAGAATTCAAACCTGCAGATAGAGAATTGTACGATCAATAATAATACATCCACCAGTTACGGTGGCGGCATTTCTATTATCAGTGGTTTAACTTATTCAAGTACAATTGCGTTGACAAATACTGAAATTGTTTCAAATACATCTGCTCATGGCGGAGGTATTCACAGTACAATGGGTTCTACTTTTGGCAATTATGGCTCCTTGACACTTGATAGTTGTAAAATCACTGAAAACTCAGCTACCAATCCTACTGCTGGAAATGCCGGTGGCCTTTTTTGCTCATATGGTTCATTATCACTTACGAACTGCCTGGTCGCGGACAACAGTGCCCCCTTTACAGGTGGTGGTGTTACTCTTGGCAATTCCACAGCATCAATATTAAATAGCACTATAGCAAACAATACAGCAAATAATGGTTCAGGCATATACAGCACTTCTTCATCAACAACGATTAAGAACAGTATTACCTGGAATCAGGCATTATACGGCAGTGGGTATTCACTTACCTATACTTGCAACTCTTCAGGTTCTTCAGAATCAGGGAATACCAACCAGGATCCTTTGTATGTTTATGCAGCAAACGGAAACTACCGTTTAAGAAGCACAGGATCCCCCTGTGTGGATTCAGCAGATGCAACAGATGCGCCGAGTATTGACATCGATGGTGTAAACAGACCCCAGGGTGCTGGCCATGATATGGGTGTATATGAAATGGTCGATATAGATGGTGATGGCCTTGGAGATGCGTTAGAAGAGATTGCATGTACAGATAAAAATGTTGTTGATACAGATGCAGACGGCATTGATGATGGAATTGAGGATGCTAATCTGAACGGTGTAAAAGATGCAGATGAAACAGATCCCTGTGATAATGACACAGATGATGATGGCCTGTTAGACGGCATTGAAGCTGCCTCATGTACTGATCCTTTGGTTAATGGTGATGCAGATAATGATGGCCTGTCTGATATTACAGAGGATGTGAACCTGAATGGTGTTGTTGACACAGGTGAGACCGATCCCTGTGATGCAGATACTGATGAAGATGGCATGCCGGATGGATGGGAAACAACCTATGGCTTTGATCCAACATCTGACCTTGATGCTGATGAAGACCTTGACAGTGATGGATTAACCAACCTTGAAGAATATAATCTGGGAACGCTGCCAAATACAAACAGTGATGACCTGTTTGTGGTCAATCCCGGTTCTGCAGTCTGCACGGACTGTTATTCAAGTATTCAGGCTGCTATTGATGCAGTTACAGAACCGTATGCAGGAAAGATTGTTTATGTGACTGATGATACATATACAGGTGCAGGAAATTATAGCATTAATTTTAACGGCAAACCGATCAGTGTCCAGTCTGTAAACGGCCCGGATAACTGTATTGTAGATGCGAATGAAGATGGGCCGGTCTTTGTATTTAAATCAGAAACAAATGATTCTGTTCTGTCAGGATTAACCATAAAGAACGGTTTTGGCAATACCGAAGATCTAGGCGGCGGTATTCAGATTGAGACCGGTGCTTCTCCTACAATTGAAAATTGCATCATTACCGAAAATGAGGCCCTGTTCAGCGGTGGCGGCATCAGATGCAATGCCGCAGGATCTGCGATTATTACAGATTGTATTATCAAAAACAATACAGCCAGATGGACCCGTGGTGGTGGATTATATTTCAAGGATTCTGGGTTATCGGTTATCACTAATTGTATGATCGTGGACAATTCATCTGGCAGCGCAGCAGGTGGTGTTTACTCTTATAATTCCTCACCGACATTTATGAACTGCACGATTGCCGGTAATACAGCGGCAAATACGGGCGGCGGATTACAAATCGGTAGTGGTATAACAATCACCAATTCGATTGTCTGGGGGAATTCACCAGATCAGATTGAAGGCCCAACCCTAATAACTATTACATACAGTTGTATAGGTGGTTATACGGGTACTGGTATTATTGATGTGGATCCACTTTTTGCCACTGATTATCATCTTCATCCATCATCCCCATGCCGTGATGCTGTTACTGCGGGAGGTGCGCCGGATCATGATATTGATCGTGATCCGCGACAGGATGGCAATGATGATATGGGCGCAGATGAATACGCAGATACAGACAGCAATGGACTTCCTGATTTCTGGGAGATTATTCATTTCGGAGATACTGGCCAAGATCCTGACGGAGATTTGGATTTAGATAATTTGATCAACTTTTATGAATTTTACCTGGGAACCAATCCTAATGATGAAGATACAGACAATGACGGTGCATTAGACGGTACAGAAGATGCCAATCATAATGGGGTTATTGATTCAGATGAAAGCGATCCATTTGATCCAGACACAGATGATGACGGTCTTTTAGATGGGATTGAACATGCTTCATGTACGGATCCTCTGACAAACAGTGACGCAGATAATGATGGTTTGTTGGATATTACTGAAGATGTTGATCTTGATGGTGTTGTTGATACAGGTGAAACAGATCCTTGTGATGGAGACACAGATGATGATGGTATGCCAGATGGCTGGGAAATTGATAATGATCTGCTGCCAAGAGTAAATGATGCATCTGATGATTATGACAATGATGGTCTTAGTAATATTGAGGAATATGAACTGGGAACGCTGGCGAATGCTGCTAACTTTGTTGTTAAAGATGACCAGTCAACACCTTATCCCTATATCCAGGATGCAGTGGATAGTGCGGCCAGTGGTGACATTGTCTACCTGTATGATGGTACATTTACCGGTACGGGAAATAAAAATGTCGATTTCCAGAATAAAGCTATAATCATTCGTTCCATCGGCGGTCCAAAAACATGTATTATTGACTGCCAGAACGATAGCAGGGGCTTTTTTTTCCAGAGCGGTGAAGGCCTTTCTTCAGTTCTTTCCGGTGTTACCATTACCGGCGGAAATGCCTATCATGGGGGCGGGATCTATATTATGGATTCCAGTCCAACCATCAAAGATTGTATTATAATAGACAACATCGCAAACACTGATTCAAACGCAGGGGGTATTTTTCTTCAGAACGCATCCCCTGATATCATAAACTGCGTTATCAGCGGAAATACAGCTGGAACCGCTGGGGGAGGAATTTCCTGCGGCAACAATGCCAGCGGATCCGTTCCTAACATTATCAACTGCACGATTGTCAACAATACAGCGCCAGATGGCGGTGGATTCTGTTTTAAAAATTCTACTCCTACGATTACAAACAGTATTATATGGGGAAATAGTGGAGAGCAGATTTCAGATATTTCCGGGAATACCATTACGATTACCTTTAGCAATATCCAGGAAGGCTATGCCGGTACAGGGAATATTGATGATGATCCTATGTTATACAATGCAGCAGACAACGGGTATCATTTGCAGCCAGGATCACCTTGCATAGATGCTGGGACAACAGATGGTGCACCGGATACAGACGTTGATGGTGAAACACGACCGGCTGATGCAGGTGTGGATATGGGCGCAGATGAATTTACAGATACAGATACAGACAACCTGCCGGATTACTGGGAAGCACTGTATTTTCCGATACTCGGTTATGGCACAAATGATGATCCGGACAATGACGGTATTACCAATGTTGACGAATATACGGTGCATTTAAATCCGAACCAGTTGAGCGATTCAGTTGTGGTTGTTAATCCTGGTTCTGCAACCTGCACCACCTGTTTTGACACCATTCAGGATGCCATTGATCATGTAGATACAACTGCCGGTGACAGTGTATATGTTGTTGACGGCACCTATACCGGTATCGGTAACAGAGAGATCAGTTTCAATGGCAAAGCGATTGTTGTGACATCTGTAAATGGTCCTGATACCTGTATTATTGATTGTGAAAGCAGTGCCAGAGGTTTTGTGTTTGATAGCGGTGAAGGGAATGATTCAGTCCTTTCCGGATTTACCATTACCAATGGCGGCAATGTAACCAGTGGAGCAGGAATACAGTTTGCTAATAATTCATCACCGACCATTGAGAATTGTATTATCACTAACAATGTTGCCACCAATTCCTGCGGTGGCATTTCATGCAATAACTCTTCTCCCATCTTAAACCGGTGTATTATCAGTGATAATACAAGCGGTGCTCAGGGGGCCGGAGGATTATACTTCAGCAATGGTTCACAGGCTGTTCTTACTAACTGCTTGATAAGTAATAACACTACTGATGGCGGCGGGGGTGGTATTTACGTCTATGAAGCATCAACATCGATCATCAACTGCACCATCACAGGGAATTCATCTTATGGCGGTGGTGCCATTAAATGCGGTTCCAGTGGTAATACGCAGATAGTGAATTCAATATTATATAACAATTCGCCCAATGAAATCGGGGGATCTGTTGCTCCGACAGTAACCTACAGTCTTGTCCAGTGCGGATATGATGGAACAGGCAACATTGATGCTGATCCCATGTTTGCTGATGCAGCCAATGGCGATTTCAGCCTGGATCAGTCTGGAAACGGTTCACCCTGTCTTGATGCAGGAACATCTGTGAATGCACCTGAGGAAGATATCGACGGTGAAGCAAGACCATGGGGCGCCAGGATCGATATAGGCGCGGATGAATGCATGCTGACCGACGCGGACAAAGACGGCATGCCGGATTACTGGGAGAACCGAAACAGTCTTAATTCTTCTGATGATAATGACGCTCAGGATGATCCAGATGAAGACGGGCTCGCTAACCATCTGGAATATGACTTTAACACAGATATCAATAATGCAGACACAGACGGAGACGGCATGTCTGACCTGTATGAAACACAGCACGGTCTTGACCCCTCAGTTGATGACGCGGATGACGACCTGGATGCTGACGGTATATCGAATTACATGGAATATAAAATCGGGACCGATCCAAATGATATCACTGATGTGCCTGCTGTCGGTTTTTACATTGAGTATGATGAGGCAGGTAGGATCATGAGTATTATTGAAATAGAATAAATGACAAAAATCATTCAGTATTAAAAATAATATCAAAGGAGTGACTATAATGAAACAGAAAACAATAATAATGATTTTATTAGTATGTGTGTTTTTGATTGGAATTCAGGGATTATCCTGGGGTGATCATCACGATTGCAGGACTTCTATTACAGCAAGTCCTGTTGAACCTCAGCCAGGGGAAGCGGTCACAATAAGTTATTTTGCCTTTGCTCCGGCAGGTTGCACTGATCCAAGTGATTATCCTCAATGCTGTACTAATGCAATTCCCTGCGTTAATTCAAGCTATATAATAGAGCACACGCCACCACCTGCTGGTACACCAACCAAAGTCCTCAAAGCAGAAACTTTTGACAATGCAGGGATGCAATCAAAAACCTGGAGTGGTTCCATTACAATTCCTCCTGAGGATCTAACAACTGGCGTACATACTTTTTCAGTAGTAGTATATGGGTTAGCAACGCCCTGCAATCATAGCTCATTTGCAACAGTGGTTGTTGGCTGCCCTGATCCTGAAGATCCTGGCAGTTCTGGGTCTCATTCCGGAAATGCTGATGGTGTAGGGGAAGATGATTGTAATGATCCATGTCCCACAGATCCGAATGATGAATGTGTTTGTCCGGAAGGTTCTGAAAAGGAAACGCCTGGTATTTGTGGATGCGACACTGAGGATACGGATGGTGATTATGATGGTGTTCCGGATTGTATAGATGATTGCCCTTATAATCCAAATCAGGCTGTGGAAGGTTCGGGTTGCGGTGTAGGCACCAATACAAATCCCAATACACCTCCAGACAACAATCAAGGTGCAGGGGGAGGTGGAGGAGGCCAAGGAGGCCAAGGAGAAGATCCTCCTGATGAAAATGAAGGAGGCTCTTGTGATAAAACACAAGGTAATCCTATACTTATCTACAGTGCAAACAATTATGAAAAATTTAATGATATATATTTCAGCTCAGCTTTTACAGGAGGATTTCCGTTTATTCGAAGTTATAACAGCCAGTCAGTTTTAACAGGTCCTCTCGGCTATGGATGGACACATACGTATAATGCATCCTTGTATATAAATACCAGCACAAGCCTAATAACAATGGAAATCTTGGATGCCACAGGCCGGGGTTTTTATTTTGAACAGGAGGCTGAAGGAAGCAGTCATTATGTGGGACAAGATAATGAACGAACCACTGTTGATGTTGATGAAGGTATTTATATATGGCATCGACTGGATGGCACAGATTTTTATTTTTATTCAACCGGAAAGTTAAAAAGCATATCCGATAAGAGCGGTAATCAATTAAACCTTATCTATGAAGAAGGCGGTAGCGATCGTCTTGAAAGTGTAACTGATTCAGCAACAGGCCGGAGTATTGTATTTCATTATTACCCCACAGGCCATGCATCAGAAGGGCTTTTGGAATATATTTCAGGGCCTGTAACTACAGCTGTGTCAGATGGTATATGGGTAACCTACACTTATGATACAAATTCAAACCTTGAAACCGTTACTTATGCAGATGGATCAGGATATATCTATGTTTATAATGATCCCAATGACATCCATAATTTAACCCAGAAAAAAAATATATCCGGCAGCATCTTATCCAGCTGGACCTACGATGATAAAGACCGGGCAGTGGGAAATGTAACACGTGATGGCAAAAGTGTTGAAATCGATTATGACACCTATTCCATGTATGGTAAAATAAAAGTCACAGATGAAAATGACAATATAAAGATGATAAAGCTGACCAATATAGGATGGAATTATCGAATAAGTAATATTTCAAATGCATCTGGATGCTCCAGTTGTGGAAGTGATCTTGTACGGATCGATTATAACGATAATATGAGAATAACGGAAAAAGAATTCGCAAATGGTAGGATTGATAAGTTTAATAATTTCGACAGTAATAACAATGCTCAAACCGTGACTGAAGCATTAGGAACTGATGATCAAAGGATCATTGAATATACTTATCATCCAGAATTGATTACGAAGAAGCTGTCACGTAAAGAGAAAAGTGTTCTGGATGATGGTCAAGGGGATACTGAATATAAGGAGACTATCTGGGATTATGATGATGATTATAATGATATATCTAACGAAAATCCTACCAAAATGATACATAGGATTATTGAGAAAGGGTATACCTATGAAAAAAATAATCCAGGAACAATAGTCCCTTACGAATACATCACCACATATACCTATGATACAAATAATCAATTGAACAGTGTGGATGGTCCATTGTCTGGAAGTGGTGATACTACATTCATTACTTATGATCCGACAACCAGAGAGTTATTAACATTAACAAGTCCGATTATTGGAACAACCACATACACCTATGATGCTGTCGGCAATGTGGAATCCATAACCGATACCAATAATGTTTTAACAACACTTACGTATGATGGCCGAAATCGTCTTTTAACTAATACAACAAATGGAGTGACTAGAACAACAAACTACAACCTTGACGGCAAAATAGATACTGTTACAGACGGTGAAGGAAGAACTCTTGATTATCAATACAATGTTTCGGGCTTTGTAGAAAAGGTTGTGGATCCTTTGGGTAATTATTTGTATTACGGATATGATGATAAACAAAACAGAAATGAAGTATCATTTTATGATTCCACTGACGTCAGGAGTAGGTATCTAAGATATAGTTATGATGGAAATCCAGCCGATCCTGAGAAACATCCGCCTGGGAAACTTTGGAAAGAGATCAATCCAGACGATACATTTACTGAATATAGCTATGACAGCATGGGTAATCTTTCTTCAGTGAAAGATGCACTAAATAATGTGACCATGTATTCATACGATAAGTTTAACCGGATTAAATCTGTCACACAGCCTGGATCTGTAGAAACGAAATATGAATATGATTTTCATAGTAACCTAACTAAAATTATCGATGCAAAAAATCATGAAACCACTTATAAAAAAGATGATTTGGGTCGTTTAATTGAAACGGTTTCTCCAGATACAGGCACCACAAGCTATACTTATGATGAAGCCGGCAATCTTTCCTCAAAGACATTTAACAGTGGCAGGAAAGAAACATTCTCCTATGATGACCTGAACCGTATAATCGGGATTGCCTACAGCGATAGTTCACAGATGGTTTCTTATACATATGATGCATTTGAAGCAGGTATGAATTATGGCAAGGGCCGATTGACCGGCATGACGGATAAGACTGGCACATATAGTTATACTTATGATGAGAAAGGAAATCTTATTGAAGAAACAAAACTCATTAACGGTTTAACATATATCACATCATATACTTATGATAATACAAGCAAGATTACATCAATCACTTATCCCAGCGGACGGTTAATCACTTATACTCCTGATACAGCAGGCAACATCAATTCTATATCATCGAACTTGGATGGAATACTTGTAGATAACATATCATATAAACCCTTTGGTCCCATGACAGGCCTTACTTATGGTAATGGTTTAATCCTAAGTAGAAGTTTTAACCTGAAATATCAAATTGAAAATATTACAACGTCGGGCAATGTGATGGGTTTGACCTATACGCCTGATGCAGTGGGGAATATTTCTACCATTATCAACAATCTTGATCCAAGCAGAAGCCAGTCATTTGGCTATGATGATTTGTATCGACTTGCCAGCGCTCAAGGGGTTTATGGGAGTATAATTTTTACATATGATAATGTCGGTAATCGTTTAACAAAGGAAGTTGGTTCTCAGACAGATTCATATGCATATCAAACAGGAACAAACAGATTACATTCCATTACAGGTGCAAATCCAAGGAACTATGTTGTTGATACTGATGGGAATATTGCAGAGCTAAAGAAAACTCAAAATGGATCTGCCTTTAAACAACAGATAAATTATATTCATAATGCCAATGGACAGCGGACAAAGAAAGAAGTGAATGGTTCTATTACGGTTTATCATTATGATCTCAATGGCAATCTGATCTCCGAAACAGATCATCTTGGAAATTTGATCAGAGATTATATTTATTTAAATGGTCAACCTTTAAATAGTGTCGATTCATTTAGCGATGTTTATTATTATCACAATGATCATCTGGGTACGCCTCAGAAGATGACAGATTCAACAGGAATTATTGTCTGGGCCATTGATTATAATCCATTTGGAGAAACAAATATAACTGTGGATACGATTAAAAACAACTTGAGGTTTCCCGGCCAGTATTACGATGAAGAAACCGGGCTTCACTATAACATGAATCGGTACTATGACCCACACACGGGGAGATATATGAGGGCTGATCCTATTGGTTTGTCTGCCGGTATAAATCTTTATACATATGCTTTTAATAATCCGGTAAATACGAAAGATCCATGGGGACTTTTCTCAGTTAAAGATGCAATACATCACTATTTTTTTGGAGATGGTAGAGATGTGCATCTATCTTTTGGTGAAATTGATGTGGGATTGGAACCAAGAGATTTTCCTGGTTTCGATCTACTTCTTGAAATGTACTATAAACAAGAAGTCACAGTTTTTGTTGATTTGTCAAATTATGTTGATATCGGAGGATGGGCTGGAAACATAAATTATAGATTGAATGGTACTTTTAAAAGTGATGAATGTGAATGGGAATTCTCAGGTTATGTTGGGGCTGATCCAAACTATTTTGATTTTAACAGTAAACCTTGGGGAGACCGACCTCTTATTGATGAAATTGTTACTCAGATGATTGGCAAATTTGGACCAATGTTAGGTGGTGAAAACTATCTTATTCATTTTCATGGCATTAGATCTGTTTATGATAGTGGAAAATGGTAATGGGGAGTTGGGGCGGTGTTGAAAAAAATATAAGGATCAGACCTTTAAACTTGAATATAACAGATGAGTTGGTTGGATTGAATGGATTGTGAGCAACGGAAATCCCCTTGTGGGAAAATCCAACATTGCAATCAGGGATAAACGAATGGATGGATGTGACGATATAATAAAGGTAATGTTAAGTTGGTTGGATTAGTTTTATTGGTTAAAAAAGAAAAATAATTGTGCCATCAAGGTCATGACGGAAGTTGAAAAAAATAACCTCCATGACTCTGAGGAGAAAAATAAAACGGAAAATACTCTGCTCAACTATAACTGAATAAAAGAGAGAACGTTATGGTAAAAAAATGCAGCAAGTGTGGTTATGTAAGAAAGAGCGGGGAAATGGCGCCGGAGTATGTGTACCTGAATTTTAAAACCGTATTCACCACAGGCACAGAGCAAGATTTTTTTATTTTCCCACATATGCGGGAAAAAAAAATCATCCGTGACCTCTGTGACTCAGTGGTGAATCAATAAAAAAGGGGAAAGATGATGGCTATTATCGCTGCATTAGTGGGTTTTGGAATTTTATTGGTGACAGTACATTTCGGAAATAAAATTGAGAACTGGATATTGCGGTGGCTGGCAGCTCTGGGCGGTATTCTTCTCGGAGGGATTGCTGCAGGAATCATCGCCGGTGATGTTCACCAGGCAGAACTGGCAGGGCAGATCCTGGGTGTTTTGATTATTGTCTTTTTTATAATCAAAGTTCTCTTCTTTAGAAAAGCAAAAGCCGAAAAAACAAAGAAAAAAAAGGGATCACCTATTAAAACTTAAATATGGCTGTGGAATTATGGAATGCATAGGAATACGGGAAGTAGTTACGTAGGTTGGGTTGAATGGATTGTGACCAACGGAAATCCCTTTGTGGGAAAACCCAACATTGCATTCGGGGATAAATGAATGCATGGATGTGACGATAAGATAAAGATAATGTTAAGTTGGTTTGATTAGTTTGATTGGTTGAATTGGTTTGATTAGTTCTATTGGTTAAAAAAAAACAAAAACAATAGAACTAGCATCGAAAGGACATATATGAAAAAATTAATAATGTTTATTTTTGTGATTGTATGCATCTGGTGGGGATGGAGAAACTTTGGATCAGGATCGGGAACAGAGCTTGTGGACAGTTCAGGAAAGTATTTGCCGGAGGCGACCATCAGCAATGGAGAATGGGTTGATCTCACTGAGCATTTGGTGCCGGATAAATATACAGTGTTTATTTTTTACGCGGATTGGTGAGGGGCCTGCCGAAAGTTAATGCCGCAGTTAGCGGCAGCAGATAAAAAATCGAACTGGTTTGAAGCGCGGAGAGTAAATGTTGTGAAATGGGAAACACCAGTTGCTAAACAATATAATTGCCGTGGACTTCCTGGGTGTATAATCTATGATCCTGAAGGCTATTTAGTAGAAGAAATGTCATCCCAGGCATGCTGGATGGCTGCGCATCAGCCTAAGAGGATTAAGGATTTGTGATTTTATTTGTTGAATTGGTTTCATTGGTTTCATTGGTTTGATTGGTTGGGTTGGTTGGATTAGTTGGATTGATTACTTGATTGTTATAATGAAATATTGTTAAGTCAGCATTTTTGAAGTTAAGGAGGAACAAATGAAAAACCACGAGGCAAATAACAGCATTGTTTACTTGATTCTATCAGCGTTTTTTTTATCATCTTTTTTTCCCAGCCAGCTATATGCCAAAGAAATAGATGTACTAATCGCCGGCGGAGCTCGTAAGCAGATTACAAATGGTGTGTCTTGTGATCCCAACTGTAACGAGGTCATATCCTCTGGAGCAGGCTGGATAGATGACGAGTTTGAATTCGGCATATTACAGATTATTGGAGACACAGAGCTGTATGCAATAACAGCTCCTAATCCTCAGAAAGCAAATACAATCGATACATTAAGACTTGATGATAATATAGTTGAGCCAGATCCGCCAGACCCAATAACCGGTATTGTAGCCAATATTTATTATCATGGAAGTGGTACGTATTTGTGCAGTAGTGATTATTGGAAGCAGATATCAGGGCTTTACCCTGAAAAAATGCTTCATGTGCCAGGGAGTCTGAGCAGTTATGATGAAACCTTGTATTTATATAATCGGCTAGATGGAAACGTTTATTCATATGATGGGACTACCTTTACAAACTCTACAAGTCTTGATCCGGACTATTGGGTGGCACGTTATAATGACACTGCAGGAGAATATCAACCGTTTCTCCACTGCTCAAAATGGAGCAGTATTTATTATTTTGATGGGTCAACTTGGGTGTTTTCAACTGGTTTGGATCCCGATCCAAATACGGTAAATCCCATGGTCGTGTGGGGGGAGTATGATGAATATATTGCCGTGTATCATAAGCATAACCCCGAGGACGGAACAATATATAATTATGATAATGGTTCCTGGTCATTTCTGACAGGGATGAATCCGGATTTCATGATCAACCGGGCCGGCAATCTTGTTATACATGTTGAAAATAGTGGACCTATTTATGAATATGACGGGGCATCATGGTCACTAATCTCCAACACACTTGATCCCCAGCAGTGGGTGACACGGGGGGACAGACTAGTTTTATATGATGGGACTATGATTCATGAACACGAACTCGGAGGCACTTCTTGGGACATGAATGTTGGCGGACCCTACACAATAGTTGACAATGGTATGGTATCCTGGGGCACTGGTAATGAATATTTTGCCGTGTGTGACGGATCGACGATTTATAGTTTCGATGGAACAACTTGGACGGATATCGGTAGTCTTTTACCTGATCCACCTCCGACTGAGGGGGGGCCTGATATCAGCAAATTTGAAGAAATGATTGGCTGGGGAGACAGTAATCTGTCAGTCGACTTTGGTAAAGATGGTGTATGGAACTATGACGGATCGTTATGGACCCAGACAGGTCATGCTGATGTTGAATGCATGACACCGTTTGTAATCGACACAGGAGAGTCATGTGGTTTAACAGAAAGTGTTTATTATATTGATCCGGACACAGATTGTACGATTGATTGTGATGGTACCACTGATGCAAAAGCTTTTGATTCCTGGGAAGATATTGATTGCTGGAATCCAGGTACAGCCTATCTCCAGAAACGGAATACTGTGGCTGAACTTGACGCTTCAATCTTTATTGAAGGTATTGACGGGTATAACGGCAGCGATTATCTGACACTGGGTGCTTATGGAGAAACCACAGAGCCCCTTCCAGTGATAATGCTGATGCATGATGTTACAGGCACATGGACAGATGCGGGTGGCGGTGTTTATACCACAACATTAGAACAGCATGCAAGACGCCTGTTTATCGATGAGGCAGAAAAACTGAAAGCTGATACCGAAAACGACGCGCCTGTGGGGCTTGGTGAAGATCCGGGCGGCGGATTTGCTACCCCTGAATGGTGCTGGATAAACAACACGTTATACGTGGTCAGTAGTGGACCTGAAGAACCTTCAGGTGTTGAGGTATCAGGAGAGGATCCTTCAATCAGTATACACAATTCTAAAAATATCGTTATTCAAAACCTGGATATCCAGGGCGGATCAAGCGCTGTAGCGTTAATCAGTTCACAAAATTGTGTTATTGAAAATGCCAATGTGGGCAAGTACTCATATTACGGAGTTCAGGTTCAGCAGAATGGATTGAAAAGCCTTGTCAAGGAATCATCCGGACATGAAATACATCATTGTGTGTTTGATTCAGGGTATCATATGAACTATACCACCGATGATTTCAAAAGATGGAAACGCACTCTGCCCGGCGGTTCCTGGGATGGCGTCAGAATCTATGGCCACTCTAATAAAATTCATCATAATGAATTCTATGACTGGGGACATACCGGGCTTCAGTTCGATAATGTAGGGCAAATCCAGCCAAACGGAGCCAACAACAATATTGTTCATCATAATTTGGTAAAAGCAGAAAACATTTCATATGGCCGAGGTATTGGTTTAAATGGATTTGAAGGCAAAGCAAGTAATAACCATATTTATTCAAATGTTATTCAAAATACAAAATCGCCTAATCAAATTGGCGGAGACAATAATTATTTTTATTACAACATTATTGATACAATACCCCAGTCTGTATTTAAAGAGGTGTTGGATAGTGGTACCGGAGAAACAGGGTATGTCGATGGCACCTGGGCAATCATGATTTTAGACAATACTAGTAACAATTATTTTGTTAATAATACGATTGCCAATTGCGCTAATGCCGGCATTTCTCTTATAAATTCAGCAAATGAATATGTTGAAAATAACATTATTCAAAATAATATTATTTATAATTGTGGTTATAAATATTATCGCGGAGACTATGGGGCCTTTCTTGTGCAGAAATCTTCATACCTTAAATATAACAATTATAAAAGTAATTACATATATTTGAATGATAATGTTTCTCCGGTATTATATCGAGATACGTATATGAATATTAGTGACTGGAATGATCTGGATGAAGAAACTTTCCCGGATCCTGATCCGAACGATGATGTGATTGGGGATGATGTGGGTGTTGATGATGACAACATTCAGGAAGATCCCTTGCTGGTGCTTTCTGGCGATAATGATTTCACAGATTGTATCATGATCGGCGGCCCTTGTCCGGATTTTTATAGGTTGATAGACGAATCAAATTGTATTGATGATGGTGAATCAATTGAAGGAATCCATTATAATATTGATGAAGATTTGTTTCCGACAGCTAATGATCATCCAAAAGATATTGTTGGTACCACTATTAATGGCCGGGGTTCAGGAAATATTGACGTTGGTTCATTACAGGAAGCACAAAACTGTATATACGTTGGAAGCGGAGAGACTTACACAACAATTCAAGCTGCGGTTAATGCTGCCAGTACAGGTGACACCATTATAGTTAAACCCGGTACATATACAGAAAACGTTACTGTGAATAAAGAGGTTCATCTTCAATCCGCTGGTGGGTATGAGGCTGTGTCGGTGGAAGCTTCAGTTGCGAACAGTTATATATTTCATGTTTCTTCCGACAATGTAACTATTGACGGATTTACCATGTTTGGCATATCAGGGGGGCATAAAGCAGCTGTTTATATTCATAATGTAGATAACTGTATTGTGAAAAACAATCGCTGCGGCTATGATGGCTCCCATAAAAACACCAGAGGGATCTATCTTATCAATGCCCAGAATAATATTGTTACAAACAACATCTGTAATTCTAACGATGGTGTCGGTATTTATTTATATAATGGAGATTATAATATGATTACCGGCAATACATGCAATTCAAATCCTCATTCCGGTTACTTTTCAACACATTCGGAAGACAACACCATATCAGGAAATACGTTTAATAATAATGGATACGGTCTTGATCTGGTTGATTCCCACTATAATACGATTTATGAAAATACGGCGAACAATAACGATTATTATGGTATCTGGTTTCATAAAAACACCTACCCTGATCCGTGTGTCGGCAACGTTATATATCTGAACAATTTTAGCAATAATGTTAATGCTGACGCAAAATCGGAAGATGATACACAAAACGACTGGATAACACCGTATAAAATGAATTATTCTTATAATGGATCATCATTTGAAAATTATATGGGAAATTACTATGAGGATCATGATCGTACTGATGCTGACAATGACGGTATAGCGGATAGCCCATATGATTTTCCGGACCCTGACAGTGATGATGATTATCCTCTTGCAGTTACATTTGGAAATTATACCTACTAATGGGCGACACTTTCTGCCTCCAGACTGGTAAGTAGAATTAAAAGGCACTCAGTCGAACCAATTGATGGAGGGTCGAACAAAGTTAGGTTATTGGCAATACAGTAAATGTTTTCAAAAAAGCCCCTTATTTAATCCAATTTAAAATCCTGGTCCTCCGGGCCAGGCCGGCGTTCAGTGGCTTTGCCATCTGAACGACAGGTTATTTTAATGTATAAAAGCACTAGAGTGATCCCCGCAGACTGGCTGTACTGTACTAGTGCCCGTCATCCCGGCCAAGTGCAGTGGAGCGGAACGCGAGCCGGGATCCATTGTCGCTTGAATCGGAATATTGTTCTGGATTCCGGGTCTTAGCCCAAAAAGACTGGGCTCGCCCGGAATGACATAATTTTTTAGCAGTAACTGATGAAAAAACTAAACCTATGAATTTTTGTAATTTTATGAATGAACCCTTTTAGGGTTCGTTCAAGGCCTGGCCCTCTGGGCCAGGATCTTTATTTCTTAAACAGCCCATTCTACCCCCCAAATGGGCTGTTTAAAAAAATCCTTGCCTAAAAGAACTTTAAATTGAGTTAAGATTATCTTAGACGCCTGTTCTTTGTTTCAAAAACATGCGTTTAAGTGGTAATAGTATAATAGGGGGTATTTTTTGGATTATATGCTGTAAATACAAAGGTATAACTTGTGCGTTTCTCTCTCCAATCTCTTTTCTCCTTTAAAAAACCGGAAATATTTCTTGACAGTTAAACTAATATCTGGATATATTTATTTCCAGTTTAATTATTAGCTGGAAACAAATATTACCGAAGTGTCATATATGATAGACATCATAAAAAGAATTATTCTTGATTTCCAAGAGATTAGCCTGGAGACCGGTGTGCCCAGGCGATTGAAACTCAAGACAATCACAGGCAAAGCTACTATCTGCATAGGGGCGCGCCGGAGTGGGAAATCGACTTATCTGTTTCAGATCATGGATCAGCTCTTGAGTGAGGGAGTACCACGTGAGAACATCCTTTACGTGAACTTCTTTGATGACCGTCTCCACAACTTGAAACAGGAGAGTCTCGGGTTGATCACTGAAGCCTATTATTCGCTCTATCCGGAAAAGAAAAATATTGAGACGGTCTATTGCTTTTTCGATGAAATTCAGACAGTGGAAGGGTGGGAGCCTTTTGTGGACCGTCTGTTGCGGACCGAAAAGTGTGATCTCTATCTCACAGGCTCATCAGCCAAGATGCTCTCCAAGGAAATCGCTACGCAGATGCGTGGCCGGGCGCTGTCGTGGGAGATATTTCCATTTTCGTTCAGGGAATTTATGGATTATAAAGGGATAGACAGCACGAGTCCTTTGTCGTCGAAAAAAAGGCATACCGTCCAGAAAGCCTTTGATGAGTATTGGGAAACCGGAGGCTTCCCTGAAGTCGTGGGTTTTGACCATCACCTTCGGATCAAAATCCACCAAGAATACTTTCACGCAGTACTGTTCCGCGACCTGATTGAACGACATGATGTTTCTCATCCCAAGGCAGTGTCTGACCTTGCGCACCGACTGATCGACAACACGGCTTCGCTCTATTCAATCAATAAGCTGACCAGCTATCTGAAGTCACTGGGGCACAATGCTCCCAAGTCTGCGGTGTCTGATTATCTTGAATGGTTTGAAGACGCATATTTTCTTTTCACCGTGCGAATATTCGATGCATCCCTGGCCCGTAGCAATACCAACCCAAAGAAAATTTACTGCGTTGACCATGCGCTGATAACTTCCGTGGCTTCAGGCATTCTTATTAACTCTGGACACCTTCTGGAGAATCTTGTATTTACGGCACTTAGACGCATCTCTCCTGACATTTATTACGCAAAGACAAAAAGCGGAAAGGAGGTTGATTTCATTGTGCAATTGCAGGATCGGTCCCGGATGGTAGTCCAAGTCTGTGAGACAATGGCAGAGCCGCAGACCAGAAAACGTGAAGTTGTGGCTTTGAGTGAACTCATGGAAGAACTGCGTCTGAAATCCGGTACGATTGTGACACGCAATGATGAGGAAGTGATCGAAGTCGACCACGGGAAGATAGAGGTTGTACCAGCCTGGCGCTTTCTGCTTGATTTATGTGAATAGCCTCCTTATCTCAAAATAAACTATTTTATCTGTTTTTATGACTCTAGGGTGAAAAAAAGCTAGAAAAGGTTGCAAATTTTTGTTTTTATACTTATACAAGTCATTCATAATCAATGGGATAATTTAGGGTGAAGACGGTCACGCGGAGACGCAAAGGCGTGAAGATATAATTGCGAAAGGACACATATGAAAAAGCTAATAATTTTTATTTTTGTGATTGCATGCATATGGTGGGGATGGACACATCGTACAGCTGATAGAGACTTTGGATCAGGACCGGGAACAGAGCTTGTGGATAGTGACGGGAAGTATTTGCCGGAGGCGACCATCAGCAATGGAGAAAGGGTTGATCTCACGGACCATTTGGTGCCGGATAGATATACAGTGTTTGTTTTTTACGCGGACTGGTGAGGGGCCTGCCGAAAGTTAATGCCGCAGTTAGCGGCAGCAGACGAAAAATCGAACTGGTTTGAAGCGCGGAAAATAAATATTGTGAAATGGAGAACACCGGTTGCTGAACAATATGATTGCCGTAGTATTCCCAGGTGTATAATCTATGATCCCGAAGGCTATTTAGTAGAAGAAATGTCATCCAAGGCGTGCTGGATGGCTGCGCGGGAGCCTGAGAGGATTAAGGATTTGTGATTTTCATTGGTTGGATTGGTTTCATTGGTTGAATTGGTTTTATAAAAAGAAAAGCAGTTATACCATCCAGGTCATGAAGGAAGTTGAAAAGAAACAACCTCCGTGGTCTCTGCCTGCGGATCGTAGCTTTAGCGAAGTTCCGTGGCTCTGTGGTGAGTAATCATGCAGGTTTAAAAGCGATGGTTGTTTTGCTGGTACCTGGGATCAGGAGGTTGCCTGCTGTAAGAGTATATATAAAGGTGTCCAGATAACCGAATGTGATGGCAGACATCCGGTTGAAAAGGGCTGGAGGGTGCGTATGACCGCCGGGCATGGTTTTGATATTTTCAAAACCGCATACACCGGTCAGCTTCTTTATGGTTGATGGTGAAAAATCGTACAGGTGATACGGGGTATGATAGAGGTCAAGCCTATTGGCAAGCTGTCCTAAAAGCTTAACAATAGGAGTGGTATGGGGCCATCTGAGGAGGAGAAGGCCACCCGGCTTGAGGATGCGCTTTACCTCCTTCAGCATTTCTGATGGATCGAGGATATGTTCAATAACATATATGAGGGTGACCACATCATAGGCTGCATCAGGGAGAGCAAGGTCTTCAAGCGACTTATCAAACAATTCAATCCCAAATTTTTCCCTTGCATGCTTTCTTCCTGTTTTTGAAACCTCAATCCCTTCAATTTGCCATTTCCGCTGTTGCATTTCTTTTAAAAAGGAACCATACCCGCATCCAATATCAAGTATTTTTCCTTTTTCAGTTAAAGCATTTTTTTCGATAATGCGGGCAGTGGCACGGTTAAACGGGGTCATCATCCTGATCCAGGCGGTGATGTCATCTCTGCTTTTAGGAAGATAATTCCGGTATGTTTCCTTAAGGGCCTGCAGGTCAGGTATGGGCGAGATGGAGACAAGACCGCAGTTTTTACACTGACGGTATTGCCATTTTTGCTTTTGATGGATGACTTTAAATGTTGCAGTATTACATAAAAGGCAATGGCCGGGTGTGTCTATGGAGGTATGTTTGTTCATTATATTTTTTTTCACCACAAGCCACGGAACTTCGCTAAAGCTACGATTCGCAGGCAGAGTTCACAAAGGTCATTTTTTAATACCTGCCGTGAGAAAGCGGCGGGTATTAAAGACCCTAATTGCTTCGCGATAGTAATGCAGTACCAGACACGAAGTACCCAAAACGCCGTAGGCTGGCTGTTTTTAAAAAAACGTCGTCTCCCGATTTTTTAAAAGGATAATCACCTCAGTGGACTCCGTGCCTCAGTGGTGAATATTGTGTTTATTTTCCTGATGCCACTGAAGAACCATCATCTTCAACACTGGCTTGGAGGTTATCCAGGACAGTTTCTATAATGTCATCATGTTTGTTCCTGGCTTTTAAAACCCAGAACAGTGTTTCCTTGATGTTTTTCGGATTGACAGTGGTTGTATGGCTGACCCTGGTCATCTCCCCCTCTTGTTCAATTTCCCATATTTCCGTGCACCCGGCAAAAAAACCGTCTATGAATTTGAGGCGGATCATCTGTGAAGGGATGATCTCTTCCACATGGGATTGCCAGTGCATCTGCTGCCTTACTTCAACTTGGGTACTAACAATCGTTCCTGCCTGATAGGGGAGAGGTGGATGATAGGTTATAGTTAAAAGACCGTCACAAATTTTTTTATAGGACTGTTCATCTGTAATAATATCAAATAGTTCAGACCTATTTGCTTTGATAAGCCGGGTATGATGGTTTATCTCGCCCTTGTATTTTGTGTATTTAGGTGAATTTGAAGTGTATTTTGCAGAACAGCCAAAAAGTGCCATCATGGAAAAGATTGTTATTATGATCAGTTGTTGCCAGTTTAATACTCGTCTGTTCATAAACTTCCTTAAGTCATATCAATTGGATATAGGAATTGACATTTATGTTTAATTCCCTTTTAATTATCAGGGAAACCGGCTAAAACAAAGATAATTTCTCATAATATAGTATTAGTGTAAAGATTTTTTTCTAACAGGTTCCTTAACTATATAATAAGGTATAAAAAACTGATCAAGCAATGCGAAGCCATATACTCGACAGTCCCATATCCTATTACATGATATATTTATTTGTCAGGTTTGTACCGGCTCGGATTAACTATATGCTCGGTACCATCATCGGCCTGATGTTCTATGCATTTTCAACAAAGGACCGGCGGGGTTACGCACGAAATTTGTCGATTGCTCTGGAGAAACCAGCTGATGATCCAGAAATCAGGAGAATTGTTCGGCGGATATTTATCAATTATGGACAGTATATGGTCGATTTTTTTATGCTCCCTCAGCTTTCCATGGATAAGGTCAAGAAACGGTTCGCGTTTATTAAAGGTGAGCGCTTCCTTAAAGAGGCACTGGAAAAAGGGAAGGGTGCTATTGTCCTGTCACCGCACCTAGGGAATTGGGAAATCGGAGGGCATATGATCAGAGCGCTTGATTATTCCCTCGGAATGGTGGTCATGTCTCATAACACGGACGCTACAAACGCGCTGGCCAACCGGCTGAGGGGTGATAACGGTATCAATGTGTTTGAAATGGATAGTTCGCCTTTTTCAGGGATCGATGTCCTTCAATATCTCCGGGAGAATGGTATTGTGGCTATGAACGGGGATAAGGATTTTTTTGGTAACGGCAGGACTATCAATTATTTTAACACAGAAGTGAGCTTCCCTGTGGGTCCAGTTGTGCTGGCCATGAAGTCGGGTGCTGACCTGATTCCGGCGTTTGTCCTCAAAAACCATGATGGCAAGTATTTTGGGGTGATGGAAGAACCTGTGCAGTTAACTCTTGACGGAGATCGGGATACTGCCATTGAGGAGAATCTTGAACGGACCGCAAGGGTGTTTGAAAAATATATCCGTGACTATCCTGACCAGTGGTATTGTCCGGATCCTATAGCGGACGAGATAAGAAAATAGAGGATAGAGATAGGAGTATTAGTGCCTAAAGTTAAAAGTGCCTAAAGTTGTGGTATCGCTTTGCTCTGCCGTTTTAGAATCGTTGCTGTGATGGATATCAGGTATCGGGTATTTGGTATCGGGATTAGAGAATGAAAGGGTGTAGGAGCGGGTTAGCAATCCGCCGAATCGTGGGGATAGCAGGATTAGGTGAAGGGTTCAAGGAAAGATGAGGGGAGTTTAAGCAAAACAATTAAAGGCAAAATGATTAAAAAAATCGTGGTCGTGATCGATCATTTAAAACAAAAAAAAATAAGGGCAAAATAATTAACACAAATCAGGTACGAAAATAGTAGGGTGGGTTTTACCCACCAAAAAGGCAGAATACATTAAATCGTATCTGGCATATAATGAATCAAATCGTGGTCGGGTTAGAATAAGTGAGTAGTATTCAAATCTCCCCCAGCCCCTCTTTTATAAAAA
Source organism: Desulfobacterales bacterium (assembly GCA_028277765.1). Classification (GTDB taxonomy): domain Bacteria; phylum Desulfobacterota; class Desulfobacteria; order Desulfobacterales; family SURF-7; genus JANQFQ01. Next base: position 23,569 of record JANQFQ010000020.1, read on the forward strand.
GGGGTAAAAAACTTCCCCCTTTTTCAAAGGGGGATTGAGGGGGATTTTAAGATGAGTATATCCTTTAATAAGTGACAATGATAAACTCTACCATAGTAGGTAGGGTAAAGCTGAAATATTTTAATTGGGAAATTCCAAATCGAAATCGGGATCGCTATCGAAATCGAGAAGACATGGGACTTGGACACGAGAAACTGATGGAACCGGGCAATTCGATTTCGATCCCTATGAAACCAAGTTCCAACAAACAAGTGAATTAAGGGATTTATGAACTTGGAAAATATTAAGACTATAATAGCGGGATTTACCCGCCTTACCCCCTCAGTCCTGTTTATTTTATTCCTATTCCTCTGTTTATGCACCAATATAGCTATAGCCGACAAGCAAGCAGAGGGCGCGGACCTTGACTTTGTACTTGAGAATATGCGGAAAGCTGAAAAGGGTATGGAGGTATTTACCGCTGAATTTAAGCAATCAAGACATCTGTCGATGATGGCGGCGCCGCTTGTTTCTAAAGGCTTGATATATTTTGAAAGTTCAGGTAATCTTCTGGTTAATGTCATTGATCCTGTTCAGGTAACGCTCCTGTTTAAAGAGGGTATGCTTTATATCTATGATCCAGAACTGCCTGAAATAGAAAAAAAAAGATCAGGAACTTATGAAAAGGTGTTCCGCAGGCTTATCTGTGCAGGGCAATCAGCTGAAGAGCTGAAAAAACAATATGATATAGAGTTTGTGCCTTTAGCTGCCAGCAGTTTCCGTTTACAAATGGTTCCAAGGAAAAAACAGATCGCAGACTATATTGATGTTATTGAGGTGGCGGTCAGTTCAGGACAATGGCTCCCAGAGAAGATATATTTCAAGGAAAAAAAGGGTGATGAAACATCGGTTGAGCTCAGTTATATAACGGTGAATAAGCCGTTGCCAACAGATATTTTTTCATTAGATTTTAAAAGATTCAGGCCCGTGTTATCAGACAAAGGAGATAAACATGAATAGATTATTTGCTGCAGTTCTAATTATATCTTGCGTGATGTTTCTGCCTTGCTCAGTAGAAGCGGATTTTCAGAAAACAAAGATTGCTGTCCTTGATTTCCAGCTCCAGGGTTCTAACTTTTATAATAAAGATATGGGAGAGATTGTCGCTGAATGGCTGATTACCGCTTTTGTCAAAGAAGGGCGGTTTGATGTGGTGGAAAGGAGACTTCTCCAGAAGATTGTGGATGAACAGAAACTCGCCATGTCAGGGATGGTTGATGCAAACAGCGCTACAGAGCTTGGAAAGCTGCTAGGTGTAAAGGTCGTTATTACCGGTTCTGTGATGAAGGTTCATAAGATGATGGAGGTAAACGCGAGAATTATAGATGTGGAGAGCGCCTCTATTATTGCCGCGGAAAGTGTTAAGAGCGCGTCAGCTATTCAGCTTGAGACCCTGGTCAATCAGATGGCCGCGAAAATAATCAGGGATTTTCCCCTGGAAGGGTATATCGTGCACAGGGATGGGGATAAGGTTCAAGTGGATCTTGGGAAGAGAGCGGGTGTAAAAAAGGGGATGCGATTCATTGTTTACAAGGAGGGTAATGTTATACGGCACCCTAAAACAGGTGAAGTCCTGGATGTGGAAAGGATAGAAACCGGCAACATACTGATAAAAGATGTTAGGAAAAAAACCGCTGAAGCGAAGATTCTTTCAGAGAACAGTTCTAATGCCATTGCATATGGTCAGATGGTAAGGACTGCTGATGAGACATCTGAACCTGTGGGAAAATACAGCCAGCCAGCCACAAAAAATCAACGACATGCGCAGGCTCCGGAATTGAGAACACTGCTAGATGAGGCAGACATCCTGCTGGCAGAAGCGACCAGCCTGAAGGCGGACGGTGGGCATCCCTGGAATGCTAAAACTAGGGAAGTGATGGTGAAACTGAAAACAGCAAAAAAATATCACCCACGATCAGCAATTGTCTACTTATATTTCGCAAAAACATATAAACTGATGGATAATCCTGGCGGTGCCCTGAAATACCTGGAAAAAGCGATTTATTTTGAGCCGACATCTATTAAGGCGAACGAGTTCAAGGGGGATGCTGGATGTGAGCTTGCCAGGCAGATACCGGAAAGAAAGAAAAGAAAAAGGGTCAAATATATTGATATCATCAGAAATGGTTATGAGAGTGCCGCCAGGAACAGTAAGGAGAATAAATGTAAGGCGAGAATGTTTTTTAAGCTGGGGTGCGCGTATGATGAACTGATAGAAGACCAGCAGAAGGCAGAGTTCTACTGGAAAAGGGCGGTTTCCATTGCCCCGGAAAGCCCGGCAGGTCAGAAAGCCGCCGCAAGGATGGGGGCACAGAAATTTTAGAAGGCGTTTTCACCACGAAGGACACGAAGAACACGAAGAGGTTTTTTGTTGCTTCGCAAAAGATAGCAGCTAAAAATTTGGTGATGAGATAATTAAAAAAAGAACTAGCTATGAATATTCTGAAAGTAAATAAAAGCAATATTGCCCAAAGGGCTAACAAACAACCCCTTCGTGATCTTCGTGTCCTTGTGGTGAGGGATATGTTTTTAAAAAAAGGCAGTCAGTTTAATGGCATATGATTTAGCGTTTTTATATCCTGGCCAGGGGAGCCAGCAGGTTGGCATGGGGCGGGATTTGTTTCAAGAATATCCTGAGGCAAAGGAGATGTTCAGGCAGGCTGACCAGGTGCTGGGATTTGAGTTGAGTGAGATCTGTTTTAACGGCCCTGAAGAGGAGCTAAATAAAGACCTTGTTGCCCAGCTTGCGATTTATACGGTAAGTTGTGTTCAGACAGATATATTTAAAAAGCATGGTGTCTTCCCTGATGTGGTATCAGGATATAGTTCAGGATTTTATTCTGCTGCCTATGCAGCTGGATGTTTTAATTTTGAGGACGGTCTTTCCATTGTCAGGGAAGCTGGTGAGATACTCCTTGAAGAAGGAGAAAAAATTGATGGCTGCATGGCAGTGATCACAGGGATGGCTTCAGAAGAGATAGATGCCATCTGCAGTGATGTCGGCAACACCTGGACAGCTATCAGGAACACGCTTAAACAGACCATCATTTCAGGCATCAGACCTTCAGTTGAAAAGGTAATGGCCCTCTCACTTGAAAAGGGCGCCCTTAAAGCATATATGCTTGACACGGCCACAGCCTATCATTCCGAATATATGAAAAACAGCGGAAAACGGTTGCATGCGAAAATAAGTGATAATGGTCTTAGGAGACCGGGAATCCCTCTGATATCATACCTGACTCTTGATGAAGTCTCTGGGGAAGAGGAGCTTGCAGGGGTTATGGCTGATCAGTTGAGCGGCAGAGTCATGTGGGTTGATCTGATTAATAAAATAAATAAAAAAAACCAGGGCCAAGGAATGATGGTGGAGGTCGGTCCTGGTGCTGTGATCTCCATGGCTGTCCGATGGATAAACAGGCACATTAGGATGATGAATTGTTCCACCAGAGAACGGCTTCTCGAGGCTGTCAACCAATGTAAATCCAGGAACAAGAATGACGCATGACCTTTTAGATATCCAAAATATCCTGCCTCACCGTGATCCCTTTCTTTTTGTGGATTGGGTAAAAGAATTTTTCCCTGGCGAGCGGATTGTTGCTGAAAAAAAACTTGAGCCTGATGAATGGTTTTTTAAAGGGCATTTTCCAGGAAAGCCCTTAATGCCCGGCGTACTGGTGTCAGAAGCACTTGCTCAGGCGAGCGGCCTTTTGTTGGGATTGACATGGAAAGAGGAGAGCGGGCAGACAGAGGCTGTAAAGCCAGATCTTTTTCTGGCGAGCACGAATATTAAATACCTCAACCCTGCCATGCCAGGAGAGGTTCTGCAGCTTGACGCTGTCCTGAAAAAAGAATTAGGCAGCATGTTCCTTTTTGATGTCAGGGCTGATGTCGGAGAAAAACAGGTGGCAAAGGGGAGTTTGGCGCTGGCAGGAGCGAAGAACGGGGAGAGGAGTGCTTAGGGGCTGTAGCAGCGCTGTTGGGTTTCGCCTTTTAGCACTTCCTGTTGTGCAAACTCTGTATCTTTGTAGGTTGGGTTACGGTGTTCAACCCAACGCAGGCATACCGGCTCAACCCAACCTACTAATGAGACAGCAGGGATCTTAGGGGATTAGAGGATCAAAAGGATGTAGGGGCGGGTTCGCAACCCGCCATATCCTGGACGGTAGCAGGATTAGGTGTAGGACAGAAAATTGAAAATTGAAAATTGACGATTGATTATTGAAGAATTGAACATCTAGTATCTTTAGGTTATAAATGAAATACGATGATATCCTGAGAAAGTCTGTATGTATTATTCTGCTAGCGGTATTTTTAACTGCTCCTTCTTGCGGTCCTCTTTCTTCAAATATCATTATTGATCCGGGCGCAGCAGGTGATCGGATGAAACAGGGCAGCAGCATCCAGGCTGAGGTGGACCGGCTTGCCTCACCTTTAATTGAAAAAAGGAAAAACGTGGGGATAGCGGTGGGTATCCTTACCCCTGACGCAGGCACATATGTGTTTGGATTTGGCAGAACTGAGAAGGGCGGAGAAAAAAAACCAACAGGGGATACTCTTTTCGGGGTAGGTTCAATTACAAAAGGGTTTGTGGCATCTTTGCTGGCTATTCTTGTAGATGAAGGAAAGGTGTCATATGATGATACTGTTGTGAGTATTATTCCGGACACCGTGGATCTCAGCGATGCAGCAAAAAACATAACCCTGCTTGAACTTGTAACTCACACGTCAGGTCTTAAAAGGGAACCGAGAAATAGTAAATGCCTTTTTTCTTTTATACGCTACATGCTTACCGGTAAAAATCTTTACGGTTTCCTTGAAAAAGATGAATTATATAAATACCTCAGGACATTCAGAAAAGAGACTGACAGGGATGATCCCTTTATTTACTCAAACGTGGGGGCGGGTCTGCTGGGGTATCTTCTTGAAATAAAAACCAGCAGGTCATTACCAGACCTGATGGCTGAAAAGGTCTCCGGCCCCCTTAAACTAAGGGATACTGTCTACTTCTTGAGTGAAGAGCAGAAAACAAGGCTTGCTTCAGGGCATGTGGGCGATCAACCCTTTTTCAGACCCAGGGGCGCGAAGATAGAAAACTGGCGGGTAAATGACGTTATGCTCGGCTCAGGCGGTATGTTTTCCACGGTAAATGATCTCCTTATTTTTGCAAAAGCGAGTATGGGGATGACCGGCCTCTTGATTGAACCGTTTCTCACGTCAACACATGACGTAAAGATTAAAAGAGAATCACGTTCAGTAGCATCAGGATGGTTTATTGACAGTTTTTATAACGGCAGGCAGAAAATTATTTTTCAGCACGGTATGATTTCCGGATATAGCAGCTACATCGGGCTGGATACTCGGGCAAAGATCGCTGTCATTGTCCTGTGCAATAATTTTAATTGGGATGACAGCATCGGCCATAATCTCATCCTCACCCTTACACGCGGACTAAACTGTTATCCTGAGATAGAGAGGCTTGTTGAAGCAGGAGAGATAGAGGAGATTAGGGGTGTGGAGATGTAGCGGGATCTCCGTTTCACTCCGACTACCATTTACTTTTGAATTATATTTTCCCTTGCGGGATCAGGAGATAAATGTAATAATTAGTGGAAACTAATAAATAACAATTTCGAGGAGAAGACAAATGAGAATCTTACTTCTTTTTTTTATTCTGTCGATTTTACTTGTAATCGCAGGGTGTGCACCTGATGTGCCCTGCTGCCCATGTGGAATCCCTGGTGCTTAACCGGGAATTTTCTTAACGATTTTATCGCGGTATCTTAGACAAAACCCTCGGTTTATTATCCATAATACGGAATCCTGACAGCCGTCACTTGTCCGCATGGTATATATGAAAAAAAAGACAATTGTTCTATTATTCAACTGCCTCGCTGTATTCTTATTGTTTTCTTGCGGTTCGCAGCAGACTAAAGATAATGACGGATGGACCTTTATTGTGCTGGGGGATAGTAGGGGGAGCAGCAGTGGTATAAATGAAGAAATACTGGTTAAGCTCCGTAAGAGAATAGCACGGGAAAAACCTGAGTTCGTCCTTTTTTCCGGTGACATGATATACGGGAGATCAGATTATATCACAGTTAAGCAGGAACTCCTTGAATGGCGGAAAGCTTTTATGGAGCCGCTATTGAAAGAAGGGATTAGGGTTTATCCGGTAAGAGGGAATCATGAACTGGTTAAGGGAGAAACAGATCCTTTAGGATCTCCCTGGCATGATGTTTTTTCAGGCAAATATTCGCTTCCTTCCAACGGCCCTCTGGAAGAAAAAAATCTGACCTATTCATTTAAATACAGGAATGCCCTTTTTTTGAACCTTGACAGCTGTGTGGTGCGTAACCGGATTAACCAGAAATGGGTTGATCAACAACTGTCAAAAAACACTAGTCAACATATTTTCGTGCAATCACACGAACCCATCTATTCCATGACCGGGGGGCACAGGGACACACTGGAACTGTATCCAGCTCACAGAGATGATTTTGCTTCAAGTCTAGCAGAAGCCGGATGTAAGGTGTATTTCTGCGGTCATGAGCACACATATGCTCATTCCTTTAAGGATATTGAGGGGAGACCTTTGCATCAGTTTATTATTGGCACAGCTGGAGCACCCCTTTATGACCTGGATGGTGTTTACAGGGACAGAATGGTTAATTCTGTAAATATATCAAATGTATACGGCTTTATGTCTGTTGAGATAACTGAATCTAGAGTCAATATTGAGATGAAAAGTCTTGAAAAGGACGGCAGTCTCAAGGTCATTGAGTTTTTTTCATATACGGCAAGACCGGCGAAAACATCTGAATAGAAAAATATGATTGAAGAACAAAACACAATGACCTGTCCGTCCTGCGGCTTTGTTCAGAAGAAATCTCTTGAGTGCATGAAATGCGGGATTGTGATCAGCAAGTTCAAGAAAAGGGAAGATGACCGGCACACAGCCACAAATATAGCAGAAACAGTTTACTCCCCTGATAAACCCCAGAAGAGCCAAAAGAGCTTTTCAATAAAAGGCGTGGCGATTACCATTTTTGCCGTGGGCTTTGTTTTATATTGTTTGTTTGACTGGGTGTCTTCAAGACCTGTTATGCATGGCCGCGGTGAGGTAGCACCTGACCAGCCGATTCAGGAAGAAACAGACACTGAAAAGTTCAAATTCAAAGGGTATACGATTCACCCGCTTGCAAGTTATCATATCACTGCCCGGGTACTGAGTACGAAACGTTATTATTTTGGCCGGGAGGCTGAGCTGTCACCAGTTGATTTGGCCCTTGGATGGGGACCGATGTCTAATGAGAGCACCCTGGCCTCTATAAAAATTAAACAGTCAGGACGTTTTTATTACTGGTCTACAAAAAAGTTTCCGATTCCTAAACGGGACATTTGTGAAAACAGTGCTAACACGCATATTATCCCTGCTGATGATGATATTGAAAAGCGATTGAAAAAAGTCCGCATAGGTAATGTCGTAGAAATCAAAGGGTACCTTATCAGGGCGCATTATCGTGACGGATGGTACTGGAAAAGCTCTCTTAACCGAACAGATACTGGTAATGGTGCTTGTGAAGTGTTTTTTGCTGAGGAACTGGAGGTTGTTAAATAGAATTTATGGTGACAGGTAATTGTTATTTTAACAAGGATAGACATGATAGGCAGGATTTTTTTGAGAAGCTGTTATTATCCCGTATATCCTGCCTGTCCCGTCTTTAGCGGGGTTAATCCTGTTAAATTGATATGAATTTTAAAGAGAAATTCACACAAGAAATACTGACTGACATCTTCCCGGAAGACCGTGCGGACCGTTTTTTTGATGCGCTTTACGGGGATGCTGGGGAAGGTGCGTATGATATCAGCCTTTGGTTTGTCGAACATAGGAAGGATCAGCTTTTTTTTGAATTCCGCTTAAAAGAGAGGCCTGGCAAATGTATGGCGTGCAATCTTACCTATGGTCTACCGGATGTGTTTGTCCGCCATCCAATCATCAATATCAAGGGGATCGTCCAGGATGTCATCAGGATACTGGATGGCAACGCTTCCTGCGCTGACTGGACACTGGGCATGACAAGGGAAATCTCCAATGAACTCCATGTGATCCCCCTTATCATAAACCTGGAAGGGTGATTTTTTTATTAGATACCAACTTTGGCCAATGCTTCTTTAATTAACTTGGCATAAGCTGATCTCTTCTTGGCTATCTCTTCAAAAAAAGACTGGGCTTCTGAACTGCCCACTTGTCTGACACCCCTGATTGCGGATGTTATAATAAGCAGCTGATTTTTTTGTGCATGTGCTTTATAAAATTTTGAAAACCATTTGTGTTTTTTCGCTGTGGTCTCAATCAGTTCAAGGAGAGCCTCTTCAATCTTATCAGGGACAGGAGGATCAGAGATAGATGTCATGATCCTGACCAGCTGGGATATTTTCTGGGCATGCCTGGCAGCTTCGTCTTTTTCTTTCGGTGCTTCACTTTTGATCTTATCAATAAGTTTTATCATTGTTTTTTCTGAAAAAGATTTAAGGCTGCTGAGGGTATGCAGGGCTCTGAGGCTTACGTTTTCATCTTCATCGTCTATGGCTTCGGTCATATACTTTTCAGCAGCTTCAGAGTTGAGACCATACAATGTTTTAAGGGCTTCTTCACGCACCCTGGCATGTTTGTGGGAAAGAAATTTGATTGCCCTGGCTGCGTCATCATCTCCTTTGCCCAGTTTGTCCAATAGCTGAAGAGAGTTCCTGTGTAAATACCAGGACTGGTTTTTATCATCAAGTGTTTTGCGGACCCACTTAAGAGCTGCTTTCCCCTTTTCTTCAAAAGAATCAAGTGCTGCTTTCCGGGCGTTTCTGTCTTCGCTTTCAGCCAGGACCTTACCGAGCACATTTACACCAAACGGCCCTAAATAGTCGATGATTTCATTTAAAACGTTACGTCCATCCTTGTCGGCTTCGCTGAAAGATATGGCCAGCTCATCTGCATACTCATAAAGGAAAAAGACAAAGGGGTTAACCCCTTCCATGCCTGTGCCGGAAAAAAAATCGGTTTCTTTAGCGACCTTTTCAGAGGCAGTGATTAAATCAAGGATCAGCTGCCATTCCTCATGTTCAACAAGCTTCGGCCCAACCCTGTGGAACCATTTCAGAGAGACGAGCCCATCTTCTTCAGACTTGGTTGTCCGTATGATCTCAGTATAATAATCCGGATACTGTACAAGGTCTTTGACCATTTTCGTGGTGTCTGCTTGGATTTTAACGTCGTCAGGGAGTTCTTCGTATGTTACCACACCGTTAAAGTACATCTGTTCAAGGAATAAGCGTATACCGGGTGTTTTTTCCGCAACCATCCTGAAAGAGATCATTTTAAGGACTCTTGATATACTGTCAAAACGTTCGACGATTTCTCTGTTTTTAGGATTCTTCTTTTTGGCTTCAACCCATTTCTTCAGGTCATCGGATATGATTTGTGAAGTTTGCAGTAGTTTGTCTTCTGGAAACGCGTCCACAAGAGTCTGCTCAAGCTCTTCAAGATCGAGGCGCTTTACGTTCTGCGCAATGACGTGACAGTTCAGGAGCATATCTTTTAAAAATTCTGGATGCTGGAGTGGGCGGATGATGTCCTTGATAATTTCAACCTTCATGGCCCGGAGGTCTGCTTCTGATTTATCCTCAAATGCAGGGAGGGTTTTCAGATCCTTGGCAAGACGCTGTATGGCCATCTGCACACGCCAGGGTATATCCTCAAGGATAGTGATGGTCTCTTCCAGAAAGACAGTTGTAATCTCTGTAATGCCATTATTTACAAGTGCGCTGGTAAGAGCTTCTCCTTCTTCCTCGACTTCCATAGCTTCTTCTCCATCTTCAGCATCAGGAGCGCACATGATATCAACAAATTTTTCAAAATGTTCAAGGGTAATATTCTTTTTTACGGTAAAACTTAAAAGATTTTTTCTTTTAAAATATTCCTGGAGCCGTGGCTCGAAAATTTCGGACTGGCCGGCTCCGACAACAAGGCGAACGCTTACAGGATCTTCAAGGATACTAAAAATCATAATGCCTGATTGTCCTGATTCTTCATTAAGGGAGAGCATTATCTCACTGGAATCTCCCAGCGATGAATTGAGTTCATCAAAAAGGCCCCGCTTTGCTTTTTCAGTCCCAGGATGGTCTTTTTCATAATAGCCGCTTCTCAGCATCGCCCGAGTGAGGTTCATCACGAATTCACCAACCGGTTTTACCCTTTCAAATTCTTCAGGTGTCAGCTGTTTTTTCTCTACAGGCGGGGGCGGCGGGGGCGGCGGCAGGTCTTCTTCCTCAATCTCTTCGTCGCCTGAGGCGTGTGCTTCAAGGGCTACAGCCTTTTTTATCCATTCTGGTGATAGTTCTCCTTTCTGGATTATTTTTTTAGATTCAGGTTCTTTGTCTTTTTGGGCATCTATTGTTTCAGGCTTTTTATCCTGCGTCTTTTTTATCTCTTTATCAGGCGTTTCAGCCAGCTTTGGTTGTTCCTTGTGATCAGGTTCTTTTTCCTTTTGAGCAACACTTTTTTCAGGCTCTTTATCCTGTACTTTTTTTACCTCTTTATCAGGCACTTCAGCCGGCTTTGGTTGTTCCTTGTGCTCAGGTTCTTCTTTTTCCGGCTCAACTTCAAACGCTGCAACTGTATCTTCAGGATTAAACTTCCTTTTGTTTACTGTCTCTTCATCAATTGATGGTATGACAGTGACGCCGCCTTTTTCAGCGGTTCCTTTTTTATATAAATCTAGAAGTTTCTTATATTCCGGAACCTTCATCATTTCCGGTTCAAGGACCATGAGCATATGCTTCGAGCCGCCGATAAATGTAGCAACCATTCCTGACCGGGTTTTTCCGTCTTTAAATTTATGATTTTTAAGAATTTTTTTTACAACAATGTTCGCGGAAAAAACCGGCCGGATACCGGCCAGTACAATATTGATGGATATTTCAGTGCCTATAGGGTAAAAATTCTTACTCGGAAGGAAGATGGTACCTTTTTTAATATGTTTAAAATCCTTAAAGAATCGTGCAGGAGAGGGGTAGTTCAGCTTGATTGTTTTGGCTTTCATGTAAAATCCTTTTATGAAAAATTATTTTATGAAAACCAGGCACATATTAACCTGGGCAGGTATTCGATAACCAGAGGAATCTACCAGAAGCATTATTATGTTGATATGCTTTTAAGACACTATAATTATAGAATATTATTTTCAGTGAGTCAAGGGAAGTGAACGGTGTGTAAGAATGGCAGAGGGATTAGAGAAAAGAATGGGGGCGGATAATTGATTAATGATTAGGGTATAAGTTATATTGTATAAGATATTGGGGCGGGATTTCTCCTGTAGTTATTTAAAAAAGGATAAACAGGATGTACAGAATATAAAAACATCCTGTACATCTTTGTTAATTCATGTTTTACTCAGTCCTCAGTCCTCATCGCTCAGTCCAGTTTTTTTAAGCCATTGACAGGACTTTATATTGCCGTTAATGTTCGAAAAAAGTTCAGAGAATCTTGATGTATTATGCTTTGTTTGCAGCGGAGTCATACTGATAATTGATCGCTGTAATCAATAGGTTATTGTAAAATGAACATACTACTGATTTATCCTTATTTTATTGATGATCGGATTCATTCAGAAGACATAAAAGCTGTCCCAATGGGTGTATATTATATCGGCGCGCTTCTGAAAGAGAACAATTATAATGTGGATATTCTGAACTGGTATAACATTGATAAAACCCCGGAAAAAATTAAGGAAGTACTTTCAGAAAAAAAACCAGACGTCATTGGCTTCACCATTCTTCACGCAAACCGGTGGGGCGGTATCGAGATCGCCCGGCTGGCAAAAGAGATCAATCCGGAAGTAAAAACTGTTTTTGGAGGGGTGGGTGCTGTTTTCCTGTGGGAACATTTACTAACCCATTTTAAAGAGGTCGATTACATTGTTATGGGTGAAGGTGAGTATACTTTTTTAAACCTCATCACCTATTTTGAGCAGGGGGATGACGATGGCGCTGATATAAAGGGCATAGCGTTCAGGCGGGGCAAGGAGATTATAAGGGCGGAACCTGCGGATAAGATTGAAAACCTTGACTCCCTTCCGATTCCCGCAAAATATTTTAAATTTCAACACCTCTCTTTAACACGGGGATGCCCTGAAAACTGTACTTTTTGCGGATCTCCTGATTTCTGGGAACGGAGAGTTCGGTTCCACTCATCAGATTATTTTGTAAAACAATTATCACTACTTTATCAAAAAGGGATCAGGTTCTTTTATTTTTCTGATGATACATTTACAATCAATAAAGAGGTTGTCATCGATATATGCGGAAAGATCATTGAACAGGGGCTGGATATCAGCTGGGCCGCGATTTCACATGTAAAATACGTGGATGAAGACGTACTTTCCTGGATGCGGCGGGCTGGATGCATTCAGATCAGCTATGGCATTGAGAGCGGAAGTGAAGAGATCCGGGGAGTTTTTAACAAGAAACTGAATAATCGTCTTATCATTGACACTTTTGACCTTACAAAAAAATACGGTATTATGCCTCGCGCATATTTTATATACGGCTCTCCAGGCGAAAACATGGATACGATAAAAGAGACAAAAAAGTTGATCAGCAGTATTAAACCGCTTGGGGCTATCTTTTACATCCTTGATATTTTTCCTGGCACTGCTCTTTATGAGGATTATAAAAAGAGGATGAATGTATCCGATGATTTGTGGCTACAGAAGGTAGAAGATATCATGTATTTTGAAACAGATCCTGATTTAAACCAGGATATGGTCATCGCCTTTGGCCGAGAATTGAGAACATGTTTTTACCAGAACCTGTCTTCTTATGCCAAAGATATTGAGTTGACAGACCAAGAAGGTTTCCACCAGTTACATGCTGATTTTCTTTCCAGATTGGGCATGACGTTTAGCCATGGTGATTATGCGCAGGTTGAAGCAATTACTGAAAAAAATGAAACAGCGGAATTTTTGTACAGAAGAGCACTGACGTATCATCATAACCACAGAGCATACTTGGGACTGGGAATGCTGTATCAACAGAATCGTGAGTTTGACAAAGGAGCCCAAATACTAAAAGAAGGGATTGAACATTTTCCTGATGATGAACAGCTGAACATGTGTATGGGAATTAATCATATGAACCAGAAGGAATTTGAAACAGCCCTTGTGTATTTCCTGAAGTTTGAGGAATCAAGGCATATGGCGCATTACACTGCGAACTGTTATGGCGCTATGGGAGAATTTGATAAGGCGAGGGCTATTCGAGAGAGGTTTAATTTGAATAGTTAAATGGTGGCACAGTTCACCCTACGATTTTATAGCTAAAGCAGTTGGGTCTTGCCTCCGGAATTTCCTGATCCGCAAAGAAATAATTTTGTAGGTTGAGTTAAGATATTCAACCAAACATCGGCAAGCCGGTTTAACCTACTTGCCACCTGCTGCATTGACTTAGTTTTACTCTAAAACAGATTAATAAGGAGAAAATGATGGAGTTTAATGAAATGATAGGATTATTCATCGTCCATATTGTATGTTGTATCATGGGTATATTTGCCACATACAAGATGTATAGGTGGAACCTCAGATCAAAAATCGTTGCCTTTTTTCTTGCTGGTTCAATTATTTTCTATTTAGCAGCCGGCTACCTTGTCTATAATGATTTTTCGCTTTATCGAATTGCTCTTGCTGGGGTGGTCCTTGCTGTGGTATCCACAGCGTTAGTGGGCTGGTTAATGAATGCGCTGATCAGGCCGATATTAGAAATAAATACATGCCTTGATGCTTTAATCAATGGTGATTTTACGCAGACGATAGGCAACCTTTCTCAGGATGAGTTGGGAGATATTGCACGAAAGTTGAATAAGATGATTTCAGAAATTACCCTTCTTATTTCAGCTATCAAGGAGAGCTCTTCAGAAAATTTAAAAATGGCAGAAAAACTATCAGAGATTTCAAAACAGTTGTCTGATAGTGCCGCTGATACAGCAAAAAAGACCACATCCGTGGCCTCATCAGCAGAAGAAATGAGCATGATGATGAAAGGGGTTGCAGCTGCCATGGAACAGGCTTCGTCAAATATCGGCATGGTTGTCACCGCAGCAGAACAGACAACCGCTACCATGAACGAGATTGCCCAAAATTCCGAAAAGGCTCATACCATAACAGGTAAGGCTGTGCTTGAGGCAAGGCAGGCTTCAGGAAATGTTGGAGAACTGGATAATGCCACTCAAAATATCAGTAAAATTACCGAAGCGATTAACGAAATATCAGAGCAGACCAATCTTTTGGCCTTGAATGCGACAATTGAAGCATCACGTGCTGGAGAAGCAGGTAAAGGCTTTGCTGTTGTTGCCGGTGAGATCAAGGAGCTCGCCCGTCAGACAGCTGATTCAACCTTTGAAATCAAAAAGACCATTGAAGGGATTTGGGAAATAGCCGGGAAAACCATTAGTGAGATTGAAAATATTGCTGGTGTCATTACTGAAGGTGATGATCTTGTTTCAGCTATTGCGTCCGCGATTGAAGAACAGTCAATAACCACACAAGAAATTTCAAATAATGTGTTAGAGGCTTCAAACGGTATCCAGGAGGTGAATAACAACATTGCTCAAAGCTTATTATCCTCGGAACATATTTCCATGGACATATCCCAGGCGAATCAGGATGCCAACAAGATGTCTTTAAACAGTACTAAGGTCAACGAGAGTGCCAGTGAGCTGTCAGCAATAGCACAATCCTTAATGGGCCGGGCGGAAAAATTCGTCATTTAAAATTAATCAATACAGGTAATCATGGTGCTGTTGACTTTTGCTTTGTCATTAATTTCAAAAAAGACCTGTACCATAAGGAGACATGTATGAAAGTCTTTTTTCATGATGATTTTTATCAGGTTTACACTTCAGATCCAGCTTCTGCATCAGGGAGGATGGAAGCGGTCGTGGAGGCGATAAAACCGTCTGCAGAGTTTGTAACGGCAGTACCGGCCCTTGAAGATGATATCCGGCTGGTTCATACTGAAGACCATATTCATTATGTAAGAGGCCAGGGTCTTTACGACATATCGGCTCTTGCTGCCGGAGGGGCTGTACAGGCCGCGGAACTGGGTTTAAAAGAGTCGTGTTTCGCGCTGATCCGTCCTCCTGGTCATCATGCGTCATCAAATTCATGCTGGGGCTTTTGTTATTTTAATAATATGGCGATTGCCTTAGAATCACTTAAAAGGCGGGGGATGATCACATCCGCATATGTTCTGGATATTGATTTGCATTATGGTGATGGGAATGTCAACATTCTTGGCGATAAAGATTATGCAACGGTATACAACATTGAGACATCCCAGCGCGGGGCATTTATTGATCAGGTTACTCAGGAAATGGAGACATGTATGGTTGATATTATCGGTATATCAGCGGGATTTGACAATCATATTGAAGACTGGGGAGGACTGCTCCTTACAGAGGATTATTTTGATATTGGCAGGAAAGTAAGTGCAGCGGCAATCCGGTGTGAAGGTGGATGCTTTGCGATTCTAGAGGGCGGCTACAATCATGATGTTCTAGGACAGAATGTGCTTGCGTTGATGGATGGGATGTCTTCTTAATTTTTGAGGTGATTTCTCGCCTTAAAAAAATGGATATTTTCATGTTAAAGCTTCTTGAGAAAAATCTTTCTTTATGATATCAAATACAATTGTTTAAATTCGACATGGTCCAGAAAAAATAGACAGAAACAATTAATATCAGAACAGGCTTAATAATATGGGTGAAGCTGAAGCTCGTAAACAGAAAAGTGAGAATATACTGACAGAAATGGGTGTTACTATTAATCCTCATCTCCCTGTAATTGAGCAGGAGACGGAAGCTGTTTTACGTCCTCCTGAGGTTGTTAGCCGACGGATCATCGTGCTTTGCAACCTGGTATCAGTTGCAAGAAACGCAGACCGTGAGGAAATTATTGTTTACTTAAAAAATGAAGACATGTGGCAGCATGTATCGACAAGAGAGAAGGTTTTTTTTAAAAATGAATCACCAGATGAAATGGCGAGATACAATGCCACATGGCGGATAGAAGCGGTCTGGTTGCTCTTATGGGCCCTTAGCATTATACCTGAACTGGGTATGCCAGAAAAACAGTGTGACCCCAGAGAGGTTCTGGTGATGGTGCCGGGTATCGGTGAACCCACAGGTGAGTTCATAACCAATGCTAAATTAAGACCTGTTGCCGATATACTTGATAAGTCTGATTTAATTTACCGAGCGCACTGGGCTACCCGCGAGAGAAAAATAAAAAAATTCAAGGCTGAGTGCGGAAACCTTGATAATGACATTGTTAAAGAGTGGCACTATGCTATAAACTGGCTTACCTGTTACAGCGACCTTGCCTGGGATCATGTGACGACAGATACTTAATAATTTATAGGTTCCATCCCCAGAATTTTAAAAATTCAGCAAAATTATTCATGTCAGAAGCGTTCCGGTTCCATGGTTTCAGGCTGGTGTAAAAAGGGTTTCCTGTCTCTTCTGTGTTGCCGTATACTTTATCTGAACCTACAAACAGATCAAGACTGATCCAACTTAATAAAAGCATTTCCCATGGTTTAATTGAGTCCTTTACAAATCCTTTTAACCACCCTTTTTCATGGAAGAAACTGGTTTCATGACCATTGATAGGAATTTTCTTCAGGTATTCCATATGAATCAGACGGGATGTCACATGTCTGTTTTGATATGCACTCTTATGTTCATTGTCTGAAATGATGACCAGATCCATTACCCTGTGTACATCAGGTCGAACAGATATCAGAAGGCGGGCATTGTTTGTTTTTTCAAAATCAAGAAATGGCGGCAGTCTTTCCCCGTACACTTTAAGGGTAGTATGTTTATCCCAGTTATCAGGGTAGGCTTCTTCATGGAGAAATGTTGTCGGTATGATGGAGAGATAGCATCCGCAGGTGCCGACTGTGGTAACAAGAACCGGGTTGTGGTCGCTGTTCAGCGTTATAATCACAAAGAGTCCGGGATTTTTACCATAGGTTATATAAAATGGTACCAAACTAAAGGGTACTTCTTGGAAATGCACCCTGTATATCAGATTAGTATAGACACCGTTTTCCGCGGTAAAGGAGTGGGTTTCATAGAAGATAACCGGTACGTCTGGATTGATAATTATTTGATCACCAGGCTGTGCTTCGGGCATGCCAATCCGATTATGGGCGGTTCCATAATGATGGACACCGAAAACTGGCGCAAACCAGTTGATCAGTGTATCATCTGATCTGTCAGAGGTGTATACATGAAACGCTGTGTCCTGTGTCAAGTCAAGTCTGGCCGCACACCCAGCTGACATTTGCAATATCAGGATTAACAGAAATACTGAATGTTTAAACATTTGTTTCATTTATTCTCGAATACCTTCAATGTTTATTGTCAAATGAACGTCATTACCTACACCGGTCATATGTTTCATCTTAAAATCGTTTCTTTTTACCTTAAATGATGTTTCAAATCCCATTCGATAGCCGCCCCAGGGATCTTTCCCATATCCTGTCCTTTTGACAATTACGGTCAGAGGCATGGCTACACCGTGCATCAAAAGACTGCCTGATACTTCATATTTTTCTTTATCCAGTTGCTTAACAGATGTGCTTGTGA
Organism: Desulfobacterales bacterium; assembly: GCA_028277765.1. Taxonomy (GTDB): domain Bacteria; phylum Desulfobacterota; class Desulfobacteria; order Desulfobacterales; family SURF-7; genus JANQFQ01. The sequence continues at coordinate 41,303 of JANQFQ010000020.1, forward strand.
ATTTTATATAAGGATACTTTGCTACGTCAAAAAAGTCCGGATTTCGCAAATGTTTGTCCCTTTCAGGGTTATTTGTGTCAATATTTTTAGCTTTCACATGAACAGTGATTGAACTTTTAGACGGATGCTTTTCATCAATCTCTATTATACCCTCAGGGTGGTTAAAACGCCCTGATACCCATGATATGGCAAGATGTTTTACTTTAAACAGGATTGACGAATGACCCGCGTCTATAATATATGTGTCCGCTGCTGTTACAGAGGAAGTAAAAAAAAAAATTAACAGAAGAGCGGTAAAACAGGTTTTAGTTATATCTTTTTTTCGTATCATAACAGACCACCTCCTTTTTATATTTTATATTGACTCTAAGATATGCATCAGAAGGGGTATGTCAAATTCAATGTCGATTTTTGGATATTTTTTAAAAAAACTTATTTCAGGATTGACACTTTCAGAGGTTAAGTCTTATATTCCCTCATCGTTATTAAAGGGAGAAAGAATGAATGACACAAGAAAAATATAATAATCTTTACAGAGCCTTGTCAGGAAAAGTGATGAAGGGCCTTAAGTGTTCAGAAAAGGGTATTGATACACTGACGGGGCTGCTTGAACTGAATCTGCGGTTAAAGAAGCTAAAGGAATTGGGCCGGGAAAAGGATGTTTCTGAAGAGGTCAATACAATTAATGATCAAGTCAATAAGATGATCAAAAAGGTTGATGAGGATTATAACCACCAGATGCATTCTGGCAGCGATGAGACACCTGGTGAGTTATGCAGCCGCCTGATTCAGCTGAATTTTGAACGGGATGATGTGATTGTTCTCCAGAATGATGCGACAGTTTCAGATATCATCAGGCAGGAACGCCTTGATGAGGTGGACAAGCTGCAGGCCTTGAAAGTGCATTTACAGGAACGGCTGGACAAACTATTAAAAAACGAGGATCCCGGACCTTCTGAATTCAGCTATACGACTTCGCAGAACCCGTATTATAATCCAGATGCGACAAAAATAATTCCGCATACTATATCAGGGGATATCAATCATATCATCGGACTTGCATGTACTGGTCACGGCGCAAGCCTCACCTATATGGGACGGGACGGGACAATAAGGAGTTCAGTCTTTGACCGGTGGGCAGGCACAAAATATACTTTTCTCTTATGCAAAGATGAGATCGAAACCTTATTGGGTAAAAAATCACAACTTGCCGCAGAAATGCATGATCTTCTTGAATTTTCTTACGGCCGTTTTCCCAGGCACAGGGAATTTGAGACTGATTTTCCAAAATGGATGGACTGGATGCTCAAGGGGCTGGATGTGTCTGCTGAGGATATCGACCTTTTTGTTAGTGGTGACAGCCTATTTGTGACGTCCGCATACAGTCTTGGAGAGGAGATGAACCGATGGTTTCCAAATGCATCGATTGTGATGGATATAGAGCATCATGTTATACACCAGTGCCAGGCTTTCTGGCCCAGCGGTTTTAAAGAAGCGGCTGTTGTCACCATTGACACCTGTGGAGAGGATCTGGCCCGGCTTAATGGCCGGAAGATCGCTGGGACCATATCAATTATGGATCAAAGCGGAAGGCGTGAAACCATTCGTGAATTCCTTTTTCCCCGTTCAAGCGCAGGTCTGATATACGCTGTGGCGAATCACCATATTGGATACGCCCAAGGGCAGGAGGGTAAGACAATGGGACTGGCTCCTTACGGGGGCACAGAGCTCTATGACGAGTTTTCAAAGTATCTCCGGCTGTATCCTGACGGTTCTTTTGATTTTATCTCTAATAAGGAGATACACGCGATACTGGATGCCTATGAATATGAGCGGCCGAGAAAAAGGGATGCAGAATTTACCAAGAAACATGAGAACATCGCATATGCCGCGCAGACCTTGATTGAAGATATTCTCACAAACACCTTTAAAGCGGCTCTCCAGCTTACAGGGCAGAAGAATCTTGTTTATGCTGGAGGTGTTGCCCTAAACAGTGTGGCAAATGAAGTCGCATACAAAGCCGCTGGTCCGGAACGGATTTATATCTCACCTAATCCAAGTGATTGCGGACAGGCGCTTGGATTTGCTTTATACGGCGCTTATGAACTGGCTGGATGGGAACAGCCGCAAAATGAACTGACCGAATACCTTGGGCCCATGTATACACCTGACGAAGTAAAGTCAGCAGCGGAATCGAGCAGGTACTATGCTATTCAACCTGAAGATCCTGTAGGGATACTGGTTAAATGTATCGCGAACGGTCATATAACGGCTCGTTTTGCCGGGCCTGCTGAATTCGGTCCAAGAGCTCTTGGAAACCGGAGTATTCTTGTCGATCCAGGTCGTAAGGATATGAAGGATTACCTTAATAGCCGAGTAAAGCATCGGGAAGGCTTCCGCCCCTTCGCACCCACGGTTCTGATTGAGCATGTTTCAGACTGGTTTGACATGAAAGGGCGGAGTCCTCATATGTTGCGTGTGGTTAATGTGCCGGATGGTGTGCGTGATAAAATTCCCGCTATCGTGCATGTTGACGGTACTGCCAGGGTCCAGACTGTGGACAAGGATGAGAACAGGGAGTACTGGGATCTGATAAACAGACTATATGAACTTACCGATGTACCGGTGGTCCTTAATACATCCTTTAACGTGGGAGGAAAGCCAATCGTGGAGACACCGGAGGATGCTGTTGCCTGCTTTGAATCAACAGAAATTGATGTGCTTTTTCTTGAAGGATGGATCCTGTCGAAGAAACCGGTAGAGGCGTTTACTGAGGTGGCACGGTAAAATAGATGATATCTAAAGAATGTCAAGAAGCGCTTGATTATATAGAAAAATGGTCGGCAGATATCCGGGCATTCGGGGATGATTTTGATGTAACAAGCACAAGAATTACCGGAAGCCTTATACCGTCTGATCCATCTGACGAGGCAGAAATTTTCGATGCCAATGGCGTGCCAGCCGCCTGGATATGTGACAAAAATGCTGATCCTGATTTTCGAATGCTTTATCTTCACGGAGGCGGATATATTACAGGTGACTTGAGTACCACTAGGCCGTTTGCAAGGTTGATATCGAAAATGACAGGGTGCGCTCTTTTAATCATCGAGTACCGTCTGTCGCCGGAAAATCCGTTCCCCTGTGCCCTGGATGATTCTCTTGGTGCTTATGAATGGATGTTAAAGAATGGCCCTGACGGTGCTTCATCGCCGAGGCGAAAATTGATTGCCGGAGATTCCGCGGGAGGGGGTCTTTCCCTGGCTACGATGCTGAAACTGAGGGACAGTGGCATGGAACTTCCTGACTGCGCGGTAACGCTTTCCGCTTTCGCGGACTTGACATTAAGCGGAGAATCAATGAAAACGCGGGCTGATCTGGATCCGGTCCTTTATGAAAAATTTTTGCAGTACTGTTCACTATCATATGCCCCGGACCAGGATAAAAAAAATCCGTATATTTCTCCGGTTTTCGCTGATATGACAGGTCTTCCACCCGTGTTTATGCAGGTGGGGGGCAGGGAGATACTTCTTGACGACACTATCCGGTTCGCTGAAAGTGCTCGTGCTGCAGGAGTAGATGTCACTCTTGATGCATGGCCGGAGATGTTCCACTCCTGGCAGCTCCACGCGCCTCAGGTACCAGAATCACAGGAGGCCCTGGAGAGAGTTGGGGCGTTTGTCCGGAAGCACTGTACTAGATGACAAAAAGGACTGAGTACTGAGTGCTGAGGGAAAACATGAATTAACAAGGATGTACAGGATATACAGGATGCTTTTTTATCCTGACCATCCTGTGTATCCGTGTTAAAAAAAATAAAAATGACCAACCAGAGATGGCTGAGTACTGAGGCAAGAGCTTAAGGATTTTAAGAGAGAGTTTGGAATTGAGCTAGAGATATGGATATAAAAAATGAAAAAAATATTACGTATATTGTACCAGCCTTATAAATTTTTTATATATGCACCGCTTCTTGTTGTTGATACTGCTGTTTGTGGTTTTATCCTTCTTTTATTATCTTTTGTGGTTCGCCCGAAAACCGCGTCAATAATGGCTATAATATGGGCAAGGGTGATAGGATTGATGACACCCATGCGACTGAAAGTTACAGGACGGGAAAATATTGACACAAAACAGTCTTATGTTATCGCTGCAAACCATCAGAGCCTGTATGATATCCCGGTACTTTACGGTTGGCTTGGGATTGATTTTAAATGGGTGATGAAACAGGAATTAAGAAAGATTCCGATTATTGGTATCTGTTGTGAAAGGTTAGGGCATATCATCATTGACCGGTCAAATACAGCTTCTGCAGTCAGATCAATAAACGAGGCAAAAGATAAAATTGTAAATGGCACATCCGTTGTTTTTTTCCCTGAAGGTACAAGGAGCATGGATGGAAAACTGATTAGGTTTAAAAAAGGAGCGTTTAAATTTGCTATTGATTTAGGCATACCGATTCTTCCAGTTACCATTAAGGGCACCCGGGATATCATTCCTAACAAAACCATGAACCTTTTTCCCGGAAAGGCTGAAATGATCATACATGAACCGGTTGACGTGAGTCAGTATGAGGATGGGAGTATCAAAAATTTAATGGAAAAGGTCAAGGGCGTGATTGGGGAGGGATTGAGATGAGTGCATTCCGGATTTATAAAAGCCCAATACTGACAAGTATACCACGCGCTTCCTTTACACCTGAAACACAGAAAGCTTGCATGCCGTTTGCAATGGCGGAGTCAACATTAATTTTGTTGTCATCAAGGAAAAGGAGTGTTTCCGGTGGAGATCCAAGCTCTTTTATTACATACTGAAAAGCTTTATCATCAGGCTTCAGAAAGCCGGTTTCATGGGAGACAAAACATTTATGAAAAAGTTCATAGATACCGAAATCGTTCTTAATTTTGTCCCAGTGAAGATCATTTGTATTTGAAAAACAGGCAATTCTGTGAGAAGCTCGGACTTCTTCCAGAAGTTCTATGGTTCCCGGATATAGTCCCTTGAGCCAGATGTTGAACTCTTTTCTGAGACTGACAATGTCAACCGGCAAATCAAATTCTTCAATTAATGCTTTAGAAAATTCTTCTAGACTGCTTCTGCCTGATTCATAAGCACGCACTGCAGAAGAAGATAACCATTTTTCCCATATCTCTTCAGAGCTGTATTTGTTTTTAGTCCATTCTATAAGGGTTGGCATGCCTGATAATTCTAGCAGCACACCGCCCAGATCGAAAAGAACAGTATTTATATTTAATTGGTTCATTATAATAAAGACGAATCTTAATAGTGTCAGACAAATTATTCAAGACAATTCAAGACAAAATTGGACAGACTAATAAACAAAGGATAGGAATAATAAACAAAGGATAGGAATAATTAGACAGACTAATTCTTTGAATTTCATTTTTTATACATTTCATTGCAACCCATTTCAAAATTAAGCATGAGTTTCTTAAAAAAACAGACTGTCTAATCAGTAAAAAACAAAGTAAAGTGGCTTTTTGAAGTAAAAATCAAGAATTGAAGCGTACTGATCCATAAGAATTAATAAAAT
>JANQFQ010000039.1 GCA_028277765.1 Desulfobacterales bacterium
TAAAAAGAGGGGAGCAAAACTTCCCCCTTTTGCAAAGGGGGATCGAGGGGGATTTTTGTATAAAATTGTAAGTATTTCATGCTTCGGTGTGATCTCGCGAACATAGCTGTTTATAAGAAATGCGGGCTGGGTCAGCGTTCAGTGGCTTTGCCATCTGAACGGTTATTTGTTTAAATCGTTCTCAGTGTTAGTTTTTACTTAAAATTTATCCCCTTTCAGGGGTTAGTTCAAAGCCTGGCTCTCCGAGCCAGGATGTTTACTTATCCTGTCCATCCTGTGTATCCTTGTAAATTCATGTTTTTTCATCCAATATCCTAAAACTATCTTTTATTTTCTCAACATCTATCAGAAACCTGGGGAAATAATATCGTTCAGGCGCGTCATAGGTGATCTCATAATACCATTTGCCGGTGATTAGTCCGTATGTCAGGATTCTTTTTTTCAGGCCTGTTTGAGATCTGAAAGCGCATATGATTTTAAAGCCAGGAAGCCCGCTGATGACAGCAGGCTCATTTGCAATTACTGTCACTCCCATATATTGCGGTGAAGCATGGAGATGGTCAATGCAATGTTCGGCAGCTTCCTGAGGCAGCATGCCGGGTGTGATCTTTTTTTTGGAAGGTTGCTCGCTGCCTGAGCCGTATTTTTTATTGTTAGCAGCTTCAATCTCTTTTATTAAATCAGTCCGTTTTATTCTCACTCCCTGAAGCAGCCCGCCGTCTCTGGTAATACACAATGCATCTATAATCCAGGCGTATCGTCTCCATCCTTCAGGCAGGTCTACAGAAAAACCGAGGTCTTGACTTTCAAAAGGCCCTCCCACTTTAACCCATGTGGCACAACCTGTAATACAGAGTATGATGATGCATATCAATACTGTCTTTTTCATTCTGAGGTTCCCGTAACCCTTGTTTCAATTTCTTTAATATACTGTTCAATATATTTCCTGTCTAATGCATGAGGAGACAGCTTTAGGTACTTGACCAGTTCAGTAATCGCTTTATTTTTCATCCCCATTTTATAGTAAAAAATACCAAGCTGTTTGTGCGGATCCGGATATTTTGGATCGCAGGCTGTAGCCTTTATATATGCTTTTTCTGCCGCCTGTTTGTCTCCTTCACAGTTTCTCTCTCTGTACAATTCGCCAAGACAATAATGGGCTTTTGCGTTTTCAGGATCTTTTTTAAGAGAACGTCTTATCCCTACTTCGGCTGACGTAAATCGCCCCATACATAGATCCAGCTCAGCGTTATCTAAAACAAGACGCGCCAATATCTCCTCAAAATGGTCCGTCTTTTTCACGTCGACCTGTTCTGCGTTCCTCTCTTCCAGCAGTTGATGGTAGCTGTTAATTCTTTCCTCAAGCCTGGGGTGTGAGCCAAAGAAAAACGGTTCCTTTATGTCCTGTTCTTCAATATCCCTCTTCAGGTGTTCAAAAAGCTTTGGCGCCTCATAAGGATCATATCCCGCGTTTACCATCATGCTGTAACCTAAAATATCTGCCTCTCTTTCAAGATCACGGGAATAACCTGTAACTGCGGCCATTGCCCCCAAATTCCCCAGAATACTTACGATATCTCCATAAACACCGAAAGGTATGGCCGCGACCTGCAGACCGGCAAAAGTGGCAGATTTATTTTTTACGCTTCTTGAGTTTCTGGCCCCATGTCTGTTTATCACATGGGTCATCTCATGCCCCAGCAATGCTGCCAACTGATCCTCATTTTCCATTTTCGCAAGGATTCCAGTATGAACATAGATAACTCCATTTGGATATGCAAAGGCGTTAAGCAGAGGATTTTTTATAATGATTACCTTAACGGAAATGTCATCTTTCAGGTTTTCTGGAAGCAGTTTCCGGGCAACACTGTTAAGATATCTGTTAAGTTCTGCATCTTCGTAAAGCTGGCCGCTTCTGGCAATTCTTCTCTGTTCCTCTTTTGACCTGTTCCAGAGACGTTTTTCATCTTCTTCAGGAACAAAGGATCCATCCTTGCCTATGGGGGCAAGATAAGTGGAAGGACAGGCTGCCGTGTATAGAAGAATAAAAACAGCTATTAAAAGTTTTTTACTGTACATCTTTTTCCGGAGGCGGAAAACCGCCCAAAATACTTTTGATCAGCCGCGTTGCACTTGATTCCTTTCGCAAATCATAATCGCCTGAGGAGCCCTGTGCACTGTGCCATAGAATCGAGCCTGTATCTGCATCAACGATCGCAATGCTAACGATAGTAACACCGCCTTGGGGTACAAAGGCAACACCTATCAGGGCCCCTAATATTATCTGGCCGGCCATAACCGCTTTGCGTCCGCTGGTTGTGATATGGTCAATGCCCCTGACAAAAAGCATAATATCAGCACTTCCTGATATATCTTTAACTTCCCGGCCAAGGGAATACTGGAAATTTTCCTCTTTTTCAGGAAAATAATTATCACCAGGACCGTATGCGTGGACCATGATTGCGGTATCAACAGCTTCATAAAGTGCATTTGTCTCCTCAAGATTTTCCAGGGCCTTGCTGTCCAATGAATTAATGTCACAGATTGTTAGTTTAAAATCATTCTTTTTATTGATCTCATCCTCAATAGCTTTCAATACATTTTGTCTTGCCTGGTCAGTCCACGTGTCCATTTTTTCTTTAAGCCCGCCAGCTGTTATCTGATAAACATTTACTGCAGGCGGCATAATCACTAATGTTTTGACCTCTTTGATCTTTTTATGAAAACCAGGATGCATCTTGTACGGTGCTGATACACATCCGAATATAAACAGGCAGATAATTACAATACTATATATTTTAATTCTTCGAATCATAATCATTATCATATATTTTTTTCGAACATCATTCAATATTGATCTTTTTCGGGAGGATTGAGTTTTAGATAACACAAAAACTTCCTGATGGCAAGTATTCTAATCATTCTACACAGAGTCACGTAGCTTTAGCGAAGTTCCTGCTCGCGGATCGTAGCTTTAGCGAAGTTCCGTGGCGAAAAAACCGACCACGGCCATCCCGCTTTTAGCGGGACTGACCACGATATATTTATTTTGCAGATATTAAAGGCCCAGATCGCTACGCGATATTGATGTCATAATCGTTATACAGAATCTGAAAAATAATGCAGTGCATGAAACGCCGTAGGCGGAATGTTTTAAAACAATCCCGCTGAAGTGTAGCGGGATTATTTAAAAGATAAAGCTGAGTTGAATAGTGTCGTTTACTATTCATTCGAAACTTATGCCCTCAAGGTAAAAACCACCTCAGAGAACTCTGTGGCTCTGTGATAAAAAAAGTATAAGATGTTTTTTTATCCTGACCATCTTGTCTATCCTTGTTAAATTAATTGTTTAAAGTTTTGTTTCAAACAAATTTGACAGATAGTCTTGAACCTAACACAATGAAAGGTTATGGTAATACTGCGTTATAAAATCAGAAAAATCATTAATCATAAAATACTGAAATGAATAGCAGCAAGCCACCAGAACTAAGAAAAAACAGGACATTATCCAGTCTGGATATTCACTTTGCCAATTTCATCAATGGTCTGGACAGCAAAAGTAGTCATGAAGTTTTCATGGCTGCTGCCCTTGCAAGCAATTATAACCGAGAAGGACATATCTGTCTTGATCTAGCGAAAACAGCTGGCACTAGGATTGAGCTTCCTGGAGAAAAAGATCTTTTAACATGCCCGGCTCTCAAAACTTGGACCAATGCTCTTGAACAGAGTTCTGCAGTTGGAAAACCTGGTGAATTCACACCTCTGGTACTTGATGAAAAAGACCACCTATATCTATACCGGTACTGGGAATACCAGGAAGAACTGGCGCGTCATATAACAAAAAAAACAGATGGTTTTATTGAGCTTGATATGAGCAGACTAAAGCTGGAAATTGACAGGCTTTTCCCTGCCCAGACTGCGGACGATGAGATTGATCTTCAGAAACTTGCAGCGTGTGTAGCGCTTCTAAAAAAAATCTGTATTATTTCCGGGGGGCCTGGAACCGGTAAAACAAGTACGGTGGTAAAGATAATGGCGCTTATCCTTGAGCTGTTTCCGGGATCGCGCATCGCTCTCACCGCTCCAACAGGGAAAGCTGCCGCCCGTCTTCAGGCCGCAATCAGGAACGGGAAGCAGACCATCAATTGCGATGACCATGTTAAAAACAGCATGCCGGAACAAGCATCAACCATACACCGTCTTCTTGGCAGCATTCCCGGTTCACCATATTTCCGCTACAATACCGACAACCCGCTCTTGATTGACACGCTGATCGTGGACGAAGCATCGATGATCGATCTCGCCCTGATGTCAAAGCTGGTACAGGCAGTTCCTGATAACGCGCGACTCATTTTTCTTGGTGATAAGAATCAGCTTGCTTCTGTGGAGGCCGGCGCTGTGTTCGGAGACATATGCAATACCGGCCCGGAAAACGCATTTGGTTTTTCACCGCAGTTCGCAAAAGAGCTAAAAAAAATTATAACGCCAAGGGCTGATAAAATACCAATTGCCAAAAAAGCAACAGGACTCAACGACTCTGTTGTCATTCTCCAAAAAAGCTACCGGTTTAGGGCTGACAGTGGAATCTGCGAAGCAGGTCAGACCGTAAATACCGGTGACGGGGAAGGAACTGTAAAACTTTTAAAAGAATCTAACTATAAAGATATTACTTGGAAAGAACTCCCCTCACCAGGTGAACTGGAAAAACATATCCGCGCAAAAATCATCATTGGTTTTAAACCGTATCTAAACGCCGCCAACACACATGAAGCGTTTAAACAATTTGAAAGCTTCCGAATCTTATGCGCTCTCCGCAGGGGTCATTGTGGTGTAATTGAGGCAAACCAGATGGCTGAAAGAATCCTTGAACAGGAAGGTCTTATCCATATTGATCAGACATGGTATAAGGGCCGCCCGATTATCATTACCGCAAACGATTATAACCTGAAGCTTTTTAACGGCGATACCGGCATAGCCCTCCCTGACCCAGATGCCGCAAATGAACTTCGTGTGTTTTTCCCAGCTGAAGACGGTTCCCTGAGGAGGTTCCACCCCCTCAGGCTCCCTGGCCATGAAACTGCATACGCCACAACTATTCATAAAAGCCAGGGCTCTGAATTCAATGACATTCTACTCCTACTCCCAGACAGGGATTCACAAGTCTTTACCCGGGAACTAATATACACCGGCATTACCCGCTCCAGGAAAAGCGTGGAAATATGGGGAGACACAGCGATATTCAAAACAGCTGTATCAAGAAAGATTGAACGGGTCTCCGGCCTGCGTGATGCATTGTGGGAGGCCTAAAGCCAAAACTTTTCACCACGAAGAGCACGAAAAACACGAAGTATTTTTATTATTGCTAATCGCTGGATTTATGTTATGAGATAATAATCCAGAGAATAAAATATGATTCTATAGGTGCACATTTATTACGATTTTGTAAGAGTGTACTGTATAAAAATTATCACAGCTCTGAAACAGTTCAAATATTTATGTTTGAAAACAAAATATATTGTGCCATCGTTTGTATATAGATTTCGAATTAATAAAGTCAAGAAAACCTGTTAGACATTATTACAATTTAATGTTTATATCGAAACACCCAGTAGGATTAGAATTCTGGTATAAAGCGAACAAGTATGAACCAAACGGTCAAATGACTTTAGAGGGTTTTTAATGCACAAATCAAAAATTGAGTGGACAGAAACAACGTGGAATCCTGTTACCGGGTGTACAAAGATTAGTGCTGGGTGTTTAAATTGTTATGCTGAACGAATGGCAAAAAGACTTCACGCAATGGGGCAACAAAATTACATTAATGGATTTAAAGTTACTTGCCATCCCCACATGTTAGAAATACCTTTAAAAAAGAAAAAATCAAATTTGATTTTTGTGAATTCAATGAGTGACCTTTTTCATAAAGATGTCCCTATAACTTTTATAAAAGAAGTTTTTTCTGTTATGCGCATAGCTGATAATCATGTTTATCAAATCTTAACGAAACGTGCCGAACGTCTTTTGGACATATCAGAACAATTAACATGGAAAGATCATATTTGGATGGGGGTTACAGTTGAAGACAAACATTCCAAAAAACGGATTGAATATTTGAGAAAGACTAAAGCACGTATAAAATTTCTCTCTATTGAACCCTTGCTGGAACCTTTGGGCAAATTAAATCTAAAAAATATTGATTGGGTGATTGTTGGCGGGGAGTCCGGTCCCGGTGCACGTCTGGTTGAACCTGATTGTGTTAGAAGTATACGCGACCAATGTATAAAGCAAAATGTTCCATTTTTTTCAAGCAATGGGGCGGTGTTAGAAAAAAAGAAAATGGCAGAACTTTAGATGGCAAGATATGGGATGAAATGCCAGAAAATAAATTATTATACGCATAACAAATTATTTGAACAGTTCAACTATTACATTCCAGATATTGAGTTAAAGATTGAACGGCTCTCCGGCCTACGCGATGCACTATGGGGGCCTAAACCAAAACCTTTTTTGCCACGAATGACACAGAACTTCGCTAAAGCTACGATCTGCGGGCGAAGGGCACGATTTTTTTATTATTGCTAATCACTGGATTTATGTTATGGAATAATAATCCAAAAAATAAAATATGATTCTGTAGTTGCGCATTTATTACGATTTTGTGAGTGTGGACATATATAAATGGTTATGTTGGGTTGCTTCGCTTAACCCAACCTACGCAGCTTATTGAAGGCGGCCCATCAAAGATAATAATTTCGATGTTAAGAGATGTACCATACGGTATAACACGCAATGTAACAATACTAAATATTGTTCTTTTTGAATCATACAAACAATCTGAAATTGAAAAAATTTATCCAGAAATGGAGATTAAAAATAAGTATATTTCTGAATCGTCAGAAGATATTGAATTGCTACCTGAAATTGATCTCGAAGAGGAGTTTGAGGATATCGAGCTTGAGATAATTGAACCTGAAATTGAATTTGAAGAAGAACTCGATGACATATCTTACTCTCAAGACATCCAGGTTAATGTCCCCTCAAAGACATTGGATAGTGAGATGGAAACCGATTCCCAGGAAGATGATCAGACAACAGATGAAGAGATGGATATAATTAATGCTGAGTCAGAACCTGCAGGAAAAGATAAAAACTTTTTGGTTAAACATTGGAAATGGCTTTTATGTGGTTTAATTATTCTTGTGCTTTTAACCTTGTTCATAACAATAGCAAAGAAAGGGGTCAAATTTTCTGCTGACGTTTAAAAAAATACTAACGATATATGTCATGGTATTAGTACAGATCGAAAAAAGAATAAAAGATACGAAAAATTAGTAAACATAATCGTTCACGGAGATTTGACCCATTTACGCAACTATATTCAAAACAGCGGTATCAAGAAAGATAAAACGGCTCTCCGGCCTGCGTGATGCACTATGGGGGGCCTAAACCAAAACCTTTTTTGCCACGAATGACACAGAACCTCGCTAAAACTACGATCTGCGGGCGAAGGACACGATTTTTTTTATTATTGCTAATCGCTTAATTTATGTTATGAGATGTTAATTTAGAGGTGAGATATTTATATAAAGATAATCCATATTTGAATTTTTAAAAACTATATTCCAAAGCACAATATATTGCGTTATTAAAAAGATCGCGCGTGGTCGTTGTCAGCGAAACGGTGGTCGTGATCGTAATCGACATATTTTTCAGCAAGGTATTCTTCCATTCGATCACGACAACGATCACGATCACATCCACGATTAAAACATAATTTAATAACTGTTTGCTGTGATCATAGAAAATAATAAGTGTGGTTTTGAATCGTATCTGGCATGATGATTGATTTAATAAGACAAGTACCATATAAAGCAGTCTTTCATCTAAAACCTGTCTAATAATAGAACTCTAAAACACAAGATCCTTGTGTTTTCCTTAAGTTTGATATAAACAGATTGGCAAGCGGTCGCAAGAGGCGGCTAGTGAAAACAAAGATAAAGGATTATACTCATGTCTAGAAAAAAATCGATTATCCCAGTAGAAAAAATTAAACAACGTATTTTGCTTATAAGAGGTGAAAAGGTTATTGTTGATGCAGATCTTGCAGAATTTTATGGCGTCACAACAAAACGTCTCAATGAACAAATCAAACGGAACAAAGGACGTTTTCCTCATGATTTTATGTTTCGCCTTTCAGTTAAGGAAAAAGCTGAGGTGGTCGCAAAATGCGACCACCTCTCAAAGCTGAAGTATTCCAAAGCGTTACCCCATGTTTTTACTGAACATGGTGCAATAATGGCGGCTACGGTCCTTAATTCACCAAGAGCTGTTGAAACAAGTGTATTTATTGTAAGAGCATTTGTAAAATTGCGCCGCATCATTGCTGACAATCAGGTATTATCCAGAAAAATTGTGCAAATAGAACGGCGCCTAGCTGACCATGATGAACTGATTATAGAAGTCATACAAGTTATAAAACAACTATTAAAACCTGATCCACCACCAAAGAAAAGGCAGATTGGATTTTAAACATATATTGGGATGAAGCTAATACAATGTTTAAAAAGGCAATAAAAAGAAATCCAAAGTCTCCTTTTGTTCTTCAAAATTTTAAAATATTTTTATTTCATGAGAAGAACCCTGAAAGAGAAATAAACCTTGCAACCAAAAAAACTTTTTTGATGAAAAAGATTTAAAAATTAAGGATGATAAAATCACTATACATTCAAGAGGGCTCAGTGTCATTTATTGGTATGAAAAATAATTTAGATCAGTAGTCTTAGCATATCATTGTGGTATTAATTATGTTAAAAATGACAAAAAAATATCGCAAAAATTATGATATGAAATAATTATTCAAAAGAAAAAATAAGTGTGATTCTGACAAAATATGGGTGAAAGTCCACTTGTTTTTTTTGAATTGAGATGACAAATTATATAAAGTAGTGTTTCATCTGAAACCGGTCTGAAATTTATAATTCGAAAACATAAAACCACAAGATCTTGTGTTTCAGTTGTGATGTAATTTTTTAATTTACCAAAAATGGTGATGAATCCATGAATAACGGTGTTATTCACAATTTTTGTTGATTTTTACCGGAATTAACCGGTTCATTCATCATTTTTGGTGTTCAATAATTGTTATGTGTAAAAAATGAAAATTGAATTTCACAATATTAATGAAATCAGAATGGGAAGCCCTTTTATGGTGGCGGAAAAGGTGTTAATCGAAGATTGGCCATATGAGCTTCCTGAATATGAGTTTCAAGATAGATATCTGTATGATTCGGCGAGAAAGTTTTCAGTCTTAATCAAGTGGGATATCGATGAAGAGAACAACCCAGGTTTTAGGCCAGTTATTTTGATTGAAAAGACCAAAGAGCATATAGAACTTGATAGAATAGCAGGTTGTTGTAAAACATTATCAGCAGAAAAAAACAATTTGCTTTTAGATGTTTTCAGGGGTTCTGGAGTTGAAAAAGTAAAGGTAAAAATACCAAAACTATTGTTAACATAACAAGGTGCTGGTAGTAACAGGTAAAGCCGAGCCGATTTTGTTTTTTTGCGGAAGCTTTTTTTAAACTAACATTTACCAAGGCTTATGTTGGCTTTACCTGTACCACAGCACCGGCGTTAAAATCATATATTGTGTTTTGAATTTTTTAGCCTGAGGTGAAAGATACTTCAATTAACACTTTAACGAGATAAGAGAGCAAAATAAGTGGGTTTTTGAATCTAATCTGGCATTGAGATATGAACAAAAAAGACACTTCTACATAATCTCTAATATAAATGAATACTATATTAATTATACCAAAAAAAATTATTGAGCCAATAGAATACGAAGGAATAAAATTTTCTAAATGTACCTTTATTGATATTTGGCTTGATGATGAACCAATCGATAAAATTGATAATTTTGAAGATAGTACCGTTTTTTGGGAAGAACTCAAGAAATCGACATTATGCTCTGGCAATTATCTGATTTTCACTTGTTACTGTGGGGTTGCGGAAGACGCAGGATGGGATCCTATCAGTGTTGAACACACTGACGATAAAGTAATCTGGCAATTTTCAAGAGAAACAGATGCGAAGTATGAATTTGATAAAATTGAATATTTGGAACAAGTTCAGTCGTGCGAGAATACACTCGACCTAATTTCGTATCCTCTCGCAGTCCCAATAGCAGTTTGGCCACAATAACGTTAATTAAATATGGAACATAAATGGTGAGATAACTTCAATTATGGCAAAGTGGCGAATAAAATTCTACCAGTTATTGATTTTGTTTAACTGTTTTAAATGAAAATTTCAGGTTTAGATATTCAATGATATCTGAGGAAATTTTAAGGCCGGAATAGAAAATGAGCCAGAAGGCTATGGCCGGAACATCTACGCCAAACGTTCCCACCGGTTCAGGAAAATAATCTAATGCCGTTGCCATGCCCATTGCCGCGGGCAGAGATGTCAGTAGCAGGAAAGTATTGGTAAACAAGTCCTTCATGAAATTTCTGATACTCCGGACCGACAGGATAAGCTGTGTCAGGATAATGCCCGTAACAGTAAGGCTGTCTGATAATGAATAAAGACAAGGGCCGTAAATAATAACAATTAACAGCACACAAATGATGAATGCTTTATGCGATCGCCCCTTGCCGCTCATGGCCCAGCCGAACATCCCGGCAGCGTGGATAAAAAAGAATTCATTAAAAATAATGATCCCCGCGTTCCACGCGATATGTGTCCTGAAAAAATCCGGAAAAATAAAAAACAGTATGCCCGCCGCCATCATAACAATATTGGATACCTGTTTGCCGAAAAAGCTTAAAAGGGTGACCTTTATTTTTTTTTCCGCTTCTTCCTCATCCTCTGATGAAAAGGCATAAATTCTAAAGAAAAAATAGAGGCCCACGAAAAATAAGAGTAACAGCCATACCCATAACGGAGGCTTTTCCAGGTTACGGCCACCAGTAAGTACCTTTCGGTAATCTTCATCCAGCTGAACAGCCAGTACGCTGTTTTTCCCCAAACGGCTAACAACATCCTTTAACGTCTCTTTGTGCAAAGCATGTGCCTGAGCGTGTTTTTTCTGTTTCAAGTAATTTATCGCCAGCAAGTTCTTCATGGAAGCTTCCTGGTCGAGCTGTCCTTTTTCTTTGAACGTAGCAGCAGCATCTTTGTAAATCGCTTCAGCTAACACAAATTTTTTCTGATATTCATACACTTCAGCCAGTTTTAGCCGATATCTGTCTGCCTGTTTTCCTCCTTCTGTTTTTTCATTTAAGTCAATCAAGCTTTTAAATACTTTTTCCGCGTCAGCATACTTTTCCTGCTTTGAATAAATTCTCGCCAGGCTGATAAAAGGCCATTTAAGGGTTGGATAATCCGGTCCATGCCCCTTTTCATACAACTGAATCGCTTTTCGCAGAAGCATGACCGCGTTATTATAATTCTTCGCCTTCTCAAGCTTGATCGCCCGGCTCCTCATATTATTAGCTGCTTTATCCAAGTATGACACTACATCAGGGTGTTTTGGTCCTAGAAGCTCTTCTTTTATCGAAGCTGACCGATCAAGAACCAAGAGACCTTTTTTAAACTGACCTGACTGCATATAAAGATAAAACAGACGCCCAAGGATTATGGCTGCATCTTCACTCTGCTCACCGGAATTTTTCTCCGCCATTTCAAGAGCCTGCTCTGTTTTACTTATCGCGCCAGCATAATCATTTTTTTTTGCCAGGGTAATCGCTTCCTTGAGCAGATAATCCCACGGCTTTATATAGGTGTGTTTTTTTGAATGGTCTGGAGTAGTACTATTGCTGGGATTTTTTGGAGATGTCTCCTTTAAGATTTTTTCAACATCTTCTTCAGGATAGCTATAAACTATGCCAAAAGCCTTATACTTGACTTTACCGTCCTCTTTCCACACCTTCTCTACATCCAGCCGCATACCGTTTTTCAGAATGATTGTGTCAGCAAAAAGATAAAAAGGACAAAGTAAAATTGATAGGAATAGAGTTGTATTTCGTATGATAGTCATTTTTTTATCTCGAAGGCACTTATTGTTAGATCCTGGATACTGGTCGTAGCGAAGCGTAGATCCCGCTTCTTTTTAGCGGGGATGCTAGATACTGGATAACAACATAGCGAGAAGAAGCCCGCTTTGCACTCTATACCTTAATACCATAATCGTAGGTTGGTTTACGTTTTCCCACCCAACTAAAACATTTCGGATCTACCCAACCTACTACTTTTTTATTAAAGCCTTTAATCTTCGCGATAACCAACATAAATATCACGAAATATCCAAAACGCCGTAGGCTGGCTGTTTTTAAAAAATCGTTGTCTCCCGATTTTTTAAAAAACAAACACCTCAGTGATCTCCGTGGCTGTGGTGAAAAAAAAGAAAGAAAATCCGACCACGGCCACCGCTTTGCTGACCACGATCACGACTTTTTTAAAAATAACAGAGCGAAGCGATACATCAACTTTAGGCACTTGTAACTTTAGGCACTATGTTTTTTACTTTAGGCACTATGTTTTTTCCTGGTCCTCCGGCGTTCCATGGAGCGCTATCAGCTCGTCCATTTTGGGACGAAAAAATAGCATGGCAATTGCTGCGACTATCATAAAAGGATACAGTAATTGAAACTGGAGGGTCATAAAAAATAAGACCATGCCGTATATACCAACGCTTTCACTTATTGCCAGTGTGATAAGCAGAACAACCATATACTTTCCAAAAACCATGTATCCACTCAGTCCCTCTGTGTTCTGCCCCTTTTTTCCCGACATGACTTTTAATAAAAATTTTTTTAGAAAAAATGCTAAGACAAGTTCACTGCACCCCACAACGATCAATATGTTTGTAAATAGTGTCAACGGAAAATCTTCAGACAATGTCGGCTTAAAAGTTTGTGCCACCATGTGACATACAGCAATATAAATGAATAAAGATATAAACATAGCTCCCCATATGATCCACATAATTATCATTTTTGGTGCAAGCTGATCTTTTTCTTCTTGAGCAATCATGGTCCCCTCCCTGATGAAGATTTAACGAATAAATATTAAATATTTTTTTAATACTGGATTTATTTCAGCACTATGCTTTGATAATAAAAACACCATATCACAAACCATGGTGACATTACCATCATTTTTTCGTGTGGCATATTTTCCAGTTGTTTCCCAATATACTTTGTGTTTTATCGTTGATAATCACTGGATTTATGTTATGAAATAATAATCCAGAAAAATGGGACATGTATCCTGTATGTACACCTTTTTTAAAGATTATACCGATGTAAAATCAAATAAGGAGCCTTAACAATTAAAAATGAATCAATAGTGCTAACAACTTATCGCAGGGTGGGCACAACCCAACTTACATTTTATTTTTTAATTAAATGAGAATAAGTGAGGCATGAAAATAAGTTCAAAATCCATATCAATATCTATTCTTGTATTACTACTTCCCACATTACTTCTTGCTACTGATATATCATTATTTGATGATATAGAATATGTTCTCCCTCTTGGACATCACAGAAAGGTCGATTATAATAAACTGAAATGCCGCATCATCGGCAAATTCGGTGATAACCGAAATAGCAATATACGCGGTCATAAACATGCGGGTATTGACATTCGAGGAGATTTTAGTGATACTGTTTATTCAATAGGCTCGGGCACCGTAACACATATTTTTCGCTATTTCCCACACAAAACGATTTACATTAGACACAATGAAAACTTAGGTTTTCCCTTTTACTCTGTTTATATCCATGTTGAGGATATTCAAGTTAATATAGGTGATGTTGTTACTGAAAATACTAATATTGGTAGAATATTTAATGAAGAAGAACTACAAGCAGCAGGTTTTGGGACACCTCCCCATTTACATTTTGAAATCAGGCACGATATTAGTGATAATGGTGACGCGACTTTTGAAAGCATGAGTATATCCGAATTAAACAGGTACTGCATTGATCCTTTAATCTTTTTTAAAAACATTAAAAAAAGAACGTTTTTTTCACATCAACTTTATAAACATTAACAGAAAGGATACTAATATGTACAATGAAAATCAGTATGGACCTGCTTTTATGGGATTA
This sequence comes from Desulfobacterales bacterium, assembly GCA_028277765.1. GTDB lineage: Bacteria > Desulfobacterota > Desulfobacteria > Desulfobacterales > SURF-7 > JANQFQ01. The sequence continues at coordinate 14,118 of JANQFQ010000039.1, forward strand.
TTTGTTGCCATTGGATTAGCTTTAAGCGGCTATTTTATTGGCCAAACCATGTATAACGCCAAAGTCGCTCTAAACACTGCTGAAGCTAAGGGCCTTGCTGAACGGCGCGTAACAGCAGATATTGCCAATTGGAATATCATCTACACCGAGACAGGGACGAGCCGGGAAGAGATTCCAAAGCTGTATAAACAGGCTGAGGGACACCAAAAAATCATCATCGATCTGCTAGAGGAGAATGGATTTGATGATAAAGAAATTGATGTCGGGGTGCTTGACTATAATTATTATGAATATCGCGATGATAAGCAAGTGCTGGTCGACCAGAAACACTCTTTGATCGGTGTTATTAATATTGAGACAAAAAAAGTTGATCAGGTGAGTAAGGCTCGGACCAGTGTAAACAGGCTCATTGCCAAGGGGATTGATATTGAGAACAGTCCACCTGCTTACCTATTTACTAAGCTAAATGATATCAAACCAGACATGCTGCGCGAAGCAACTAAGAACGCACGCATTGCTGCCAATGAATTTGCCGAAAATGCAGGGGTGAAAGTTGGCAGTATCCGTAGTGCGCGGCAGGGCAGCTTCTATATTCGCGATGCTGGTGAAAAATATGGAGATACTAAAAAAATTGAAAAAGATGTACGCGTAGTGACAACTATTGATTTCTATCTAACGGAATAGAGGGGTCAATACATATAAGGGAGAAGAGCCATGAAAAGCTCAATTTTGGCACCTCTTATTTTGCTAATAGCAGGTATTTGCCTGCTCACATTTGGTACGAAAGAGATCATCCAAGTAAACAGTTTTGTGTCAAACGGTGAAGAAGCCGATGGCGTTATCATAGAAATGAGGAAAGGAAGTACCAAATATCGCCCGCTTGTCCGTTTTCAAACAAAGCAGGGCGTAACTTATGAATTTTTACCCGGCAATGGGAGTAACCCGCCAATGTATGAAGTAGGTGAACACGTACCAGTAATATACAATCCTGCGGCTCCCAGTTATGCTGTTATTAATACCTTTATTGAAATATGGCTGGGGCCATTGATTTATGCTGGAGTCGGTCTTCTCTTATTCTTTTCTTCCTGGTTGTCATGGAAGAAATCATCATCTTGAGCGGTGTAATAAAACATAGTGCCTAAAGTGCGCTAAAGTGCCTAAAATTGTGGTCGTGATTAAAAATAGTAACACAACCCAACACGTTGTTAAATAATCGACCATGTTACATTTTACATGATTATTGACCATAATAACACAAAAGACAATCCAACATTGAAGTGGCATATCAAGACAAAAAAGGAAACATTATGACAGCCCAAGACACCAAAAGACGTCTCCTGGATCACTGGATATGGGAACCACAGGCGTGCAAACCATTTGTAGCAATTTCTGTAGGTATCCCCGCTATTGTTTCCCTTGTCCTAATCCCTTTCCTCGGCCCCATGGCTTATATTGGTTTTCTTTTCGCCATTATAGGACCGTGCGTTGCGTTTGGCTACAGTTTCGTTGGTAAAAAGATTGCCCGGATTCTCAAGACCATCCCGTCTGAAGCAGGAACAGCCATGCAGGGACTTATTGTCAGAGGTATAATTGAAGCACCAGGAGTAATTGTCTTGGGACAGGAGACACTCGCTTTTCATCCGATCATGGGTGAATCCTCGGAAATAATGAAAAACGAAATCAAGGATGTAATGGAAGTGACCTTTTTCAACGGAAACCCGCTAATACAAAAGACAGGCTTCTGGTTCACGGTTCCAGGCCACAAAAGACTAGCCTGCGCAGTCCCGAATTCCTGTGCAGATGAACTAAGAAGATGGCTTGATGCTGATTAAAGCTGTCTAATATCTCACCACAGAGCCACAGAAGACATTTTTATCTCAATGGACTCCGTTTCTCTGTAGTGAATTATTTTTGCTGTATGAATGTTATGCTTACTTGCCGGATATGACTCGCTCGCACAGGTCCTCAATTTCAATTTCATTATAGAACGCACCGATATCGTCAAGCTGGTGGGCGTCACTGTTGGTAAGCAGTATCAGGTTGTGCTTTTCAGCTACTTTCCTGATAACGTCCTGGTTCATATCGCGCAGGTGTGACGGATTCTTCAGCTCAATCCCGTGGATATCCCCGTTAACAAGCGAATCAAGATTTTTTACATACGGATGCCCGGGATGGGCAATAAACCTGAAAGTCAAATTATCCGGCAGGAATAGCTCCACCATATGGTATAAGCCTCTTCCTCTGGACCCTGAAAACATCACGTCAATCTCCTGGCCGGATATGACGGTAATTTCACTGTTTAGCTCATTGTCAACAAGCTCTTTGACACCCCGCCCAAAGCTGTCGGAATAATGATCGGTAAGCGCGATTCCATCAAGCCCTTTTTCCTTTACTGCCTGAACAATCTTTTTCGCGATGTCCAGGTTTGGCCTGGGGCTGGCTGCGGCTTCACGGCAGTGCGTATGCAAATCAATCTTCAAACAATGTACTCCTTCTGAAACTTCACGTCAAAGCAGAAGAGTATGGACGAATGTCTTCTGCATGTCAAGGGTGATTTTTCACCTCAGAGCCACAGAGAACACGGAGGGTTTGTTTTTTATCCCGGCCAAGGAGACGACAGCCGGGATAAAGACCTCAACCTTGCTGAAGCGGGATAATAATGCCTTACTTGGCGCGAAGTGTCGAAAACGCCGTAGGCTGGATGTTTTTTAAACAATCGCCGTCTCCCGATTGTTTAAAAAAAAATATCTCTGTGTCCTCTGTGGCTCTGCATGCAGATCGTAGCTTTAGCGGAGTTCTGTGGTGAAGATTTCTCTGTGTGTCTCTATGGTGAACTCCTGAATAATATACTTTTCTCCACGCTATCTTTCTATGCTTTTTATTGACAATTCACTACAACCTCGGGAGAATAGAACTGGTCTGGGAGACTTTGTCACAATCAGGAGCAGGCTATGAAAAATCTGAAAAACAAGGTTGCGGTTGTCACAGGGGCAGGGAGCGGGATAGGACGGGCGGTAAGCGAATTGCTCGCGAAAAAGGGGTGCGATCTGGCCCTTGTAGATGTGAATGAACAGGGATTACAGGAAGCATCTGAAACCGTCAAAAATCTCGGCCGAAGAGCCTCAGTGCATGTTGTTGATGTGTCTGATAAAGAGCAGATGGCCCTGCTCCCGGAGGATGTAATAAAAGAACACCATCATGTTCACCTGTTAATAAACAACGCTGGTGTTTTTGCGATCGCTCCGTTTGAAGAACATTCCATTGAGGATATTGAATGGGCTGTGGGAATCAATTTTTTTGGTGTCATCTATGGATGCAAGTTCTTCCTACCGTATCTTCAACAAGAAGAAGAGGGCCACATTGTAAATGTTTCAAGCCTGAATGGCTTTTTCGCGTTTCCCACCCAAAGTATCTACGGCGCTACCAAATTCGCTGTACGCGCCTTTACAGAAACCCTCTGGACAGAGATGTACGGCACCAACATCCATGTGACCGTGGTCCACCCCGGAGGAGTCAAAACCAATATCGTCAGCACATCACGGGGCGCGGATGATGGTATTAAGGAGAAATGGATAGACGCGTATAACTTTGGTGTTAAGTACACACCTGAAACAGCGGCAAAAAGAATTGTCCGAGGTATAGAAAAAAATAAGATGCGGGTTCTCTTCTGCCCGGAAACCTATCTCCTCGAATGGACAAAAAGATTTTTCCCGGTCATATCCCAGTACGGGGCTGCCTGGGCAAACCTGATTGTGAAAAAAAACAGCAAGCGGCTCAACCGCATAATGAAAAAAATAAACGGCTGATCATTCCTCCATAGAATCACAAAGAACACTGGAGAATAAAGTTTTTCTTCGTGACCCTCGTGCTCTTCGTAGTGAGGACGATTTTTTCCTCTGAGGCTCTGTGCTTAAAAGCTGTTTTCAATCCTTCTTATATCTTCAACCCTCTTGAACGTGCCAATTCCTTGAGCTTTTTTTCAATATCAGGATTTGACTCCATTAGTCGTTGAATATCGTCATAGGTGATCTCGTATACTATTGTAAGATCCTCCCTAGCCTTGACATCAGCGGTTCGAAGAGGCGTAAAGTCGGCTGCTGCGAATTCGCCCACAATAGCAGGCGGTTTAAAGATAATATCCGTGCCTGGTATTTTCAGAACTCCTTTTGCCAGAACATATCCATTATTTTCCGTCCCCCCCTTCCGGATAAGGTAATCACCAGCATTCAGACGAATCTTGTTCAGTGATAGGGCAAGGTGCGTTTTTTCAGTAGCGTCTAATTCCCCGAATATCATGGTCCGACTCAGCAGTTCCCGGGCTTCGGTTAGATTCAGAAAGCGGGTTTTGACATCTGGGTTACTTTCTAAGAATTCTTTAATGATATGGGCATTCAGCATAACAATAATCCCGTAAGAAAGCGCCTTAACATGGGCAGTCCGCTTTTTGCTGCCGGTAACAAAAACCTGCTCTCCAAAGAAATGGCCGGAATGCAGTATAGCCACCTCCTGGTTATTTGATATCACGGAAAAAAGACCGAACCCGATAATAAACATAAATCCTTCATCTTCCATCTTCTCCTGCACGATCAGCTGTCCTTTTGCAACCGGGCGGTAATCCGCTGCTTCACGAAGTATCTGAGCCCACCTCCCCATATCGATATCAGAAAACGGTTTTAAAAAACTGTCGATCGCTCTGGAGATGACCGAGGCGACACTTAAATTCTCAAAAGGAAAAAGATGATACGGCTCCACAAAGGAAAAATGCATGGGGGCTTCATTTTTTTCATCCTGACGGTGTCCCAAAAAAGTCGCCCTCACATCGTGCCCCATAAAATCCTGAATAGCCGGATGCAGCCCTGCTTCTCCTCCATCTGCAATGGTGACCTCTCCTTCAAAGATACTCATGAGCTGATCATACCGCTTCTGGTTGATAACCCCCTGAGAAAGCATCTCCTGTGCACAAGTCATGCCCACGGTATCAGAAGTTATCTGGACTTCAGCAGGCAGACCGTGTAACATCCGTTTTCGAGCTTTCACTGAAATACACGGTATTGGATGGGATGTATACTGGAAGTAAAACTCTGTCCCAGCAATGATGTTCCATTGATCTATCTCCACTTCATGAAAATCAAAATGTACCATGACTTCATCAACTGGTTGGTCTAACTGCCATGAAATAATCCGAATCATCATCTCAAAGATCTCTCTCACAGTATATATCCGGACTTTTTTTCCCCTGCGGATCAGCTTTAGCAGGCCGCCCATGTGATCTTCATGACAGTGTGTGAGAATCAGGGAATCAATTTCATAAATACTCACACCTGTCTGCATCGCTAATAGGTCCCAGAACGGACAACAGTCAACCAGGACTGAAAGACCGTTAAGGCGCAGCAACATGCATGTGGTGGGGCCTTTTGCCTGAAAAGGCGACCCATATCCAAGCACCTGCAAAGAGAAAGCAAGAGCCGCAGGGAATCCGCCGTAATAGGGCGGGACCGGCCATGCCGGCGAAATGGTCTCTTTTTTTCCCGGCGTTATATCAAGTTTCATGCTTTCTCCTGTTTCATGGTCTTTAATCATAAAAACCATATTTGTTTTTCTTTCAACAGACCATTTCCCTGGGAGTTCGTTCCCGAATTCTTTACTGGATAGCAGCTGCCTTAGCTGAAAAGATTTCCCTTTTGCATTTTTAAGCAAGAAGAATTTTTTCTCCTTTAAATACTGGTTTCGCCATTTGGCTGGGACACCTGTTTCTTTTAAAAAACTACTGTCCGGGCCTTGAAACGAAAATTTTATCAGATTTTCGGAACGGTCCAACTCTTCGGGAGTCCCCACGTGGAATATTTTTTGTTTCACGGTCATGGTTGCAAAGTCAATGCTATCTCCCTTGAACATGCTGCATAAAAAAAGAAAATCAAATGGATTTAAAACACGGTCTTCAAAGGTATTCATCCCTCCATGGACCATTATCCTTGGCCAGGGCAATTCTTTATCGATAATATGCTGGTGATAGCCCGAAAATCCGCCGAATAAAACAACCTCCCCTTTTATTCTGCACAATGCCGTACATGTTATTTTGTCCAGTAGCTCAAAACCGCTTATTGTTTTTTTGCTCATAGCGCGCTCCGAAAAAATAGTAGTCCCGGATTTATTACAACTAAATTTAATCTACCAATAAATAATAAATACCGCAAGTTTAGAAAATAAAAAAACTTTAAAGGGCTAAACAGCTTTCTCTGCATGCACTACCAGGAGAAACAGCTTATCATAACAGACAGGTTGTGAATAAAATTAATTATTAACAAAAGCAGGACAGCTTTGCACAAAACCGGTGCTTTCTGTTGCAGGTTTTGCAATACATATCCGGAAAGAATCGCGATGAAAGGGAAAATTTGTATTATATAAATACTCTTAATCGTATCTCCTCTTCCTATTGATGGATGCATAATTAAAAACCAGAAATAACCGGCCATTGAGGAGACAAAAATTAAAAAGAAGAAAAACAACCCTATTTTATCCTCACCAACAGAACCGTGTGAAAAAAAATGAAACATATATTTTGCTCCCATAAAAAGACCTGTAAACATGATGATTGTTGGCAGCAGTGCCAACAGGTTGACCCTGCCCAGATAGTTCCCGATACTATCCTTGTCAACAGCCAGACAATTCGGCACAGGAATTCCCAAAATACGTTCAAAGATAATATGCCTCATCCGGCCATAGCCCTTATCCCGAAATTCTTTTACCGTGAAGTACTCCCAGTAATCTCCCCAGGTATCGGTGTAAAATATCGGCACAAAATGGTTTTGGAATAAATCCCTTGTCGGATTAATAAAAACCTTATCCAGATCGATTCCAAAATAAAAATCAATCGGCTGGTTGGCAAATGAAAAATTCGGTTGCGGAGAAAGATTAAACGCAGTGAACGAACCATACTTATTCTTGAGCCCCATGTAGAACCACCCGCCAACCATAAAACTGACAATCAGAATGATCGCCATTGTCTTTATAAGTGCTTTTGCCCTTGATCTTTGATAAACCGACAGGCACATCACCAAGGCAATTATAGCAGGCACAATGAGCACACCCCACTGACGGGACAACATCAGAAGGCCGATACCTATACCCAGGAGGCATATATTTTTCCTTGTCCTGACATCCTTAACAAATATCATAAGCGCGTAATAGACAGCAAATACTGAAAAGAAAGCAACGTACGGTTCTCCTCGCACAAACACGAAAGTCTTATAATAAACTGGAAGCATCCCCAGAAATGCCAATGAAACGGTTCTGATAAATATTTTTTTTGGATTTATAAGTGTAATAATCAAAATTAAATAATACGTCAAACCGAGTGAAAGCATAACATTAAACAACTGCGCACATTTCAGAGCCATCCACTGGGTAGTGCCAGCACTCCTGACCAATGCCGGAAAGATATAAGGAAGCGGTGGGCAGAAGAATTCTCTACTTTCAGCCGGAGAAGGCAATCGAAAGTTAGAAAGAATATCTATGTAGTACCAGTGATCCGGATTGTCATAACCGCACGATGGGTCATGCAGACACGCATTCAACAGTACAATGCTGTTTATAAGAATAAAAACCACAACAATTGGCTTGTAAAGTTTCCCTTCAGAACAAAAAGAAGCGATAAGGGTTCTAAATTTTTTCAAAGTCATTCCTTTACCCGCCTGATTATATAACTGACCGAGCCTATACTTGATTTTACATACTGTGTAAGATCTAATCGTGTTTCATTTGTTTCCAAATTTTAACTTTCACAATATAACAGAGGGGAGTTTTTTTCCTTTCTATCACATGTATCCGGTCTCCATCATATGCTAAATGGTCATTCCACCTTGTGGAACTGATATATATCTCTGCTTTCTCATTCTTTACTATACAAAATTTCCTGTTATTGTTTTCACAATCTTCCATATACTGGGTTGCTCCCTTTTCAGCCATATGAAAGACTTCAGCGACTCTTGCGCGTTCTTCTGCCATATATTCCCTGTAATTTAGGTAATAATCAATAATATCATCCGGAATAGTAGCACCTGCCACTAATATTTTTTCCCGTGGATCGTTTCTATATTTTCTGAAAACCCATTCAGAGCCTTCCTTATAGCAGTTTCCAGCATAATCAGTTTCAAAACTCATCGAAGCCTTTTGGAGGCCGCCAGCGATCAATCTGTTAAAATATACAGACTGGTATGGATGGAGATCAGCCATATCATAAACGGTCAGCCCTATTGAAGCAAAAACACATCCATATAATACCCTTTTTAGAACATTTCGATTTATGGACTCTATAAAAAGAACAATTGAAGTTCCGCAAAGGACTGAAAGCACGGGAACAACAAAAAGAAAATGCCGCAAACCATCATACAGGGGTGAACCGGTTATCATTACCAATATAATGGGTAAAAGAAATGCCGCCGTAAAAATCCCGAAACGGATTAATGTTATAAACTGTGCAGCCGTTTTTCTGAATCTCTTTAAAAACATAAAACATGACAAGATACCAGCACCTATGGCTATGAAATAGAACTCCGGCAGTGTAATAGAAAACCAGGTCAGGATATAATTCCATGGAACATTTTCAGATCTTATAAATTCCCTCTTGAAAAACATCATACCGCCCCATCCAAAATCAGAAAACTCAAATATTGCTTTAACGGGATGCAGGATTGGAGAGACTTGTGCCCATGGCCACCATATGATCATGACGATCCAGGCAATAATAAATACGACCGAGACGGATATAATGGACATTAAGCTTTCTTTGAGCGGAAAAGATTTTTCCGGATTTAAAACACTCTGGGCGGTGAGCCGACCTGCTGCTATCAGAAATAAATAAAAAAATAATAAAATGCCGTTGACACGCACCCCCATGGCCAGCCCTATAACAATACCTGTTGTAACCACAACGCTTTTAGGGAGGCGCGGGAAATGTTTATAGCAGCGTATAATGAAGTATAATGCGATCATGAATAGAACAGCGAATGGAATATCTTTTGAATTGTTAAACATATGACCGTAATATCTCGGCGTTACTGCCAAAAAAAGGGCCGAAAAAAAACCGCCCATTCTCCCTGATAGAAGGCATCCCGATTTATATGTCATTACAATCCCAACCAACCCAAAAAGCGCGTTAACCAGGTGACGTGTCTCAAAAACACTTGATGACGTTAGCAGCACAACAACACTGGATGCCAGCTGTGTAATCGTTTCAAAAAATCCGCCATACATATAAAGGTTCTTATAGCTCAACGCGCTATGATCCTGAAACAAAGAGCTGTACCAAAGGAGGATAGAAGAACCATAATTCTTCTGGACGATCTCGTCCCATATGATTCCGTAATCTCTAAAAGTGAAACATATAATAACAAAAAGGATGAGGAAAAGCATACAGGCCATTCCCCTCCACTGTTTATCAGTCAATGACTGTTTAAACAGTACTTCTTTTATTGGGTTAATATGTCGCAATGAAATTTTTATGTTCTCAAAAAACATGACTATGCTCAAAGATTATTTTCGCGGTTCAATATCATTTTCAGGTATGTCAAACACAAGATAAGAATATGCGATATGATCGATTGGTTCAAAATTGTTTCTAAGCCATTTATATCTCCCGGGATCATAGACTCCTACCAGCCGGTTAACGCTCACGACAATCCTACCAGATACGCGGGATATCGGATCAACGATAATGTCAGGATACTCACGTCTGTATTGTTCAAGATAATATTCGTTCTGACCCCAGTCTAAATTTGAATCAGCTAGAATTTTATATGCTTTTTTTCTATCAGGCACTAATTCATTAAAATATGAAAGATAATGTGGGTAATAAGACTGCACGGAAACAATCAGGTAGATGATTAGCAGCCATACAAAGCCTTTTATTTTTCCTGGAAACATATTCCAGTTTTTGAATATAATACCGCAGAAAATATGTAGCAAAGGGAATATAACCAGCAAAAAACGAAGACCGATCTGAAGCCTGAAGAAGAAATTAAAGTATATCGTGAAAAACAGAATGGGACAAAACAGAAACACTTCATCTTCTGAAAAGTTAAAATCCCTCCTCTTGAACAGATAGTAAACTACTGAGGCCAGGATAAATATCAGAATCGGTATAGGAACCTTATATAGGCACGCATAAAAAAAATATCCCTTAAAGCCACTGAAATTCTCTCCTTTTAAAGACAGCCTGCCCAGCAGATAGACATTGCCAGACCCAGTACCATCCCTTTCATCATTCTTAACCCAATCAAGCCCTTGAACATATGGATACGGTAGTGGAACAGGAACCTTATGGAAAAGCTTCAAGTTCGTTTGAATTGATTTGAGCAGATCACTTCTAAACCTATACTCTCCTAGTGGTGTAAAGGTACTGTTAAATAAAAAACCCGCGTTAATAATTAAAATACTGATAACCACATACAAAAGAGCGTATTTGATAAAATATGTCATGTCCCGCATTAGTACGAACCGATTCCCTGATCGTATTGCTCGGACAAAATGTTTCCAATATCTGGCCACTATAATGAGAATAAACATCGGATAAAGATAAATACATGTATATTTTGTCAGCTGGCTCAGGCCGAGTGTAAAAGCACTGAGCGCTCCGTTATGCCAGCCGCCGTTTTTGGTAAACTTCCAGAAATAGTATAACGCGATTGTCGCCATACATGCTGCAAAAAGATCAGTTGTCACCAGCCGTGAGTGGGCGATAATGTTCGGTGAAAACGCATAAAACACAAGTGAAAAAAAAGAAGGCACAGGACCATACAATTCCCGCGACCATTTATAGACAAAAACAGCCAGCAGTAGTGAGAACAAGATAGTAACATATCGTGCTTTATTGATATCCATTTGATACGATTCCGTTCCTGTAAAACTGCCTATAAACTGTGGAATCGCGTTTAAGCAGGAAAACGGCATTTTGCTGTTAAATATCCTATTGGAATCCAGATTCAATATCTGAAGGCCGTAATTATAATGGTAAGGTTCATCCGCTGTAATAGACTTGTTTTTGATACTTGAAACACTCAATATCAAAACAATAAGAAGAAGTATAACAGCAGCTATATGCTCACATATAACCTTTTTAATGAAGGATAATATTTGCATAACCTTTTTTACAAACCCTGATAAACATCTTCCTGGAGGAGATTATTTCTTTTATCCATCAGAAACTCAATGTGAGCCTTAGCCCAAATTTTATACCCCCGTGGATTGAAGTGCATGTCTCCTTTATAATAAAACGCTGTCTGCGGTGTGTTTTGGATAAACGGTTTCAGCTGTTCATATGAATTTAAATACGGCACCCGACTTTTTTCAGCGATCCGTTTTATTTCATAATGGGCCCGATTTGAGCAGAGAGGCGGCTCGGTCCCATCCTCAGAACCGGCGTATTGCTGGTAATGGGGTACTGTCGTATACATCAGCTTAACATTCCTGCTCCGGCATAAAACGGCGATCCGCTTTAAATGATCAAGAGTAATGTCAACTATTTCAGCCGTGTTCTGGTCCCACTCCGTCTCGAGCCATGAAGACCTGGAATAGTTCACATGCACTTTTTGTTTCCCCTTTTGTTGGGGCCTCTTTGATCTTAGCTTCAAAATTAAATTATAGACATATGAATGCTGGTACAGAAAAAGTTGAAGCCGGTTCCATGTGTTCGCTTTTACCAGCCCGTCAGCCGTGTCTATAAAAGGATCGGTATATATATTTCTTTCCGGGGCGGCCCATGGGTTCCCGTCCTCATCATAAACACCGGTCTGAATATATTTCCAGTCATCAAAACTATCGGTCATATCGATGTTTACAACTATAAGGTCAGGGTTATAATCCATGATGACATACCTGATAAGAATATAATAAATAAACGGTGAATAACTGCTCGTCCCTGTATTAATAACTTCAAAATTCCGCTTCCCCTTTGCCGGCAACTCATTTAGTCTTTTTTCCACTATGCTTGGCACAGACTGTCCCATGGGGACAGTCCCTTCAGTGAATGAATCTCCCACGTAAAATATTCTGTAAGTTTGCTTGGGTTTTTCATGAGAAATATCATATCTCTCCAACCACCCTTGACTGTTGTATACATGAGTATATGGAGAAGAAAATTCTGGATTTTTTTCTATCCATTCATTATGGACTTTGCGTCCATTCGGTTTCCATGTATGATTAAGCCGCCATGAAGAGACTATGTGGCTGTATGGTTTTTTAATAAATTTTGATGCCAGGAATTCAGAAGCAACAAGAAGCATAAACAAAACTATTATATTAATGTACAAGATTCTCCTGTATCGTTTTCTATTATACCGTCTTATCAGCTTTTTTATCAAAATTCATCATCCTTCTATTTAGGAAAATAGTATTCCAGATAGTTTGCCCCGTTTTTGCGAAGATCTAACTTACAGTTATTAACAAATGAAAATAATATGTTTTGTAATTATAGGATTCCATTCTCCTTTTCTTCAACCTCAATAATATTATGATACTGCAACGGTTGACAAATCGCCTTATATGAATATTTGGGGCAACTAAATTGTGCCAGTTTTATAAAACGCACTGGTAACGATGTAATGACATACGGCTTTTTTGTCTGCATAATTGATCGAAGATGGCTGCAGTCTTGCGTGATACTGTATTCGATCTGATATTTTGAAAGATACGATGTAATTGCGGCCTCATCATGCATGCTGACCAAGACAGCCGAGTCCTTACCCTTGTAATAAGTATGATAAAATTTTTTTACTATTTTATGAGGATTAAAACCGGCCTGGTAATAATTATAATAAATATTTTGTAGCTTTTTGTCCGTTTCAATGCAGGCGATAATGTGATCGTCTTTATGAACTACCGCAAAAGCAAATTTTACATTACAGTAAATAATTACCAGCAATGCAGCTACGACCGCGGCAGATTGTTTTCCGGGCATGAAATACTTGAGAATAAAATACAGACTACAGGAAACAAATAAAGCAAAAAACGGTGTTAAATTTACGAACACCCTAAAATAGGGATTGTCACCCCTGATAAAACTCAGCAGGAACGGTAAAAACAGACAAACCGCACAAAAAATATATTTTTCCATAAAAGCAGGAGCCTGTTTGCGTCTATATAGAAAAACGCTAGCAATGATACCCACTGCTGCAATCAGCAGGAGAATATACCTTTCTGATAAAAACCACACTAAGGTTTGAGGCATGATATGACACAATGTTTCAAAATTAAACATACCGATGCTTTTAACATATTTATTAAAGAAAAGATTCGTCAAAACCGGAAAATAAAACAGACCGGCGATACCTATTGAAACCATCAATAGAAACGCGATAACATAATGATTTGCATGCTGTCTGATCTGTTTCCGGTCAACAGCAAATTTTACCGCCGCTAATACGTTTTTTCTTTTCCTGCCTAAACTTATTACTTTAACTGTTCCCGTGATAAAATAGAATACAATAATGCTGGACAAAACATACAAATTCAGCGGTATCGTATACAACAGCAGACTTCCAAGAATAACAATTAACAATGCGTTTAAATAACCACCCTTTTCTTCAAACATCCAGACAAAATAAATTAGCGTGCAGATAATCATAATGCTTAAACCGTAGCCACGTATCTGAAGCGTAAAATTATAATAAGGGACTGTTGTCACAAGAACAGCCAGAGAAATGGTTGCTATATATTTATTGAAGAACTTTCTGCATGTAAAATACACGCAAATAAGAGTCAACAGACAATACACCAGCATCAGAATGCGAATTTTGTAAGGTGCGTCCATGAGTGAATACATATCCGGCATGCCAATCAATAAAAAATAAATTCTGTTGATTATATTAAAAAATATATGGTTGGTCGGCACATGATAATCGGTAAAAATTGTGTTCATCCCTTGAAAAACAAAATATTTAAATCCATATACCTCGTCAAACCAAAAATCCAGATTAATATACCTGCTTAATAAGAGATAGAAAAAGGGTAACGTGACAACCGTCGCTATAATTATCTCTTTTTTGTTTTTACTAGCTATGATCATTTAGCGTGCCAATAAATGCCTGGAATCTCTCTTTTCAGCCAAAGGGCCTTCATGCCAAGACTAATAATTTACATGATCGTCAAAATAAATAAAATGTTATGCCTAGACATGCCACCCAACGCACAATACCGCATCTATATCAGCCGGTATCCTGTAGAACGAGAGCAAGCGGATACGCTTTTGCAGTCTGCGCGTCAAATGCCCACACAGCAATATCCTTCAAGTCACAGGGGATAGTATTCATATAAAAATCCACTTGCCACTCCTTATTTCTATATTCCCAGAATCTAGTCTGTTCCGATATGATTATCCTGAACAGCACCTGTTGTCCTTTAGCATTCTTACACGATATAAGAATTGCGTCTGCCGCTGTTTTCCGCCATGGCAAGAAAGTATATCCTTTTACAGAAAAACTATTTTTTGAGACCTTATTTATTTCATATGTTCCGGTATGAATGTCCTGGCCCTGGATTTTCATCACATCATCATCTTCAGCCAGGGGACTGCTCCATAGTCCGGCTTCATCCATGACCAAAATCCACTTGAGCATCTCTTTGTAAGCCGACGGAAGTTCATAGGCTTCTATATAGATTTTTTTGCCCTCAAATATCGGCCGTGAAAACACAGTAATCGTTCGCGAAAACAAATCGGAATTCATGTTGATACGTATCCATCGAATTCCGTTAATGCCGGCGAAATAATAAGGAATAATCATGACACTTATTAAAACAATGACCAGCGATCGGGCAGTTTTATGAATATTGCTATAGCGCTCAATGACATGAAAATATATTATCCCTCCTAAGAAAATCAGGGAAACAGGGAGATACAAAGAATGGGTGACATATCTCGTACTCAATGCCTGTCCTGGACCAACAATGCCTACTCTCCCGGCTGTAGTCAACACCCCTGCAACCAGCGAGTAACTTGCGATAGTAAACCAGGGGAGTGACCGTCGCCACAGATTATTTTTTTTGTTCACCCACAGCATATAAAAAACCGCGCCGCAAAACAGAAACAACATACTACTTCCGGCAATAATTGCCGAAACGCTCTCTTTAAAATAACCGAGCGGTACACCAACAAAATTAATAAAATAATTAAGGGTAGCGGACGGGCAGGATAATGCGACGGTAAAAGACGGATGGCCCTTTGGTTTTTCATAGCCCATAAAATAAAATGCGATAGTAGCAAAAAATCCCAAACTATAAATAATCATCAGCATTTTACTATGTCGGACCTTATTGTTTATCGCGAAGAACAGTGACGGTGCAATCAATACCCAACACAGCATGCCGTTGGCATATGAAAAAGTCGATATTGCGGATAACAGCATGGCAGCAAACAGTTTAGATACAGCCGAGAGCGAAGATAAACAGATAGCCAGAGCTGACGTAATGCATGTTATTGGAAAAAACATATGGATCTTCCCCTGGGTCCAGCTGTGCCCCTGGGCAGGACTAAAAATCAGAAAGTTCGCGATTATCATTAATACCAAGCAGGCCTGCCAGTCCCTGGTTACTGTAGTTTTACAGATGTAATATATATTGAAAGAAATCAAACAAGCCATCAATAATGTAAGGAATGACTGGTATGCGATATCTCCTTTAAACAAAAAAGCCAGGGCAATCGTAATAAGGCGAGGGACAAAAGGACGGCTCTCATTCTGCTGGCTGAAAAAGTCAGCCATAGAACCTGTACCGGTTAATATGTTTGATAAGAGGTCATACGCAGTCCAGCTTATTTCATTAGGAATATTCACAGAATATTTGATGATAAGAAAGGCTATGAAAGCAACCGGCAGAAATGGAATAATGAAAAGACATGATTTAACCGTTTTTTTAAAAAACACAGCCAACTCTCCTAGATTAACCTGGATTGATCTTGAACTGTTATGTACAATTTTTACATATAAACACTTCACATCTCAGTTCTGTTCCGAATTTCTCATCAATCCTGACGTTTAATTTCAACGCTATGTATTTGTGCTTCCATGTCAAACACATGGGTAATGCTGACACTTCTTACGTCCTCTATCTCAACACTGCCCCTGTATAGTAGCTCTTCTGTGCTGAAAAATTTTGCGGAGGGTACAACCCGCTGTGAAAATTGATGGGCTGATTTAAGTTTATCTATAATCGAATCTGATTCGATGTCATCTTCAATAATAATTTTCTTTGCCTGAAAAATAATTTTTCTTCTAAATGAGACATTGTCGTAAATGCTTCCATAAATAAGCTTATTTTTCAGGAACGTGGTTAACATTTTATGCGGAACAATAACAGCGAGAAGTCGTAATGTGATATGAGATAAGACAGATGGAATTCTAATTTTAATTTTACTGAATCGCCCGGATACTTCCAAGCTGTTTTTATCTGTTTTTATACTATTATCAGGATCGAGCCAGCTAGTTGTTGAAATGATGTTCCTTGGCCTTAAAATTCTATAACCGAAATCAGCAAAAACCTCTTTATTACAGTCATATATCTTTATTACACCGTGTTTATTACACGCTACGACCGCGTAATAAACACCATTCTGGATGGTAAAAAGTTTCGCCTCTGGGAAATATGTTTTGTGGTTATTATAACTGGGGAGGTTTCGATACTCTCCTTTATACTCTATATTGTAAGGTCTCTGTTCCTTTTTTAACGCTCGAATAAATGAATGAAGCACATAATGCGTCATGTACCTGTCGTCAATCCCGTTCTGGTAATAATCAATTTTCTTTACATTTCGAAAGACACCCTGCTTTATATCCAATGCATCCATTATTCCTATGTGCGCCGCGACTTCCAATCCGTTCGGAAGGCAGTATTTTGTGTCCCTTGAGCCGTATTCCCCTCCACAGGTTCCGTCAGGCCCTATAAAATATTTCAAGAACTCAACGATCTTTCTAATGGCATCCGCGACTCGCTTATCTTTAATGCACCAGTAATATTCGCCTAGCATATCAAGGGTGACGCTGAGGTAACCAATATCTGCGCCGCCATGTTCGGGGAAAAATCCATCATTAGATTGTGTGGAAAGAAAAGCTGATAGTTTGGTCTCAATATTTTCTAACAGTTCCTCTCTCCCGGTTATCATATAGACGCTACAAAGCGCCGTGACAGAGGCTATTTCCTGGTTCGAAGCTTTTGTTTCTTTGTTGTTTATCAGAAAATCAGCTGTCTTTACCATTGCTTTCAGTAAAGTTTCGTCCTGAACATTCAACCACCGGTAAGTTTCAGCGACACAGAACAAAGAAAACGCGGAAGGAGGTATTGCGTGCTCGTTGGGATAATATTCACTAAACGATCCGTCATTTAACTGAATTTTTTTCCAGAACTTTAAGGTGCCGATCGCGGTGTCAAAAACTGTTGGAGACCGGTAATAGATATTCCCTTTAAACGGTATATCATATAGTCCGGCGAGTGTTAAGCATGATTGCTGTAAAACTGCAGAAGGAAAATCCCTAATTTTAAGAAGCCAGTAATTTCTATCACAGCAGCCAAAAGTCGGTGAATCGATATCCCTGTCTATCTGCGTCAGCACCCTAGGAACATTCTTTAAAATAAAATGAGTGTAAACACTGTCATCATCCATAGCGAATCTATTGTTACGGTATCACTCTCTTAATCCGGGTTAATGTTTGCGGCCGCTGCTAATTGTTTTTTTGATCATGAACTCTTCATTTCTTTTTGAGCTGGTAATGTTGAGGAACAGAAACATCTCGCTTATTAGTCCGGTGGCCAGGAATAAGCTGCCCAGAATCAGCAGAAGCACACCGAATAAAAGAAGCGGCCTCCCGGTCAGGACAGTCGGATAATCGAGTATCACATAATAAATAATCCACTGTATCGTTAAATAAAAATCGATTGCAAAACCAATAGCAAAAAGAGTGATCCCGAGTTTGCCAAAAAAATGCATGGGATGAAACATATATCGTGTAATAAAACAGATTGTCGCGAAATCAAAGAGCCCAGACAAAAATCTTTCCGAACCGTATTTAGAGCGTCCAAACTGACGGGCATGATGACGCACCTGTATTTCCGTTATCTTAAACCCTTTCCAGTCAGCAAGTACAGGGATAAACCGGTGTATCTCTCCATAGATATCAATATTCTGTACCGCTTCTTTCCTATAAGCCTTTAAACCGCAGTTAAAATCATGCAGATTCACGCCGCTGAATTTTCTTGTAACATAATTAAACACTTTTGAAGACAAGACTTTAAACAGCGGATCTTTCCTATCCTTTTTCCAGCCGGATACGATATCATAACCCTCCCTGATTTTTGCCAGCATATTAGGTATTTCATGAGGATCATCCTGCAGGTCAGCATCCATTGTAATAACGATATCGCCGTCAGCAACTTTAAAGCCTACATTCAGAGCATATGATTTTCCAAAATTCGTGCGCAATTGGTATACTTTAATATTATCTTTCGTTTCACACAAGGTTTCCAATATACTGAAGGAGTTGTCGGTTGATCCGTCATCAATGAATATTATTTCATATGACTGACCAAGATTTTTTAAAACATTCTCAAGCTTGTCCGCCAGAGCAGCAAGACTCTTCTCTTCATTATAGAGAGGAATAACAATGGAAATCTCTTTCACGAAAGGCCCCTTAAGTTATAAATTGTATATAATGGTTTTGCCAAAGCGAACACGGTTACATCTTTTTTATATTCACATCTATCATCGGTATTCCGATGATGCTTAACGACGTAGCTGAATACATAGACCTGAATATCAGTGATTCATGGTACCAGTGGTGAAAAACATGTTCCGTCTGTGTACCTTCTGCTATTTGAGTTGATATGGAATAATCACCTGCAGGG
Source organism: Desulfobacterales bacterium (assembly GCA_028277765.1). Taxonomy (GTDB): domain Bacteria; phylum Desulfobacterota; class Desulfobacteria; order Desulfobacterales; family SURF-7; genus JANQFQ01. Next base: position 33,000 of record JANQFQ010000039.1, read on the forward strand.
AGAAGTGGCATCTGGAACTCAAACGTTCCGCAAAACACATCTCCCTTTTCGAACGTTAGCCCCTTGTCCCTGTAGAGAAGATATGTGTTGTCCACAAACAGTTCCTGTCCCTGGGAATTAGTGCAGAAAAAACCAACAATCGGTTGGAAGAGGCTAGACTCAGCCCTGCACTTAATCACCAGCTTCACGAGCTCTCCGCCCACCACAAAAGAAAGCGGCTTATCACTTTCACTGTCACGCAACTCAACATCAATAATTTTTGCGCCGCCTTTACCAAAACTGCTTCTCGCGGGATCAAACTGGAATATCTTAATATCGTTTCTGTATTGTGTATGGTTTAAAAACTTAACCCGCTGATCAACAAACTTTTTAGGCTGCCTTGGAATTTTATCCATGGATCTAACCGACTCGATCTCGTATTGGCTGTCTCCGGGAGAGTCTTTCCCTGTGATATCGTCTTGGTGGTCTTTTAGGCAAAACTCCAGGTATGCGTCACCAACAGCCTTTGGGGAGCCTTCCTGAATCATCTTACCGTTATCCAGCCATATTGCTCGGTCGCAAAGGTTTCTTAGGGCCACCAAGTTATGAGTAACCAGCAGAAGTACCCCCGTTGTCTGAAAGGCTTTAATCCAGCGCATGCACTTCTGGACAAAGTAAACATCGCCGACCGCAAGCGCTTCGTCAACAATCAGTATATCAGAATCCATATGTGCCATCAGGGAAAACGCGAGCCGTATTTTCATCCCGCTTGAATACGTCTTTAACGGTTGATCAAAAAATTCCCCTATACCGGCGAAATCAAGAATATCATCCGTCCGTTTACTAATTTCAGCATCAGTGAAGCCGAGTATACTTGCGTTTAAGTACACATTTTCCCTGCCGGTAAATTCAGGATTAAAACCAGCACCAAGCTCCAGAAGCGCGGAAGTCTTGCCGTTAACCGTTACTGATCCTTCTGTCGGGTTCAAAACACCACTAATTATCTGCAGGAGTGTCGACTTTCCGCTACCGTTTCTCCCAATAATCCCCAGGGATTCACCATCCTTTACGTCAAATGAAATATTGCTCAAAGCGTTAAATCTACGATGGTATTTTTTCCGGAAAGGACTTAACGTTTCTTTGACTCTATCTGCATGCTTCTTATAAAGCCTGTAAGATTTTGAAACATTGTCAACAATTATAGCTGTATTGTTATCCATATAGCCCGCTGTTCTATATCATGTTTCTCATGCCGGTATTAATAGCCTTCAGGCAAATCATTCTATTATAATTCTTTGCCAGCATCTCTTGAAGTTAAAATGGATTCTTATGATCTTAAATGTAATATAAAACTCTGTTTAGTGTCAAGCTAGCAGCTTTAGCCGGTTCAGATTACCGGGCTTAAATCAAAATTGTAAATGTCGCCGTGCTTGAACATCTCTCCCTCGGCCCATAAAAATTCCAGGTCCAGGCTCATCCGGTTCGAAATCAGATCTTTCAGTTTAAAAAAGCCCATGAAGCCCGGGTGTTTTGTATAACTGTCATCCATATAAGAAGCCCTTATATCACTTCGTAAAACACCTGTTTTGCCATCCCCTAGACAATTACCGTCCAGAAATATTCTTACATGATTAAATCTTCTCCCTTCCAGCGTCATCGCCCATCCCCGAACCAGTATAACCTGGTGTTCCGGGATGATATAAACCTCATCAATTTTTCCATAAAACTTTTCGTCCTTGCCGATGATATTCTGTACAGTATCTTCTCTGTATATCTCCGGCTCACCAAAGCGTTTATGCACGGCAAGATTAAAGTTTTCAGCGTTTCTTGTGAGTTCAGGATGATATGACGGATCATGGTTAAAATATTCAGGCCATCTTTTCTTAATATATGTTTTAGCCCTGTCCATTTCAGCAGCATCTTTTTTTCTCGTTTTTGCTTCATAATGATAAAGTCTGACATGGGGCAGATATACATTTCTATACCCCTTATCAATCATCTTCAGGCATAAACCCACATCACTGTATTCATTGGCAAGGTCTTCTTCAAAACCTCCCACCTCAAGAAAAATATCCTTCCTGCACATCAAGCATGCGGCTGTCACCGCGAGATAGTTATTAACTGTTTTAACCTGGCCAAAGTAACCATCCGTTTCAGAAGCTTCAAAGCGGTGAGCATGTGCGCATCCCCCCCCAAGGCCGACTAAAATGCCCGCGTGCTGAATACGTTTATCTTCGTAATAGAGCAACCCGCCAACAGCCCCTGTTTCAGGCTTTTGCGCGTATTCAACCATAGCGTCTATCCAGTCACCATGAATTACTTTTGTGTCATCACTAATAAAAAGATAATAATCACCTCTGGCAAACGCAGCCGCCCTATTATTCAGCTTTGAAAAATTAAATGGCATGTCATTGGGTACGCGCTTTATCCTCTCTGGCTCCCTGCCCATCCATTTTGAGATCACTTCGGTCATCTCACTGCTGTTACTCCTGTCCATGAGGACAACTTCAAAATGAGGATAAACGGTTTTGCTGAATATTGACTCAAGGCATTCATCAAGCATATCAGCGTGTTCATATGTCAGCATAATCAGGCTTACAAGGCTGTGCTGCTTAATCTTATAACGGGCGATGAAATGTCCAGGCAGTCCGTCAAGTCTTTCAGCGTTACCGCCCATACCCTGCCGCTGAAGAGCCTCATCAACGGCTTTCCGGGCTGAACGGTCATATTCATCTTTTGAAAATTTTTCCAGATAACTGGTCCGTGAAAAATAAAGGATCTCCGGTATGTGCGTAATATTCCCGGTTATCTCTGTAAACCTTAAAATAAAATCATACATTTCAGCTCCGGGATATCCGTTTCTAAATCCGCCTGTTTGATCAAAAAGAGACCTCTTAAAAGCGGTAAGACTGCCAGTGTACATCCTTGACATGAATGAATCAGGACACCACCCAGGCTTTAAGTGTACTGATACACGACCGTTGTCATCCTCTGTATAGGCTTCATCGGAATATATCATGTCCGCTTCCGGCGTTTTGTTAATGACTTCGGCAAATGCATAGAGAGCGTTTAATCCGATCAGGTCTTTTTCATCAGAAAACATAAGAAAGTCGCCGTCAGATTTTTTTACGGCAAGGTTATAGAGATCCGCCTTTGATGTACTGCCGCTGTCCTGACAGCATAAAATCCGTTCATCCCTTTTTATATGATCGTCCAAAAAATCACCGGAGACGGTCTCCGGGCAGCAGATGATCATCTGCCAGTTCTCATATATCTGTTCACATACAGAATGAATTGTGTCGCGGGCTTGTGAATGATCGATGCCGCTCACGTAAAGGATAATGCTGAATTTTGGTCTATTAACAAGGGACTTGGACTTTTCACTGACCAGAGGAATCTGCTTTTCGTTAAAGGTGTGCCACTTCAACCACAATTTTGGATCCGGGCTGGCTAGATGAAAAAATTCGTCAGGATTGGTATATCCTTTCAATGGGTCTTCTTTTTGTATTGTTTTTTTATGCAGGTTGGTCATGAAGTTTGATTTATCATGCTTTTTTACCGGTTATCAGCCGTATCCCTTCTTTAAGGCCGACTTTTGGCGACCATCCAGGTACATGTTTGCCACTGTTCCACGGCATCATAACCTCTCTTGGTCTGTACGGCTTCCCTCCCCATTCAACAGGAATAATTTTTCCCGTAATATCACTATAAAGTTTAACAACATCCTTCAATATCACAGGGGTGCCGGAAGAAACCGTAAACGTCCTGGAAGTTCCTTTATCCTGTGTTTCCAGGAGGTCAGCTGCCAGCATGTACGCGTCTATCACATCATCAATGTACACAAGGTCCACAAGCTGTTCACCAGGAGTCATTTTCAACGTCTCTTGCTTGTCGGCTGCGCGCTCAAGCAGTTTAAAAAGCTTATCACGCGGGTCATCTGGCCCGTAAATGTCAAACAGCGTCAATGTGATAACCTTTATACCGTATGCATCAATATAATATTGTAATACAGCCTCAAATGCCTGTTTTATCGCTGCATAGAGGCAGACGGGGTTATATTCTTTATTGTCATAATGCTGCCAAAAGGTGCCGGTATTGATAAAATGTTGAACGCCATGATCTACCATAGCATCCGCGAGCTGAGTTGCAAACACAAAGTTGTTTTGGATCAGGGGAACAATCTCCTCGGGCTTATGGTCTGGAAGGAACATGGTGGCAAGGTGAAAAATCATATCGGGCTGGGTGGCACCGATAATCGATCGCATCTGTTCTGTTGTTCCGTCATGCACGTGAATTGAAATTAAATCATTCAACGCCTTTTTCTGTGCCTGGTCTGAATCCTGGCGAACGATCACATGGACCTGCCATCCATCATTAACCAGGCGCCTTACAAGATTTCCCCCTGTAAATCCTGTTGAACCTGTAAACAATGCACTGCGTTTCATGTCATCTCCTGCATGATCTTTTCGATGAACAATCCGCATTTCTCAGAAACCTGTTTTAAAAATTCGTAAGTTTTAATCATTTTGCCCATAATTATTTTGCCATAAAAATATGCTGTGGCCGTTATTTACCTTTGCAAAAAGCAATAATGGTTTCAGCCATATAGCCAGTCTGTTCATCAGAAATACCCGGACTTACGCCCAGCCAAAGGCAGTCCTTCATGATTTTATCCGTATTCACAAGGCTTCCTGCCACCCTGTAATCCCTGTCCTGCGCCATTGCTTCAAAACAGGGATGGCAGGTGAAATTGCCGGCAAACAGGTTCCGCGTCTGAATCTTTTTTGATTCAAGGTGAATGGCCAATTCATTCCGACTAAAGCCCACGCCGTCTTTGACGATAAGCGGAAACCCGAACCAGCAGGGTTCGCTGTCCGCGAATGATGACGGTAGAATAAAATAGTCAGATAAAACGTCCAAGGCTTTGTGCAAAATTCTATAATTACGTCTCCGCTTTTCGATAAAAAGCGGCAGTTTTTCAAGCTGCGCGCACCCGATGGCGGCTTGCATGTCAGAACATTTAAAATTATATCCAAAATGGCTGTAAACATATTTATGATCATATCCCAATGGAAGGGTTCCGTGCTGTTTAGAAAACCGCTCCCCGCAGGTATCATCCTTCCCTGTTTCACATTGGCAATCCCTTCCCCAGTCCCGCAGAGACAGCATAATTTTATGAAGTAAACTGTTCTGTGTGTAAACGGCGCCACCTTCGCCTGTGGTTATGTGATGGGGAGGATAAAAACTGCTGGTGCCAATATCACCAAAGGTGCCGGTATATCTGCCCTTATATGTTGACCCGAGGGAATCACAATTGTCTTCCACGAGCCAAAGTTGGTTTTGTTGGCAGAACCGGATGACAGCACTGATATTAAAAGGGTTTCCAAGCGTATGCGCGAGTATTACCGCTTTTGTCCGATCGGTCAGCGCAGCCGACATGGCCGCTGTATCAATATTTAATGTTTCAAGTTCAATATCGACAAAGACAGGGACGGCGCCATACTGGACTGCCGGAGCGACGGTCGTGGGAAAAGTGGCAGCAACCGTAATGATTTCATCGCCTCTTTTTATCTGTTTATCACCTAAAGCAGGAGAGGTAAGCGCCATAAAGGCCAAAAAATTCGCGGACGAACCAGAGTTTACAAAAAGAGCGTGTTTAATACCTAAAAAATCAGCCAGTCCTTTTTCAAATTCTCTGGAATAACGGCCATGAGTAAGCCAGAATTCAAGGGATGAATCAACAAGGTTGACAAGTTCGTTCTCATCAAAAACACGTCCAGCATAGTTGATGCTGGTAACTCCGGGTTTGAACAATTCACCTGACGGGTCAAGAGCGGCTGAATAGTATTCCCTGATTTTCTGAAGGATATCCTTTTTGATTATTTCAGCTCTGCTTTTAAAACCCTTTTTCATAGCGCATTCAGGCGTCTTCCCCGGCAGGCTGTTGAGATTGATCCGTTTCCACTCCGTAATAACTACCGGAATACTGGTAATAGTAATAACTATGCCTGCTTATATCTACTCCGTTCAAAACAATACCGAATATGTCGGCGCTTACAGAACGAAGCTTTTCAAGGCTATTGATGATCATATCCTTTGATTTATCATTCACCCGGACAATCATTATAACGCCGTCTACCTGCTTTGCCAGAACAACCGCGTCAGTCACCGCCGCTACAGGCGGGGAATCAATAATAATCCGCGTAAAGTTTTTCTTTAATGTCTGGATTAATTCTGTCATCCGTTTTGATCCCAGTATTTCAGAAGGATTCGGAGGAACCGGGCCGGATGGTATAATAAACAGGTTTTCAACTTCTGTTTTAAAAATGGTCTCTTCTACATCTTTGTTGCCGACTAAAATATTCGTCAATCCAGTATCATGCTGTTTGTCAAATACCTTATCTATCCTCGGTCTTCGCAGGTCACATTCAACCAGCACTACCTTGCTTCCTGACTGTGCCATGGTTACCGCCAGGTTGCTCGCGGTTATGGTCTTCCCTTCCTGGGGTCCGGCGCTTGTAATAAGCATTACCTGGGGTTCAGATTCCACGGAAGAAAAAAGGATGCTTGTCCGAATATCCCTGTATGCTTCACTTGCCGATGATTTGGGATCACGAAAAGTAATCAGTTCACTTTTCTTCAGGCTGTCTGTATCGCCGTTCATATCGATTGCCGGGACAGGCCCCAGGTATGGTACGTCAAGGTATCGCTTAATGTCATCAGGCGCTTTGATAGTATTATCAAGGTACTCGTAAAAAAATGCGAGCAATGTGCCGACAACCAATCCGACGACCATGGCAAGTAAAATATTCAACCCTTTTTTTGGTTTAAGCGGTTTCTTAGGCACCTCGGCCTTGTCAATAACCCTGATATTGAGAGTCCTCATGTCCTCGGTCAGGGATGTCTCTTTAAACCGGTTAAACAGCAGCTCATACATCTGCCTGGCGCTCTCGGTTTCACGGCGGAGCACACCGTATTCAATCGCTTTTTGATTCAACTCAAGGGTTTCTGTCTTCTGTCTGGACAGGGCGTCTTTCAGGGAACGCTCTCTGGCAAGCGCTACCTGGTATTCGCTTTTAAGTGAATTAATGACCCTGTCTACCTCGTAGGTCTTTCTCTTGCTAAGGGTTTCCATTTCAGACTTAATGGCAACCATCTGGGGGTGGTTCTGCCCGTATTTTTTTGACAATTCGGAGATTCTTTTATACAGATCCACCTCCATCGACTTGATCTGCTTGATCAATTCATTGTTCAGGACTTCTGGAATAGAATCAAGCATATCAGGCGTATCAGTCAGAGCCACTGCCTGTTTATAGCGGGTCTCTGCTTCAACCCTTCTTGATTCAGCTTCCACAACCTGGGTATTAAGCTGGGCAAGCTTCTGGGCGGTAATCTGTTCTACCTCATTGGTAAAGTCTGTAATAATATTCTTTTCTTTCTTATAGTTTAGCAACGCCTGCTCTGATTCTTCGACTTTTGCCCGTTCAGCTTCAATCCGTCTCTGCAGCCATTTCACCGCCTCCTGTATAGCTTGCACCTTAGTTTCCAGGTTATGATCAATATATGCCCGTGCGATGGTATTCGCTGTTTTAGCGGCAAGCTCAGGGTCTCTTGCATGAAAGCCGATGTCAAGGAGACGGCTTTTCCGGATAGGCTCAACACTTATCCGCTTGATAAAAGATGAGACCAGGCCGGAATCGATCTCATCTATATCAACAGAAGCTGTTCCCTCTTTGGCGTCGGTTTTAAACAAAGAACTAATGGCGTTTTTACAGGAGACAATAATATTTTTTATTGAAGCCAGAAATCTTATGAGCAGATTTTTTGATTTGCCGGAAAACTCTTTGCTGTTTTTCAGGTCCAGCCGCCTGATCACTTCCCTGGCAACAGTCCGGCTCTCAATGATTTTGTATTGGGTCTGGTAATAATCTGTCCCAGATGCGTCCATTGCCATGACTTCCTGGATGGAAACCACGTTTGGATTTTCCTTGTCAATCACTATGCGAGTAACCGCTTTATATATCGGTGTGGCAGTAAAAGCGTGAATAGTAACGGTAATGACAACAAACAAGAAAACAGTGCTAATGGTCCATCTCCGTTTCATAATCACACGGAAATACTCATGAAAATCAATCTTATCCTGAAAGCTTGTATCCATACTAAAAGAAACTCAGTGGAACCACGATCACATCATCTGGTTTGATATTTACATCCTGAATTTTTTTCCCTGCCTTTGTAATATTGTCGACCCTTACCTCAATAATCTTTTCAATCCCATCTTCTACTCGAATAATTCTGGTTCGGTTACGGGCAGCAATGTTTGTAAAACCACCGGCCATACTGATTGCTTCTACCAGCGAAAGTTCCCTGTCTGGCAGTGCGTATGACTTGGGATTTTTCACCTGCCCAATAATATAAACATGTTCTGCAGTCGGTATATACAGGACATCCTTGTCCTGCATGAGGATATTCGAATCCTGTTCTCCCCCATGAAGAAGCCCCTGAATATCAACGTTAATGACTATCTTTTGCTTCTGGGCTGTATCAGGATTAAGGGTGCGGACAATTTTACCCTTTTTGCCAGCCCTGACATGGTCTGTACTGTCTCTTCCTTTTCCAACTCCACCTGCCTTTGAAATAGCATCCAGAACCCGTTCCCTCCCTTTGAGTGCGTAACTGCCGGGACTTTTTACAATACCAAGAACCAAGAATTTCTTGCTGTTATACCCGATGACCATAACAGACACATGGGCATCCCACAGGTATTTTCCTTCTGCCAATTTTCGGGATATGAGCGCCTCAATCTCAGATGTTGTAAGACCATCCACCATGACCCTTCCGATAAGGGGAAAAGAGATATACCCGTCCCTTGCAACACGGATGGATTCCCTGGAGAGGTCTTCTTCTTCATAAACAGTTATATTGATAACATCATATCCGCCTACTCTGTAATCATCGCCGGCAAGTCCCCTGGCTTCAGGATAATGCTCCAAATATTCAGCAACCGAGAAATGGTTTGTTTCATCAATGACATTTTTCAGTTTATCATTAATCTCTTTTTTTCCGCGGCGGCTTTTAATCTCATCAAGCTTTGCAATCGCTTCTTCTTCAAGACCGCCGTATGTTCCGTTCTGGACCGTAGTTATTTTGACGACTTCACCTGAAAAACAGGCACTAAGAAAAATGACCATCACCATCGCGGTGATTATATTGATGCGCGTTGAAATCATATTATAACTTTCTGCCCTTAAGCTCTCCTCCCTTTACCCGCTCATAAAAAAAGAGATCAAAAGACCTCTTTTTTTACATCGTTCATGACATATTCAGCCTAAAACACAGCACTGATATTTACAAAGTACCGGTTTACTTCATACTCATTATTCTTGCCATAATTATCAAGCGCATTGTTTGAGCTTGATTCCTTCTGTTTATACGAATAACCAACCCCTGCTTTGAGCCAATGCAGGATCTGGAGGTCAGCATTAAAAGTGCCTATATAATTGTCATCTTTTCTTCTGTTCAAGCGATAATCCGCACAGCTATAGGCTACACTTGCAGCAAGCTTTAACCTCTGGAACATGAGATGACTGAACCCCAACCCCACCCGTGTATCTTCATAATAATTATTGCTGTCAGACCCCACCGGTTTAATATCATTTGCTATTTCCAGGGTTAAATCTGTTCCAGCGTTAACGTGGTAAGTAACGGACGTGGCAGCCACCCAATTGTCTTTGTTCTTGTACCGGTCCTGTCTCGGAATGAGGGACTGGAGTTCTATCCCAGAATCATTTACATCATAATCAAGCCATTTATATCCAAAATTCATTTCACCGCTAAACCGTGCCCCGCTGTCCCATGTGAATCCAAAAACGATCTTTTGCCAATGATAGTCTGAGTCTAACGTTTCATCTTCTGGATCAAGATGGGTAAAATAATCACGGTAACCCCGGTACCATCTTAAAAAAGCCCAGGTCTTTGTAGCTACATTCATCTCCACGCCAAAGCCGAACTCTTTCTCTTCATAGTCCTGGCTGTAATCCAGAAGATTGTTCTTATAGTCCTGTTTATAAAAATTATATAATAGCAGCACCTTTGAAATCTCTTCATGAACAAAGCCGGTTTTACACTTGATCCTGTTTGTGGACCGATCGGTCAAAGGTATCCCGGATTTATACTCATTATCACTGCCATAAGGGTCCTCTGTTTCCGTGTAAACCATGCTGAAGTCGACAAAAAGTCCGCGCGGAGTTATATAATCAAAATCCAGCATACCGGTATTAGAGACCCAGTCATTATCAGAATAATCAGAATAATAGGCAAAATCTCCTTTATATCCTAATACAATAGCCCCCCTGTCAGGAATGATTTGTTGTAACCCCAGTTGGGGTTTTGCATGGGTGATCCAGTCTGATTCCTCTAACTCTGTGGTTTCGTTTTCTCCATTACCCTCATAGATATTGTCATTGCTTTCACCTAGCACAGTTAATCCAGGTACGACCTTAAAATTTCCGAATTTCAGTCGTCCTTCCTCCTCAGCCATGATCATGTGTGGGACAAGAACAATCAAAGCAATTACCAAGTAAACCATATTCCGGTTCATCATTAAGATCTCCTCACTGTTTGGGAGCCACGTTAATCATCAAAAAATCGTCAATCTTCTATTTAATTATTATTAGTAGCGGCCATACACTCTTCCTCTTCTCCAGTATCAATTTCACCACTACCGTTAAAATCACATGGATTAAAATCGCACAGACTTAATTCTTCAGGACTTAGAAATCCATCGCAATCCCCATCACAAGGATGTGCTCCGTCACATGGATCAAAAATATCATCGTTATTGTCATCATCACCGTCGTCGTCATCATCACCTTCGCCGTCATCGTCATCATCACCGTCGTCGTCATCACCGTCGTCGTCATCACCTTCAATCGGCCCCATTTGATCAATTAACTCTTGAGCCTCTTCCTGCATCTGCTCGCCAAACTCAGCAATATCATCATCTGGATTTTCTGCAAGCGCCTCTCCAGCCTCAATAGCAGCCTCAAGTGCCATGCTTAAGGCCTCTTTCATATCATTGGGATCGCCAGATCCTAATGCCTCATTATATTTCTCGCTGGCTTCTTGCAAAGACTTATATACATCACTCCCCTCAGCCACATGCTGGCCTGGATTTTCAAAAAATCCTATCAGCACATTACCGATATTGTCTGTCTCCCCATGATACATATTTAAATACGTCTGAATCCCGTCAAAACCAAGGTCTCCGTCTGAACCGCGGACTCCGCAGACAGCTGTAGGTGTCTGGAGGAAATTTTTCCGTTTTGACATCCCGCTTTTAAACCAGAGTTTACCGATAAAACAGGTCACCCGCCGGACCGATCGCTTCTTTTTCCAAAAAGCAAAACCGATCGTTTCATCCTGTTCTTGTATCATGGTGCTGGTAAAAGCATTGACTTTAACAATAGCCCCGTCATCAAATAGGATCTTGACCGTGCCGTTTTCTGTCTGTATCCGGTCTCCATGCTTCAGAACCTGGCCGACCTGGGTGATGGGTATAATCTTTGCCTCCGACATAATCACTGCCTTGCCCTTAAAACTGTCAACTTTTGCGATCACAGGTGATGACGCAAAAGTGGTAGATCCCATAAAAAAAATGCACATGACCAGGGTAAGAATTACAGCTGAGTATTTTGATAATGGTTTCATTTTATACCTCCTTATTAAAAACATTATTCTGTCTATTCTCAGATGCTTGAACAAAAAAAAGCTGCACGCTCAACTGTTTCATCAGATAGATATAAGGGTTGGTCAGCAACTGAAAATATTTATATATTAAACACTAGAAAAAGTTTAAAGTCAAGAATTGTGATGGGCATAAATATATAATAAATTCAGTTACTTTATAAACTCAAACTGTTTTTTATATATTTTGGACCACTTGTTCAGCCAATTCCGTATCATGATATTGTGACCAAATATATCTATTTATCTTCCTCTTGAGCCTCCCTTTTTTATAATTGGCTTCCAGGTCTATGGCTTTTTTATAATACATCAAGGCCTTGTTCCATTCAGGTGTGCCCACAAGGGAAACCTGATTTTTTTCTTTTGAGACCATGACCCAGAAATTTCCCATGGCACACAAGCGGTTAATGTTGTTCCCTACGAAATAATCCGCCCGTTTGACCGCTTTTGTTCCTGATGTCAACCATGGATTGT
>JANQFQ010000049.1 GCA_028277765.1 Desulfobacterales bacterium
AATCATACTGACATCCAAGTCAAGATTTTCAGTAATATCGTCATCATCACTATCGTCTGTTTCTAAATCAATATCTGAAAGGTCTATGCCGTCTTCTGCGTCATCCTCTGCTGGAGCAATATCTTCTGCATCAAGATCATCAACATCAACCGCTCCCTCAATATCATCGTTGTCTAATTCAAGATCCATCTCCGAAAGGTCTACGTTGTCTCCTGTATCATCCTCAGCAACACCGGTGTCTTCTGCATCAAGACTAAGATCATCGTTACCAGGCTCTGCCTCATCTCCGCCACCATCAAGATCAAGATCCATATCCAATAGATCTTTATCATCAGTTCCGATATCAGCTCCGGCCGAAGGATCGTCCTCTTCAAACTTCAGGGTCACATTAAGATTCCGATATTCATCATCGTCATCGTCATCATCAAAACTAATATTGTCGGTCAACCCGGACAGATCAATTTTTTCAACCTCATCTGCTTTTTCTTCTGTTTCCACACTACTATTAGGTTCAGGCGCGGCAGCCTTAACATCACTTGCAATTTCCTTTTCAGCAGGAGGTTCTGGCGCGGCTTCCTCCTCAATATCCGGCGCGGCTTCCTCCATATCAAAGTCAGCGTCATCAGTTATTTCGAGCATGTCATCCAGTTCTGACAAATCAATGTCATCATCATCCGAAAGGGTTTGGTCACCGTCAATTTCAGGTAAAGGTTCATCTATGCCAGAATCATCTTCCTCTTCTGTCCCAAGCATGTTATCAAGTACGGACAAATCAATATCATCATCCCCTGTCTGGTCCTCTCCTACATCAGGCAAAGCAATATCAGCTCCTGAATCAAAATCATCCCCTGCCGTTATATCCAACATCGAGTCAATATCCGACAGATCGACATCCCCCTCTCCCGCCACATTATCACTTCCTTCTTCATCTTCTTCAAACTTTAGTGTCACATTAAGGTTTCTATATTCATCGCTAAGGTCATCAACATCATCGTCCATTTCAAGATCACCGACAATGCTGGAAAAATCTATTTTGTCTCCTCCTTCATCAGCTTCTTTTTCTGACACGCCATCTGTCAATGTGTCTGTATCAACGCCTTCTTCTACCATCTTTTCAAGTTCTGAAAAACTAATCTCCTCTTTTTCAACATCTGTATCAACACTCTCTTTTTCTTTAACGGCAGGGGCGGTTTTCTTTACTTCTTTTGCAATTGTCTGAGGTTTATCAGTCGGTGTGGCAGCAGCAGGTTTTGGTGTCGTTTTCTTTTTCGGTTCAGGTGGGTATGCCACAAAAATGTGCTTACATTTTGAGCATCGCACCTTGGAACCCGAGGGCTTTAACAGCTTCTCGTTCAAGTTAAAACTGACACTGCACTCCTCACATTTGATAATCATGATATATCCTCGTAAACTATTTCAGACGATAAATCCCGTCCAAGTTCCTGTACTCTTCAGCGTAATCCAGACCGTAACCGACCAGAAATCCATCCCGCACAGTATGACAAACATAATTTAAATCAACCTTTACCTTGCGGCGCCCAGTTTTGTCAAGCAGGGCGCAGGTCTTGACAGTTGCGGGTTTGAGCGATTTTAGATGTTTTATAATATAGTTAAGTGTAAGCCCCGTATCAACTATATCCTCGACAACAAGTATGTTTTTATTTCTTACATCCAGCCCAATTTCTTTTGTCAGTTTAACGGCCCCGGACGATGAACTACTGGTGCCGTAACTGGATACGCTTATAAAATCAATTTTTGCTGGAATTGTTAGGTGCCTGATAAGATCTGCCATAAAAATAAAAGCGCCTTTTAACACGCCCGCAAATATTACTTCACACCCCTCATAGTCTGATGAGATCCTCCCCGCCGTTTCTGATACCTTCCTGTCAATGTCCTTTTTTGAAAGAACTGGTATAAGCTCCCCCATATATACCTATACTCTTATATTAATTAAATAGTTTTATATTGGATTATACTCTTTGTCAATAAAATTAATTCATTACAGACCGGCATCCGCCAATTTACCCACAAGCTCCTTCTGTTTTTTATTCAGCTTTTTGGGTATCACAACATGGACATTAACAAAAAGATTCCCTTTTTTTCCCCCTTTCATATGGGGAAGTCCATGACCTGAAAGGCGCATCTTTGTTTTATGTTTTGTGGCTGGTGGTATTTTCAGACTTAGTTCTTTTCCGTCAATGGTTGGAACGGAAATTGTGGTCCCCAATATAGCGTCGCTTAGTTTAATCTCCCTGCTAAGATATAAATCATGATCTTCAGCACTGAACTGATTGTCCGGCACAACTTTTGATGTAATATACAGATCCCCGGGAGGCCCCCCGAAACTGCCGGGTTCACCTTTACCAGCAAGACGGATTTTTTTCCCGGTGATCATGCCTGCAGGCACTTTTACAGAAATTTTTTCAGGTCTGGTACCATGCTGCAGGGAAACCATCTTGGTAGTTCCAGATGCAACCTCCTGCAATGTCAAGGGAATCTCGTATATGAGATCAGACCCTTTTATCCTGCGCTGCTGCCTGCCGCCAGCGCCAAAGGGTGATTCATTCCCAAAGGAGAAATGAAAATTTCCCCTTCCGCCGCCGCCAAATCCGAACTCTTTAAAAATACTGCCAAAATCAAAGCCCCTGAAAATATCTTCCTGGGAAAATCGCTGCTGGAAATCAGCAGATCCATAAGTATCATATTGCTGCCGTTTTTCCTTGTCACTGAGAACAGCGTATGCTTCACTTATTTTCTTGAAAGTCTCTTCAGCTGATTTATCACCCTTAGTGTGGTCAGGATGATATTTCATTGCAAGCTTCCTGTAGGCTTTTTTGATTTCAGAATCAGACGCCTTCTTATCAACACCAAGTATTTTATAATAATCTGCTTCCGCCATACTTATATTTCTCCATAAAT
Source organism: Desulfobacterales bacterium (assembly GCA_028277765.1). Taxonomy (GTDB): domain Bacteria; phylum Desulfobacterota; class Desulfobacteria; order Desulfobacterales; family SURF-7; genus JANQFQ01. The sequence continues at coordinate 2,920 of JANQFQ010000049.1, forward strand.
TCCGGCAGGTTATCTAAAAAAGAGACAGCCGGTCGCATCAGGATATAGAGTATTATATCTAAATAACTGTTTATTATTAATAATTAAGATAAGTGTAAAATAATGATGTGTCAAGGTTCAGTTTTTTTTCTTAAACGATCAAGCCTTAACCGCTGACGCTCATCAAAAAGACGGCGAGAACCAAGCCAGACAGCACACATGGTTCCGAACCCAGTGCCCGAAGCTATAAGAAACATGATTAAAATCTGGTATTTAACAGCTTCAAAGGGTGGTGCACCTGCAAGGATTTGCCCTGTCATTGTACCTGGAAGACTAACAATCCCCGCAACAGTCATGGCGTTTATGATCGGTATCAGGCCGCTCCGTATACTATCACGCCTGATATCCTGTATCGCTTGTGCAGAATCCTGTCCAAGCATCAGCCGGGCTTCAATAACTGACTTCTTTTCCATTGAAGACCGTGTAAGCTGGTCAAGGCTTATTGAAATACCGGTCATTGTATTCCCCAGCATCATCCCTAGAAGGGGTATGGCGTATTGCGGCCGGTACCAGGGACTGAGATCAATAACCACCGTCAGTGCAAGCAATGTGATCGAAAAAGAGGAAATAAACATGGAAACCGTACCCATACCAAAACCCCACCATCCCTTAAACCGCCTCCCCTGTCTCCGCATCACTTCCCGACCGGCTGCTATAAGCATAACAATAGCCATAAGGATAAGCCATAAAACGTGGACATTTGCGAAAAGCGCTTTAAGCACGAGACCGATGAGAAGCAGCTGAACGGTTGTCCGGATACCTGCCACAATAATCTGCCGGCCAAGCCCCAGTTCCATACGGACAGAAAGCAGAGCGAGCGCTATAACCAGACATGCGGCAATGGACAAATCGAGCGGTGATAATGGTATTATTTGCAACTATTTACTCCTATAACTGTTCAAGCCTAGTATTGTTAATCACAAAAACCCGTGCAGCCACTCTTTTAAGCTGGGCAGCATCATGGCTTATCCATATAATCATCGTTTCGTTCTCTTTTAGGTAGTCAGCAATAAACGTTTCCGTCTTTATAATGTTTTCTTCATCCAGGTTTGCAGTAGGTTCATCAAGGAGAAACACTTCCGGCTGATCTGAAAAAGATCGTATTATCGAGAGCCGCTGGCGCTCACCGCTTGAAAGCCTGTTAATGTCCCAGTTCAAAACATCCTCGCCAAAACCGAAATATTCCAGCCAGTCTTTATCAATACCGTTGAAATGCTCACCCACTGTATCAAACCACCAACTGCTTTCAGCAGGAACCATCCTGACTTTACGCCGCCATTCAGGTCCAGGCATGCTCCTGGAATCAATTCCATTCAGACAAACCTCTCCTGTATGAGGTTCCATGTCGGCTATTGCCCTGAGCAAAAGCGTTTTCCCGGCTCCAGAAGGCCCGGTTATTCCCACACATTCCGCCCGGTCAATACTGAGATCAACCGGCCCGATGTGGTGGATAGCGAGTTGTTTTATTTGAAGACTTTCCATTTTATTATCAAGGTTCTGGAATGAGGTCTGGGTGCTGGCTGCTAGATGGCTGGTCGTAGTGAAACGGAGATCCCGCTTCTTTCTAGCGGGGATGCTGGATAAAAACAGCAACACACTCAGTCCTCAGTCCTATTATACCATAATCCCCTACCCCCTGCCCGCAGCCTTCAGCGCCACCATCAGCACAGATATTGCCGCAGGTGTAATCCCCTCAATCCGCGAGGCCTGTCCAAGAGATTCAGGACGGACAGATGCCAGTTTTTCCTTTAATTCATTGGATAAGCCGTGAACCCCGGCATAATCAAAATCTCCGGGTATGCTGACCATCTCAAGAGTTTTAAATTTTTCAATCTCTTTAAGCTGACGGCTGATATACCCTTCATACTTGATATCAATCTCCACCTGATGTGATACTTTCTCATCAATATCCTCCGGGCTTTTTGCGAGGACTTCAACCGAGCAATAGTCAAGCTCCGCCCTTTTTAAAAGACGGTCAAGATACACACCTGTTTTTATCGGGTCTGTTTTACATTCCGTCAGATATCTGTTCACATCTTCTGATGGTTTTATCACGGTTGCTCTTACTCTGCCAATTTCATCGGCAATCTTTCTTTTCCGTTCCATCACTTCTTTTTTGACATCATTGTCAACCAGGCCGAGTCGGTATCCTTCCTCAACGAGTCTAAGATCTGCGTTGTCTTCCCTTAGGAGAAGACGATATTCAGCTCTTGATGTGAACATCCTGTAGGGTTCTGTTGTACCCCTTGTGACAAGATCGTCGATCATGACACCAATATATGCCTGGGACCTGTCAAGGATAAACGGTTCTTTTTTTAAAACCTTACACGCTGCGTTGATGCCGGCCATCATCCCCTGGGCGGCTGCCTCTTCATATCCAGATGTCCCGTTAATCTGCCCTGCCATAAACAGGCCCGGCACCTTCTTTGTCTCAAGTGACAATTGGAGCTGTAAGGGATTCACGTAATCGTACTCAATCGCATAAGCGGGCCTCATCATTTCAGCTTCTTCCAGACCCCTGACTGATCTCACAAACAAGATCTGAACATCCATCGGCAGACTGTTCCCCAGGCCACTGGCGTAAATTTCTTCAGTGTCCACACCCTCCGGCTCCAGGATAACCTGGTGGCTCTCCCGTTCAGGAAATTTCATTACCTTATCTTCAAATGACGGGCAATATCTCGCGGAAACACCTTTGATCTGGCCGCTGTAAAGTGCGGAACGTTCAATATTATCCCGAACGATTTGAATACTGTTCCGGTTAACAGCTCCGATAAAACTGGGCATCTGCGGTAGAGGAATCGATTCAGTAAAACTGGAAAACGGTTTTGGAACTGCATCAGCACTATGCTCCCTGAATTGTGAGAAATCAATACTCGCTTTTTTCAGCCTTGGTGGTGTGCCGGTTTTCATTCTCCCCATGTTAAAACCGAGTTCATGTAAATGTTCAGACAGGCTGCACGACGCAAACTCTCCTGCGCGACCCGCCTTAATCGTTTTATCTCCTATATGAATAAGGCCATCCAGAAAGGTACCGGTCGCAAGGATAACCGCATCTGCCTTATATCCGAAACCTGTAGCATCTTCAACGCCTGAGACCTTTCCGTCTTTAACAATCAGCCGTTCAACCATGGCCTGCTTCAGTTCAAGATCCGTCTGGGTCTCTAAGGTCTTTTTCATCTCCCGGTGGTATTGGTTCTTATCATTCTGCGTTCTTGTGGAATGAACTGCCGGTCCCTTTTTTGTATTCAAAGTCTTAAACTGTATAGCACTTTTGTCCGTAATCTTCGCCATTTCACCGCCAAGGGCGTCAATCTCTTTTACAAGCTGACCTTTGGCCATCCCCCCGATGGACGGACTGCACGGCATGGATGCTACCTTGTCAATGTCAATGCCAAACAGGATCACACTACACCCCATACGCGCAGCAGCCAGCGCAGCCTCACATCCGGCGTGCCCTGCGCCAACGACAATAACATCGAATTTTTTTGAATAAAAATGCATTATCTGGTTATTAAACCTAATCCTGGTTTCTTGATCCTTAATACTTGATGCTGGATATTCGTTGCTGGATGGGAAAGATAAAATCCGAAATCCGAAGCACGAAATCCGAAACAAATTCAAAATCCAAAGGCTCAAATTCCCAAAACGTTTCTAGATACCTGCCCTCCTCACTTCTCTGTTGCCATTATTATTTGAAATTATAATAATGTGATTGTAGATACTAACCTCAAACCAAACAAATGGTCAAGCGCCATAAAGTGTATATGGAAAAAAGGTATAACGATTTAAACACGTATTTTAGGAACAGCTTTGGGTGCAGGGTACAGAAAATATCTGTCGACGCTGGGTTGTCCTGCCCGAACCGGGATGGCAGAGTTTCGAAGGGAGGCTGCATTTACTGCAACGCAAAAGGTTCGGGTTCCGGTGCTTACAGTAAAGGGCTTTCAATAACGGATCAGCTAGTTGCCGGAAAAACCGTTCTTGCAAAAAAATACAAAGCAAAAAAATTTATCGCCTACTTCCAGTCATTCTCAAACACCTATGCGCCGATTGACCGGCTAAGCGCCTTATATAACGAAGCTCTTGCTGTTGATGGAATCGTTGGCCTTTCAATCGGGACCAGGCCGGACTGTATTAACGACCCTATCCTGGATCTCCTTGCTGAACAGGCTGAAAACCGTCTGATATGGATCGAATACGGAATTCAGTCCGTCCATAATGCAACCCTTAACATCATCAACAGGCGCCATGACTTTAAATGCTTTGAAAAGGCAGTTGACGCTACAAAAAAGAAGGGGATAAAAATTTGCGCTCATGTCATTCTCGGACTGCCGGGAGAAACAAGGGACCATATGATGGAAACCGCCAGGGTCATCGCTGACATGGGGATAGACGGCATAAAGTTTCATCTCCTTTATGTTATAAAAGGAACTGAACTTGAAAAGATGTACAACGCGGGAGAATACCAGTGCCTCACCCAGAAGGAATATGTAGACATATTATGCGACTTTTTGGAAATCCTACCCCCTGACATGGTTATCCAGAGGCTTACAAGCGAACCCCATGCCAACGAACTGGTCGCCCCCCAATGGACCTCCAGGAGTAATCGGAACACCACATTTGCCATGATCAATGACACCCTTGAAAAAAGGGATTCACGTCAGGGAAAATTTTACCCTAACGTTGCATAAAAATTTGAGTTCAAAACGCTTTAGATTAGGTCTTTACTAAAGAGGGGAGTAAAAAATCCTCCCCCTTTTTCAAAGGGGGATCAAGGGGCAAGATGGTTTTTATCATTATAAAGGTCCCCCCCTTTTATAAAGGGGGATTAGGGGGATTGTAAGACGAGCATACACTCATAATAAGTGATCAGCTTTTAAAAAAATGTGGTCGTAATCGATGATAGAAAAAATAAGAAATGCGGGCTAGGCCCGGTCAGCGGCAAAAAGGGCAGCACCAAGCGCGCCGATCGCCTGAGGATCCTCAGGCAAACTGACAAATGTTGTCTTCAGTTTCTCTTCAAGAGAGGTAACAACACCTGTATTTTTAGCAAGGCCGCCAGTCATCACAATATCCTGTTTGGGAGGGAGATTCCGTACAAGGCCTGCCACACGGCTGGCAACCAGGTTGTTGACCCCGGCAGCTATATCAACGGCATCCTCGCCTTCAAGAATCATCTGCCTGACCTCAATTTCAATAAGGATACTACATATAAAACTCAGCGTTATGGGATTAGCGGATTTTTCTGACAACTGGCCAAGCTCAGAGATATCAATCCCCATGCTTTCAGCTGCAAGCTCCAGAGTCCGCCCTGTACCGGCCGCGCATTTATCATTCATAAGAAATTTTTTCAGCTTCCCCTTCCGGTTTACCCTGATCGCCTTGCAGTCCTGCCCTCCCACATCAATAATAGTCCTGATGGATGGATTGAGAAAATGAGCTCCCCTGCCATGGCATGAAATCTCACTCAAATTATCCCCGGCAAACGGGATTATCTTCCGGCCGTAGCCGGTACTGACACAATAATCCAGATCCTCATATGAAAGGTCGAGTCTTTGAAGAAGTACATCCATCACTCTATGGGCAGAATTAATGGCATCAGCGGACGCGGGAATGATTTCATATCCCAAAATGCTACCATCTCTGATGACAGCCGCCTTTACCGTAAGCGATCCCACATCGCATCCTGCAGTTATCATTCCAGGTTAACCTCGATCTAAATTTATCAACAATTTCTAATAACACTATGTGATTTTATATTTCCCTAATCCAAAATTATCCCTTTACACCTTATCACCTACATCATTTTTCCCTGTCCCTCGCCAGCAGTGCCGCCCCATACGCGCTCATCACCTGGGGATCAAGCCCCCCAAGGCTGTCAAATTTTACCTCTAGATTTCTTTCAAGGTGTCGCCTAACATACTTGTTTTTTGCCATACCGCCGGCAAATGCCACTTCTCCTCTGAGCTTAACCTTTCGTATCACGCTTGAAATCCGTATGGCTGTAAAACTGACAACTCCCGCGAAAATATCTCTCCTGTCCTTCCCTTCGTTTACCCGTGAGACGACTTCACTTTCAGCCTGCACAACGCACTGACTTGTCAACGGTGTGGGGTCCTTTGCTTCAAGGGATGCTGCCAGTATCTCTTCCAGTGGCATTTCAAGTACCCTGGCCATGACATCAAGGAAAAGTCCGGTACCGGTAATGCATCTTTGGATAGAGACATTTTCCATTATGCATCCCTTTTTATTGACAGTAAAAATCTGGAGTGTATGACCACCGATATCAATAACCGTCCGTATGGCAGGATTGATCTCCTTTACAGCCCTGTGAAGGCAGGCCACATCAAGAATCGTATCATCTGAAAATTCAACAGCACGGCGGCCGTATCCCGTAGACATGCAGAAGGCCGGTTGTTCATCATCCATACCTGCCGAGGACAGAGTCGTTGCCATTACCGTTTCCGCGGCATGTCTGGGAAGGTTTTTATAAGGCAAAACATCAAATCCCAGGAAGCTGTCTTCATCAATAACCACCGCCTTTGCAGCAACAATCCCCAGGTCACAGCCAGCGTAAATCAATTGTCGATCACTCCTTTTACATGTAAGTCAAAAACTCTCTACTATGTACCGATCTTGTTCAGTTTTGTCTAGTAATAAACTTAGAATTCCAGATACTAGGAAAAAAGGACTGAATGCTGAGGACTGATTTTTCTTGTTAGGTAATTTCGCTCTTACAATTCCTCAATCCCTATTTCCCTAAACTGGCAGAGCGAAGCGATACCTCAACTTTAGGCACTTTTACCACAAAGGCATAAGTTTCGTATGAATAGTAAACGACACTATTCAACTCAGCTTTATAACTTTAGGCACTTAAGGCACTAATAACTATTCCTATACCCGGATTCACTTGTATCCACTTGCGTCATCACCCATTTTCATATATAAAAGAAAACCATGAAGAACATCTTTATCAAAGATATCATGATCCGGGACATAAAGACAGTTAGACCTGAAGACCGGCTGAAAAAGGTGGCCCGTATTATGCGTCAGACAAGGCTTGACGGTCTGCCGGTTACCGACAGCAACGAACGGCTGATCGGTATCATGACAAAGGCAAATTTCTACGATGCTGTTGTTGACGGCATCTCTTCTGATGCCCCCATTAAAGACCTTTATACAAAAGATGTTGTTTCCGTATATGAATCAGAAAAAGCGCCCTATCATGTCATGGCAAAGGAGGTCAAATCAAGCCGTGTAAGCAGTGCGGTTGTAGTGAACGAAAAGGAAGAAGTCGTCGGCATGTTCACAAAAGCAAGCTGGATCATTGCCATGCTGAATGAAGAATCATATGTAAACGACCAACTCATGGCCATGCTTCACAATATGCACAACGGTCTGATCGCCGTCAGCAATGAGGGGCTTGTAAACAACCTTAACAGGGCCGCTGAAAAAATTTTAAATGTCAGTGCTGATGCTGTAATAGGCAAACCGGTTTCAGGACTTCTACCCGGCCTTGATCTTGAAAACGTCCTGAAAAAAGGTGAATCCTCGATCGGTATTAAACACAGCCAGGGTGAACTGAGCCTCCTGTGCAATATCAACCCTATTATAGTCCATGACAAGCTTAAAGGGGCGAACATCGTTTTTCAGGACTTTACGGATCTTGACCGTCTTGTTTCTGAGCTTGAAAGTGTTACAGAGCTGTATGAAACACTCCAGTCTGTTATGAAAATAGCATTTGACGGAATAATCGTTGTTGATGAAAACGGCAACATATCCATGATCAACCAGGCTGCAGCAAAATTCTTCCGCCAGCGGGTGGAGGACATGGTTGGAAGACCCGTTGAAGAGGTTGTTGAAAACACAACCCTGCATAAAGTCGTAAAAACAGGCGAACCTGAAGTCAACAAGGTTCAGTTCATCGGCGGGATCCCCTATGTGGTTTCAAATATGCCCGTGACACGTAAAGGAAGAGTTATCGGCGGTATATGTAAAATAATGTTCCGGAACCTCCAGGAAGTCCAGGACCTTGCGGACGAACTGGCAAATGTTGATCAGCAGCTGAAATACTATAAAAACCGTGTTTCCGGGGAGAGTATCTCAAGGATCAGTTTTGATCAGATTGTCACTGCTGACCCGACGTTTAACCGGATCAAGGAAGACGCGGAAATAGCGGCCAGGGGAACATCAAATATCCTGATCACAGGCCAGAGCGGGACCGGCAAGGAACTTATCGCTCAGGCTATACATAACGCCAGTCAATTCAATGACGGATTAATGGTAAAGGTCAATTGCGCAGCTATACCTGACACCCTGCTTGAATCTGAGTTTTTCGGGTATGCTCCAGGCGCCTTTACAGGCGCGAAAAGAACAGGACAAAAAGGGAAGCTCGCTTCTGCAGACGGCGGTACCCTTTTCCTTGATGAAATCGGGGACATGTCTGTTTCATTACAGGGCAAACTGCTGAGAGTCCTGCAGGACGGCACTTTCGAACCGATCGGTTCCACAAAACCTGTTCACGTGAACGTCCGTTTTATCGCCGCAACCAATCATGACCTGAAAATGCTAGTGCATGAAGGCCTGTTCAGGCAGGATCTTTTCTACCGTCTTAATGTTATACACTTCCAGATACCGCCTTTAAACCAGAGGCGGCATGATATTATCCTGCTTGCCCATTACTTTCTTGAAAAATACAACAAAATCTTTGGCACAAATGTTAAAGGTGTTTCCAATGAAGTACAGCAGGCGCTGCTTGATCATGAGTGGCCCGGCAATGTCCGTGAACTGGAAAACGTTATTGAAAGGGCCATTAATTTTGCCACAGGAAGCAAGATAGAAATCAAGGACCTTCCCCTTTATTTGCGGGAAAGAAAAAACGGTTACGCAACCATGGGAGACCAGCCGTTTCACCAGCAGTCGAGTCTGATAAAACATAGTAGTGCTTCTTATCATCAGCCCTTCAGGGAGAGCAGGCAGAGCCATGAAAGGGATTCTATTGTTGCCGCCCTTAAACAGTTCGGCGGCAACAAGTCCAAGGCAGCCCGGGCCCTTGGTATCAGCCGGTCATGGTTATACGAAAAAATCTCAAGGCTGGATATAAACAATTAACTGTCACTTCTGCCACCCATTCAATGCCTGATAATCCATCATAGCACTCAATGCGTGCTGGACATAATCGATACGGACTTCAGTTGCTCGGCGGTTAAACGTTACGTTAAACAAAGGATGAACATAAGGGAGCGGCTCAAGCGCCCTCGGCATACCACCGATATAGGTTCCAGACACAATCTGAGAACGGCAGAGGAATAGAATACCCAGGTCTGTCACCCTGGTCATTTGCTCCAGCAGAATCTCTTTTTCGGCCGGTATAAATCGTTTAGCAGCAAGCAGTCCTTCTAGGCGTGTGGCGGTCGGCGTGGTACGCGCGTCAGAACCGAAGGCACCGTAACCCGGAGAATCCGGTCCACATTTATTAGAATCTTTAAGAATGCTTATACAGATCTGTTCCGCGTGTTTTATAATTATTCTCTGTGGTATCTTTTTTCTTCTTTTTTTGCCGATATCCAACAATTTGGCTGAAGCCAGAAGTGCCCAGTGATCGGCATCCACATCGCTTTTACCTGAACGCACACTGGCCAGATAGGAAATGGCACTCACTGCACCTTTAAGCCACTCTTCCCTTGGATCAATTTCATAAAGCATTAAAAGACCCAGGGCCGCTTCGCCCGGATAGTAAAGCGATTTCCACTTATCTGCCCGTCCCCCTTGACTTGGAATATATTTTGAATAAAAGCTGCCGTCTTTTTTCTGCATAAAAAGGATAAATCGTCCGATCCGGCGCATATATTCAACCGGTGTTGTTTCCGGAGCGATTTTTTCAACACTTAAAAAGGCCACCAATGCCAGTCCCGCTGCCCCGAGTTTTGCCTGCACAGGTGCTTTTTTCCCGGACATCTCCGGATAAGTCCATACCGCCAGTATGCTGGTATCTTCATCAAGAGGAGAGATTGTGTGTTTTTTAAGATATTCAGTCGCCCGTTTACAAGCCGCTGTTGCACGCGGGCTATTGAATTTATCAGCATAATCGGCCAGGGCATATATGGTGCCGGCATGCCTAAGTATATTATATTTGGGGGCGGGTACCACATCTGGATTGGTGTTGACACGGTAAACAAACTTCCCCTCATTATCACATGACCGGATAAGATATTGGGCGGACAGATTGATGGCTTTGCTTAATTTTTCAGGAGCTATCTTTTCATGCTCGGTTTCAGTAACTCGTCCAGCCAAGAAAAACGCCATATATGCCAGTACCAAAAACACCAGCCCAATACCAATGGCATAACTCGCTATTCTCACAAGTTTGATTTTCAAAAATCCTCCAATTGATCTCTAATAAGTACTGCCGAAATCGCTAGCAATTTAAATTATTATTAATAATAACAAGGAACTATAAACGATTCAAATGCCCTGATTAAAAGATCATATAAAAAACGCAACAAATCATCAAGGCGAAAAAAAAGATCTGTTATAGGATGCAGGGGAAAGAATCAGAATTTGATTATTGAATCCTCCATCGCTGAAGCTATGGAGGACAGACCCTCCGTCGCTGAAGCTATGGTGGACAGGGGATTGAGGGAGTAGGGATTAAACAAAACTATAGGGGCGGGACTTCCCCGCCCTTTTCATCCAGCATCTAGCATCCAGCATCTAGCATCTAGACCTGTCCTCAGTCCTTTGAATCATCTAGCACCTAGTCACGCCCTCCCCTCTTTAATGCTATTATATGAGATCTCTTCAAATGCCTGCGCTTTATAAAAACAGTATGTGTCTTGATTATGTTTTGCATGCCTGGTAATATAATCGTAAATAAAAAGTGTTCCGATGATGATGACAAACATGAGCTGCCAGATATAAAGTTTTAAATAAAAATTATGCTTCCCAGGTAGTATAAATATTTTCGAAAACGCGTATCCCTGCTGGGATAATACTACAAACACAATATATGTAATCGAAATAATAATGGCCCATATTGTACCGGAAATACGGTCTGAAATCAGAAAAATAATAATGGGTACAACAATCATAAGTTCAAGAGACGGTGCATCAGGATATCCGCCTGTCAAAAATGCAGACATCATTATGGAAAAATACGCGCAACATCCATATACATTTGCGGCTAATAAAAAATTTCCTGTAATATGAAATAAATACTAAAAAGATACAACATCATTGTAGACAATATCCAAATATTCCCGACCATTATATTGAAATCAGGTACCATTCTAAATATATTCATGAGTATTATAGTGATGAGTAGAATGAGCATGTTGGCAAGCAAAATACCCACAAGTACGCGGGCACGGCTCAACGTGTCAAAATCCTTTTTAATATAATTTGGAATATACCGGTCAAGCAGAGCTAATAATTTTAATCTAGACAGGATAAGACGATATATGGTTTTTGCCGTCATTATCATAAAACTTTATAAAAATTATTTGTTTTAATAGAGAAAACAACAACGCGAAGACAATGTAAGTATATAAAATTATAATCAAATTTTCAAGAAAGAATTCGATTTGGAAGTTGATATCTTTGACAATGAGGATGTTACAATCACAGATGCAATCTCAGTGATTCAGGCAGTGAGAAGATAAAGAATTACAATCTTTTCAAAATATTCTCGTGAATATTATCAAAACCACCGTTCGACATAACCAGAACAATATCTCCCCTTTGGGCCTCACCAATCACATAGTCTATAATCGCTTCTGTATCCTCAAAATAGTGAGCGTCTTTACCCCGGCTAATCAGGTCTTCTGCCAGTTTTTCTGAAGAGAACCGTTCATCCGGCGGTATCTTTTTCAAAAGCGGCGGTTTCCTGACACAAATGATATCCGCGTCATCAAAAGCATTAGGATAGATTTCCTGGAAAACATTCCGCATACTGGAATTCGTTCTCGGCTCAAAAACAGCGATCAGCCTCCCATCAGGGTAAAAAGGCCTTACAGCTTTTATTGTCTCCCTTACCGCAGTAGGGTGGTGCGCGAAATCATCCATCACCGTAATACCATTTTTTGTTCCCCTCACTTCCTGCCGTCTTCTTGGGCTCTCAAAGGTCACCAGCGCATCCTGGATGTTTTCAACAGGAATGCTTAGGCTATCTGCGGCAGCTATAGTTGCCAGGGAATTGAGGACATTGTGCTCTCCCATGATCTGCGCCCTGAACTCTCCGAATAACTTTCCCTGTTTTAAAACCTCAAAAACCGTCCAGGGTGGCTCCGGTCTTACCTCCCCCAACCGCCATAAAGAATCCTTGTCCCTACCGTATTTTTCCACCACACACTCTCTGTCGACTGTAAGGTCCGAGACATTATCATCACCGTCAAACGCGATCAGCCTGCTTTGAGACGGCAATCCAGAAATAAAACGGTCAAACGCGCTCTTTACATGGTCAAGGTCTCTGAAAATATCCGCGTGATCAAATTCAACGCTTGTGAGTACCGCCACATGGGGCTTATAATGAAGAAACTTGGGGCCTTTGTCAAAAAAAGCCGTGTCATACTCATCCCCCTCTATCACCATATAATCCCCTTTTCCAAGGCGGTAATTGCTGTTAAAGTTTCTTAAAATCCCCCCTATCATAAAGGAAGGATCAAGGCCCGCTTTATATAATACCCAGGCCAAAAGAGAGCATGTGGTTGTCTTCCCGTGTGTGCCTGTAGCCAGGACTGTTTTTTTCCCCGCAGCCACAAACCTATTCAGCGCCTGGGGCATGGAACAGAAGTTGAGACCCAACGCATCTGCCTTTGCAACCTCAGGATTGTCCCTGCTCACGGCATTGCCGACAACAACCAGGTCCGGCCCGTATGCAACATTCTTTTCATCAAAACCGTCAGCTATTGTTATCCCTTTATCCATTAAAAAAGTACTCATGGGAGGATATACCTGCTGGTCCGATCCGGTCACCTCATACCCAAGCTCCTTCAGCATACTGGCAAGAGCCCCCATACCGGTCCCGCAAATGGCTATAAGATGAATTGTTCTTACTTTCTCCGGGATAACATTATTTTCCATGTTCATAGTCTGCCTGACCCCATTAGGTTCTAACGCCTCAAGTGCCCGATCCCCCTCCAATCAAACCCAAGCAACCGCGCAGCCTCCCTGTCTACCTCAACTGGATCAAAACCTACGATAAGCTTATTCACAGGAGGCTGGCATTCCCGTCCCCCCAGATGATATTCAGCCAGTCCTATACTCGCGTCAACAAGTGACAGGTCAGGAGTTTTGTATTGGTTTAAATCGATTATCGACTGATGCATGTTTCCGTGAAAAACCGACTTTTTCCATACTCCATAACTTCCGGAATAATGAGCAGGCGGAGCAAGCCCCATCATGTTCTTCATTGTACCGGTAATCGTTGCCAAGGAATGCGCCTTAAGTACAGGCACAGAAATAAGATAATGGGTAAACACAATCTCCGGCAGATACATCTCAGGAAAAACAGGACAATTTCTGTTCTTAAGTCTCTTCAAAGGGGCCGTGTTCAGATCAACCAGTTCAATCCCCTGTCTTGACGCCATCTGGTCATAACCGAGAATCCTGAAAACTTCATCTGTTTCGTATGACGCTTCGCCGCACCCTTCTGCCACGATAATATCAGCACGGGAACAGGACCGCACGTATTCAACTACAGCTTCACAGCAGTCAGGTGACGTTGTTACCGGGTGAGGTGACGTGTTTATCAGGTTTGGTTTAATCAAAACAGACTTCTGTTTTTCCAGGGCCTCCCGGGCGCCGGCCATATCAAGCGCTTCAGTCACGGATTCCCGATAAGAAATAAAGTCAACAATTATGGTTTTCATGGCCATACCTTTATCAATAATCAATTATCAATTCCTCCCCCCATTGTAAAGTAAGTATTATCTTGATAAAAATCGCCCCGCCATATATTGTTCAGCTTTGCTGTTTTTAATACCATTAAGGAGATGCTGAAAATGGAATGGGAAACCAGGATCACCAAATTGTTCAATATTAAGTATCCGATTATCGAAGGGGCTTTATCAGGGATCGGAAATGTCGGCCTTGCCGTGCCTGTTTCAGAAGCCGGAGGGCTGGGAATGATTACAGCCCTGAATATGCGCACACCGGAAAATCTTCGGGAAAAGATACAAAAGGCGAAATCCATGACCGACAAGCCATTTGCGGTAAACTTTAGCCCCACAATGATCCCCAAACTCCTTGATATGCTGGACGTGGCCATTGATGAAAAAGTGCCGGTCATTGAGACAGCCGGCAGCCAGGCCACTGAATTCGGAAAAAAGATAAAAGATGCCGGCCTTATATGGATGCATAAAGTGCAGACAGTAAAACATGCACTCACAGCTGAACGTGAAGGTGCGGACGCGGTCTGTATCATGGGGATGGAAGGGGCTGGCCTTAAAAATCCGACAATGCTCACAACCCTTGTTACCATACCCTTGGCCGTTAAACAGCTTAAGATACCTGTGGTTGCTGCAGGCGGTATTGGTGACGCCAGGACATTTCTTGCGGCCTTGGCCCTTGGCGCTGAAGCGGTCCTTCTCGGCTCTGTTTTCTGTGCGGTTAAGGAGTGCCCGCTTTCAGATAAACGGAAACAGGTACTCGTGGACGCAGACCCCTATGATCCAAGGTGGCGGGATCCTATTCTGCAGACACCCAAATTTGAAGATCTCCAGAAATTGTTTGAAGCAAAAGGGACAAAAGAAATCCTGAAAGCTGCGGGAAAAGCAGAAGATTTCGGCATACCAAAAGAAGCCGGGACATACGCCATATCACTTGCCATCGGCTTTATAGATAATGTCCCGACCGCAAAAGAGCTGATCGATAAAATGATATCCGAAGCTGAAGAGATACTTACTAAGAAAGGTATCGGTGGTTTTAAGCTGGCGTAATGAATGGTTGATTTTTTAAAATTATAGACATATTAAATAAACCTTATTTTCAAACACAGCTATATTAGCTGAATAACTGGCGTTTTTTAAAAAATGTGAGGAGGATATCATGGCAGATCCCAAAGAAAGCAGAATTTTCACCTCCGCCAAACTAAATAGCCTTGAATTAAAAAACCGAATCATCCGAGCAGGCTGCTTTGAAGGACTCTGCCAAAACGAAAGTCCGTCTGAACGGCTCCTTGAGCATCACAGGGCGGTTGCGGCCGGCGGGGTTGCCATGACAACCGTGGCTTACTGCGGTGTGTCCCGAAACGGGCTCGCTTTCGGACATGAAATGTGGATGCGGGATGAGATCAAGCCGATGCTCGGGAGAATCACCGACGCGATACATAATGAAGGAGCAAAGGCGTCCATTCAGCTGGGGCATTGCGGATTTTTCGCCAGTCCCAGGGTCATTAACCAGCGGCCCATTGGTCCGTCATCAAAACTATGCACCTTCCGCATGAGTTTCAGCAAAGAGATGACTGAAGATGATATGAACCAGATCAGGGAAGATTTTGGCAAGGCTGCTGTGAGCGCAAAAGAGGCAGGGTTTGACGCTGTAGAACTTCATTCCGGCCATGGATACCTGCTCTCCCAGTTCCTCTCCCCATGGACAAATACCCGAAAGGATAGTTACGGCGGCTCCCTTGAAAACAGGCTGAAGTTTCCGAAATCAGTTGTTAAACATGTGCGTGAAAAAGTTGGCCCAGACTTTCCAATTCTCATAAAAATGAACTTAAGGGATGGATTCCATGGCGGGCTTGAGGTTGAGGACGCGGTCGAAGTTGCCAAAGCATATGAAAAAGCAGGGGCTGACGCCTTGATCCTCAGCTGCGGTTTTACAGCCAAGACACCTTTATACATGATGCGCGGGAAAGTACCGCTTAAAGGATTTATCAACAGTCAGGATACCCTTCTCCTCAAAGCCGGTGTCATGCTCTTTGGAAAGTTTATGGTCCAGGAGTATCCTTTTGAAGAGCTGTTTCTTCTGGATCTTGCCAGAAAAGTACGAGCCGGGGTTGACATACCCCTTGTGTTGATCGGCGGGATCTGCTCCCTTGACAATATGGAGACAGCCATGGACGAGGGTTTCAATTTCATCCAAATAGGAAGAGCAACGGTCAGGGATCCAGAATTTGTGAACAAGCTTCAAAGCGGTGTCATAACAGAAACCGATTGTGACCACTGCAATCGGTGTATCGGGGAGATGGCTGATACAGGTGTAAAATGCGTGTGCCTTGAGGAAGGAAGGGCGCTTCAAGGATAGATATGCAAGCTGAAAAAAAAATTACTGGTCTCAAAAATTTAGGATATGTAAATAATGATTATCTTTAAATCCGAAATCCGAATATCGAAATCCGAAACAAATCCAAAATCCAAATTTTCAAATTTTCAAACCCTTAAGATTTTAATATCTTTGTTTCAGATCATTAATGTTTTTGGAATTTTAATTTTGACCATTTGATATTGTTTCGGGTTTCGGATTTCGTGCTTCGGATTTTTTTCATAAATAGTGACTTAGGCATCTAGTTCTGACCATATCTTGAGGACCAGATTTAAAATACAAAGAAGCTTTATTGTTATGACTGAAAAAAAAACAACCGGAAAATTACATCCCTTATGGAAGCTGTTTGCCTCAGGATGGAAGCTGTTTGCCTCAGTTAAGCTGACCATAGCACTGCTGCTGATCCTTGCGATCACCTCAGCCATTGGGACCATGATACCACAGAATGCTAACCATGCATGGTATCTGGCAAAATATGGCAAAATATTGTATCTGGTTTTTCTCACTTTTAATATCTTTGATATGTATCACTCATTCTGGTTCCGATTCCTGATCCTGGCCCTTACTGCCAATATCATCGTCTGCTCAATTAACCGGCTCTCATCGGCATGGAAAATCATATTTGATAAACATCCGAAGTTCAATCTGTCAAGGTTCCAAAAGCTTCCTGAAAAAGAAGAATTTTCAACTGGCGGGCATGCTGACTCTTTGGTTAAAAACTGCGAAACAATGATTAAACGCGGTTTCAGTTTTTACAGAATAGAACAGCAAGATAACCGCTCCCTTATTTTTGCTGAAAAAGGACGCTGGACACGGCTTGGAGTATACATCGTTCATTTCAGTGTTGTTCTTCTGCTGACCGGGAGCCTGATCGGCTCGTTATTCGGATTTGAGGGTTATGTCAATATACTGGAAGGTGAAACCGCGAAAAGCATTACGTTAAGAGATACTGGAAAAGAATATCCCCTCGACTTTGACATCAGATGCGATGATTTTAATGTCAGCTTTTATGAGTCAGGCAAGCCAAGCGAGTACCGTTCCTCCCTTTCAATTGTTGAAAACAATAAAATTGTTATAAAAAAAAATATTTTCGTTAATAGACCGCTCCATCATAAAGGGATTAACATCTTCCAGTCATCTTACGGAACCAGGCCATACAATTTTAAAGTGACCTTTGAAAGCAGGGCCTCTGGTATGGTATATACATGGGAGGGGGCCTTAGGGGAAAGCTACGAAATTCCGGAAACCCTTGGTAATTTTCAACTCACAAACTTTTTTAATTCGTATAAGTTTCATACCCACGACCTTGGAAAATGTGTCATCGGGACACTGATGAAAGCAGATAAAGAACCAGTCGATGTGTTAATGCCTTTGAAGTATCCAAGTTTCGACAGAATGCGAAAAGGGGATGTCTTTATCTCTATTTCCGATTTCCAGTCAAAGGATTACACAGGTCTGCAGGTAACAAGGGATCCTGGGGTTCCGCTTGTATATACTGGATTTTTATTGATCATAATAGGATGTTATATAACATTTTTCATGTCTCATCAGCGGCTGTGTATAGACATACATGATGATGGCGATACCTGCCGTGTTGTCGTTTCGGGATTTGCAAATAAAAACAGGCTCGGAATGAAAAATCTTATCAGGAAGATTTCAAAGAGTCTTGAGAAGATGTCAACGGTTAAAAGCTGAGCCCAGGGAAAATATTATGAATAATTCCACAATTTTATCTATTGTAACATTTGTTTACGGCTTTGCCGCTCTGCTATATGTCATTTCCTGGATATTCAATAAAGAACTTCCTGGCAAAATTGCCACGTGGGTAACCATCGCTGGTGCCACTGGAAATGCCGGAGGAATCATTCTACGGTGGGTGGAATCTTATCAGCAGGGGATGGGGCACGCACCATTATCTAATAAATATGAATCCCTGGTCTTTTTTGCCTTTGCCATAGCGGTCTGCTACCTTATCATGGAGTTTAAATATAAAAACCGGTTATTCGGTGTATTTGCCCTCCCCCTGTCACTTCTGGCGATCGCTTACGCATCTCTGCCGGTTATTACGGACCAACTTCAGCCCCATGTATCCGGTACCATCAAACAGCAACTGGATGCAATGTCAGCATGGTCTAATGTCAACTATAATATACAGCCGCTCATCCCGGCCCTTAAAAGCAACTGGCTGATCACCCATGTTGTCACCTGTTTTATTGGATACGCAGGCTTTGCCATCGCTTTTGGGACCAGCTTAATGTATGTTCTGAAAGCAAAGGAAAGTAAAAGCCATTTTTTTATCTTCTTTTCAATCGGAACAGCTGCTGGCATTATAATATGGAACCTGGGCCTTTTGCAGATTTTTAATAAAGTTTACATAGATATCGGTTTCTGGTCGATTATAATATATTTAATGGTTATCATCATTATTTCTTTTGTTTGTCTCCAGTTGCGGAAGATCATCGGGACATATGCGGTATCTTTCATCGGTACTGGTATTTTAATCGGATGCACCTGGTGGGGATTGGCAATAAAGGTTCATTTTGATTTTTCATTCCATGTTGTATTAATATTTATTATATGCTTTTGTGCTGCTTATCTATTTGATTTTCTAGTTGATTATATACTCCCCTTTGTTCATTTTCCCGAATTTGATATGCTGGACGAACTAACGCACCAGCTGGTTATGTTCGGTTTCCTGTTTCTTACCATTGGGATCATCACCGGCTCTGTATGGGCAAATACTGCCTGGGGCCGATACTGGGGATGGGATAATAAAGAAATCTGGTCGCTTATCACATGGTTGATTTACGCGGCCTTGCTCCACGTAAGGATATCCCGTGGTTGGAGCGGGATTGAAACGGCTATTCTTTCCATCATCGGATTCACCGCAGTGATCTTTACATATTTTGGTGTCAATTATCTTCCCGGCCTGCACAGCTACGGATAATAATTTACTTGACAATCTCTTGATACAAATATAAAAAAATCTCTTTGTTTATCTTCGGGGATCACTTAAACAGATCACCCGGAATATATATTATAGAAACAGGTTTGCTTGTTAAACAGATCATCAACCTTAATTTGACGGAGTTTTCATGAGCACAACAGATGATAATACAAATGATGTTTCTCCCGAAGAAGCTGAAGAGACAACTGAAGAAACACCAGAGGAGAGCAGTCAACCTGATTATGATTCCTCAGGAGATGAAGAAGAATGCCATTGCAGCGGACCGGGTCTCCCGATCCTATTTTTCATTATCGGTTTTGTTGCAATGCTGATTTTCGGCTGGTTCATCTTCCCTGAATTTCTTTACTGCAAAATAAAACAACCCATAGACTTCAACCACGTCCTCCATATGGAGGAGGTTGATAAGGGCTGTGAAAGCTGCCACTTCTTCCGCGAAGACGGCACCTTTGCCGGCGTACCAAAAAACGCCCAGTGTATAAAATGCCATGCAGAAGTCCAGGGGGACGACCCGGACGAACTTGAATTTGTTGAAAAATATATTTCAAACGGGGTTGAGGTGCCATGGCTCTCTTATTCCAGGCAGCCGGACTGTGTTTTCTTTTCCCATGCAGCCCATGTCAAACTGGCAAACATGGATTGTGCCGAGTGCCATGGTCCCATGGGCGAATCAACAAGCCTTAAAGTGTATGAGAAAAACTGGTTATCCCAATACAGCCGGGACATCTGGGGTAAAAGCGTGTTAAACATGCTGAACATGAAGCAACACACATGGGAACGCATGAAGATGTATGACTGCGCTGTATGTCACATGGAAAAAACCGGCAGAGAAACAAGCGTTCAGACAGCAAAGGATGGATGCTTTGTCTGCCATAAATAGTATATTACAGGGAAAAATCAATGAAACTGGATAGAAGAAGCTTTATAGCGTTTGGTGTTGGAGCATCAGCCGGTGTAGCGGTTACGCCCATCCCCTGGAAACTGATGGATGACCTTTCCATATGGACGCAGAACTGGGCGTGGACGCCTGTCCCGCCTGATGGGGAGGCCTCATATGAAACATCCGTATGCACACTCTGCCCGGGTGGATGCGGTATCACCGTACGTAAAATTGATGACCGTGTTGTTAAAATTGAAGGCGCTGACGGAAATCCTATAAATGACGGTGGGATCTGCGTGCTTGGCCTTTCAGGGCCTCAGCTCCTTTACGGCCCCACCCGCATCACGTCTCCCATGAAAAAAATAAAAGGAGAACTTAAACCGATTTCCTGGGACCAGGCCCTTTCAGAACTTGCGAAAAAGCTAGGTAACATGAGAGAAGATGGCAAAGCCGGTTCTCTGGCATGCATATCCGGATCAGACCAGGGAACTGTACCGGAAATTTTTGCCAGGTTTTTAAAAGCATTCGGCTCTCAAAACTTTATATGTGAGCAGTCATCAGCTGACACATATAAAATTACCAACCAGAAAATGCAGGGCGCGTATGCTGCTCCTGAGTTCGACTTTGCGAATGCCGATTATGTGCTAAGCTTTGGCAGCGGTCTTCTCGATGGATGGGGATCACCTGTACGCATGTTCCAGGCAAACAGTTCCTGGCAGAATAATAATACAACGGTCGTTCAGGTTGAACCTCGCCTTTCCAACACGGCTGCAAAAGCAGATCAATGGATCCCCATCAAACCAGGAAGTGAGGCAGATCTTGCCCTCGGCATGGCCCACGTCATTATAAAAAAATCTCTTTACAATAATGCTGCTATCAGCCGCACAACCGATTTTAACGCGTTTAAAAGCCTCGTTCTCGGCAAGTCCCTTGATGAGGTTCAAAATGTTACTGGGATCGAAAAGAAGGTGATTGAAAAGCTGGCAAAAGATTTCATCAATCCAAAAAAGCGGTCCGTTGCCGTGGCCGGAAAAGGACAGGGAACAACACCCGGAAGCATCAGAGAAATAATGGCAGTTCAGGCCCTTAATGCTCTTGCCGGCAGCATTAATCGGAAGGGGGGTGTTTTTACATCCAGATCTGCCGATTATATTAACTGGCCGGCAATCGTTATGGACCGTATTGCGACAGACGGTATCCGCAAAAAAAGGATCGATGAAGCAGGCACAGGCAAGTTCCTCGGTTCAAGACATCTTCTTAACAGGCTCCCAAAAGTAATCAATGCAGCTAAAGGTTCCCCTGTTGAAGTCATGTTTATCTACGGAGCAAACCCTTGCTACTCAATGGCTGGCTCTAAGGCGGTTAATAAGGCGATTGAAAAGATCCCGTTTGTTGTCAGCTTCTCTTCCTATTTAGATGAAACCGCTAAGAAGGCGGATCTTGTTCTTCCCAATCACACAAATCTTGAGCGGTATGAAGATGTGTATGCTACTTCAGGCATCAATAAAGCGGTTATCGGCCTTTCCAGACCAGTGGTACAGCCCCTATTGAACACAATGCACTCAGGTGACGTGATTATCAAACTTGCCAATAAAATCGGCGGCAGTGTTGCCAAGGCATTTCCATGGAAAAGCTATAAAGCATGCCTGAAACAGACCCTGGGAAACAGCTGGAACCCTTTGATGAAAAATGGTTTCAAAACCGTCGTATCTTCTCCGGTCCATTCAGGCAGATTCAATTTCGCGCCTTTGGTTAAATACAGCAACAGCGTTGTAAAGGCTGAAGGAAAAGGGGGCGAAAACGTAACCCTTATTCTAAAGGATTCCATTAGGCTTACGAACGGATATATCGGATCAACCCCATATATGATGAAAACAGTTTCTGACAAGGTCTTAAAGACAGATAAAAAGAAAAAAATGTTTTACAGCCGGATTGAGATCAATCCAGATACAGCTAAAGGACTGAAACTCGCTGACGGACGTTATGCCACGATTACCACATCAAAAGGAAGCGCCAAGGTAATGGTAACCTGTGACGAAGGTATTATGCCTGGTGTGGCAGCACTGTCACGGGGCCTTGGGCATACAGCCTATGACGGCTATCTCAAGGACAAGGGAGTAAACGTAAATAATCTTATCGGCCCGGTCGAAGACCCAGTCACCGGTCTAGATGCTGCCTGGGGGATAATGGCGAAACTGACCAGAGCATAATTACTAAAATGAGGTTCTGATGAAAGAAGGACACCACCATCGCAAAGAAAAAAAATTCGGCATGGTCATTGACCTGGATAAATGCACCGGATGCGGCGCATGCATGGTCGCCTGCATGGCCGAAAACAACGTGCCGTTTAAACAAAACGAGACAGACAAGCTCGACAGTATCACGTGGATGCGGGTTTACAAGTTCGATAACGGCAAAAAGTTTCCTGATACAGAAGTCTGCTTCCTGCCAAGACCGTGCATGCACTGTGAAGGGCAGTCAGGACATTCAGGGCACTCTCCCTGCGTGTCTGTATGTCCGGCCACAGCCACAGACTATGACACGGATAGCGGTATTGTCAGCCAGATATACACCCGATGCTTTGGGTGCCGGTACTGCATGGCCGCCTGCCCGTATCACGCACGACACTTCAACTGGTGGGACCCGGTCTGGCCCGAGGGGATGGAAAAAGCGCTCAGCCCGAACGTGTCACCCAGGATGAGAGGGGTTGTTGAAAAATGCAGCTTCTGTTTCCACCGTTACCAGCTTGCCATGGATGAGATCTACGCAAAAGGACATCGGGATTTTGATGAAAAAGTACCTGAATACCAGACAGCCTGCACACAGGCCTGTCCTACAGATGCCATTGTCTTTGGCGATCTGAACAATCCAAATCATGAAGTAAACCAGATTGTAAAACCGGATCATAACCACAGGCTCACAGGCAAATCCGGCAATCCGAAAGTCTTCAGACTGCTGGAACGGCTAGAAACCAACCCGAAAGTCTATTATCTGTCGAGCCGGGAATGGGTAAGAAGGGCCGGAGATAATTATCAGGGAGAGGAAACCCCTGAGAATTACAAAGTTAAAGAAGTTCATCATTAATATATTAGGACTTAACTGTTTAATTTAAGGAGCACTTAACATATGGATTCTGTACTATTTCCCAAAGGGGTCAAACGCTGCTCACTGCCGATGTTTCTTCTCGGACTGATTCCAGTGGTTCTCGTTCTACTCTGGGGCGTTTATGCCATGCTGCTCTGCTGGATCAAGGGCCTTAACCAGACAAACATGAATGATTCCTATGGATTTGCCCTGTGGATATGGGCGGACCTGGCGGTCATCGCTATTGGCGGCGGCGCCTTTTTCTCCGGCCTGCTCAAGTATGTGTTCGGCAAGGATGAGCTGAAAAATATTATTAATTACGCTGTTCTTATCGGATTTATCTGCTACAGTTCTGCTCTGCTGATCCTCGCTATCGACGTTGGCCAGCCCTTGAGGAGCTGGTTTATTTTCTGGCACGCGAATGTCCATTCCATGCTCACAGAGGTAGCCTTCTGCCTTTCCTGCTATTTCGCGGTGCTGACCATAGAATATATCCCCCTTATCCTGGAAAACCGGAAGCTGAACGAAATCCCGTTCATCCATAACATGAGCCATAATATGCACGGGGCCATGGCGGTCTTTGCAGCCACCGGCGCGTTCCTCTCATGCTTCCACCAGGGATCACTCGGTGGCGTTCCCGGCGTTCTGTACGGCCGACCCTACGCCTATCGTGAAGCGATACTAGTATGGCCCTGGACATTCTTCCTGTATACATGGTCTGCGGCAGCCTGCGGCCCGTGTTTCACCATCCTGGTTACTAAGATGACAGAAGTCATCACCAGGAAGAAGCTGGTCAAAGACAAGGTAATCCATCTGCTGGCGGAGATTTCCGGTTGGATGATCCTGACCTATATCATTGCAAAAATAATCGATACCATTTACTGGGCTCAAGTCACAGCCCCGTTAATGGGTTTCCACTGGACGGAATTTTTCGATAGCGCGAGATCGAGCCTCACCTACCATGGCCAATGGATCCTCTATCTTGAGATCATCGGGTGCGGCATTATCCCTGCCTTGATCCTGATTACCAAAAAGGGACGGCAGAACACGGGCGCCCTCTGGTTTGCCGTGGCAATGGCAACCCTTGGTGTCTGTATCAACAGATGGACCATGGTCATGCAACCCATGGCCATGCCGGTCATGACATTTGACAGCTGGAATCTGTATCTGCCGAGCTGGCAGGAATGGGCCACAACCATTCTTCCGGTTGCGTATGGTATAATTTTGATCGCTATTTCATACCGCTACCTGCCGATTTTCCCGCAGGAAAGCGAGTTAAATCCATCGGACTAATCAGCATGCTGTTTTGTAAGGCATAAGGAGAAGAAATATGTTTTGGTTTTCATTTGAATGGATTTGGGACATGGGTCATATGGTTTTCATGGGAGGTCTCTGGTATGCCCTCGGCATTATCGGCCTCGGCATGACATATGTTATCATAAAGACAATCCTTGACACATTCTACCCTGATTTTTTTGAACCCGGGCCAGACGACCATCATTAAATTTTCAGGATCATCGTAAATTTACAGCGCCTTTCTCTTTTTAAAGAGGGAGGCGTTTTTTTTCACAAAAGAATAATCCGCATTTTTCATAAACAGGGGGTTGCTTAATAACAGGAAATGGTGGGCACAGCCCACCCTACGGAATAAACACGTTTATCGGCTACTTGAATCGTAGGGTGGGCTGTGCCCACCATCTCAATATAAATTCTTAATGAAATAACTTGTATTAATCATAAAACCGGATTACAAGTGATATACATCCAGTACTCAGGATCAGATCCTGATGAGCAATCTATATAATTAATATACGGTTTTAGTATGGACAAAATCATCATTAACGGCGGCAGGACCTTAAAGGGCGATGTCAGCATCAGCGGCTCTAAAAACGCGGCCCTCCCTATCCTTGTATCAGCATTATTGACCGACGGTAAATGTACCTTTCATAATGTTCCTGATTTAAGAGATATAAGAAGTATTATTGAACTACTTGCCCATCTGGGCGTAAGGGTAGAAAGAGAGAACAATACTGTCACCATTGATGCTTCAGGCCTTAATAACCATGAAGCGCCTTATGAGATTGTCCGGACAATGCGGGCATCCATACTGGTGCTGTGCCCTCTTGTAGCAAGACTGAAAAAAGCAAGGGTATCGCTGCCGGGCGGTTGTGCCATCGGCGCCAGGCCCATCAACTTTCACCTTAAAGGTCTCACTTCCCTGGGCGCGTCCATAGAACTTGAGCATGGTTATGTTAAAGCGTCAGCAAAAGAATTGATTGGAAATGAAATCTACTTTGATATTCCGACAGTTACAGGGACTGAAAACCTGATGATGGCGGCCGTGCTGGCCAAAGGGGAAACAAAACTGCGGAATGCCGCCCGTGAACCTGAGGTTATTGCTCTCGCGGATGTCTTAACAAAGATGGGCGCTAAGATTGACGGTGTGGGCACATCGATCATCACCATAAAAGGTGTGTCTGCATTAAAACCAGTGACTGTCACCATCATACCAGACCGGATTGAAACCGGTACTTTTATGACCGCAGCTGCATTGACAAAAGGGGATGTTCTCATAAAAGACTGTGAACCAGAACATGTGGGCGGTATTATCCTCAAATTGAAACTGACTGGCGCTGATATCCGGGCAGAAAATAATAACATCCGGGCAAGGGGCGCTGATGAAATTGAAAGTGTTGATATTAAAACCCTACCCTACCCTGGTTTCCCCACAGATATGCAGGCCCAGTTTATGGTACTCATGTCCGTGGCCAAAGGGCTCAGCATGATTACGGAAACAATCTTTGAAAACCGGTATATTCATGTGAGCGAACTGAAACGGATGGGCGCTGATATCACCCTGTCCGGCAACTCCGCCATGGTAAAAGGGGTAAATACGCTATCTGGTGCGCCTGTCATGGCGACCGACCTGAGAGCCAGCGCGTCTCTTATACTGGCCGGCCTTTCCGCAAAGGGCAAGACTGAAATCAGCCGGGTTTACCACCTTGATCGCGGATATGACGCCATAGAGAAGAAATTCAAGAAACTTGGCGCTGCGATTGAAAGAATAAAAGATTGATATTTTTCCTGTTTTATGCAAGAAAATATATTCTGTTTTTGATGAAGATGAACTAAATAATATATATATTTGATAAACACCAGGAGGAACGAATATGGCTAACAGTTCAAACGCCAGCGCTTTTTTAAAAAAACACGGAATCTCGGACAATCCTTCTTTTGCCGAAAAACTGTATCATGTTTACATGATCGGTTTTGAACCGAATGAAAAGGACATGGGGCTGACCCAGAGTATCGATTACCTCGATACCACCCAGATTATTGCAAACACAATCATTGTCATCAAAAAGGCTGAAAGGGAAGTCGCTGTGTGGATGTACAATGAAGACGATCCGGTTGAATACGGCTATAAACCTTATGATTTTATCTGGAACGGCGCCATGGAAAATCCCAGCGGCCCGTATCTTCTCGCGAAAAATATTATAGATGATTCTGCTGAACCCCTTGAAAAAGCAAAGCGTGCTGCAGAGAAAAAAGTTGCCAAAGCCCTGACAGACAAGGTGGGCGAATGGAAAACCATAAAAAATAACAAAATGATTTTTAACAAA
>JANQFQ010000054.1 GCA_028277765.1 Desulfobacterales bacterium
TTTTAAGCGTCTGATAACCTGTCCGGGTGTCAACAGGTATGATAACCATGCCGAGACGCATTGCTGCCCAAAAGAGAAATGCGAATTCAGGGGTGGAGACGGCAAGAACGAGGAGACGGTCTCCTTTTAAAAGCCCCTGGCTGCTGAGGAATGCCGCTGTTTTTGATATGATGATGTCAGAATCACCATAGGTAAACCGGCTGTCATCTTCCGGCCATATCAAGTATGTTTTTTCACTGAACGGTTGAACAGCTTTTTGCCATAATGTTGAAAGGGACATGTCCCGGCTGGTTTCAGGCTTGTTTCCTGTTGATTGGAAAATGTATTCACTTGCTTCGTCAAAAGAGATATCCGCTGCCTGGAGAACACCTTTTTGCCGGAGGCTGGAAACGATATTTATAAACTGATTGTCATCGTCCAGATTCATAAAGCGAGAAATGTCATGAACTGTTTTCAAGCGTGCTGCCCAATAGAGGATAACCCTTTCATCAGGATTTAGATGAAAATTCTTGCGGTCTTGTGAAGCACTGTTTGAATTAACAACAACGGTTCCCTTTTCCATGTCAATTTCACATCCCGGACAGATGAGCAGGTATGATGAAGGGGTGATAGGTGATGTTTTGTCAAACAGGGATGAAGAAATATCACTGGAAAATGCAGCAGCGTAATATTTCCGATCGTGTTGTCTGCTGTTGGATATCTCTTCAGTATAATAGAGAGCCATACATTGCCGGCAGAAACGGTTATCTTTATAGTCGCCTGTACGATGCTGTTCCCTGAGATTTGCGTAAGACGGGCTGTCCCAGATTTCTTTAAGGCTTTGTTTATTAAGATTTCCCATCTTGTTGACACTGTTATAATCCCTGCAACAGGGGACAACCGTCCCATCCCACTGAACAATAGCGTGCTGCCATGGAAACGGGCAGGGCATAAAAGGCGGATATGTCCGGAATTCTCCTAAATCTGTAAGGGATTGTTCACTCCATGGAAAAAACGGTCTGAGTTCTACCGCTATACCCCTTTGTTCCCACTTACGTTTGAATGCATCAAGACCAGGACGGTTTTTTTTGAGCTGGATCATCCGGATGCATACTTTTGTTGAGGTGTTCTTTTTATTGATCAGTTTTGACAGCGCGTTAATATTCTCTATGGCCTTGGAAAAGTCAGCTGTGTTTCCCCTGATCATGCCATAGGTTTCCTGATCATAACCATCCAAAGAGAGAATGATTTTATACGGCCTGTTTTCAAGGATCGATTTTGCAAGTTCAGGTTCTAGCTGGGGAGGGTTAACCGAAAGGGTGATTTTAAGGCCTTTATCCGATGCATACCCTGTCATTTCGCTGATCATGGGATGAAGTAGAGATTCTCCGAAATGGAACAGTTCGATCTCATTATTTTTGACTTGGGGAGAATATGTTACAACTTCATCAATAACTTTTTTAAAAAGGCTGAAGTCCATGAATCCTTTTGAACGGATCATTTTATCACCCCTGGGGCACATGATACAGGTGTAAGGGCAATGGTTGGTTGGCTCAATTTGGTGAAGATGAGGCTCAGAAGGCATTCTCTTTTCAAAAAAGTCTGCCCAGTTGTCTCTGCTTTTTAAACCTGATGGAATGTCCATAATTAATTAAATTACATATAAGCATGATAATATCAAGGTTGTTAAGTGAATATCCGATGACTATCATTATTAGAACCAATTAGACCAATGAAACCAATAAAACAAATATGTTGTTTAGTTAACTATATGTTTTTCTTGCAAGTCCTGTGAAATGTAAGTATACGGTATCTGTGAGAATACTTTTTTGCTGTACACTGGATCCTCGTTACTTGAACTGAATAAAATGATCGGTTTATATTATTATTTTAAAAGAAGATTATTTGATCTGACACTCCATCCGTATATATGCTGGATAGAGGCGGTCCTGTTTTTGCTTATATATTTTATATTTTTCCGTTTCAGCCTTTCCGTGTCTCTATATTCTCTGTGCCGTGCCCACTCTAGCATGATGAGATATTCTTTTTTTGACACCTCGACATCCAGACTGATGAGGTTTATTGAAGATCGTATCAAAAAGATCATCAACAGTACTGTATTTCAAAAAAAGTTTCATTTTAGGATTTCCAGGATATCTGATAATGATATTCATTTTTTATACAAAATGGGCAGTCTGGTCTTGAAGGCGCCCTGTTATGAAGAGGGTAAATTGGTTGAAAAAGGGGTTATCATCCTCAAGTTCGGTGATAATTTCCGGACATTTTACCGAAGTGTTCATGTAGAGTCAGTTCTAAACGATTATATGCTGGTTCTTGAGCCGAGTTTTAATGATTACGCTTCACTGGACATCCTCTGTTTTGCGCGTTTTCCAAAACAGCCCGTTGTTGTGCTGGCAAAAGAAAAACGGTGTTTTCAGTTCATTAAAAAACTTCAAACAAACTTAGTGCCAATAGAACTTGGGGCAAACGATTGGGTAAATCCGGAAATATTTCATAAGATAGAAAATGAGCAGAAGATCTATGACACTGTAATGGTTGCCAGGTGGTGGGTTGTTAAACGCCATCATGTATTGTTCCATGGTTTAAGACAGTTGAATGATCCCTTGTTTAAAGTAGCGCTTGTTTCTGTTGAGGGGAAGAACAGGAAAGAGATTGATGCACTGATAGACTGGTACGGCGTAAAGGAAAATATCGATATTTATGAAGGATTGCCCCAGGAAGCGGTTAACAGGATATTGAACCAATCTAAAGTCAACCTGCTCTTGTCTCTTCATGAAGGGAACAACAAATCGGTTTATGAAGGTTTTTTCGCAGGCGTGCCAGCGCTTGTGTTAAAAAATACTGATTGTGTTGCTCCATCTGATTTCAACCATAAAACCGGGAGATTGATTCATGAGGATGATTTACTATCAGAACTGCTCTATTTCCGGAGCAACTGGGCTGATTATGATCCAAGGGAATGGGCTGAAGAGAATATTACACCGGTTATGTCCACAGAAAGACTTGGCCGTGTTTTAAAAAACATAGCCCTTGACCAGGGAGAAATGTGGGCCCAGGGTCTGGCTGTCAAATATAACAGCCCGGGTTTAACACATTACCCGGATAAAACAGCCGGCAGGCATCTTCCGACAATAAACGAAATCATCACGCAATACGGACGAGAAAGACGTGATGGTCAGGATAGATATGACTATCACAGCAATCCTATGATGGTAGAAAATAAAGGCGCACTGCGGGTCAGTGTGATTATCCCGTCGTATAATAATGCTGATTATATTGAATATTCGGTTAAGAGCGTGCTGGAACAGGACTATACAGATTATGACATTATCGTCATTGATGACGGATCAACAGATCATACCAAAAAGGTTCTTGAACCGTATATGGACAGAATTCAGTATGTTTTTCAGGAGAACCAGGGGGTTTCAGCGGCACGAAACAAGGGCCTGTCTCTTGCAAATGGACGGTATATTGTATTCCTTGATAGTGATGATGTCATGCTTCCAGGGAAATTAGCGGAACAGGCTGAAATGCTTGATAACAGACCGATGCTCGGATGTATCCACAGTGGATGGCATATTGTTGACTCAGGGGGGGAGATTACCAATACAATTGAGCCGTGGCACAACGCGCAGACACTTGATTTAAAAACATGGCTGATGTGGAAACCGGTACGTCTTGGTGCAATGATGATCCGCCGTTTTTGGATAGATGTTGTAGGTGGTTTTGATATCAACCTTTCTCAGGCAGAAGATACAGACCTTCTGCTGAACATGTCATTAAAAGGGTGTATAATGGACTGGCATTACAGGCCGACAATCAATTACCGCCTGCATGCTGGCAATATAACCCTTGATGGATTGGTCCAGGCTGAGAGCAGTTTCCGTATGATAGACAGGTTTTTCAGCAATCCGGCAATTCCAAACCATATACGGAAACTGGAAATGAGAATCAGGTATTACAGTGCCATATGGGATGTCTGGGCGTTGTATGTTTCCGGGAATACGGAAAATATTGTCGACTATTTGCGCAGATCCATGATCTATAATGTTGGTTCTGTTGACATAATCGTACAGAACTGGTTCGCTCAGATGGTCAGGCACTGTGGCTCCAGCGGTCAGGCGTATGACACCCTCCGGTTTTTTCTGCCATATTTTAAAAAAGCCGTCAACACGGATGAAAAGCAATGGACGGAAATTGAACTGGTAATCAACTGGTGGCTTGATGTATGGGTATATTATTTAAAAAAAGAATATACAACAGCTTATGAAAACATGAAGCAGTATCAAGATATTCCTGAAAAGGTATTTTGCCGGCTGATAAAGTCAGGCATTGTTGTGAGCCCTGACACTGTTACTGAGGTGGAGATAACAAGAGCTCTAGATGATGCTGCTTCTTTAGGGATGATCAAAGGGATAAACGGGTATGCAGGGGCTTCAGCTTATATGACAGCTTTAGGACAGGCTGTGCTCAGGGGAGAAAGAACGGTGGCCCTTAATGCATTTAAAAGGGCTGTCCAATGCGGATTCCAGCCGGCAGTGATCAATGCCTGGCGTGACTTTTTTTATGCTGGGGCAATCTATTTTATATCTGGCTGGAAGATGTCAC
The DNA here is from genome assembly GCA_028277765.1 of Desulfobacterales bacterium. Lineage (GTDB taxonomy): Bacteria > Desulfobacterota > Desulfobacteria > Desulfobacterales > SURF-7 > JANQFQ01. Next base: position 4,609 of record JANQFQ010000054.1, read on the forward strand.
GGGTGTGGAAGGGATCTAAGATGTAAAAAGAAAGTGCCTTAAGTTGTAAAAGTCTAGATTTGACTTTACAGACAGTGTCTGTTTTTTTAAAGCAATTCCTTTAAATAGATATTAAAAATCCGAAATCCGAATATCTAAATCCGACACAATATCCAATGACCAAAATTCAAATTCCAAAAACAAAAAGCAATTTAATACGGAAACTTAGGCATTTATTGTTTTGAGCATTTAAGCATTTAGATTTTGAATTTGTTTCGGATTTCGGGTTTCGATATTCGGATTTAAAATTATGGAAACAAATAAGTCACGATGAGACCTTACGCTGTATGTAAAATCAAGTACTGGTCAAAACATTTTAAGATTACCGCTTGCGGATAAGAGATACATTCACAGGTTTAAGCCCTGTTTTCTCAACGGCTTTTATTAATGTATTCCTTGGCCGATACCGGTTACTTTTATAAATCACGAATTTTTCCTCCTCATTCAGGGGGGTTCCATCATGCATGGTAATCGTATTTGCACCAGCCATCAACCCGGACAGCAGACCATCTTTATTAAGCAGGTTTAAGGAACTCGTTGATGGAATAAGTATTGCAGGATAAACAATCCTAAGAACAGCCATAAAATTTAACGCAAGATTGAGATCTCCTGAAGGGCGGTCGGCAAATTTCGACATGTCGTTTGGGATAAATACCGACGTACTTCCCATCTGAACATCAAGCTTTTTAAGCAGCATAATATCTTCGGCCAAGCTGTCAAGGGTTTGCCCCGGCAGGCCGGTCATGTTTCCTGATCCCACATGGAAACCGAGTTTTTTTATTATTTCCAAATGATCGAGTCTGTTTCTCAATGTGTCAGTTGGCTTGATTTTTTTGTAAAGCTCGGAATCTGATGTTTCAAATTTAAGAAGGTATCTGTCAATCCCAATGTCTCTTAATTTTTTATATTGATATCCCGGCATATTGCCGAAACAGCAGGTAATTGAAAGCTCCTGATATTTTCTTTTTATCTCCTTTAGCAATAAATAGATACTGTTGAAGTAATTGTCTGAGCTGTACTCACCTGTTTGAAACATAATTACTCTGCGGCCTTTACCATAGAGATCTGCTACTTGCTTCAAAACATCATCACGTTTTAATATGAATCTTTCAACATCTGACTTTTTGTTCATGCCGCAGTAACAGCACGCCTGTCTGCATATGTTTGAATACTCAACAACACTTCTAATCTCTACTTTTTTATTGAAAACTTCATCTCTTACTTTGCAGGCATGGTTAAATAATTCCTCCTGTTTTCGACCATGAAAGCGCAGGGCATTGATAATATTTTCTTTCCTGGAAAAATCGCAATTCATATGTTTTGCTTTATACATGACCTTAGGTTGCCATTATTGATTTATAATCGGGCATTAAACAGTTTATACAAGGGGAAGGTAAAAAAATCTTTTAATTTGCTGCCATGAAATATTTTCAGGTTTTTCATTCCACCTTGCCTCAAGAAGTGATGCATATTGCTTAATTAAATAAATCACTTTTTCTTGATGCTTCATATCATCATCTATAACATCAGGCATGTCAATAAACTCCACATCAAAATGACCATTTTGTTTAATCGATACAAAAGCAGGCACAATATCAGCACCGGTGATTAACGCAATTTCAGCAAAACCCGCTTGAAAATCACGCCTGCGACCGAGAAAAGGGAGCGAAACTCCGCTTGATCCTAAATAACCGTCCGGTGCGATAATAACGACACCACCTCGTTTGAGAACTGATATCGCCTCATGCATAGCTGTATATATGTTTTGATAATAGTGTTTCACCTTTTTTCTTCTAGATTTTTTATACTTATGAGAAGTTGTGGCAAAGGGTTTGGTACCCAGGATAAAGATATTATCAAAATTAAGACGGTTTATTATAAACAAAACAATACGGCTAAAAGGCTGATGAGAAACAGCTATGATAAGTCCTTTCCCCTTATTGTTTGACCTGTGTAATAATGACATGCCTTTTATTTCGACAATCTGATCAAATTGATTGGGTGCCAAGCGGTCAAGACCGGTCAGCAACCATATACGGAAAAAATTTGACAAGAGGCTTAGATGAACAACTGCTTTTTCATGAAGCGGGTTCCTGATAGAAGCTAATAATCTTTTTATAAGTTTAATCTTTTGCTGAAAAAACAATACCTGGATTAATTTCATTTCGCAAAGCCAGGATAAAATTTTCATACTCAATTGAAAAGGAATTAAAAGGCCAAAAAATTTCATTATATACAATGATATGTTTCTTCCTATCTTATTAATATACATGTTTTTATTAAAGTTTTTATAACCGCTGGAAAAAAAAGACCCTGTAATTATGCTGTATATGGTTTTCTGAAAGCCGTAAGCAAAACGAGGACGCTTATGCATGCGTATAAGCGAAGCCATATCTTCCAAGGTTAGAATATGGGGAAGTGATTCTGCAGACAAGCGGATATTGAATCTTACCTCAATTTCCATGATTAAACGTAGATAACGGATCGAATCAATACCCAGGTCAATAAAACTGTCTTTCATGCCAATCGTTTTAATGTCGCAAATTTCTTCACAAATCTTAATCAATTGATATTCCAGTTCATCATGAGGCTGTATATATTCCGTGTCTGTTTCAGAACTATCCAGGTCTGGTTTCGGGAGAGCTTTGCGATCGAGCTTACCGCTTTGGGTGTAAGGCAGCTCGTTAAGGATGGTAATAAATGACGGCACCATATAATCGGGAAATATTTCTGAAAGGCTTGTACGTAAGGTATCAGGAGCAGGCCAGGGCTTGTTCCGGGGAACAATGTATGCTGCCAGATACTTGTTGCCGTGGCTGTCATCATGAGCGGCTATTGCTGCTTCTTTGATGTTGTCAAGGTCAGAAAGTCCCGCTTCTATGGCTTCTGTTTCAACCCGCTGGCCTCTGATTTTTACCTGGAAATCCTTTCTGCCGATATGCACCAGGCAGCCGTCAGGACGCATGAAACCAATATCTCCGGTCAGAAAAAGCCTTTCATCTTTACCGTTAGGATTATTTTTAAATACAGCTTCCGTTAAAGCAGGCCTTTGCCAGTACCCAGGTGACAGATAGCGGCTTTTAATAACAATTTCACCTGATATATAACAGCTGACTTCAGAACCGTCGTCATTAAGAATAAGTATTTTTTTGTCCTTAATTCCAAAACCAGGCGGTACAACCTCATTATCGAGTATGGTTTTTTTGTCTATTGGATAACTGGCGACATAATGCATTTCTGATCCGCCGAGTAGGTTCCGGGCAACACATTTTTCAGGGAACAAGCTTTGATAAAGCTCTACATCTTTGCGGAAAAGTGTTTCTCCCGTAAAAACAATCAAACGCAAGTCATGAAATTTTTCTCTGCCTGATAAGATCTGTGCAAACTGTCGGAATACTGAAGGGACTGAAAAATATATACTGATATGTTCCTGAATCAGCCATTCGGCAAATGATGCCAGACCCTCATTTTTTAGATCATACATGTTTAGTGATGCGCCGTTCATAAGCGCTCCGCAGATGGTTACCATTGATGCGGAAAAACTGCATGAAGTTATATGAGCAATTGAATCATCTGCTGTAATAGACCACGAGTCGGTTACGCACATTGCAAAATGAAGCCAGTTGCGGTGGTTCTGCACAACACCCTTTGGTTCACCTGTTGAACCCGATGTATAATGTATGCAGGCAAACGTATCCGGCGATATTTTCAAGTGCTGATTCTCCAAATCAGTGATGTCGCCGATTTTATCAATGTTTATTATTTGCGCATTTTTTCCTGCAATCGCTTTTGCCGGATCCATATTCTTATTATTGGTTATTATCAGACCTGCATCTGAATCTATCACCATCTTTTGAAGCAGGGTTTGCGGATAAGAAGGATCTAGCGGGACGAATATTTTCCCTGTCTTTAATATTCCCAGTATTGATACAATCTGCATTGAGCTATGCTCAATTAAAAAAGCAATAGGCTTTTTCAGATGTTTATTCAGAACAGCTTGAGCCAGACGGTCAGCAGCCCGGTTTAGTGAGTCATACGTAAACAGATTGTTCTTGCATTTGACAGCAATTGAACCCGGATACCGCTTAACCTGTTTTTCAAAGCGAGCTGGAATTGTCTGTTCTACATCATTGATCACAAATCCCGGTCGTTTATCATGATATTTATTATTATTATTAGCATCCATGTTAAATTGTGCAACTAGAGGGTTTAATCTAGCTTCATATATTTCATATGGTCCTTGTAATATGACAGGTTAAAGGGCGATGTCCGATAAAAAGTCGGGCTGAGCAGATCATTTTTGCTGTCAATAATTTTGTTTTCAATTGCGATTTTGTGAATAACAGTACCAGGATAAATTCTAATCCGGGAAAAATTAAACATCAATTGTGTAGGATCATTTATCATTGAAATTATCCTAGACATGTTTTTGTTTGTTTCTCTTATCGCCGGCAAATCCTCAAATGGCAAATCCAGAAAAAGATCAATCTCCATTGGCAGGTCAAATTTTTTTACCAGTTTACATGACCTTATCATGTTCTTTGGCTTAATGTTTTTTTTAAGCGTATCCAGATTTTTCTGGGATAGCGCATCTGCTGAAAATGAAACATGCGTTAAACCGGCCTGAACAAGTTTTTTTAATAGTGACTTGTTCAAATTATCCGGCCTGAGATATGCGCTTATTTCAACTTTTAACCTCCGCTTGATGATCTCATTGCATATTTCCTCGGCATGATTTTTTGGTGCGTTAAATACGGAATCTGCGAACTCAAAACTGCGAATGCCGAACCTGTTGTATGTACTTTCAATTTCGTCCACAACCTTTCCTGGTGACCGCAGTCTGTAAACCGCACCTTCAATAATTGGATATGTGCAATATGCGCATTGATAGGCACATCCTCTTTTTGTCTGTACACCAAACGACTCATACCTGTCCATATCAAGATATTTGAGATTCCGTGGTAAAACGATCGATTCCATATCTATTGGATCAGGTTTACCTGTAAAAACGATTTCATCTCCTTTTCTCAGATAAAGTCCCTTTACATCATAAGGGGTGTTAATATTCTCCAGATACTGGTTAAAACTGATTTCAGCTTCACCATAAAAGCCTGCATCAATCTCTTTATATCTTTCAATAATCTCCTTTGCAAAAATCGTATACCCCGCTCCGCCAACAACGATGGTCGTCATTGGATTTATCTGTCTGATTTTTTTGATAAATATACTGAAGTCATCCAGATAGGAGCATCTATCTTTCAGCTTTTCATAAAGGTCAAGAAAGTCAATATTCCGCAATGATATGCCGACAACATCAGGATAAACATCTTGAACAATTTTTTCAGCCTCTTCCTGTGGATTTTCTGTAATATTAGGGTCAAACAAATATACTTCATGTCCTTTTATACCTGATGCGAGATATGCTAGCCCTAGAGGGAAAACATGTTTATAAATTTTTTCAGTGTATGGGCTTGATATCAATAAAATTTTCATATCTATTGGTAAAGAATTATTTTTTATAAATATCTTTAGCAAAGGTTTTACGTTGTGTCAAAACCGGAAGAATTATTACTTTGTGTTTAGAATCGTTTAAATGGTAATAAAATCTTTACCTTGCAATAATATCTGGATATAGGTTATACCAACAATATTATGAATAAATCATCTGTTGATTCACTGTCCAGCAATATTCGTACTCTCTGGAAAAACACACTATGGGTGGCACGCATGACATGGGCAGCAGACAGACGGCTGCTCATAGGCATGATCACGTGCAGTTTGGTTCAGGGCACACTTCCGGCAGCTCTTGCTCTTACAGCCCGAGGGCTCATTAACGCGGTTGCAGCGCTTTTAAACAATAGTGTAATGGATTTTAGTGTTATTCTGTTCTGGCTCGCCCTAGGTTTGTTTTTGACATTTCTCGATGATATCAGCAATACGGCCATTGTTTTTTTCAAACAGCGTCTGAATGACGAGATTAATCTCAAGGTTACGTCCGATATTCTCAATCACGCCGCCAGCCTGGACCTGTCCTGCTTTGAAGATCCTGATTTCCAGGATATCATGGAAAGGGCACAGCATGGTTACATCCAAAATTTTTCTCAGTATATTATACACATCCTGAATGCTGCAATGAATTTTGTCCAGGCGCTATCCCTGATCATCCTTCTGGTGGCCATTGAACCTATTATAGCGGCATTGCTTCTTCCCATTGTATTCCCATACCTTTATTATCAATGGAGATTATCAAAAGACCGTTACAGGATTGAGTATTCAAGGATTACAAAGCGTCGATGGACTAATTATTTTGTTATGTGCCTTACTAATCACCGTCTTGTGCCGGATATGAAACTACTGGGGCTGGCACCACTTTTAATAGATAAATTCCAGTCCCTGATGCGTGAATTTCGTGATCAGGACCGCCGACTGTATATGCGCGGCTGTGTAATTAACATGATATTCGCGTGCCTATCCATTAGCGCGGTATACATCGCGTTAACGCAGGTTGCTTTTCGCGCAGCCCAAGGCGGGCTTACCATAGGAGATATTGCCATATACGGTACGGCTGCGTCCCGTCTTAAGAGCATTATCCATGGCACTATTTTTTCAATAACCAAGGTACTTGAGCAGGCATTGTATGTTTCCAACCTGATGGTATTTTACAGCATTAAGCCCCAAATTGATATCGGCCAGGGGGAAAATATGCATGAAAGCAGGGGTGAGGTGGAAGTTCGTGACGTTACATTTACCTATCCCGGTTGTGAAAAACCCATCTTAAACAATCTATCTCTCCATATCAAATCCGGCGAAACTGTAGCCCTCGTGGGTGAAAATGGGGTCGGCAAGACAACATTGGTGAAGCTGATCTCACGGTTTTATGACCCGGACAGCGGACAGGTGCTATTTGACGGCCGCGATGTCCGTGAAATATCGTATGAGCATCTGCGCAGTCATATATCGTATGTTTCTCAGGATTTTGGCCGATATGAAGCCTCTGTCTCGGACAACATTGCATATGGTGATTGGGAAAAGGCCATGACAAACCCAGCGTGTATAGAACAGACCGCCCGGCTCGTTGATATCCACAACACAATTGAAGCTTTGCCCCGGGGGTATGATACGCTTCTGGGATTGAGATTCGGGGAAAGTACACTCTCCATGGGGCAGTGGCAGAAAATTGCGCTGGCTCGGGCAGCTATTCGGGATACCAGTCTTTTAATATTGGATGAACCCATTTCAAATCTTGATATAAGCTCCGAATACAAGCTGTTTTCGCATTTCCATGAACTGATAAAGGGCAAGACAACGATTATGGTTTCTCACAGGCTTTCAACTATAAAACTAGCTGACAGGATTCTTCTGATGGACAAAGGGCAAATTGCCGAGGCGGGGAGCCATGATGAGCTTCTTGAAATGGGAGGGAAGTATGCTGAACTTTTCAGACTATACATGCTACAGGTACCTGTTAAAACCGAAAAAGGGTAATAAATGGTAAAAAAAAATAATTTTAAGCAGCTTGCAGAGGCGCCGATATTTTTTATATGCTGCTATGAGAATGACACGGAAATAATGTTATGGCATTAGTTATATGCGGTTTTCAGCGTTCCGGAACCACATTGATGCGGAACCTTTCCACAATGCATCCGGATATTGAAGTGACGAATGAGCTAGTAAATTTCCTTTGGATGGAACATTCCAGAGGATTATATATGCGAAAATTCATAAGGCATTGTTATAAAAGAGCCAACAAGAGATATCCGATAAGAAAAATAGTTTCACAGATTCCTTTAAAGGTTCAGATCGAAAACTATATTTTTGTTATAAAATATCTTTTCAATCTACACAGGGTTGTTAAAAAAAATATAAACTTCAGTGATGTGGAACAAGTATTAAAAGCCATGTTCCCACACACCAGGATCCATGGTGACAAGTTCCCCTACTATATTTTCAAACTTGATGAGCTTGTTAAGCTTAACAACGTTTCATGCGCCGTCATTTACCGCGACTGTAGAGATGTTGTCAGCTCCTTCCTGTTGATGGTTCGCTCGAAATGGCGGAAGGAGAAATGGATCAAGGACCAGAGTACAGCAAGTCAGATTGCTTTAAAATGGGTGTCAGCAATTGATTCAATGGAACGGAACCAGGACAAAATACATATTATACGTTATGAGGATCTAGTGACTAATCCAGAACAGGAGCTTGGCACTTATGCTAAATGGCTCGGTGTTGATCCAGATGGATTTAATGGACAGATTGTTAGAAGCAGCAGTATCGGAAAACACAAAACCGGTTTGACAGATAAAGAGCTTGCCGATGTTTTGGACATTGCTGGTCCTACACTTAAGCGGCTGAATTACCTGTAAAAGGTTTCATTTGATATGCAGTTCAGCATCATTATCCCTACTTTTTCCCGGCCAGGGAAACTTCGTATGTGCCTGGATTCAATCAGCAGGGTTGACTATCCAGTGGATCAATTTGAGGTCATTGTTGTTGATGATGGCGGGGATATTCCCCTGGAATCGGTTATTAACGTTTATTCCGGTCGGTTTGATTTAAACTTGTTAAGACAGGAGAATGCTGGGCCTGCGTCAGCCAGGAACAGTGGGGCGGAACATGCCCGTGGTGACTATCTCGTGTTTATTGATGATGACTGCAGCGTGGGGCGTGACTGGTTACATCAGCTGGGAAAAAATATAAGTAAACATCCTGGCTGTATCATCGGTGGACGCACGAAAAATGGGATACCGGGCAATCTCTTTTCTGAAACAAGTCAGGCAATGATTGATTATCTTTACAGCTATTATAATAGCCAGGAATCAGAATACCGTTTTTTTACATCTAATAATTTCGCACTTCCTGCTGGCATATTCCACGAGGCAAAAGGTTTTGACAGCAGTATGTCTCTGGCAGCTGGTGAGGATCGGGAACTGTGTCATCGCCTCAGGAAGAGAGACTGTAAAATGGTGTATGCACCAGATGTGGTTATCAAGCATTTCCATGAACTGAGTCTACCCTCTTTCCTGCGCCAGCATTTTAATTATGGTAAGGGAGCGGCCCTGTTTCATGACCGGCGGAAACAACAAGCAGACGAGAGGAGCAGGATAGAACCATCCTGCTTTTATATAAAACTTTTGCTCCATCCATGGACCAGGGGTGATTGCCGATATCCTTTGATGACCGTGTTTCTTCTTTGTATAATGCAGTGCGCTAATACAGCGGGTTTTTTGTGCCAGCGGTTATTTAGGGATTAGGCGGTTCTGATTTTTCTATATTCTCTCAATAGCTAACCCGCTTTTCTCACAAGTTTGATTCGTTCATTTGCAAGGCATCCTGGGTGAAGATGTATACATATACCTCGAACCCCGGATAACGCAGCAAATGGGCGAATCTGCTCGGAGGGGAAAGAATTTGTTTTTAAAAAGGTAGTATTCATTTAACAGACTGTTGCCTGTAAATTTGACATAACGCGATCTTAAGGCTGTGTTTTTAATTAAAACTTTTCTTTTATCATACTCAAAACAAATTCTTTATGAGAAATGCGGGCTAAGAGGATGGTGGGCACAGCCCACCCTACGAGATATTATGAATTTGGTTCTTGCCGTAATTGCAGGACGGGCTGTGCCCACCATTTTTTGCCATATCGATTTATTTGATCTTTTCTGATTTTTGCGGTTTATTTGTCTCGTTAAAGAGCATTTCCGACATATTCAGGTTTGAAGCGAAATTGCCGGCAAGAACAGCGGCAAAAACAATGCCTGAATAAAAATAGTAGAACCAGTGAAAAGGGATTGCTTTTAACATAAACCAAGAACCCCGTTTTTCTCTGAGAAAGCGGTAAAACGCCCTGTTAATGAAAAACAGGAACATGCCGAGGACGAGCGGGATCAGCAGAAGACTATGCCAGATAAGAGCAGATATCATGGCTACGACAATGCTGAAAATAAGGACAACGCTTAAACGGCTGGTAAGATCAGTGTTCAGGTCGTTGATAAACATTTTATCACGCATGATCAGTTTTGCCCAGGGGAGCGCCCTGTACAGAATATCTGTTTTAAACAAGGATATGACATTCCATTTTTTTAAATGTTTAACCTGAAGGGACTTGATCAGTCTAATTTTATATCCAGCCTTTTTCATCCTGTAACCGAGCTCGATGTCTTCGGTTGATGGTTTAACATAGGCCTCATCAAAGCCGCCTGTTTTCCAAAAGAGATCCTTTTGTATGGCACCGCAGGCACCCCAGAATGTTGAGGCGTTTTCCCTGGAAGACTGGTGAACATAGTGGTGCAACAGGTTTTTGTACTGGGAGAGGAAATTCGGTGAGCCTGGATTGTCATCGTATGATCCAAACACAGCGGATAGGTCAGGCTCTTTGCTAAAAGCGGTTACCACCTGTTCCAGTGTGTCTGGTTTTATTTCAACATCAGCATCGATAAAAAAGAGGATGTCGCCTTCTGCTGCTTTTGCCCCAAGGTTTCTCGCCCGCCCTGGTCCGCCTGGGGAAGGGGTATTGATCACTGTTGTGTTGAATTCCTCAGCGGTTTGTTTTGACGCATCCGTACACCCATCTGCCACAACGATGATTTCAAAAGGGGGAGGTTCAGCTTCAGTGATAGCAGAAAGGCATCTCCGGAAATTTTTTCCGCCATTGTAAACCGGTATGATGACTGAAACTTTTAAACCGGAATTATGTGACATAATTTGCAACTTGTTAAATGTATCAAAAATTAAAATAAAAAAAACACCTTATAATGGAAAAACGTAACATGAATATGGTTAAAAGGTCAATCATTATAAGTTAAATTGTTTGACTATGTTAAAAACTTAAAAAAGTGCTGTCGGCTTTTTGACAATAGCTTAAAATAATTGTATTTATTAAGGCCAATAAGATGTGGAACCATAATATGCAGAAAAAAGCTAATATAATTGTCATTATTATTCTGATTACAGGAACCCTTGCAGTATTCTGGCAAGTGACAGGGTATAATTTTATCAATTATGATGATATATTTTATATCATAAAAAATCCATATGTGAGGGAAGGGATTAGCCTGGAGAGTGTAAAATGGGCATTCACTTCTCTCCAGTCACTGCACTGGCATCCTTTGACATGGCTGTCGCACATGCTTGATGTTCAGCTTTTCGGTCTAAACGCAAAAGCCCATCACAGCATGAACCTTCTGTTTCATATATTCAATACCCTGCTGATGTTTATCGTTTTCAGGTCCATGACCGGAAGTGTGTATAAAAGCGGTCTTATAGCAGCTCTATTTGCCGTGCATCCGCTTCATGTTGAAACCGTGGCGTGGGTATCGGACCGGAAGGACCTGGTGTGCGCGTTTTTCTGGCTTCTGACAATGGCCGCTTATATCTGGTATACGAGGCAGCCCGGTCCAGTAAGATATATCGTTGTGGCGTTGCTCTTTATACTGGGACTGATGGCCAAACCAATGCTGGTTACCCTTCCGATTGTACTTCTACTTATCGATTTCTGGCCGCTAAGGCGGATGGACATGAAAAATGGTTCAGTCCCTGAAGAGGGCGGTAAAGTTAAAAACAGGATAGAACAATTTTCTGCTTTCAGACTTGTTTCTGAAAAAATACTACTTATGGTGCCAGCATTGATGTCAGCTGGTGTAACTGTTTTTGCGCTTAAAAGCGGTCACATGGGCGAATTAACGGATTATATTCCCAGGGAAAATCGGATTACCGCGGCCCTTTTTGCCTCTGTATTCTATATATGGAAAATGGTATGGCCCTGGGGCCTTGCAACACCGTATCCGCCTGTGGCTGTTCTCCCTGTCTTGCAGACCGCGGGTATTGGACTGCTTATTTTCTGCGTAACCCTGCTGATATTCTGGTATGGACGGAAAAGGCCGTTCCTGATAACAGGATGGTTATGGTATGTGATTGCCATTCTTCCTGTCTCCGGCTTAACAGGTCCGGTAATGATGGCAAACAGGTATACCTATATACCGTTGACCGGCCTCTTTATTATCATTGTCTGGGGCGGCTTGAGCCTTGTTTCCGATAAGCGATTTGGGAAAACTGTTTTTATCACAGCAGCAGGTATCATGATTGCCGTGTTGATGATATGTTCATGGTTCCAGGTCCGGGTCTGGAAAAGCGGTATAGACCTGTTCAGCTATGCCATCAGGGTAACAGAGAACAATTCTTTTGCCCATACAGCCCTGGGCAGTTCGCTGTATATTGCAAAAAGAGATCATGAGGCTTTGGAACACTTTAACCGCGCATTAGCGATAAGACCAACGCACTATGAAGCTTTAAACGGTCTAGGCCTTGTTCTGGTCCGGCTGGGCAGGGCTGAAGAGGCTGTGGAATGTTATAGAAAAGCCTTAAAAATCAGACCTGGATTTGCCAGAGCGCATAAAAATATGGGTTTAGCCCTGATAAAGCTGGGGAAATATGAACTGGCGGAAAAAAAAATTAAAACCGCGATTAAAATTGCCCCGCATTTTGCCAGGGCGTATTCCGGGCTTGGCAAGGCCTATCATCATCAGGGAAGGACAAAAGAGGCGATCGCTGCCTGCAGGAAAGCGATTGACATAATGCCAGATGCGAATGGTTATAATAGCCTTGGGATTATTCTGGATAAGAACAAAAGATGGGAAGAGGCGGGCATCGCTTATAACAAAGCCATAGAACTTCATCCTGAATATGAAGTTGCGCATTATAATTTAGGGAATATAATGATCAGGCAGGGGAATATCGAGGAAGCTGTAAAACATTATAAAAGGGCAATATCGATCAATCCAAACAACGCGTCCGCGTATTATAACATGGGTATTGCCTTTAAAAAAAAAGGGAGAGATACCGAAGCTATTGAGTATCTCTCCCAAGCTGTAAAACTCAATCCAACCAGTCAGAAAGCTAGTAAAGCCTTAGCCCGTCTATTAAAGAAGACCGGCCAAAAAAAGCCCTGATCTTCCTGACTGTATCGAGTTAATTATTAATTACTAAAATTCCAACTCTCCTTCACCAGTGCCCGCACCGCCATCACCGCCGTCGTCATTTGGGTCAAGGTCAAAATCATCATCATCATCATCATCGTCATCAAGCGTACTATTCAATCTGTCATCATTTATATCAATGGAAATATTTCCGCCTCTATCATTGTCACCGCCATCATTGGCATCATCATCATCATCGTCATCATCACTCCGATCACCTTCAGTGCCGCCCGAAACCTCAGTCTCCATCATAAAATCATTGGCAGCTTCTGTATCAGCGATTCCAACATAGACATTGCCATCATCATCCACAAGGCCGGACTGGCCTTCATACACATTAAAACAATTGTTGCCGTTTTCATCACAAAGCTCTCCGGCACCGTCATAAAAGAAGACTTTTGTACTTGAACCTGAGCCAGTCTGGGCAAGATACAGGAAACCGAAATCTGATGCGTCAGCCAGATAAATCGGCATGTTTTGCGCTGACCGCCCCGATTCTTCAACGATTTCAACGCCGAACTTTGTTCCACGGACACCGCATACAGCAGTTGGGGTGTGGACTCTTGATTTTGTCTTTTTGTACCTGAAAAGCTTGACAACATAGAACATGGCCTTGCCGCGCATCATATTGAATGCTGTTTTTTTCGATTTTCCCCTGCGATCATCAACATATTCACTAATTGAGATTTTCGCGTTTGACCCCATGGTAATAATATCAGCGGTGGTGAACTTAATCCGGCATTTGGAGTTATCCAGGGTGAAGAATATATCTGGTTTATAAATATGATCCCCCTGGACCGCGAAATACGCTTGCTTTGTATCAGCATGGAGAACTACAACCGTACCTGCCATTTCATGGATAATACCCGCTGGTTTCTCGCTGGACGGTATGAAGTGATCTTTTACATTGATGTTTTTTAGATCAAAGGGGAGAGCACTGACAGATACGGCTTTCCCCCTGTCAGGCGGCGCGTCCGCCGTGGAAAACACAAACTGTAATCCTGTAAGGATAAATGATAGTGCGATAAGCACAATTAAAATATTCCGTTTCATTTCTCTACCTCCTAAAATCTAATTAAAATTTATATGCAATGCTAATCCCTGCAATAGCCTTATTATAGTTCTTTAACTCTAAGTTTGAGTTGTTCTTTGTGTAACTTAACGATATACTGGCAGACAAATTCTTCCATATTTCCTGGCTCAGGATCGCCTTTATGTTGGACCGTTTGTCCCGGCGGTTGATATGATAAAAGATATCTTCTCCGTTGTAATTCCTTCTGTCCAGGCGGAACCTTAAAAAAAACTCGGTTTTTGAAGGGAATCTCGCAATGTAGGAGAGACCTAAATATGGATCATCATATTCATATTTCCTCAGGTCTCCGGTCCCTACTTTACGGATGTTGTAACCGGTTTTTACGGCGAAAATATGTTTCCGGTTGCCAAGATAAAAGGTCGGAATCAGTTCAAATCGCTGGTTGGTGTTGTTGAGATCAGTTATGGTATCACTATAATTGTCATAGTAATTTGTTTTGCTGATGGAGTAAAGGGCCTTGATGCTGAAGGTCCTGCTGAAATAATGCTGATAGGACGGGGCTGCGTGGAACGCATACGAGAGCCTGTCACCGCCGTACCGCCTGTGGGTATAGCCCATGGGTATCCGAACAATATCCCGACCGCTTGACCAAACTGGGCCAGTGGTCGCCGTAACTGACATGAAGTTATAATCAGAAAGATCAAAGCATACTTTGCTGTAAAGGTTTGCAGCAGTGTTCCACATGATCCCTTTTTTTGCGCCCATGTCGTACATAACGTTGCCGGAAATGGAGGTGATGGCAGCGGTGTCACCCTGTTTTGTAAAAGTAGAACCATCTTTAAAAGTTAAGGTGTAATCATGAAGCTCATATTCCCTGTGGTCCGGGCCTGCGTTAACATTATCATCCCGTATAAACCCCTGTGACACACGGAGGTTCCAGGATATTTTTTGCGGTTTTTTGCCTGCATCTACGAGCAGTTCTCTCGCTTTTTTGGCGATTCCCTTTGGCGGAGAGGATGATAGGATCTGGTTAAGCTCACTTGTTGCCGCGCTGTTTTTATGCTGTTGCAAAAATATAGAAGCCAGTCCCAGCCTTGCTTTGTGCAATCCTGAGTCAATGGCCAGCATCTTTTTGAAGTACTCTTCGGCTATAGTGAGGTTTCCTGTTTTATCAGCGCTGGTACCAATCCAATACATCACATCCATGGTTTCGATTGTTTCTGCTATTTCAAGAAGGATGGGAAGGGCAAAAGAAAACTCTTCGTCGTAATAATGGATAAGCGCCTCTTCTAGTTTAGTATCTAGTTCCGCGATTTCCTGATCACTCAAGCTGTTTAGCTTTCTTACGGCTTCTGGATTCTCTGTGGCAGCCGTGGCAGGTATACAAAAAGAGAGTGAAAAAGCAGTCAGAACAAGAACTATCAAGCCTAGAGAAAAGTTTGAACGGTGTCTCATAATAGTTTCCTTATCAATTTAGTAGTTAGTAGAATCAAAAAATACACCAGAGATCAGTTCCTGTGTTCTGGTGAAGTTAACTGTTATTTTATCCTATTTACATATTCTTAAAAGTTGCATATAGATGCCGAATAGTCAATATAATTATTTAAATGTATAACCAAATATAATATATAACCACGTCAGTTTTAGATAAAAAAAACAGATTTAACTAATTGATATTAAATAGAAAAAATAAAAATCAAGTGAATAGGTGCCAAAAGGAGTGCTGAATAAAATTACACGAAAATTGAGAGGGTTAGGGTAATATTATTTAATTATTGCAAAATGATCAGTGAAACATTAAAGTGCCAAAAGTGCCAAAAGTTAATGTATCGCT
The DNA here is from genome assembly GCA_028277765.1 of Desulfobacterales bacterium. Classification (GTDB taxonomy): domain Bacteria; phylum Desulfobacterota; class Desulfobacteria; order Desulfobacterales; family SURF-7; genus JANQFQ01. The sequence continues at coordinate 20,486 of JANQFQ010000054.1, forward strand.
TCGCTCTGTCAGTTTTTTAAAAAAGTCGTGGTCTTGATCGGGCTGGAATACGTTATAAGTTATAAGTGCCTAGTAAAATGATGAAAAACTATCATTAATAAGAGATTTTTATGGATATTGATTTTTATCTTTCAAAAGCTGTTTTAGCCTCAATAGAAGCTAGTAGGGCAATTTTAAATGTTTACGCTTCAGATATTTCTGTTGAACAGAAGGCGGATGAATCTCCTTTAACCCTTGCGGACAAACGGTCACATGATATTATTGAAGAACATCTTGTCGAAAGCAATATCCCGATACTGAGTGAAGAAGGCAAGAAAATACCTTTTGAATCAAGGGCAGACTGGGATACCATGTGGATTATTGATCCCCTTGACGGTACTAAAGAGTTTATTAACCGGAATGGTGAGTTTACTGTAAACATCGCCATGGTTAAAAATAATAGACCGATAATGGGTGTTATCCTTGTACCGGTGACCAGCACTCTCTATTTTGCTGCAAGGGGCAAAGGAGCATATAAGCTTGAATTAACCGGCACAGAAAAGGTTGAAGACTTATCTCTAGATTGGCTGACGGACATGGCCGCAAAGCTTCCCAACAGCCTGGATTCAGACCGACCATATACCATCGTCGGCAGCCGTTCCCATTCAACTCCGGAGCTTGAAACATTTGTTGAAAAGAAAAGGGCTCAATTTGGCGATGTTCATTTTGTGTCTGCTGGAAGTTCTCTTAAGTTCTGTCTTGTTGCAGAGGGGACTGCGGATATTTATCCTCGACTTGGGCCTACAATGGAATGGGATACTGCTGCTGGACAGGCTGTGGCTGAGAATGCCGGAGCTGCTGTGCTGATCCATGGTACAGGGAAACCGCTTACATACAACCGGCCTGAACTGCTGAATCCTTGGTTTGTGGTCAGCAGAGAGAGGTAGGAGTGAAAAAGTGCCTAAAGTTACAAGTGCCTAAAGTGCGCTAAAGTGCCTAAAGTTGATGTATCGCTCCGCTCTGCTATTATAATTTCGTGGTCGTGATCGGATTAGAAACAGAAATCAAAAAAGGGGTATAAGGCTTATGTATAGGGTGCCGGGCGGGGTTTCTCCCGCTATGTTGTTATCCAGCACCCAGTATCTAGTATCCAGCACCCAGTATCTAGTATCTAGCATCCAGTATCTAGTATCTAGTATCCAGTATCTAGTATTCAGTATCTAACAGATAAATAACTTAATGACGTGATTTAGGAGCCTGAAATGATTGTTCCTGTTATACTTGCAGGCGGTACTGGTACACGGCTGTGGCCGCTGTCCCGTGCCAGGCACCCAAAACAGATGCTGAGTCTTGTGGATGACCACACCATGCTTCAGAGCACGGTTCTGCGCCTACAAAACCTCAAGGATTGTGGGGGTCCTATACTGATCTGCAATCAGGATCATCGCTTTATGGCGGCTGAACAGCTGCTGGCTGTCAATGCTGTTCCTGATTCAATTATTCTTGAGCCTGTTGGGAGGAACACTGCGCCGGCAGTTGCTGTATCTGCTTTTAAGGCAATAGCTGCGGATAAGGACGCTATCCTGCTTATCCTTCCCGCGGACCACTATATAAAAAAGATCCAGGTTTTTCATGAAGCACTGAAGATAGGCGGTTTTCTTGCTGAAAAGGGGAAATTGATCACTTTCGGCATTGTGCCGACAGCCCCTGAAACCGGTTATGGTTATATCCGGAAGGGAGAAAGTGTTCCCAATCCCAAGCAAGAAGATGGGAATGAAGCAGTGGCTTTTGCTATTGATGCCTTTGTTGAAAAACCGGATTTAGCTACAGCCAGGGAATATATTGAGACCGGTGCATACTGCTGGAACAGCGGTATGTTTATGTTCAGGGCTTCTGCGGTACTTGATGAGCTGAAAAAATACGCACCGGAAATCGTGGATGCCTGTAGAAACGCTTTTCAAAAAGGACAGGCAGACCTTGATTTTTTCCGGCTGGATGAACCATCGTTTAAAGCCTGTCCTGGTGAATCAATTGATTATGCTGTTATGGAGAAGACGGAAAATGGATTAATGATTCCTTTGGACGCGGGATGGGACGATCTGGGATCCTGGGAAGCCTTGTGGCAGACCGGAACAAAGGATGACAAAAACAACGTGATTCATGGGGACGTCCTTATAGACGATGTTACTGGTTCATACCTGAATGCAACGGACAGACTGGTGGCTGCTGTAGGCCTGAAGGATCATATTGTTGTTGAGACATCTGATGCAGTGCTTATCTCACCGCGGGAAAAGGTTCAAGATGTTAAGCAATTGGTTGAAAAATTGAAATCGAGCAAGAGAGACGAAGCCATAGTCCACAGGAATGTATACAGACCGTGGGGCTTTTCTGAGGGAATATATTTTTCAGACAGATTTCAGGTGAAAAAGATCACCGTAAATCCCGGCGCTAAAATTTCACTTCAGAAACACGAGAGACGGGCTGAACACTGGATCGTTCTCAGGGGTATTGCCAGAATTACAAAAGAGGAGAAGCAGTTTGACCTGAAAGAGAATGAATCAGCTTTCATTTCAGCCGGGATGGTACACAGGCTTGAAAATCCGGGGGATGAACCGATTGAGCTGATCGAGGTACGGTCAGGTGAATACCTGGGTGAAGATGATATCGTCAGGCTGGACGATGTCTATGGCCGCTAACTATTTTAAATTAATATAAATAATGTTTTCATGTCTATGCCAATTCAATTAAAGGAAAAACTGACATGACAGACCCTTCTCAAAGTTTTCTAAAAGGACAGTTCCTGACAGCAATGCCTAGCCTTGCTGATCCCAATTTTTCCTATACAGTTACCTGTATTTGCGAACACAATGCTGAAGGGGCTGTCGGACTTATTATTAACCGAATTCATCCTTTTCTTTCGTGTAAAGATATTTTTGAAGAACTCAAGGTCGATTATAAAAAGGATTGTGAAACCATACCGGTATATGTGGGAGGTCCTGTGCATACCGGCGATATTTTCATCCTACATGGTTCACCCTTTGAATGGGGAGGATGTCTTATGATTACGCCAGATCTTGCCATGAGCAATACTAAGGACATTGTTAATGCGATCGCTTTGGGTAATGGGCCTGAATTATTCGCAGTAGTGCTTGGTTGTGCTGGCTGGGGGAAGGGACAGCTGGAATACGAGATCATGCAGAACGCCTGGCTAAGCTGTCCTCTTGAAAATAAGGTGATTTTTCACACACCTGTTGAAGATCGCTGGAAGGAAGTAATGAATATCATGGGGATTGACCCGGCCCTCCTTTCAGATATGGCTGGAAATGCATAAAAAAGAAATTTTTTAAATATAGCTTCTATCGTGCGTTTATCAATATAACTTTAATTAACAGTAGGTTGATTAACTTTTCTTTTTCTTTTTTTTACTCGCTTTTTTTGCTGCTGTCTTTTTCTTTGCTGCTTTTGACTTCGGTTTTTTCTTTTTCAGACAAATTTTATCCTTCTTAACAAACGCGCAGAGCTTTGGATTGTAATATTCTTTGCAGTTTAAAGGATTATACAGCGGGCATTCAGGATGTTTTTCTGACATGGATAATAAATTCCTTTTTAAATTTTTTAATTTTAAATTTCTAACATAATATGTAAAATTTCGCAAGGTATTATATTATTTAAATAAAAAAAATATTTTATATATATTTAGTAGAAAATAAAAATAGGGTGAAAACGCACTATTTGACATTTATAATTATAAAT
>JANQFQ010000047.1 GCA_028277765.1 Desulfobacterales bacterium
CGGCACTGGATTCGCATATGATATCACTGATCATATCAAGTTCAACTTCGCTATCGGCAGGACCATCTGGGATGATGTGGATTTCCGTGATCGTGAACTTGACAACATGGTCCTCAACACTGAAAATAAAACAACCGCATTGGCCCTGGGACTTGAATTCTGCTATTAATAATAAAACAGATTGTGTGTCTTGTAAAATCAAGTACTGGTCAATACACTTAAGCATTGCCGGTATGATCCCGCTCTCTCCAATTAACCGGTTGAAACCACCCTGTTGCGGCCCATATTTTTCGCACGATACAGGGATTCATCCGCACGTTTTATCATCTCTTCAGGTTTAATGCCATGGGTAACAAGACAGATAGTGACGCCCAGGCTTATTGTCAGGGAAATCGTATGCCCGTGCCTGGTGTGTATTCTCCTTGATTCAACTGCTGTCCTGCACCGCTCTGCGACAACATTCGCTCCCTCAAGATCAGTTTCAGGAAGTAAGATGATGAATTCTTCCCCGCCGTACCGGGCAATAATATCATGCTCACGAAGCTGTGAATTAAGGGCATCGGCAACTTCTACAAGTGCTTCGTCTCCGGCAAGGTGACCATATACATCATTAATCTGTTTGAAGTGGTCAATATCTCCCAGAATCATCGCCATATTTCTTTTATATCTTAATGACCGGGACATCTCCTTGTTAAAAAGATCAAAAAAATATCTCCGATTATACAACTGTGTTAGCTCGTCGGTTTTCGCCATTTCATCCAGTCTGTTCTCCCGGATGCGGAGACGCTCGATGATATAACCGCTTATAACAAAGTTAGTTATTATAAAAAGCAGACAACCGCCAACAATGAAAATAAGCCATGATACCATAAACCGGCCATCAATAACATGTGTTTCATGCATAAGCGGTGCGTATGGTATAAGCCCTTTTTGACAGGCCCATAACGTCAGCACCTGAATGACTAAAAAACTTCCCAATCCGTATAAAACCGGAGTGCGATCAAAAAGTGTATAAGCTATAAGCCAGGTGCCGAATAAAGCAGTGGCCCCGGCAGGACTTGTAAGAGGGCCTGCCAAATAAATGATCACCGAGGAACAGATCCATGTGACCTGCAGCACCGTATATACATAGACACGGCTTCCGGGAAAACGTTTTCGAATTAAAAAACCTATTACGCCAAGACCACCGAAAAAAGCCGCTCCAACCCAGAAACCAGCGCACACCTCTTTTACGATCTCTGTGTTATAAAAAGCAAAACTCTCTGGATAGTTCATCACGAGGATTAAAAGAAGACCAAGGCCGATGGAAAAAGGTAAAGGAAGAATAAATAGCCATAAGATACATTTATCCGTAGTTGACCAGGACAGGGGGTCCCCGATTTTGTTCAATCCGTTCTTTATACGAAATAAATATTTTCTCATATTAACAGCTCTCTTTTTTACTGTCTCTCGCCTTTCATCACGTTCCCATTCCGAATCCTGCAATAAACCTTAACCCTTAATCGTTTCATCCTAGTTCATCATACAACAATCCAGGAAGAACTAGTTGAATAAAAAGGATATATTACTAAGATACACTGAATTAGCCGAAGAATCAAGCAACTCCTTTCATAGTTAAAAAACATAGTGCCTAAAATGCCTAAAGTTCGCTAAAGTGCCTAAAGTTATGGTTTCGCTTCACTCTGCCATTCAAAAATCGTGGTCAGTCACGCTATAAGCGTGATCGTGGTCGATTATTTAAAGAAAGATAGTTTAGGGCAAAATAATTAAATACAAATAGGCGTTTTGAAAATTTGAACATTTGATATTCGAATTTGTTTCGCCTGACCCGTCGCCGGGGAATTTCGTGCTTCGGGTTTCAAATTTTAGTGTGTAGGGTACTGTACCCATCAATTGTCTGCGGTAAAAGCATAAACGGATTCCTCCCGTAGTAATTGGGTAGAGTTGAAATGTTTTAGTTGGAAGAATCTAAATGTTTTGTATCATCTGTCTGCCCAAAACGCTGAAAGTGTTTCCAGTTCAGGATTGGCCCCATGTGTATTCATAAACCAGTCGAGTTCTCCTTTCGCTCTCTTACGAGAACCTGGAAAATTCAACTCCCAGTAAGCCTTTAGTTTGGATGCCTCAGCCTGTTTCCAGTCGTCATTAAGTCGGGGGGTACGATAGGATTTCATCCAGTAGTAAAGCACCTGATAAGGCTGATTCTTATTAAACGCCTCAACTGCCAGCTGCGAGTAAGGGGTTCCATCAGGTTCTATACCGCCTGTTTCCAGGAAACCGATCAGTTCGGCAATACCGGTCTTCATAAGATAGGTCACATCACCAAGATCTCGCTTCATGACGCGACTGGGTGGATTAAAGGCCACACCTGCCGCAGTTGTATCAAAGAGAACCTCTTTTAGGTATGACACAGGAGACATGGAACTGAACAGCTGGGTTGATGTAAACAGCCGTGTATCAGTATACAATACATTAAAAGACTGCATCTGGCCGTTCATGTTATTCTGAACGTATAAAGCCTTTCTGGTAATCTCACTTGCCTTCACCGGCCTGGCACTATCCGGAGTCATATCTGGTAACTCATCAAATGACGGCACGTACACTTCTTTCTGATGAAGAAGGGGCCCCCACAGACTGTGAAACTCGCCGCTATTAGCATGTATGGGACGTGTTGGAATACGCTTAAAGCCTGAGGGAATTTCAGTGCTAAATTCATCAGATGAGGAAGCGTCTTTTTCTGATGCCATATTCTTTTCCGTGTGCGGTTTGGCCGTACTCTTTTGTTGTGCTGAATCTTTCTCAGCATCACTCCCGCAACCAACAGTCACAATCAGGAAAAAAACAGCGACGACAAACAAAAAATTATTGTGAATCACGCGTTTGACCATGTTTCCCTCCTTATCTTATTTAAACAACATTAATCGTTAGGTTAGCTGTTCCCCAATAGCGGGATTTTTGTGTGTCAGACGATGAGTGGTTTATCACGCGCTGTTTAGCTTTACTTCAAAAATGCTAATTATTTGACATTATATCATAAAATGTGTAAAAACAAGTACAAAGAACAGCTTATCCCTTTATCTTCTAAGTTAATCGCACTTAAATATTAAGGTATCACACTCATGCCCGTACACAGAGACTTCTATAGACAACGTTCAGTTTTATCCCTTATAGCAGCCAACACACTACCTTTATTGGGATGCATTTTCCTGGGGTGGGATGTCTTTATGCTGATTTTTTTCTACTGGCTCGAAAGTGCAATCATCGCCTTCTACCAAATTCTCAAACTCTTTAAGGTCGAGGGGCCCTTGGCCCTGCTCACAGCGGGTTTCTTTATCTTTCACTTCGGGGCGTTTATGGCTGGGCATTTTCTCTTCCTTGTGGGCGTTTTTGCCCCGGACATATTTCCACCTGCACCACAACCTTCTTTTCCTGTCTTTGCGGCCAAATTGATACGGATCCTGATTGAATTGATGCTCCGATGGGAAACAGTAGTGGTTGTTGTCGCCCTATTTATTAGCCATGGGATCTCTTATAAGCTGAATTTCCTTGGGCTCCGTGAATATGAAACTGCGGACGGCGACCACATCGTCGGACAGTGTTATACCAGAATCGTGATCATGCAGCTGACAATCATTCTGGGCGGCATGCTGGTCAAAGCGCTCGGACCTCATATCTTAGGGTATGGACTATTGGTGGTTCTAAAAACTGCCAGTGACCTATGGTCCCATGTCCGACAACACAAAGAAACCTGGCGAAAAGGACCTCAATGATTCCTAATTTGTTTTAAACTGTGTCCTTTTTTATAGAAATGCTTCAAAAAATCTTGCAATACACCAATATGAAGCGCACGTACCCATAGTATAAACCGCTGCCTGCCTTGCCAAATAAAAAACAGGAAGTGACAGCCCTTTATACAGGCTCGTTACACCCCAGATAAAAAACACCCACGCGCACTGCCCCAGCTCAATGCCAACATTAAAGGAAAACAAGGCCACAGGTATATCCGACCTTGGCAATCCGATTTCACCAAGCGCGCTTGCAAAACCAAGACCGTGAAGCAGGCCAAAGGCCGCGGCCATTGCCCATGGTCGGCGATACAACCATGATCCTTTTGAAGTCGATTCCTTACGGCTCGCCACTTCAACGGCAAGAATAAAAATACTGCAGGCAATGCCAAACTCTATCCATGAAGATGGAAAGCGGATCAGCCCCAGCGCGGCAAGGGAAAGGGTTACACTGTGACCAACCGTAAACGCGGTAATTGTCCAGAGCAGAACCCGCTTTTTTCGGATTAGAAATAATAGGCCCGTGATGAAAAGCATGTGGTCAAAACCGCTGAATAAGTGTTTTAGGCCCAGCACCATATAGTTTTTCATCACCTGTGATGTTCTCTGTGTAGATGGGACTTGAAAGACCGGTTTTTGTTGCGTAAGGATCGTCTGTATACGCTGACCATCAAGAAACATTATGCGAAGAACAACACAAACAGATGTTTTCCCATTGCTGTTGATCTTGATAAAGCTCCCCTTTATCGTGTTCCCGTTACAGTCAGCCCGCCACCGTATGCCCATACCCGTACCCGTCACTTCTGTTACCGTCTTTCCGATTGGTGCGCAAAACTGAGGCAGAACAGGCTCAACCCTTTTTCCTTTTTGTTGAAAAATAGATTCTTTCCAGAACACCTCGACAATGCCATTCTCTTTTTCCTTTATCTCAAGCAATGAAGGTGCCAGTTTGTGAGCTTCCACACCAGTAGCACTCAGCAATATTGAGAGAAACGCGTTTACCATAAAAAAAGCAATAAACCTATTCTTCATCTTACTCTATCCCTACGATATTATCAGACAGTATCCTGCTAAATCTCCAGGCCGGGCGGGTCGCGACCCGCCCAATTCCTCAATCCCTCAATTCTTCAATAATCAATTTCTCGTTTCTTTGCCCTATACCATATATCATATCCCTTTTTCATCCAGTATCCAGCATCCAGTTTCCCTTCTTTCACTCAGTTCTCAGTCCTCATCACTCAGTCCTGATATCCTACACATCCAGCAGACTCTCAAAACCGTATCTGGCGACTGGAACACCGTCTATTAAAACAGTATAATACCGATTTCTCAGTTCTTCTACAATCTCTTGAATGAGTTCTTTCTCTTTTTCAACCATCAGACAGTTTCTTGCCCTGCCGCGGTTTTCAGGCAGATCTGAAACAGCCGTAATGTTCCGTTCTTCAACACGGACAAGATGTATCCCATAATTTGATTTAAAGGGACCACACCATATTCCAGTCTCGCATGAAAGGAGGTTATCAATAAATCTCTTCCCAAAAGTGTTCCGGATATATGCCAGACCGGAATGCTTGAAAAAGTATGAAATCGGGAACATGTCTCCTAGCCTATACGCTTTTTCCGGTGTCGTGTTTCCTGATCTCAGTTCTTTAAGCAACTGGGTTCCGTATTTTTCTGCATCCTCATATCTGCCATCATTCACCAGAAAAACATGACTGAACGATAATCGCCCCCCCTGTGCGAACATATTCGAGTTCTTTTTTATGAACCGATCAATATCCGCCTCTTCTGGTTCCTCAATAGCATGGGCCCTCTTGATGAACCGTTCCATTCTTGAAACGAGTCGCCGTTTCACGATCAGGTCAGACAGATGCATATCAAGAGACAATGCCTGCTCAAACAGCTTCTCCTCATCCATGGCCGTGTCCGGTTCCACAAACCGCATATTCTGCACAAGCCGCTGCCAGACAACCGTATCTGTTTGATGTAAATCCAGCTTAAGTGCTTCCCGGCACAGGACCTCATTGTATACCATATTGTCTACAAGATAATTCAGAACAGCAGGATCAGCCTCGGTCCTATTTGTCCGTTCCCAGCTTTTTGTCATATCAACAAGTTCCTGGCTGGAAATGCGGATGAACTCACGTTCACTGTTTCCGGTTTCATTGAACAGCCCGCTGCCCACTTCGGTCATGATAAATACCAGCGTGCCCAGAAGTATAAAAATACAGGCCGGATGTTTCAGCATTCTTGTCACGCATATTCTCCTTTACGGTGTGTACCAGATAGGTGATGACCATGCGCGCTCCTGGATGGTCTGGGGATATTCGGGATCACAACATTCCTCGTATCCATCTTTACATTTCTTTTGCCCAAACAGACCTGTTGTATATGGATCCACATCCTTGCACAGCCATGTGGTCCAGCGGCAAGTAGGATTTTCCAGAACTCTTACATAATAAAAAGCCGGATAATCAGGATTAAAATCAGGATCCTGCCATACTCTGCACAATTCATCGTATCCTGTACCGATTGTCTCACATGTATTGGTATCCACAATCGCGCCAGTATCATGGGGCTGAGAATCAGGATTAATCGTATACACGTTCTCATGGGGCCCAGATTCATCAACCCATCCTTTTATGATCTGGATTTTCTGCAGCTGAGTTGAAAGCACATCGGGATTCCCCGGCACACCTTCATCTTTGTGTGCGTATACCGCAAATGTCGGCAGTGCATCAGGTGATACAGGTATCGAAGGAAGGTCATCTCCCATTGGCACACCATTTATATAACCGGTTTCGGCAAAATCTGCTGTTCCACACATATCCAGCAGGGGTGAACCAGGATCTGCCCACATGCCGAAAAATCTGAGTGTTATCCTGGGACCGCTTGTCGCATACGCCTCTCTCCTCTTCATGGCATCAAACAGACCATCTCGGGAATTTTCATCCGCCCACAGGACTGCCAACCCTCCGGGATTGTTTCCCGCATAATCTGGTAGACCTTCCGCCTGGCTCAATGCGCCGCCCTGGGCAGTGTTCCCCTTGTAGTTATTTTCCGCAACAGCTCCCGCGGTTCCCAGGTGCGTGTCCGTACTGCCGATCATTCCGTATTTAAAAGGATTAAACCCGAGAAATCTCGTGTCATAGTCATTACTGTCCGGAAGGTTATAATCTTCTGGATCCACTAGATATAGCAAACCCTGTTTTAATCCATATCTGACAAATGATTTTGGGTTCGGATCGGTAAGTGTGGGCAAAGAGTACAGGCGGGCGCCCATGATATTATCAAAAGGGAGTTTTTCAAAACCGCAGGCTTCATCAGTTGAATAAAGAGGATCGCATCCTTTAAAACATTCTGACTCACCCTTGTGCTGGGTTATCTCTATCAGCCGTTCATATTCAGCGCTTAAATCAGCGTAATCCTCATACGTAAGGTCAACAGGCAAGAGTTCAAACATGAGCCCGGCGCTTAAATTGGAATTGTGAGGAATAGAGATAAACTCACAATCAGGGGGGCACATTCTTCTTCCAGCATGCTCCAGAGCCACTCAGTTTTCGGTGCGTCAAAATATGAAATCGGACGAGCTGGTACATTTCCTGACCTGAATATAAGGAAACGGTCTATTGTGGTGGCATTCCCGATCGGTTTTTTGGACAACCTCGAATTCCAGAGTAAAAATGAAAGCTGCGTGTTTTTACGGTAATTCTTGCACCGTATACTGTTATAACCTTTTGCATTCTCATCTCTACAGATATCCTGTTCACCCAGAAACTCCGCGTGATCGGTAATGGCCACAAAATCCAGGGGGCGATCGAGCTTCAATGTTCGCTGAACGCAGTCTGGATCACTCCCATCGCAATAAGGGGGGAGATCGATTTCACCACCCCTGGCAAATTCATATGCTTCATCCAGGGTGGTCCGGGTACCTTCACCAAAAGCATCTGAAGAGAGTTCTGTGTGCACGTGTAAATCACCAAAAAAGCACTTCCGCAGCCATGGATCTGGTGGTAGATCTGGAGGGTCTGCCAATTCTGTCACTGTTGGCGGTGCTTCAGACGATTCCGGTGGCGGAGGTGTTTTGCTCATGGCACATAATATGTTTGCCGTACTAAAAACCATGATGCATGTTAGGCTGATCATCATCAATCTTTTCATTTTTGTCTCCTTTTTTTAAATTATATAAGATTTGACACATCCGTTATCTGAGTAAGAAATAGATAGTGATGAATAATATCCTGACAGATGGATATTTCAAGGTGAGATGAGTGAGTAGAAAAGGTTGAAATATTATCCACCCTAAACACAAAAAGGGGAAAGACATGTTTCTCAACATACCAATCCCCCTTGGTGATAAGATAAAACCTTTTACCTATTTAGACTTCTTAGCATCCTTTTTGTCGTTAGCCTGTTTTTCACTCCCTTTCTTTGACGAAGTACAGCCACAGCCGCAGATGTTTTTTTTCTCTGCCATTATTATCACCTCCTTTCTGTTTAAGTATTTAAGCAATAACTTAACTATATGGACAAAAAAAATCCCCTACTCTTCCTTGGCCTCCAATTCTTTTAACCGTTGCCTTATAGAACCAAGCTCAATTCTGAGCTCTTCCTCATACTTTTTCAAGGATTCCAGGTTTGATCTTTCTGATTCAGTTTCTCTAAATTGTCCTGTCCCTTTGCACCCGCATGTACAAACTTCATTTAATATTTGCCGGCAATTTTCCATTGCTTTTTCATCTATTTTATATGGTATCCAGTATCCTTTCCTTTCACTTCTAACAAGACCCGCTTGTTTTAATATTTTAAGATGCTGGGATACAGCAGCAGTTGTGATACCTATTGTTGTCGCTATATCCTTTGTGCCTAAAGGTCCCTGACCTTTAAGGAGTTCGATTATTCTCACGCGTGTTTCCACACTGAGTACTTTAAATATCTCAGAAGGTTCCATTATCATTAACCAATATTATAATTAAGTAATTAAGCAATGACTTAATTATAGCCCGGGAATTAATTCGTGTCAAGTTTTTCTTAAGCAAA
>JANQFQ010000098.1 GCA_028277765.1 Desulfobacterales bacterium
CGAAATCCGAAACAATATCAAATGACCAAAATACAAATGTCGGTTTGAATCGAAAATTTAGTCGGTTTTGGTTTTGAGCATTTGAACATTTAGATTTCGAATTTGTTTCGGATTTCGTGCTTCGGATTTCGGATTTGTCGTGATGTGCTTCATTCACTCCTCAGCTCCTAATCCTTATCTATATTGCTCTGCGAGCCGATTGTACTCTTCCGCTTGTTCATGTTTTCCTCGTTTCACACATCCGTTGGCGTAGATAGCGCATTTTTTTTTTAGCATTTTTATGGCGGCTGTACGCTGATCGTTTGATAAAAGGGAGGTCTCCAGAAGATTTCTTATGGACTGAATCCGGTATCTGTCAAGTCCCGGAGTCTTAGATAGCTGGTCATCATGTCCTCCATGTTTTATTACCATGGGTGTGTCAATCAGGTAAACCGGAAACCTGAAGGTTATTCTCAACCACAGATCATAGTCCTCACAAGCCGGTAGATTTTCATCAAACAGGCCAACCTGCTCAAAAAGGTGCTGGTCTATCATCACAGCTGATGGGCTCACAAGGCAAAGCGCCAGAGACTGCTCAAAAATCATGCCTGATAATTTTTTATGCCGGTTTTTGGGATTAATCTGTTTCCCGTTTCTTATCCAAGTCTCTCCGGTCTGGCAAATGAGAGCATCTGGTTTTGATGTGAAGAAGTCTGACTGGATGGTTAGTTTTTTCGGGAGCCAAGTATCATCAGAATCGAGAAATGCTATATATCGTCCTGAAGCGGATTTTATACCGAGGTTTCTTGCCGCGCTGACCCCCTGATTGTCCTGATGGATAACGTTTATTTGGTTACCGTAGTTGTTTAGGATTTCCTCTGTGTTATCAATTGACCCATCATCAACAACGATCAGTTCAAAATCATTGAATTCCTGAACAAGAACAGAATCGATGGCTTTTTCCAGTATCCATCCACGGTTGTACGTGGGTATGATAACACTTATCAGTGGCATATTATTTCAGATATAGTTTGGGGCATGAATTGCCATTGATTGAATACTCAATTGTTTTAATGGCGCAAAAGGGTTACTGAAACCGGCAGGTTATGAGCGGTATAGAATAGTTTTGGAAAAAAGGTTCAGCTTTTTTCGTTTTTAAAATATTCTTTGCAGGTTTTGCACGCGCACTTTCTTCCCATAGTGTAAGTGCTTTCTGCACAGGATTGGCCGGTAATTTCACAGCATGGAACGTCGGTTTCTTTGGTTTTTTTAGACCGGCTCTGACTGTCTTTCTGTTTTGATTTTTTTTTAGTCATATACTGATTCCCTGTCTTCTTATCTGAGAGACTTTTCTTATATATTCACTTAAAGCAAATTATTGTTATATAGATACTTTTTTTAAATTAATTATTATGAAAGGTATCCTGTTCAATTAAAATTTTGTTCATTATTAAACACTAAAACAGATAGAATGTCAATCAATGGGACCGGCATTTTTAGGTAAATCAATACTTTTTTGCGAATAGAATTGACCGGGCTTAAGTTTTTATGATATCCAGTTTGAAACAATAGAAAAATCCAATCGGAGAAATAAATTATGGATAGCTCAGACAAAACCGTCACGATGATGAGCAAGGAATTTTCACCCAACGATACAATGATCATCGTCGAGGACTCAGTCACTAAAAAACCTGAATCCGTATTTGGCCAACTTTCTTCTGATGATAGTGAAGCCACTAAAGTTGATAGAATAGCACCTAAATATGCTGCCACTGAAACAGAGACCAAGTTTTACAGCAAGAGAGTGAAGGACGGACGGATTGATCACAGGTATGAATTCAGGGAGCAGCTTTTATCCGGTGGTATGGGGACAATATTCAATGTCCTTGATCTCGACCTGTCACGTACAACAGCAATGAAAGTCATCCTCCCTGTTGTAAAAAAGGACCATGAAACTCTTGACAGCTTTATCAGGGAAGCTAGAATTACAGGCTTTCTGGAACATCCGAACATTATTCCTGTTCATGAACTGGGCTGTCACGATGATACAGGTCTGTTTTTTACTATGAAACTTGTGCATGGTGAATCCTTTTCAAATATCCTGGATTTGATAGAAGATGAAGATGAAGATTACATAAAAAAATATGATGAATACACTATCCTTAATATATTCAGAAAGATATGTGATGCAGTCTCTTTCGCACATTCCAAGGGGATCATTCATAATGATATCAAACCCCAGAATGTCATGGTGGGTGAGTTCGGTGAAGTCCTCCTCATGGACTGGGGGATTGCAAAGTATATCGGCGATCCCACTAAAGAAGAAGATCAAGCCAAAAGAGAGGTTTTAGAGGAGATGCTTCAGTATTCACAAAGCACAGAAAAGATTATTCAGGGATCGCCTGCTTATATGTCTCCTGAACATGCCAGGGGGATTCCCGCTGATCTGGATGAAACAAGTGATATATTCCTTCTTGGCGCTACATTGCATAAGATACTTACTCTTGAAGCCCCTTATTATGCAGATAATATCAATGACGTTTTACAACTTGCCCTTGACAGAAAACTTGAAGTACCACAGATACAAAATCCCAGGATACAAAACCCAGATGAATTGCTCAGAATAACGCTGAAGGCGATGCATCCGAAAAAAAAGAAACGGTATAAGTCGGTTGATCATATGATTAATGACCTGGAGGCCCTTATTTCAGGGAAATGGTCAGATCCAAAGAAAAAGACATTTAAAAAAGGTGATCATCTTATCAAGGAGGGTGAAACAGGAAAAGAAGCCTATCTAATTTTAAAAGGTGAGGTCGAGGTCTATAAGGAATCAAAGGAAGGTAGGTTGTCACTGGATACACTGGGCAGGGGGGCCATTGTTGGTGAGATGTCGCTGATCGCAAAAGATAAAAGGAATGCGAGTGTTGTGGCCCTTGAGGATACAGATGCCGCAATACTCACAAAAAACGTTCTTACCCAGAATATTAAGAAACTGCCGCTTTTTATGGCCAAAATAATTATGTCCATGACTGACCGACTCAGGATTGCCAATGAAAGCAGGCTTAATCCTGAAATGAATAAGTGGGATGATAAATAAGAGGAACAAAAAGTGCCTAAAGTGCGCTAAAGTGCGCTAAAGTGCCTAAAGTTGATGTATCGCTTCGCTCTGCCAGTCTTAAAAAGAGTCGTGATCGTGGTCAGCGAAGCGGTGGTCGTGATCGGGTTAGTAGTAGGTTGGGTAGAGCCGGTATGTATTTGTTGGGTTGAAAAACGTAACCCAACCTACGATTTTCGAGGTCTTTTAAATATTAATGTTGACGAGGCGAAACCCAACATTGCGTTTAGTTGGATTAATAGCTTAACGAGCTGATGGACTACCCGGCAGGTAAGTACAGAGGGGTTCTTCGGCAAGATAGTCGCCGGTTGCTTCAAACGCCCTTGCCCGGCATCCGCCGCATACTTTTTTGAATTCACATTGTCCGCATTTCCCCTTCAGATTATCATAATTACGGAGAGACAGAAAGACGTCCGAGCTGTTCCAGATGTCATTAAACGGCTGTTTTGTGACATCACCGCAGTTGATGTTCAGATAGCCGCAGGGCTGCACAATCCCTGTGTGTGAAATAAAACAGAAACCTGTGCCACCAAGGCATCCCCTAGTAACAGCATCCAGGCCATGGGTCTTAAAGGTCACGGCTTGTCCGTCTTTTTTAGCCCTCTGCCTGAGAATCCGGTAATAATGTGGAGCGCATGTGGCTTTCAGTTGTAGTGTTGTATGTTGCCTCTGGTCGTAAAACCAGTTTAATGTTTTTTCATAGTCATCAGCGGTTATTTCCTGATCTAATATATATTTGCCCCGTCCAGTGGGAACGAGCAAAAAAATATGGTGTGCGGCTGCGCCCAGTTTTTCTGCAAGTTCAAGAATTTCTGGTATCTGATCCAGGTTTGCCTGTGTAATGGTGGTATTGATCTGGAACTCAATGCCAGCTTCCCTTGCGAAGTTGAGCCCCTTGAGCGCCTCATCATAAGCGCCCTTGACACCTCTGAAACTGTCGTGATGGTCTTTCCCTGCGCCGTCAATACTGATGCTGATCCGTTTGATGCCTGTTTCTACCATTTTTCCCGCGATTTTCTCTGTAATCAGTGTTCCATTAGGTGCCATGACCATCCTGAGGCCTTTTTCCGTACCGTATGAAGCGAGTTCAAATATGTCGGGCCTAAGAAGGGGTTCTCCGCCGGTCAGGATAACGATTGGTTTGGCGGTTTCGGCTATTTGGTCAATAAGGCGGATGGCGGTCCTGGTATCCAGTTCTCCTTCATACGGGCCCTTTTCAGCAGAAGCGCGGCAGTGAACACAGGAAAGATTGCAGTTTCGTGTTGTTTCCCACGCAACAAGTCGGAGGGGTGATGTTTCGCTGTTTTCAGGGTGTGGATGGGATGCTGGATGACCTGGCATGATGACTACTTTTTCATTTCATTCGCAGCTTCCAGTGCGAAATAGGTGAGGATCATATCAGCGCCTGCCCGTTTAATGGCGGTTAATGTTTCCATCATTACTTTTTTTCCGTCAATCCAGCCTTTTTCATGTGCGGCCTTAACCATGGCAAATTCACCGCTGACATTGTACGCGGCCATTGGCAGATCAATTTCTTCACGGATGCGGCTGATAATATCCAGGTATGGGAGGGCTGGCTTGATCATGATGATGTCAGCCCCTTCTTCCACATCCATTGTTGCTTCGCGTATGGCTTCAAGTCCGTTTGCCGGGTCCATCTGGTATGTCCGCCTGTCACCGAACTGGGGGGCTGAATCCGCTGCCTTTCGGAAAGGACCGTAAAAAGAGGAACAATATTTTACAGCGTATGACATGATCGGAACATCGCTAAAATTATTGGCATCAAGTGCCTGACGGATTTCAGCAATACGGCCGTCCATCATGTCGGAGGGTGCTACCATGTCCGCGCCTGCCTCGGCATGGGACAAGGCTGTTTTCGCGATAAGTTCAATTGAAGCATCATTATCGATATGATTCCCGTCAACCACACCACAGTGTCCATGATCCGTATACTGGCAGAGGCAGACATCAGTGATGAGCATAATATCCGGTACGGCATCTTTTAAAGCTTTTATCGTATTTTGAACAATACCATTTTTCGCATAAGCTTTAGTGGCCAGGGAGTCTTTTTTATCAGGAATTCCAAAAAGCATTACAGCAGGAAGCCCGAGTTCATGCGCCTCTTTTACAGTTTTTATTAGATTATCCAAGGAAAGCTGAAAATGACCAGGCATAGACGTAATACTATTTTTAACATTTTTCCCTTTTATGGTAAAAAGCGGTAGGATTAAGTCATCAGAAGTAAGGATCGTCTCTTTTATCATACGGCGAAATGCATCCTTTTGCCTCATTCTTCTGGGTCTGTAATCTGGAAAAATCATGTTATGCTCCTATTTCTTCATCTGTCAGATAACATGCCGGATCTGGCGCCCAGATATCACCGGCCACAGCTTCAGCGCGTACCCTGAAATTGCCGCCGCAGATATCCAGCCATTGGCAGGCTGCGCAACGACCCTTGACATGTTTCTTTTTTTCTTTGAGCTTTCCCATGAGCGGTTCAGATGTGTCTGTCCATATGTCTGAAAACGGGCGTTCCTTTATATTTCCGAAAGCATGATGGCGCCAGAACTGATCCGCGTGTACCCTGCCGTCCCAGCTTACGCATCCTATCCCTCTGCCGGAATTGTTCCCTTCGTTCATCTTAAGGAGTTCGAGGACTTCCTGGGCCCGTTCTGGATCTTCCCTGAGGAGTCTCAGGTACAGGTATGGACCGTCTGCGTGATTGTCAACGGTCAGTACTTCTTTAGGTTTTCCCCTTTTATGCAGATCATCTGTGCGGTCAATAATCAGGTCCACTGCCTGCCTGCTCTGCTCATGGGACAGGTCGTCTTCAACCAGTGTTGATCCTCTTCCAGCGTATACTAGATGGTAAAAACAGACCCGCGGGATCTCCATCTCTTCAAGGAGATCGAATATGGCAGGGATTTCATCTACGTTAAACCGATTTATGGTAAAACGGAGCCCGACCTTTATCCCTGCATCAAGGCAGTTCCTTATGCCATCTAAAGCTGAATTAAAAGCGCCCTTGACTCCCCTGAATCGGTCATTGATATCTTCCATTCCGTCAAGGCTGATGCCTACGTATGACAGACCGATCTCTTTAAGCAGACGCGCTCTGTCCGGTGTTATCAGCGTGCCGTTTGTTGATATAACAGCCCTCATCCCCTTATCAACCGCGTAAGCAGCCAAGTCAGGGAGATCCTTCCGTACAAGCGGTTCTCCGCCGGAAAAAAGGATCACAGGGACTCCGAAGCCAGCCAGGTCATCAATCAGAGCCTTTCCATCTTTTGTGGAAAGTTCGTTTTCATTCTGCTTATCTGTTGCCTGTGCGTAGCAGTGTACACATTTCAGGTTACATTTTCTGGTTATGTTCCACACAACCACTGGTTTTTTATCCTGGGAAAACTGAAGCAGATGAGAAGGGAGTTTTCCTGAATGCCGTTCATAGCGCAGGGCGTCTGAAGGTTCTACTGTTCCGCAGTACAATTTTGAGATACCAATCATAGGATAAAATCAAATGCTGAGAGCTAATTAATCGTCATCCGCAGGCAGCACACCATCTATAAGGGGCCGGTTTTTCACTGTTTCTTCTTTTGGTCCCCTGCCTTGTTTGAGGAGATTACTTATATATTCTTCAGGGGAGATTAAGGCCATTTTATTTACAAAGAAGCGGTTTCTACCGGTTTCCTTCCTGACAAGCTTGAATCCGTATTTAAAATCCTTGGTAAGCTTTTCAATAACCTGTTCAATATCAGTAATGGAACCTTTTATAAACTGCTGAATAATAAAATCAGCGGCATCATCCTCCAGTATTATATTCATATCCTGTATTTGAAAAAAAGCCAGTTCTATTTTTTTTGTTTCATCATAGTAAAACTTAATTTTTCTTATGGCGCTTCCCACATCAGACGCATTCAGGGAGTAATATTCCGATATATTATCAATTCTTCCAGAGGAAAGATTGATGCTGTGCATGCTTTCTAAATGCTTCTGGTTGGCAGTGATATATTCTTTTATAAAAGCTTTTTCCTGTTTTAAAATTCTATCAAACGATTCTCCGGCATTTTCTTTTGATAAAACTGTACTCAGATTATTCAGTACCTTTTCAGGTTGATCTATGATACTGCCGGTTATTGGGAAAATTTTTATATCAGTAGACGGGAGTCTCTTTTCAAAAAGAAGGAGGGTGTCTTCAATGGCACTTACAAGACCCCTTGCACCCGTGTTTTCACTGTTTGCGAGTTTTGCGAGTAACTTCAGTGCCTTGTCATCAAATTTGGCATTGATTCCATATGCCGCAAAATCGAGTTTTTTCCCGACAACTATGGGATTGTTTGGGTTTTTAAGGATGGTATACAAATCCTTTTCATCAAGCCTTTCAAAAACAGCACGTATGGGGAGTCTGCCGACAAACTCGGATTCAAATCCAAAAGATATCAGGTCTTCTGATTTAACGTGCTTTAGTGTATCAAATGCCTTATTCTGATTACTAATCTGAGCGCTAAAGCCAATAGACTGTTTTGTCATCCTTTTTTTGACGATGTCTGACAGTTCTTCAAAGGCCCCGCTCATGATAAAAAGAATGTTTTTCGTGTTTACCGTGCGGTTTTCCCGTTCTCCGGATTTTCTAAATCGTTCGATCTCCTTGAGCATTGAGATTGGATCATGCGGTACCTTCAGCTCTACTTCTGTTTCTTCCATTGGTTTAAGAAGCGCCCGCTGAACGCCGGTTCGGGACACATCAGCACCGATGAGGTTTTGGCTGGAAGCGATCTTGTCAATTTCATCTATATAAATAATGCCGTGCTGGGCGAGTTCAATATCATCATCTGCTTCCCTGACAAGATCCCTGATCAGGTCTTCCACATCCCCGCCTACATAGCCTGTTTCACTGAATTTGGTAGCATCTCCTTTGACAAATGGTACACCTATCTTCCTGGCGATCAGTTTGACCATGTAGGTTTTTCCAACACCGGTCGGTCCGATCATGAGCACATTACTTTTAATGCTCCCTACAAGGGAACCGGCATCATCACTGGATTGTCCCTGCTGCTTTTTTATCCTATTGAAATGAGTACATATTTTTGTGGCTAGAACAGCCTTGGCATGGTCCTGTTTTACAATATACTGATCAAGGTAGGCGACCAGTTCTTCAGGTAGAAGATCAAAATTAATTTTTCTTTTTTTCCCGGAAACCTGTTTGTCTTTTCCAAGAACTTCTTCTTCAGGGAGGACGATCGGTGAGACAAGTTTTACATTATCTCCGAACTTTTTTGTAAGAAATTCACCGATTTCTTTTTCAAGCTCTTTTGGGTCTGGAATCTTTTCATCAAATTTTTCCATACCTAAATTATAATCACATAACAGGAAAAAGCAAGTATGATGCTAATATTTTTAATGCGTTATACGTATACTCTTTTGACTCTTTTATATATTTCATATATGTTTAAAATAATATAATTAATGATTTGGGTGATAAAATGGCCGCAGAACCAACAATTGAAGACCTGAAAATCAAAGTCAGAGAACTTGAAAAAGAGCTTAAAAGGCAAAAAAAAATTGAAGGTGAACTGCGGGAAAGTGAAGAAAAATTCAAGACCCTTTTTGAAAATGCCAACGATGAACTTATTTATATTGATACAGAAGGGAGGGTCGTAGAACTTAATTCAAAAATTGAAGATCTTTTTGGGTATACAAGGGATGAGGTTTTGGGGAGGAAATTCACGGAATTTGACTTTCTCAAACCGGAATTCCTCGAGCAAAGTCTTGAGATCCTTAATGATGTGATCAGCGGCAAACCAATGCAGGGTATTATTGAGTTTGAGGGTATTCACAAAAGCGGAAGAAAGGTGTTTTTTGAAGGGAGTTCAGGTTTAATTAAAAAGGAAGGAGAGATACAGGGCGTTTTGATTATTATACGGGATATAACCGAACGGAAGAAAACCGAAAAGGAGCTTATCGCTTACCAGGAAATACTGAGGTCCCTGTCCAATGAACTCTTATTGTCCGAGGAGAAGGAACGGAGGCGTATAGCACGGGATCTGCATGACAGTGTGGGGCAAGCACTGGCGATTTCAAAGATCAAGCTGGCATCCCTGCAAGAGATTTCTGATGCCAGCGAGTATACAAAAACGCTGAATGAGGTACGTGAACTGATTAATCAGACCATACTCGACACGCGCACATTAACATTTGAACTGAGTCCTCCTGTGCTTTATGAGCTTGGATTTGAAGCAGCGGTTGAGTGGCTTATCGACCAGGTCCAGGAGCGACATGGTATCATTATTGATTTTCATGATGACGGCTTGGATAAGGAGATGAATGATAGTACAAAGGTCCTTATGTTCCGGGTAGCCCGTGAGTTGTTGATTAATACGGTCAAACATTCAAAAACAGAGACAGCGGAGGTTGCCGTACAAAAAGACGGTACTAATATACAATTTTCCATACAGGACTATGGGATCGGTTTTGATCCAGAAAAGATCGATCCCCATGCTTCCGGTACAGGCGGATTTGGCCTGTTCAGCATTCGTGACAGGCTGAGCCACATTGATGGCTGCCTGGAAATCGAATCAGAACATGGCACAGGGACCCGAGTAACCATGATAGTGCCGACAGGTAAAGAGGAAAAGAGATGAGTATTAGAATACTACTGGCGGATGATCACAAGATCATACGTGATGGACTTCAATCCCTTCTTGAGAAGGAAAAAGGGATGGAAGTGATTGCTTTTGCTGAAAACGGCAGAAAAGCTGTTAAGCAGACGAGAAAGTATAAACCGGATATCGTGATCATGGACATCAGTATGCCTGACCTAAACGGGATCGATGCCACCAAACAGATATTATCCGAGGTCGAGGATGTAAAGGTTATTGCGCTTTCTACCTATTCAGACCGCAGGTTTGTTGTGGGGATGATTAAGGCCGGCGTTTCAGGGTATCTGCTCAAGGATTGTGCTTTTGATGAACTTGCCAGGGCCATCAGGACGGCCATGAAGGGGCAGACATACTTGAGCCCGGGGATTTCCGAAACCGTTGTCAAGAGTATCAAGGACCGACAGCTAAAAGGTGAAACCTCAGGGGATCTCTCCATGCTGACAGACAGGGAAAGGGAGGTTCTGCAGCTTATATCTGAGGGGAAAGCCACAAAAGAGATTGCTGCCTGTCTGAATGTGAGTGTAAAGACGATTGAGACCCATCGGCAGAAGATAATGAATAAGTTGAATATCCGCAACATAGCAGAATTGACAAAATTCGCTATCAGGGAAGGATTGACGACGCTATAAGTGTAAAAGTCTATATTTGATTTTACAGACAGTGTCAGCATTTATTAAAATTTATACTTTAAAATGGATTATTTAAATCTGAAATCCGAATATCGAAATCCGAAACAATATCAAATGACCAAAATTCAAAATCCAAAACAAAATGCAGTTTGATTCGAAATTTAGGGGTTTATGGTTTTGAACATTTGAACATTTAGATTTTGAATTTGTTTCGGATTTCGATATTCGGATTTAAAACTTTTGAAACAAATAAAACTCGATAAGATCTTAGACTGTATGTAAAATCAAGTACAGGTCAATACATATAATGACAGATAATGCAGACAAACTTAAAGGCCTGATATTTAATATCCAAAAATTCTCTTTGCAAGACGGCCCGGGAATAAGGACAACTGTTTTTATGAAGGGGTGTCCGCTGGTATGTCCCTGGTGCAGTAATCCGGAAGGGATGAGGAATGAACCAGAGGTGATGGTCACTGAGAGAAAATGTATTGGGTGTAAGAAATGCGAAGAAGCCTGCGGCCCCGGGGCCATTACGTTTGTCAATGACATGCGGCAGATCGACTGGAATCTGTGCACCCAGTGCCTTGAATGCGGCAAGGTTTGTCCTTCCCATGCCATTGAGATCGCTGGAGAGTACAGAACAGTTGAGGATGTGTTTAATGTTGTGAATCAGGACAGTTCATTTTATTCAAATTCCGGAGGCGGTGTAACCGTTTCAGGCGGAGAAGCCCTGATGCAATGGGAGTTTGTGCTTGAACTGTTTAAAAAATGTAAAAGAGCAGGTTTTCACACGGCTCTTGACACCACAGGGTACTGTGTGTGGGAAAATATGGAAAAGGTTTTAGGATATACAGACCTGGTACTGTTTGACATAAAAAGTGCAGATCCTGAAGCTCATGAAAGAATAACCGGGGTCTCAAATAATATGATACTAGAGAACCTGAAAAAAGCGTCGGAAATGACAACTGTATGGCTGAGAATACCATTGACTCCTGGATTTAACAATTCTGCAGAAAATATGCGGGCAACAGCTGAACTGGCAGCAGGAATTAATGCAGAGAAAATATCTCTGCTCCCGTATCATGAATGGGGCAGAACAAAATACACCCGCCTGGGGCGGCAGTATATGTATGACGGTAGTGATACCAGTCTGGCGGCTGACAGTGAAACTGTTACAAGGTGTATGAAAATCCTGAAGGAATACGGCCTTAATGTTGAAGTTGGTGAATAATTATATGTCAGGACACCTTATATGTCCCTGTACCCACGGCAATGAGCTGACCTTCATCATTATGCAGTTCCATTCTCGCCACAGCTACAACCGTGCCTATTCTTAACATTGATCCTTTTGCGAGAAAGTACTTTCCTTTTCCGGGTTTGATATAGTCTGTTCTAAGATCGATCGTGCTGAATTTTAAAATGCGTTCAACGATTTCATCCAGGGAAGTCCCCTTCATCTCCTTGATAACACTAAGTGTGCTTTTTATCCCGCCGGTAATGTCCAGGACAGCGGCAATGACTCCGCCGTGAAGCATACCCTGAAAAACATTTCCCACAAGCTCTTCTCTCATATCAATCCTAATGCAAACATCATCGAGTGAAAATGTTTCAAACTTTACATCCAAGTGCCTGTGAAAAGGGATTTTTTCTTCAAAGCCTTCCCGCACGGCCATTAAAAGCGCTTCAAATTCTTTTTCACTATTCATAAGGCTTTTCCTCCCAGACACATTACAATGAAACAGGCCCTCCAGAAAGATTTAATAACTATTAAATACATCAGTTTTAAGAAACCTCAACCTTTTTTAATAAAAAACTTGATGAATGCATTTATTGACCTGATGTCAAAATTAGAATATGAGTTATTCCCAATAAGGATCCATTGCAGCTGCGCAATCAAATGATAAAGCTTTTGAAGGGATATGATGCTGGTTCTTGAAATCATAGATCTTGTAAAACATTTTCCTGGTGTTAATGCTGTTGACAATATCAGTTTTTCCGTGGAATCAGGCACCTGTTTTGGCTTGCTCGGCCCAAACGGTGCGGGAAAGACAACTACTATAGAGGTTATTGAAGGGATTTTGTCACCCACTTCTGGAACTATTCTCTATAATGGGAAGTCCAGGGGAAAAAGTTTTAAAGAAGAGGTCGGCATTCAGCTTCAGAAAACTGAACTCCCCCTTTTTTTGTCCGTCAAGGAGACGATTGAGACATTCAGGAATTTGTATAAAAGAAAAGCAGCTATGGATGATCTGATAGATGCATGTCATCTTCGGGAACTGCTGGAAAGGGATAACAGGAAGATCTCAGGCGGTCAGAAACAGAGGCTTTTCTTGGCAATGGCTCTTGTTAATGATCCGAAATTGATTTTTCTGGACGAACCGACCACCGGACTCGATCCTCAGGCACGCAGGTATCTGTGGGATATTGTACATGAAATAAAATCAAGGAATAAAACCATCATCCTTACTACCCACTACATGGAAGAGGCCCAGATTTTGTGCGACAGGATAGCGATTATGGATTATGGAAAAATTATCGCCCAGGGGACTCCGAATGACCTCCTTGAACAGCACTGCAAGGGAGCTGCGGTTGTCCTGCAGGACATTAATGATGAAGAGAAACTTGCAGATCTTCCATGGGAATACTTTACAACCAGGGAGAGTATAGAAATACAGACAGATAATATCAATGAATGTATAACGTTTCTGATGGATAAGGGGATTGATCTGTCTAATATGAATGTACGTTCCCTTAATCTGGAAGATCTTTTTTTGAAACTGACAGGAAAGCAGTTGAGGGCGTAGGCGAGTTAGATGAAAAGCAGGACTGCGTGTTGAGGACTGAGTAAAAAAGGGGAACTAGATGCTGGATGCTAGATGCTGGATGGCTGGTCGTAGTGAAGCGGATCCAAGTGCAGTTAACACAACAGTACTCTACAACTTAAAATAGAAGTATAAAATATTAGTTGGATTTCATTGACCAAATGTGGCGAAGAATCTGGACATTAATCAAAGCGAGAAACAGAGAATACTTCCGTGATAAATCAGCGCTTGGATGGAATTTCGCGTTTCCCTTTCTGATAATTTTGGGCTTTGGGCTGATTTTTACCGAGGAGAGGCAAACGCTTTATAAAGTAGGTGTCCTTGTCCCGGGCATGGCGGCCCTACAAACGGATTCCTCCAACACTGCTGACGGTATTTACACTAATTTTAAAGATAAAAAATTTATCGAGTTTATTGAATTTTCATCCAGGGATAATGCGCTGGACAAATTGAAACACCACCGGATTGATTTCCTGGTTGCGCCTAAAAGCGGAGAATATTGGGTCAGCAAAACATCCCCAAAAGGATACATTGTTGAGCGACTTTTCCACTCTAGCAGTGAGATGAAGGCGCAGGGCTATCATAAGCAGGAAATCACCGGTAGAGAGATACCTTATGTGGAGTGGCTTTTCCCTGGAATACTTGGCCTGAATATTATGTTCAGCGCGCTATTCGGTGTAGGATATGTTATTGTACGCTACAGGAAGAATGGTGTTCTAAAACGGATCAGTGTGACCCCGGTAAGTGCTTTTGAATTTTTAACCGCACAGGTGGTGTCACGCATATTTATCCTTTTCTTTACAGCGATCGTGGTTTTTGTTGGGTGTGTGATTCTGTTTGGGTTTGAATGCAGGGGATCCTATTTTGATCTTGTGATTGTACTGTTTATGGGCAGTTTCAGCCTGATTACGCTTGGTCTTATCGTTGCCTCACGAAGCGAGAGCGAAGAGTTTACCGGCGGCATCCTTAATCTCATGACCTGGCCGATGATGTTTTTATGTGAAGTCTGGTTTTCAATGGAAGGGGCGCAGCCATGGCTCCAGAAGGCCACACATATTTTCCCGTTGACTCACCTGATAGACGCAAGCCGCAGGATTATGAATGATGGGGCAGGGTTGTATGATGTCCGTTACCAGGTCACCATACTTGCTGCTATGTCCTTACTATTCCTATTGGCTGGTTCTGTCCTTTTTAAATGGCACAAAGATTAATTAGCTGTGGATGAACGGAAAAACGGTTGAAATTATTTGATAATATTTGTGCTTGTAAATTGTTTTTTTTGAATCTATATTATTAATAGGGTATATTGTTCTAATTATTTGAGTTTATTGTAAAAAACAAAGAAGAAAAAAATAATGATAACAATACCCATTTGGGGGAACAATTTTATTTTTAATTCTAAGTCGTATATTCATAATATACTGAATTCCTAGAATGTGGAAAACCATTACAAATAAATTGTGGACCAGCCTTTGCGTTGTTATTGCCGGTTATTTATGTTCAATGCTGGTCGGCAATTTTCTTGGGCATCGAGCAGAAAAAGGCCTAGACAAAGCTAAAGATTATCTTTTCCCGGCAACAATCAAAAGCCAGATTGTTCTGACTTCTTTTGACGAACAGAATAAACTTTTTGAGAGTGCGTATATGACGGGCGAAATGACCGCTCTTGACGCAGCAGCGGCCAAGTCACTCGAAATTAACAAGGATTTAAAGGAGATCGCAGAACTGATAAGCAGTTTTGATAAGGAAAAGAGCAATGATGTTTACAATACTCTTGATAATTATAAGAAATTCCAGAAGACCGCAATGGAAGTATATACTCAAATAGTTGGTTCTTCAGAAGATTCAACATTAGATAGACTTGAGAAAGATCTCTCCTCCCTTACAGATCAAAAAAACAATCTCAGGGACATGCTTAAGGGGTATAAGAAGGCGTTTGCTGAAGATCTTAGAACAGGCTTGTCAGATATGGGCAGGATTTCAATGTATCAGCGGGTATTTAATGTCATTTCTTTTTTAGTGGTCATTTTCATTACCCTTTTTCTTTTTTTTATTATTATCACCCGTTCCATCAGCGGACCACTTAAAAAGACTGTTAATATGCTTAAGGACATTGCGGAAGGGGAAGGTGACCTGACCAAAAGCCTGGAGGTTAAAAACGATGATGAGGTCGGCAGGCTGGCCAAGTGGTTTAATCTCTTTGTGGAGAAGCTCAGGGAAATCATAAAAGATATCACGACGAATGCCGAAATTCTAAACAACGCCTCATCAAACATGTCCAGCCTTTCAACCCAGATGTCATCAGGCGCTGATGATATGGCGGAAACTTTTTCAAATCTTACATCATCGACAGAGGAGATGAGTGCCAGCATGGGATCTGTGGCGACAACCATGGAACAGACATCTTCGAGTATCAGCCTGATCGCTGATTCAGCTGAGCAGATGACATCCACAATCAATGAAATCGCCATGAGCGCTGAAAAAGCTAGGGTAATTTCCAGCAGGGCGGTGTTAAAAACCGAGAAAGCATCTGCAAAGGTAACTACCCTTGAAACAGGGACTCAAGAAATCAAAAAGGTTACTGAAGTCATAACAGACATTTCGGACCAGACAGGGCTGCTCGCCCTAAACGCCACCATCGAAGCCGCCCGCGCGGGTGAGGCAGGCAAGGGGTTTGCTGTTGTGGCAAATGAGGTAAAGAATCTGGCGAGCCAGACAGCTGAGTCAACCAGTTTTATCGAGGAACAGCTTGAAGGGATCAGGGCTGACACCTCTGAAACAGCGGCTGATATCCTTGAGGTCGTGAGTGTCATTAAAGAAGTAGATGACTTTATTTCAACCATTGCGTCCGCTATTGAAGAGCAGTCTGTCATGACATCTGAGATCGCCGGGAACGTGGTTCAGATTTCAGAAGGTATAAAGGATATTAATTCGAACGTCTCTCAAAGCTCTATAGTCTCAAAAAAAATAGCTGAAGATATTTCTGGCGTGAACACTGCCACAGGGGAGATGGCAGCCAGTGGTACACAGGTCAAGCAAAGCGCAAAGGATCTTGCTGAACTTTCCAGCAGGCTGAAGATGCTTGTGGGAAAGTTCCGGATTGAATAATTTTGGGAGTTGCCTTATAATCTATCGAATTACAGTAAGCCAAATGAAACAGCAGGAGCGGTTTGCGAACCGTCCTGCTATTTTTTTGTTGAATATGTTGTATCTTGTTTGGTATAATTTTTATATAAACCATGTTTTTTAACAAGAAAAATACTGGGTTATGCTATTTTTTATTCTTTTTTTCTTGAAGCTATTAGAATTCCTACAACTTTAATTGTAATCGTGGATTCAGTTGTAAAAAGACAAACGTTTGTTTTTTTTGTATTATAAATCGGTTTCCATATGTTTCACAATTATATTTGTATGGCTTTGGCAGTAAGGTGAATAAACAAAATTGGCTTATAAATTAATGTGTTATACTTAAGGAGGTTTTTGGCACGACAATTGCTTTTTTTAATATATGCTTTATTAAATGCCTTTTTATTTTTCACTGGAGGTATAACATGTGGAAATCATTGAGTATAACAAAAAAAATCTGGGTCAGTCTAAGCATTCTCATCATCAGCTATTTTATTTCAATGGCTGTTGGGTTTTTCCTTGGGAAACAGACTGAAGGCCGACTTTATGAATTATCGGATTATACTTTTCCAGCTGCTATGGAGAGCCAGAAAGTACTGTCAAATTTCATTGACCAGGTACAATTATACAAAGATTCAATATTGATGGGTGAAATGGAAAAACTTGAAGCAGCTACTGATAAATCTAAAGATGTAAAAGAAAATCTCCAAAGGATGGTTAAACTGACACAGTATGACAGCCTAAAAAACAAAGAGATAAAAGACATGTTTAACCAGTATACTGAATATACTGAATTCGCGAAACCGGTTTATACTGAATTTATGAATGCCGCAGAGGATGCAACAGGTATTGATATTGATCAAAACAGTGAAATAGCTGAAAATATTAAATTTCTGGGAGATCAGACCGACAGCCTGGAAACAAAAATGATATCAATGACAAGCACATTGTCTGATGACCTTAAAGCTGAATTGACCGATATCAGAAGGGGGACAATGCACCAGAGGAATATGAACCTTGTGGCTTTTATTATCGTGGTTATTGGGGCTTTCTTTTTTGTTTCTTTGATAGTTTCCCGGTCGATCAGCAAGCCGCTCAAGGATACAGTGAATATGCTCAGGGATATTGCAGAAGGGGAAGGTGACCTAACAAAAAGGCTTGAGGTTAAAAGCGGTGATGAAGTAGGGGAACTGGCGAAATGGTTCAATACTTTTGTGGGAAACCTTCATGAAATGGTCAGGGACATCTTTGATAACGCAAAGATACTCAGTACATCATCAGAAGAGCTGTCCCAGCTTTCATCCCTTATGTCGTCCGGGGCTGATGAAATGTCTTTAAAATCGAACAGTGTGGCATCTGCGGCTGAAGAGATGAGCCACAACATGACCTCAGTTGCTGTAACAATGGAACAGGCATCAACAAATATTAACATGATTGCTGGTTCCACTGAAGAGATGACATCAACGATAAATGAGATAGCTTCGAATTCTGAAGAGGCCAGGACCATTTCAAATGAAGCGGTTGACCAATCTAAAGTCGCCTCTGATAAGCTGAACAAGCTTAGCAATGCTGCCAATAAGATAGGGAAGATTACAGAAGTGATCACTGAAATTTCAGAACAGACCAATCTACTTGCTTTGAACGCGACCATAGAGGCTGCCAGGGCAGGAGATGCTGGCAAGGGGTTTGGCGTTGTTGCAAATGAAATTAAAGATCTCGCGAAACAGACTGCGGAATCGACTCTGCTGATAAAAGAGCAGATTGATGGTATCCAGGAGGCCACAAATGACGCGTCATCTGAAATTAATTTGATTACCAGCGTTATCAATCGGGCAAATGATACGGTCGGATCGATTGCCTCGGCTATTGAACAGCAGACCGTAACTTCGAAAGAGATTGCCACCAATGTATCATTCGCGTCTCAGGGCATACTTGAGGTTAATAAAAATGTTTCTCAATCATCCAGGGTGGCCGAGGAGATAACCAAGGATGTTGCCAGTGGCAACCAGTCCGCCCAGGAAGTGTCGACCAACAGTTCCCAGGTAAGTCTTCGGTCGGATGAACTGGCCGAGCTTGCCAGCAGGCTGAACAGGCTTGTGGGAAAGTTTAAAATTGATATTCCCCAAGCCTAAACTGTGTTTTCATATTTTTATTCGTCCAACAATGGTGTCGGATTGCAGAGATAGGTGGTGAAGCTGTTTATGCGACATCTGAAACAAATTCAAATAATAAGAAGCCCCGCTGGTTAACAGCGGGGCTTCTTATGTCAGGATTAAATCTGTCTAGCCTTCTTTAATCTTTTCAGTCAGATCAGGCATAAAATCGAGAATGTCAGCAACAACACCCACATCAGCAACCTGAAAGATAGGTGCCTTGGGGTTCTTGTTTACGGCAATCATAAATGGGGAACCCTTGATTCCACCCACATGCTGAAAGGAACCACTGATACCAAGTGCCATGTAAACCTTTGGTTTTACGGTCTGACCGGATGTCCCGACCTGGCGAGATTTTTCCAGCCATTTCTGATCAACAATAGGCCTTGAGCAAGACACATCAGCGCCCATGGCTTCTGCCAGTTCTTCAGCGACTTCAAGATTATCTTCATCTTCAATGCCGCGGCCAATGGAGACCAGCACTTCAGACTTTGTAATATCGACATCACCAACCTCAGCTTCCACTATTTCAAGAAAGCGGCGTCCTACTGTGAGATCACCCGCGTCCCCTGATTTGTCAGTAACCCCGCCGCCGGCGCTTTTGCTCTCATCCGGCTGGAACGAGCCAGGACGGATAGTGAGGACAGCACCCGCGGAGATATCACAGCTTACATGGGTGCTTACCTGACCGCCGTATTCCTGGCGGATTGTTTTAAGTTCTGAACCGTCTATGCCTTCGATGTCAACAACATCAGCAACAAATGGTGAATCACTTTTTATTGAAAGGCCGGGACCAAGGTCCATACCGAAGGTGTCATGGGGGATCAATATAATTCCGTCATTCGGCAGAACATTCAGGAGCGCTTTTCTGACTACTTCAGCGTTTGGGTAGGCCAGCGCATCATTGTCAATTTTTACAACCTCTTTGTAAGAGGCTGCTATTTCATTGCAGATGCCGTCGATTCCTGAACCAATTACCACTGCGGTCACATCAGCACCGCCATCAATCTTTTTCGCGGCCTCGATAAGCTCAAGTGCTGAATCGTCCGCTACTCCATCCTTATGTGCGATATATGCAAAAAGTTGGGCCATTATTTGAGTCCTCCTTTCGCTTTCAGAAGTTCAATTACTTTGTCAAGGATTTCATCCATGTCGCCTTCGAGCATTTCAGCACCTTCTCCAAGTTCAGGCACAAAGTAATCCAGCCGTTTTGCCTTTGCACCGCCGGCACCTACAGCACCAGCATCAACACCGAGATCACCGGCGTTCATGGTAGGAATTTCAACTGAAGCTACTTTCCGAATGCCCCTGATACCAACATACCTAGGTTCATTGATACCGGTCTGTATGGATAAAACGCATGGAAGGTCGATTTCGTTCATTTCCTGGTTCCCGCCTTCAATCTCGCGGCCGACCTTTAGCTTTTTGTCGTCAATTACTTCTATTTTGTTTACCAAAGACGCGTATGGAACATCCATCATGGCAGCGAGCATACCGCCCACCTGGCCGGCGCCGTCATCTGCCTGCGCGCCTGTCATGATCAGGTCATAGTTTCCTTTATCAACCGCAGCCTTTAAAACGGTTGCGATACCTTTTCCATCTGAGCCATTAAAAGCGTCATCCTTGAGAAGCAGGCCGTTGTTCGCGCCCATGGCCATTTCTCTTCTTAGGACTTCATCCGCCTCATCATCGCCGACAGTGACAACCGTTACGCTGCCGCCATGCTCATCGACCATCTCAATAGCCTCTTCAACAGCATAATTGTCCCATTCATTGACAGAGTAAACAAGATCTCCGCGGTCAATATCACTGCCTGAACCATTGACCTCTATCTCATTTTCTTCATTGTCTGGAACTCTTTTAACACAAACTAAAATTTCCATGTTTATCCTCCCAGATATATATTATTAATTCTTAATATGACGATCTATCAATTCAACAAAATCGATTGCTTCCATCTGGCCTTCCACACCAGCAACTTTGATGGCGTCTTCCATGTTAACAAGGCAGAACGGACAGGCGGTAACAATGACATTCGCGCCCGCGTCTCTTGCCATTTCAACCCTGAGCACGCCCATCCTGACTTCCTCTTCAGGCTCATAAAAGAGCATCAGGCCGCCGCCGCCGCAGCAGAGAGAACGGTCTCGGCTTTTGTACTGGTCCCCGAGCCTCATCTCAACAAGATTTAAACCAGGTATCGATCTGAGTGCGTCCCTAGGGTCTTCGTAAACACTATTATGCCTGCCGAGATAGCAGGGATCATGATATGCGTAAATCCTTGTTGGGTCTTCAATATTATTAAAATTGAGTTTCCCCTCTTTAGCGCACCGGGCTACCAGCTGAGTGATATGTTCAATTGAAATATTATCAAGGCCGTTGTATTCATTTTTAATGACGTTGAATGCATGGGGATCGGCTGTGACAATTTTTTTCACACCGGAATCAAGGATAGCGTCAATATTCTGGTCTTTCATGTCCTGGTAAAGCATCTCTTCACCAAAACGTCTGATTTCGTTTCCGGAATCTTTTTCCAGAGAACCGAGAATGCCGAAGTCTACACCAGCTGCTGTAAGAATCCTCGCTGTTGATTGGGCCAGCTCCTGCATTCGGTCATCATAGGACGAGATACTGTCGACAAAGTAGAGGGTTTCGGCTTCATCACCCTTATCCAGGAGCTTGACGCTGGTTTCAGCCTTAAACTCTTTGTCCTTTGTCCATTCAACCCGTTTTTTCTCGGTCTTGCCCCAGGGGTTACCTCTTTTTTCAAGGGCTCTAAGGGGTTTCTGCAGGGACTGGGGGACTTCCCCTTCATCAACCATGCCGCGTCTTAAGTCGACAATTTTATCAATATATTCTATACCAATAGGACATTCCTGCTCGCATGCGCCGCAGGTGGTGCATGACCATATTTCATCTTCTTCGTAAATCGATCCTACAAGGGGTTCGCTCTTTTGAAAGTCACCACGCAAAGGATAGTTTTTAAACATAAGATCACGGCCTTTAATGGTGATGAACCTTGGGGAGAGGGGACGCTTTACCCTGTTTGCCGGGCACTGGTCTGAGCATCTGCCGCAGTCTGCACAGGTATAAAAATCGAGCATATGTTTCCATGTGAAGTCTTCAAGCTTTTTTACACCAAAAGAGTCTAAGTCATCTAGTTTGTCATCAGGAACACCGTGCTTGACCGGTTTTATATTACCCCGTTTAAGCCTCATGAAGAACACGTTTGGCAGGGATGTGATGACATGAAAGTGTTTGCCCAGAGGCAGGAAGCAGAGGAAGAAAAAGAACACAACATCATGAATGTAATACGATAAAATGTGAATCGTCTGCAAGGCTGAATGGCTGAACAGTTTTAAAAAAATTGTGAAAAACCATACCAGTGTAAACGGAAAAAGAAACATGTCATGCCCTGCAGCGACTTCCGCGGCTTCAAACAGGGCTTCTGCGATCATTAGGGTCGAGATGATACCAAGTACAAATACTGCTTCAGCTGTGTGGTCATGGCCATATTTTTCAGGCACAGCGTACCTTTCCGGTTTCATGATACCCCTTCTATATGCTGCTATGGCACATGCGATAAGGACAGCAGTTGCGGCAATGTCCTTTGATATATTATAAAGGCTTCCGATAATACCCCCCATCCCGGGAATAACAAAATCGTGTGATATACCGATGATCACCAGGGAGGTGGATCTTATGGAAAGGACCAGAAAACCCGCGAAAATAATGATGTGAAGAAGGCCCGCGACCCAATATCTGGGCTGGCGGTACTGGACAAGCCAGATTTTCAGGACTTTGATGATCCGTTCCGGGATATTATCAAGTCTTAAATCTGGTGCTGCCTTCATCAGGGGGGCAACACGCTTTGCCATAATGTACGTGAAAATACCTACTCCAATGAGTGGAATCAGTATAGATAACAAAAAAGTGGGGAATAAACCGAAAAGTTTGTAACTGGCTGGTGGTACTAGTGGTGTCATATTTTGTCCTTCCTGAAAAATTTATTTTTTATCTGAAAATTCAGATATTATGTATCAAAATAAGCGAGCAGTCTAATAAACTAATGACTTTCCGTCAAGAAATTTTTTATATTATATAATCAAAATTATTATCCGAAATGGTTAAAAAAACTTCTTTTAGAAAGTAATAAAAAGGGAATGATTGATGGTAGTAAAATAGTATTCTATGTATACACTACCTGCTAAATATCCCAT
>JANQFQ010000110.1 GCA_028277765.1 Desulfobacterales bacterium
GAACTTGCCGTGGAACACCTGATCAGCAATCATTCCGGTGACATCTTGATTGCCAATAGAACGCTTGAGAGGGGCGTATTATTGGCGAAAAAGTTTAAAGGCCAGGCAATAGGCATGGCGGAAATACCGGACAGTCTGAAAAATGTTGATATTATCATCAGCTCAACAGGTTCATCAGACTATGTGATTACCCGGGATCAGGTAAAAAGAATCATGAGGAGCAGAAAAAACCGGCCTCTTTTTTTTATTGATGTTGCGGTGCCCCGGGATATTGATCCTAATATCAACAAGCTGAACAATGCATATGTTTATGACATTGATGACCTGCAAAACATTATTGATGACAATATTGAAGAGCGGAGCAGGGAGGCTGTAAAGGGCGAGCGGATTGTTGATGAAAACGTGATCGGATTCCGTGGGTGGTATGAAAATCTTGATGTGGTACCGACAGTGGTGGCATTAAGAGAGAAAATGGATTCCATCGCCAAGGGGGAAACCGAGAAAACACTTCAATTATTGAAACATCTTTCTGAGAATGATATCCATGTCATTACCAGGATGGTTGACGCGCTTGTTAATAAAATACTTCATGAGCCGACCGTTTTTCTGAAAAGTGACGGGTGCCGCTCAGACAAGTCGGTTTATCTCGGCATGACAAGAAAACTTTTTAAGCTTGATGAGTAAAATAGATACGGAGGACGTTAATTTGAAAAAAACCACTTTTCTTTTTCCCGGTCAGGGATCACAATCCGTCGGCATGGGCAAAGAGTTTTATGAGGAATACGATATTGTCAGAGAACTCTTTGATATGACAGAGGAAATATCAAAAATCAACATTTCAAAGCTTTGTTTTAACGGACCAATGGAAGACCTTACCCTGACAGTGAATTTACAACCGGCAGTAACCGCCGTTAACTTGGCCTGTCTTAAGGTTCTTGAAAAAGAAGGTGTTCAGCAGGATTTTTCAGCAGGTCACAGCCTTGGGGAATACAGCGCTCTATACTCAGGTGGGATTATTTCCGGGGAAGATACAGTTCGGCTTGTTTTTAAAAGGGGTGAACTGATGAACAGGGAAGCTGAAAAGCATCAGGGTGTCATGTTCGCGCTCATCGGTCTTACGATAGATACGGTGCGGGAGATTGTTGATACAGCCAAAGGTTCAGACGGCATTTTATCCGTAGCCAATCACAATTCAGAAATGCAGATTGTTATCACCGGTGAACAGGGCCCGGCAGAAAAAGCCGCATCTCTTGCAAAAGAGCAGGGAGCAAAGGCGATACCTCTAAAAGTAAGCGGTGCGTGGCACAGCGGACTGATTAAAGGGGCTGAAGCTGAGTTCGGGGAATTTCTCGGCAGTTTTTCCTTTCATACCCCGAACAGTCCGGTTGTTCTTAATGTAACGGCAGATACAACTGATGATCCTGAAGTCATAAAAGAGATTATGGGACGCCAGTTATGCAGTCCGGTTCAATGGTATGATTCAATGATCAGGCTTATTGATGAAAAAGTTGAGATATTCGTAGAAGTAGGCCCTGGTAAAGTCCTGACCAACCTGATTAAAAAAACAGTTCCAAAAGATCATCCATATAAGATGTTTAGTGTAAATGACATGAAAAGCCTTGAATTTTTTCTAAAAGAGGTTATTTAAATAGCTGTAATTTTAAAGTGTCTGTGGCCAAGAGTAAACCCGCCGCGCTTTTTTAATAGACAATTAATTTAATTATATCAAGCGGATAGCATTCAAAAGGCGGAAAGATGCAAGGGCGGCTGGAAAAACAGTATTGCTTTTCTAGTTTAATCCTTTACAATAGGTATAATTATTGGTATTAAAACTGATTTAATAATAATCTTTAGCTCCGAGTCTGCATATGAAAAAAAAAGATATAAAATTTTTCAAAGAACTGTTGACAGGCCGACTTGAAGACCTTTTGTCACAGGCTGATGATACTGTCTCTGGAATGACCGCACCAAAAGAAAACTTTCCAGACCCAACAGACCGTGCTTCACATGAGTCTAACCGGAATTTCATGCTCAGAATTAGGGATAGGGAGCATAAGCTTATTAAAAAGATAAAAAAAGCCCTTGAACGCATAGAAACCGGTTCTTTTGGAATCTGTGAGAAGTGTGAGGAAGATATCTCAATGCCCAGACTTAAAGCCAGACCGGTTACCACCCTGTGCATAGACTGCAAAACAAAAGAGGAGGCTCACGAGAAATCCCTTGGATTATGACAAGGACGTGAGGATCGATCTTCATACCCACTCGACAGCTTCAGATGGTTCCCTTTCACCCTCTGACATACTTGAACTTGCTAACCAGCTTGATATAAAAGCGATTTCTATTACTGACCATGATACGGTCAAGGGATCTGAGGAAGCTTTAAATGCCGGTATCCCAGATGGCATCGGTTTTTTAACCGGCGTTGAGATAAGCGCTTCTCCGCCCCCTTCTTTTCCTGTCTCAGGAAGTTTTCATATTCTCGGATATGCTTTCCGAGTGAATGATCTGGTTTTAAATCAGGCCCTATCAAATCTCCAGAAAGCCCGGGAAAACCGGAACCCCAAAATTATTGAACGGCTTAACAGCCTTGGAATGGATATTTCATTAAACGAGATTTTGAATATATGTAAAAACGGCCAGGCAGGGAGGCCGCACGTGGCACAGGTGATGCTACAAAAAGGCTTTGTTAAATCGATTGATGAGGCTTTTGACCGGTATATCGGTACGGACCGGCCGGCCTATGTTGACAAAGAACGGATTAAATGTGAAAAAGCCATAGAAATAATACTTGGGGCAGGGGGAATTCCGGTGCTTGCTCACCCTTTCCTTTACAGCGGCATGAACAACGAAACCCTGAAAAGCATTGTTGCTTCTTTAAAAGAGATGGGTATTATGGGGATTGAGGCGTATTATCCTGAGCATTCTTCCTCTGAAACAGCAGCGTGCCTGGCGATTGCCGGTCACTATAACCTTCTTCCCACTGGCGGTACAGATTTTCATGGCTCCATAAAACCGGAAACACAATTGGGCACGGGGCAGGGAGATTTTTCAGTCCCTTATGATGTGTTCTCAAGGCTTTTGGAAACAGCCGACCGTCTCTAGTTAAGTTGGGTATTATACAGAACCAAAATAGAATAAAGGAAAAAAGTGAACAGAACAGATCTGATAATGTTTGAGAAAATAATCGGATATGAATTTAAAGACAAGAGACTCCTTGAAGAGGCCCTGCGTCACAGTTCATTTGTGAATGAGCTGAATGAAACCGGTGTCAAAGATAATGAACGCCTTGAATTCCTGGGTGATGCCGCGTTAAACCTCGTGGTGGGCCATATCCTCATGACACATTATCCAGACACCAAAGAAGGGAACCTTTCCAGGATGCGGGCGCGTCTTGTCAATGAATCTCTGCTTGCGGATGTGGCCCGGCAGATCAGCCTTGGTAAGTTTCTTAATCTCGGTAAGGGTGAGCGTATTACAAATGGCAGGGAAAAAAGTTCAATTCTCGCAGATGCCTATGAGGCGGTGCTGGCGGCAGTTTACCTGGATGGTGGTTTTGACGCTGTTTTTATCATGATCGAAAAACATTTTTCAGATTTTATCAGTTCTGATTCAGTCCCGGAGATGGTCAACGACTATAAGAGCCGGCTTCAGGAGATCGCGCAGGAGAGGTTTAAAACCGTTCCTGAATACAGAGTTGCAGCGGAAAAAGGCCCTGATCATGACAAGACATTTATCATACATCTCCATATAGATACCATACAAACGGAAGGGGCAGGTAAAAACAAGAAGGCCGCTGAACAGGATGCGGCAAGAAAGGCACTAGAGCTCCTTGCACCATGATCTTATGAGTCAAGAACGTCCCTTTATCATTCCAATTTTTTTGCCCCATGCAGGTTGTCCCCATCAGTGTGTTTTCTGCAATCAGGCCGCTATTACCGGTATTAAACAAAAAGATCAGATACTGAAAGATGTTGGCAAAGGGATCAGGGAATTCCTTTCATATAAAACCGATCAGAAAAGACCGGTACAGATTTCCTTTTACGGGGGGAATTTTCTTGGGTTGGAAAAGGAAAAGATCGTTGTCCTGTTGAAAGAAGCAAACAGCTTTGTTATGGCGGGGGAGGTTGACAATATCAGGTTCTCCACCCGCCCTGACACAATAGATACTGAACGGTTGGACCTGATCAAAGATTTCCCGGTTTCAACTATAGAACTGGGCGTGCAATCCATGGATGATTATGTGTTGTCAGAATCCAGGCGGGGACATACTTCAACTGACACAGAAGACGCGGTTAAGCACCTTAAAAAAAGAAATTATGAAATTGGTGTGCAGATGATGATTGGGCTGCCTGGTGATGATGATAATAAAGCGATTCAAACCGCGGTCAGTCTTACGGCTCTCTGCCCTGATTTTGTTAGGATATACCCCACTGTCGTTCTTAAAGGGAGTCCGCTTTCCGTATGGTACAAACGAGGTGATTATTCCCCCCTTCCGCTGGACGATTGCGTTTCTTTGGCAAAAAATATCCACGGCATATTTGCAAAAAAAGGGATCCCTGTTATACGGATGGGACTGCAAGCGTCAGAAGACCTTGATAATGGCGCATCAATTGTTGCGGGGCCATATCATCCCGCTTTCGGCCACATGGTTTTATCTGAAATATTCCTTGATAAAGCTGTTGACATTCTAAAAAATGAAAAGATCTTCAGCGATGACATTACGATTACAGTAAATCCACGCAGTATCTCTAAAATGAGGGGTTTAAATAATCGTAATATTCAGTTCCTTAAAGAAAGGTTCAGTATCAGCTCAATTAATATCGATGGTGACGCATCTCTTGGAGAAGAGGAGTTAGCCATAACTTGATAAAAACTTGATTTTCACCTTTATAAAATCAATTAGCCGTCAGGACAAATTATTTAAGCAGGGCCGACTTTATAATGAGGTTGTTTTTTACAATAAGCTTTTATAAGACACTGTTCATTTCAGTCGCCATAATATGCTTTTTGTTCATTCTTACAGCGGTCTCTTATAGTGGTTCTAGTGAAACCTTAATTAAAAAAGAAACAGTCAGGCAACTAGGAACGCAGAAAGAACGTATAAAAGTGGGAGTTCTTCTGCCGCTTACGGGGAAGTACGCGAAATTTGGAGAGATTGAGCATCGGTCTTTTATTATGGCCGCTGAAGAGATTAATGCTTCCGGGGGCGTAAATGGACAATTAATTGAGCTGGTAGTTGAAGACACCATGGGTAAACAGGATGTGGGACGGTCAGCCATTGAAAAATTAATTACCCGTGACAACGTACTTGTTGTGGGCGGCGGTTATTCCAGTTCCGTTACATGGTCGGCTGTATTTGTCGCACAGCAGCAGAAGGTACCGTTTCTTGTCAACACCGGATCTGCGGACAAAATTACTGAACAGGAGTGGGAATATATATTCAGGTTGAATCCACCGGTCAGCGAATATTCTGGCGCCCTGGAAACCTTTCTTAAAGAGGTTGCCGGTGATGTAAAAACAGTAGCGATACTTTATGAAAATTCCCTTTTTGGTCAGTCTGGTGCTGAAAAGTTCATTTCCCAGTGTGAAAAACTGGGGATAGACGTTCTAATGAGTGAGGGGTATGAAGCTGGTGCTATTGATTTCAAGCCGATGTTGGTGAATGTCAGGGCGCAGCGACCAGATATGATTTATATGATATCATATGTTATGGATGCTTCCCTGCTCATGCGGCAGGCTAGAGAGTTGCAACTGGCACCAAAACTTTTTGTGGGCGGCGCAGCTGGATTTACCCTGCCTGAGTTCCTGGAGAATGCGGGGGAAGCAGCAGAAAATATATATTCAGCAACCCTCTGGACAGAATCAGTCCCATACCCCGGTGCAGGTGAATATTATAATCGGTTTATGGAGAAATATCATATCCCCACTGAATATCACGGTGCTGAAGCCTATGCCTGCATGTATGTTATTGCAGACGCTCTCAGGCGGGCAGAAGGAATGACACCCAAGGGTGTGAGAGACGCGCTTGCCGAGACGGACATGATGACCGTTTTTGGGCCTGTAAAGTTTATCTCATACGGGAATAAAACCCAGCAGAACAGGTTGCCCACATTTCTAGTGCAGTGGATAGATGGAAAGCTAGAAACCGTATGGCCGCAGGAGGTGTCCACAAAAAAGTACAGGTATCCCCTGCAGGTAGGTGACAGCGGTTATCACGGCAACATCATGGATGTTTTCCTGCAGACATTAGCAGCAGGTATATTAAAAGGGGGGCTGTATGGTCTTATCGGCCTTGGTATGAGCCTAATCATGGGGGTCATGGGGATTATCAATCTTAGTCATGGACAGCTTATGATGGTAGCCATGTATATCACCTTTGTCTGTTCGAGCTGTTTTGGTATTGATCCGTATTTTTCCCTTTTTATTACCATGCCGGCACTCTTTTGTTTGGGTACGGTTATTCAAAAATATACCCTTAATCCCTTAATGGAGAAGGAGTCTCTTTTACCCGAAAACCAGGTACTGATGACTGTAGGGATAGCGATGGTCCTTACCGAGATTGCCCGGTTCATATTTAAATCAGATTATAAATCGGTTAAAACTGTTTATTCAGACCAGACATTTTTTGTTGGCAATGTATCGTTCAATGTGCCGCTGACCATCGCTTTTTTTATAGCGGTGCTGTTTACGGTGTTCATGTTCTGGTTCCTCTTGAAAACAGATATGGGCCGGTCTATCCGTGCCACAGCACAGGATAAGGATTCAGCCCTGCTGATGGGGGTGAATGCCAATAAAATTACAGTTATCACATTTGGTATCGGTTCAGCCCTTGTGGCTGCTGCAGGAACACTCCTCATACCTGTTTATTACCTGTATCCTGATATTGGCGGGGCATTTACACGAAAAGCTTTTGTGATTACTATTTTAGGCGGCATGGGATCGACTGTCGGCGCTATACTCGGCGGTCTTGTGCTGGGAGTGGCGGAATCTTTCGGAGCCACATATATCGGTATGGCATACGACGATATGATAGGGCTGATTATCTTTTTACTGGTTCTGATCTTTCTACCAGATGGTTTGAAACGGATAACAAAAATATAATGTCCATGAAAAAAAACTTTCCAATAATTCTGCTTGTTGTGCTTATTATCTTTCCTTTGGTGTTCAGGAATCCGTATCATCACCACCTGATGATCCTTGTATTGGTGTGGGCGATTATCGGTTCTGACTGGAACCTCCTGGCTGGTTTCACGGGCCAGGTCTCTTTTGGTGAAGCTGTTTTTTTTGGTACCGGTGCATACACTGCAGGACTTTTATCCCTTCATTTGGGCGTCTCTGCATGGTGGGGGATGATATTCGGAGGTATTGCGGCCATGGTGATTGCCCTGCCGTTCGGGTGGATATGCTTCAGGCTGAGGGGGGCCTATTTTGCCTTGGCAACCCTGGCGCTTAATGAGATTATGCGCCATGTTGCTACTAACTGGGAGACACTCACAGGGGGTATGCGCGGTATCCAGATCATGCAGACATTTGTATCCAAACTTCCTTATTATTATATTGCACTTACCCTTGCTGCAGTGGCTGTGTTATGCATACAGCTTATTATGAAATCGAGGCTCGGTTACTATTTCCTGTCTATTCGTGAGGATCAAGATGCGGCAGAGAGTCTGGGAATAGATACCCATTTTTATAAAATGGTTTCGCTGAACATTGCTGCTTTTCTTTCAGGAACAGCAGGGGCGTTATATATGAATTACATGGGAGTGATTGATCCTGAAACGGTTTTTTCTCTTCATGACATTTCAATTATGGCAATTCTTGTCGGGATTGTAGGCGGAGTGGGAACCGTATACGGCCCGGTTGTGGGAGCATTTGTCATGGTGGGTGTGCATGAGCTTTTCCGAACAGGTTTTTTTGGTTTTTTTGACTGGGTTGCGAGGGCTACTGAATATGATGTATTGGTTTTGGTAGCTGATTATGTGACCCATGCCCATGTTCTTGGATTTGGCGTGTTGGTTGTCCTGGTCATTCTTTTCCTGCCAAACGGTATCGTTGGCGATAAGGAGAATATTGTTCGCTGGTTATTTCCGTTCAGGAAGAAGGGAGGAGCGGATTGACATTTTTTGAAGTCAAACATCTGGTCAAACATTTCGGTGGCCTGGCTGCTGTTAATGATGTGAGCTTTAGGGTGAGGCAGAATGAGATTTTCGGGCTTATCGGGCCGAATGGTTCAGGCAAGACCACCCTTTTCAATCTTATCAGTAATTTTCACAGGCCTGACAGCGGGACAGTGCATTTCAATGGGCAGGATATTACAGGGATGAAACCACACCGGATATGCAAGGCCGGTATCGGCCGGACATTCCAGGTGGTAAAACCGCTCGGCCGTATGACGGTGCTTGACAATGTTGTGGCCGCTGCTTTTTCAAAGACATCCTCTAAGAAAAAGGCTGTGGATCTGGCAATGGATATGCTGGCGTTGTGCGGTCTTACTCACAGGAAAGATGTCCTGGCTTCAAGGCTCTCTATTGGTGAAAGAAAACGGCTTGAAATTACCCGCG
The DNA here is from genome assembly GCA_028277765.1 of Desulfobacterales bacterium. Lineage (GTDB taxonomy): Bacteria > Desulfobacterota > Desulfobacteria > Desulfobacterales > SURF-7 > JANQFQ01. The sequence goes on from JANQFQ010000110.1 coordinate 8,562, forward strand.
CCATGGCGACGCAGCCGAAGCTCCTTTTACTGGATGAGACCGCTGCAGGTCTTAATCCGTCTGAGCTTGAGGAGGCCATTCTACTGATAAAAAAAATACGTGAAAAGGGGATTTCAATTATTATTGTCGAGCATATTATGCGGGTTATTATGACCATTTCCGACAGGATTCACGCCATTAATTTTGGGCAGACCATTGCCGAGGGGACTCCGCAGGAAGTCGCGGATGACCCGGATGTTATCGAGGCCTATCTTGGAGAAGACTATGCTCGAGGTTAACCATATTGACGTGTTTTACAATGATCTCAAGGTGTTGTGGGATGTGTCGTTTGATGTCCAGGACAACGAAATATTTGTTCTTGTGGGAGCCAATGGGGCGGGGAAAACAACTACGATCAGAACCATTTCATCTTTACTTATGCCTGCATCAGGATCGATTGAGCTTGATGGTGTACGGCTGGATAAACTGCCTCCCAATGAGATTATTCAATATGGTATGGTTCATGTGCCTGAAGGGAGGCGGCTTTTTGCGGAAATGAGTGTTGAGGAGAATCTGGTCATGGGGTCTCTTCACGGCAGAGCCAAAGAAAAAAGGGAAACAACCATGGCTTATGTATACGATCTGTTCCCCAGACTTTTAGAAAGAACAAAACAGGCGGCTGGCACTCTTTCAGGGGGAGAACAGCAGATGCTAGCCATCGGTAGAGGCCTGATGTCCCTGCCAAAAATGATGCTGCTGGATGAACCTTCCCTGGGGCTGGCCCCCATCATGGTACAACAGATTTTCGAGATCATTACGAAAATCAATAAAGAAGGGGTGACCATCCTTTTGGTGGAACAGAATGTAAGGCAAACATTAAAGATATGTCACAGAGCGTGCGTAATAGAGAACGGTCGAATTGTATTGACCGGGACAGGGGATGAACTGCTGAATAATGAGCAGGTGAAGGAAGCCTTTTTAGGCATTTAAATATAAGATAGCATGAGTCTTAAGCGCCTCTTTAAATTGTCTGAAAATATTATAAGTTATTAGTTTTAAATCCGAAATCCGAAGCTCGAAATCCGAAACAATATCAAATGACCAAAATTCAAAGTCCAAAACAAAAGGCAGTTTGATTCGAATGTTTGGGCAGTTAAGGTTTTGAGTATTTGAACATTTAGATTTTGAATTTGTTTCGGATTTCGAGCTTCGGATTTCGGATTTAATATGTTGAGGATATGAATATTGAATTAAACAAGATACTCTCAACATAGTTAGGATTTACTTTATATATAGAAAACTACATCATCCCATTTTTAAAAAAATGTTCCTTTCCAAAAATGTCATCCGGTTTTTTCGTATATTCAGTCGGCTCGGTCCCTTCGACAAAACATTCAAAGCGGGTTTTCTCGGATTCAGGAATTGGAAGGAGCCCTGTTTTTGCATCGATCTTTGTAAAAACAACTCCCTCAGGCACGGGGAAATCGATAATCGGTTTATCTTTCAGGATTTCCTGCATAAAGCCGAGCCATATGGGGCTTGCTGCCCTTGAGCCGGTCTCTTTTCTTCCAAGAGAGGTCTGCACCTCGTCAAAACCGACCCATACGCCGGTTATATAACGGAGTGTATATCCGACAAACCAGGCGTCATAAAGATCGTTTGTTGTGCCTGTTTTTCCTGCTACAGGCCTGTTTAATTTTCTTACTTTAAAGCCGGTGCCTTCTTTTACAACACTTTCAAGAAGGTTGGTCATCAAGTAAGCTGTGCTCTCCTCGATTACTTTTTTACGTTCAGGGCTTACTTCTTCAAGAATATTTCCGTCCCTATCAATAATTGTGTGGATGAAGGCTGGTTTTACCAGATAGCCCTGATTCGCGAAAACAGAATACGCCTTAACAAGTTCAAGAAGGGACAGGCCTGAAGAACCCAGGGCGATTGAAAGGTTTCGGTCCAGTCTTGATTCAATTCCCAGGTTCCTTGCATATTCAATGGCATAGTCAACACCGATATCCTGAAGTATCTTAATGGTTACAACGTTACGTGATTTTGCCAGGGCTTCCCGTAAAAGAGTTGGACCGTAAAATTTGTTGCCATAATTTTTTGGCTTCCATGTAACACCCTCAAGATTATGTTCGACAATCGGAGAATCAATAATTTCTGTGGCTGGCGTATACCCTTTACCGTCTGTTCCGATTGTGGCCCCCCTGTCAAGGGCAGCCGCGTATATAATCGGTTTAAAGGCTGAGCCGGGTTGTCTTCGAGATTGAACCGCCCGGTTAAACTCACTTTGATTAAAATCCCTTCCGCCGACCATTACCTTTACCATACCTGTTTCAGCTTCAATACATAGCAGAGCGGACTGGACCTTAGGCTCCTGTTCAAGGGCAAACTCCCAGATATCCTTTTTTTCAGGCTCCTTATGCTTTTTATCTTTTTTGTCCTTCTTCTCTTCTTCTGGCTTTTTCTTAACCGTTACAAGCACAACGTCACCCACGCTTAGGACTGAACCCGGACGCTTGATGTGTAAATAATCGCCGTAAGCAATTTCAGGATTTGGTGACCTTGCCCATGCCATGTCATCAATCCCAATTCTTCCATGAATATTCCCTGTCCGGACGGTGACATATTTTTCCTTATCATTTACTTCAACCACGACCCCGTTTACTGTTTTTCCTTCTTCCAGTGGTTCCTCTTTTAATTTTTCCTGTAATTCCTTTGAAAAGGCTTCGATCTCTTCAGGTTCAAGATGTTTTTCAGGCCCTCGGTAACCCTGTCGTTTATCAAGTTTTTTCAGACCCCGTGTAATTTCAGCGCGTGCGGTCTTCTGCATGTCGATATTAACCGCGGTGTATATTTTTAGCCCACCAGCGTACAGTAATTCTTTGCCGTATTTTTTTTCAACATAACGCCTGACATGTTCTGTATAACATGGGACTTTTTCGCTATACCAGTTCCTCCTCGGTTTAATATCAAGCTCTGTGTTTATGGCTTCGGCCTTCTGGTCTTCGGTTATATAGCCTTCAGTGACCATCCGGGTTAGAACATATATCTGCCTGTTTTTCGCCTTTTCCGGGTACCTGAAAGGGGAATAACTGCTGGGGGCCTGTGGAAGCCCTGCAAGCATGGCGCATTCAGCCAGATTGAGGACTTCAACCGTCTTCCCGAAATAGTTTTCAGCCGCGGCTTCAACACCGTATGCTCCGTGTCCAAGATAAATCTGGTTAAGATACAAAAAAAGGATTTCTTCTTTTGTGAACGAATTGTCAATGTCGTACGCGAGAATAGCTTCTTTTAATTTTCTGGTATAGCTTCTTTCAGGAGTGAGAAAAAAAGATTTAGTAACCTGCTGTGTTATGGTGCTGCCTCCTTGGACAATCGTACCGGCTTCGATGTTTTTGAACATCGCCCTAATAATGCTGATATAGTCTACCCCCTTATGCTTGTAAAACCTAGCGTCTTCTGCTGCTATGAACGCGTCTAGAAGCGTCTCCGGTATCCTATCCAAAGGCACGACAATCCGCCGTTCCCTGTAAAATTCGCCAATTTTTCGGTTGTCGTCGGAATAGACGGAAGTGATTATTGGCGGGCGGTAATCCTTGAGCGTGGAGATCTTGGGCAGGTCTCTGCATATATAGAGATAAAAAACGCCCAGCAACATAAGGACGGTTAATGCCAGAAGAAAAAAGACCACCAGGGACTTGAAGAAAATCTTCATATAATCGGTGGTGCCGGGTTCTTCGGGGGAGTCATGTCCGTTTTCCTGTTTTTCAAGACGGTTAGGTCCGTTTTCCTGCCCTTCGAGAGAGTCAGGTCCGTTTTCCTGTTTTTCAGTAATATCAGGGGTATTCTCGTTTGTTTCCATATTCAGTTAATCCAGACATGTGTGGCTCAACAAGCCAAAGAGATTTAAGCAATACAATCGTTAGCAAACATTTTCTTTTTAAGCAAGCAACATAATAGATCTTGTGAACTTGACACAAGCAGTTAATTATTTATATTATATTCTTCTGAATTCACTGGCAAAAGGATCGCGTAGATTTTTTCTTGATAATTTTTTTGGGAGCAGAGAGTGAAAACAAAAAGTTCACGAAAAACAATATTTATTATTCTATTAAATATAATGATGACGGTCTTTTTTCTGTTTACTGATCTGTGTGCAGAAAAATTATTTGTGTCTGATTCATTGATTATTCAGCTCAGGGAGGGGCCAGGCAAGGATTATGAAACCATCAAAACGCTGCGGACAGATACCTCACTTGAATTGATTGAAGAAAAGGATGAGTATATAAAAGTACGGACTGCAGACGGGTCAGAAGGATGGGTGGCAAAACGTTATACAAGTCCGAATACGCCGAAGCCTATTGTGATTGAAAAACTTAACAACGAACTGAACCGGATGAAAAAAAAGAACAAAAAGTTCAAGGAAACCAATTCAGAGCTTTCATCAGAACTTAAAACCATCAGGAAAGACTTTTCCATTGCGGAAAAAGAGCTTAAAAAGATTAAAGATAAGCACACCTCGCTTTTGAACCAGTCCCAAAATGTTTTAAGTCTTATCAGCCGTTCGGAAAAACTCAAAAAAGAGAATGATAACCTTGACAAAAAGGTTAAGAAGCTGGAGGATGAAAACCAGAAGGCCACAGATGAAACAAACCGGTGGATCAGACGTTGTTTTTTCGGCTGGATTTTTGCTGGTGCCGGTGTTTTTATTGCTGGTTTATTTATTGGGCTGGCACTAAGAAAGAAAAGTTATTACTAAGTTATACTAACAATGAATGTGGGCTTTTAGGCTGGCTCTATTCAGTCAACTGGTCGGAAAAAGCAACATCTTCATGATAATTGATTTTCATACCCATATTTTTCCTGACAATATCTGCGAAAACAGGGAAGCATATTTTTCATCTGAACCTGCTTTTAAGTTTTTATACAGTTCACCTGATTCAAAGCTTGTCACCGCCGACCGACTGGTCGAGGTCATGGATGAACAGGGGGTGGACGTCTCTGTTGCAGTTGGTTTCCCTTGGCAAAGTATGGAAACCATTAAAATGCATAATGACTATATTATCGATGCCATTCAGAAATATCCGGACCGTATTAAAGGTTTCTGTTGTATTGATCCTTTTAATAATGGATCAGTTTTTGAAGCGGAACGTTCCCTTGAAGCAGGACTATCAGGTATTGGTGAGCTGGCGTTTTATTTTTTTGGGATTGACAGCGCAACCAGGAAGGCCCTTGAACCGTATATGGAGATATGCAGAAAACGGGACATCCCGATTATGATTCACACCAATGAACCTGTTGGGCATATCTATCCAGGCAAAACACCAAATACACTCCGGCAGATATACAAGCTTGTAACAAAACATCCCCGGAACAGGATTGTCCTATCCCACTGGGGAGGCGGCATCTTTTTTTACACACTTCTTAAAAAGGAAGTCAAAGAAGCCTTGGAGAATGTATACTTTGATACGGCAGCTTCTCCATTCCTTTATGATCCGGAGATATACAGAGCAGGGATGAGCCTAGCGGGAAAAGAGAAAATATTATTCGGAACTGACTTTCCGCTGATTGAACCTGCAAGGTACTTCAAAGAGCTTGAACTATCTGGCCTTTCAGAAAAAGATATAGAACTTGTCTGTGGTGGAAACGCGAAGAGACTCCTTTTTAGGAATTAAGGGGTTTGTCGGTTCCGAAAGTTTTTATCCGGTAAACATATTCATATTTGGTCTGGATGCGAGTTCCGGTGTGTTGTGGAAGACAATGTGGATATTTTCCTTTATTATATCCATACTGTCCGCCCTACAGAGACGGTTGTAGAGGGTGTGTCCAAACTTAAAGCTGGCCATAAAATATTTAGCAAAATCTTTAAATAATTTCACGGCCCTGGTCGGTTCGTAATACTTTTCAAGCAAATCTGCAGTTCTAAGAGCGCATTCCATGTGTATGTCAGCTTCAGGAGTAAAACCGTTTATCCAGGCACTGAATACCCACGGCTGAGCCACGGCGATTCTGCCTAAAGCGATTCCGTCACAGCCGCTGATGTCAAACATCCTTTTGCAATCGTTTATATCGAACACGTCACCATTACCGAAAACAGGAATTGAAACAGATTGCTTGATGTTTCCAATATATTCCCACTTGGGGGGGCGGGACCTGCGGTCAGGCGCTACTCTCGGATGGAATGTCAGTGCATCAGCGCCCGCATCTTCAAACCTTTTAGCAAGATCAGATGCCGGCTGAGGATCGTCCGTCCAACCTGTACGGAATTTCACAAAAAGCGGCACTGAAACAGCTTTCCGAACGGCAGTCACAATGTTTACCGCAAGGGCAGGGGTCTTAAGGAGTTCCGCGCCACCCCCTCGCCTGCATATATCAGCCACGGAACACCCGAAATTGATATCAACCCCGAAAAAGCCCTCGTTTTCAATTCGACCTGCAGCTGCTGCCATGATGGTTGGGTCATGACCGAAAATTTGACAGACAAGTGAGGATGCCTCTTCATCTCTCCATTTAAAGACCGATGATGTATAACGGTTTTCATAGGGGAGCGCTTTTGCGCTACACATTTCAGAAAACAACAGTCCGCAGCCCTTAAAATGTGAGATAAGTTCACGAAAAGCGATGTGTCCCAGTCCTGTCATGGGGGCCAGAACCAGCCGTGTCTGAATCTGCTTTTTTCCAATGCGGACAGGGCTGGCTAAATATGAGGAGATGTCAGGAAACAATCTGTTTTACCCATCAAAATTGTGAGAAATGCGGGGATGATGAATGATAACGGATAAAAAAAGCCTATTTAAACTGAATGATGCCTTTTGTGAGCAGGGCATCAACGGCTTTATACACGGCTTGGTCATCATAACCGCTTTTCATGATAATCTGTCTTATACTGCGGTCACCATCAATAACAAGTGCGTAAATCAGCCGCTCCTGTGAGCTGAGATTATCTTCCTTGGTGGGACTTTTCTTAGTGATTTTTAATTTTTTGTTTGGATCCGGCAGTTTTTCTTTCAGGATCACCATTTCATCAGCTCGTCGCGATGCAGACAGGACCAGTTCCATTATGCTGAGTTTCGTAACGACCATCCATTGCAGATTGAGTTTTGACATTCTGAATTCAAAGGTGCCTTTTTCCCATAGAAACAGGTAGAACATGATATCTTCAACCTGTTTATAGATAACCTTTTCAAGCATTTCCAAGGTGATAAATCCCTTGTCGACAACTATTTTGCCCAGGGCCTGCTTTTTTTTCCGAGCTTCGGAAAGACATTCCCTGAGCTGAAGCTCATCCATGATCCCTTTGCGCCTTAAATAACTACCCAGCCTGTCCTCTTTTTTTGATTCCGAAGCGTAAATAATAGAGCCATCTGAAATAAAAAGCTGGAATTCTTCTTTATTATTTGTAGCACGCAATATTCCAGAGAGTTTTTCAGTACATAAAAGTTGAAGAACACCTGAAAGAGATACTGTATCAAAGGTTCCAGAAAGGGGCATTTAATTTCTTTCTATTAATTCATTGTTGATCGAAAAGCAGGCCAGCACTTTTTTTATGACTAGATTATAATTTTTATAATATTATTATACGCCAGACGGTACGTCCTTAAGTCATCATGCCGATTTATATACAATAACTTAAAGATAATTTCAGATCAAGGGAAATATATATTGTTACACTGGCAGGGGCGGGTGGGGCCTTAGAAATTATTCAATAATTTCAAAATGTTTTTAAGTAATGGCCATGCTCAATGAGATATTTGCAGAAAAGGGTTGTTTTGAAAAAAAACCGATAAAACAATATATTGTATTTTTACTTGACATGAACCACAACTGGTTGTATGCATCAAAAAAACAGCTAAATATTGACTTCTTTCAGAATTTAACCGAACAGACATCTACAGACAGCTGTCCATGCATAATGAACATAGAGATTGCAGGGCAATAAAAGGACTATCAAAAGATAAAAGGGGCTTTATAATTAAGAGCGCTTTTTTTCTATTAGGGAGTTTTTTCAGCCCCAATACACTTTCAAATGTGCTGGCCTGTGACATTTCAGCTTCCTGGAATACTAAGCCACGCGTATCCCTTATTATTGATGATATCGGTACCAGTACTGACAGGGTAAAGATGTTTCTGGACTTGAATATGCCGCTCACTTTTGCTGTACTGCCGGGCCATGAAAAATCTCAGGATATTGCAATAGAGCTTTTCTTAAAGGGGCATGAAGTGATGCTTCACCAGCCGATGGAACCGTTTAACAGCGGGCTTGATCCAGGTCCGGGGGCGGTTTATATGAGACATAATTCAGAAGAAATTGAAACGATAGTGGAAAAGAATATTTCCTTATTCCCTTTTGCTGCGGGTGTAAACAACCATATGGGTTCAAGGTTTACATCCAGCGCTGAAAAAGCATCGGCGGCTCTAAATCCTGTCAGGAGACACCATCTCTATTTTATCGACAGCCTTACATCGCACAGATCCGAGGCATACCGAGTAGCTATGAACAATAAAATGATCGCATCGCGTAGAGATGTTTTTCTTGATAATGAAAAGGATGAGGATGCTGTTTTTGACCAGTTGTTAAAACTTAAAAACCTCGCACAGAAGAAAGGAAGGGCTATAGGGATTGGGCACCCCTTTCACGAGACAGCGAAAGCATTAGACCGGTTCTTTAAAAGCCCTCACAGCACTGATATTTCCCTGGTTTCTACATCTAGTGTAATGGGAACTTGACGTTTGGAGCAAGACGCGGTAAAAAAGAAAAGGTAATGTTCCTGAAGATAGAATTAAACTAAAAAGGGAGAGCATTATGAGTGAGATCAGTCTGGAGGAAGCGAAAATAAAATATGAAGATGAATGGCTTTCCAAAGAAGACCTGACCAAAAAAATCCAGGAAAAGATGGAAGCAGGCGATATGAGTTTTGCCCAGTTGGCGTCAGCTCTGGAAGAACTCAGCAAGGCCATGGAAAACGCGCATACAATAGAAGTAAGTCTCACCATTTCTACTGAGGAATACGAACGGCTCAAGTCCCTTGGCGGTGATGATGACAGTATGTGTGTTCGGAAAGCCATATCCGCTTATATCGGCAGCAGTTCGTCCGGAACAGATGACAAAGGCGGGTCTCAGGACCAGTTCCTGGGATAATTTGAACCTGTGTTTAAAAAGTCTAGTCTATTCCACGGGCCGGTTTAAAATACACCTATATCCATTTTCCCTTATGCTGTGGCACAATCATATTCTGCCTTGTTTATTTTTTTGGCAAGCTTCAGGAAGGTAATATATTATTTGCTGCGCGGCCTTTCTGTGACCAAGGCTTCTGACCATGTAACCCCGGGGATTGAAATTCATGAGTGACGATGAACTGCTGAAGCTGGAAAACCAGATATGTTTTGTGCTTTATGCAGCTTCCAGAGCGCTGACGCGTTCTTACCGGCCGTTGCTTGGAAAGCTGGGCATAACATATCCTCAATACCTTGTTTTCATGGTGCTCTGGGAGAGAGATGATATTACGGTTAAGCATCTTGGAGAAAAACTATATCTTGATTCAGGGACATTGACCCCCCTTCTTAAACGGATGGAAAAGGCGGGTTTCCTTAAGCGGCAGCGGTCTGTAGCTGATGAACGGAAAGTTAGGATTCATTTGACAAAAAAGGGGCACGAGCTCAAGGATGAAGCGTTGAAAGTCCCGGAAACCCTGGCGAACATGATTTGCAGTAACGAAGAGGTCGTTGTACTGCTGGGTGGGATAAAAAACGGACTTGAGCTGTTGCTGAAGCACCTTTTGGATCTAGATGAAAAAAATTATGCTGACGGTAAAGAATAGACAGTAAAACATATTTGTTTTGTTGGTTCAGTTGGTTAATTTATCTAATTGGTTTTAATAATGATGTAAACTATTCTAATTTAAATGTATGAATCTTATTACTATTGACACAGACAGGTGTGTTGGCGACGGCCTTTGCGTGGCTGTCTGCCCGGTAGGTATAATTGACTTTCAGGGGGAGAGTCCCGAGCCTGTTTCAGGAGCGGCGGATCTGTGTATCAACTGCGGTCACTGTGTGGCTGTATGCCCTGAAGGAGCGCTTTCCCACAGGAAGATGACGCCGGATGACTGCCCGTCAGTTTTGACGGATGGGCTACCCACACTTGAGCAGATTGAAAAAGTTCTATGCTTCCGAAGGTCGATCCGGTGCTACAAAGAGAGCCCAGTTGAGCGGGAAAAGCTTACAAAGTTGATTGAAGCTGTCCGCTTTGCGCCGTCCGGACATAATAGTCAGCCATTGGAATGGCACATCATCTATGAAAGAAAAGATGTTCAGGCACTGGCTGGCGTTGTTATGGACTGGATGCTCAACCTGATCGATAAGAAGCCAAAGATGGCCAATCAGATGCAGCTTGACCGGATCAAGGAAGCCTGGGATGCTGGGACGGATCGTATTTGCCGGAAAGCCCCGCATGTGATTGTAACCCACGCCCCAAAGCAGGATTCCACAGCACAGGCTGCAAGTACAATAGCACTTGGGTATCTTGAACTGGCAGCGCCTTCTTTTGGTCTGGGCACCTGCTGGTCCGGATACTTTAATATGGCCGCTACATCATGGCCCCCCATGAAAGAAGCACTAGGGCTTCCCGAAGGGCGTAAATACTATGGGGCAATGCTGATAGGATATCCTAAATATGTATACCAGCGTGTTCCTCTGCGAAAGGATCCGAAAATTACCTGGCGGTAATTTTCTATTGAAAGTTTTCCACCCATTTGTTTAAAAAGTGGACTAATATTTTTATAACCGGTTCATGCTTCTGCTCTGCCAGTTCTTTCAGCAGTTTTTTATCTTCAGAATCATGAATAATTTTCGCTTCATTTTCAACGCTTGCGATTAAACTCTCTTCATCATGTGAGCTTCTAAACATTCTATTCAGGGCAAGCCGGATTTTGCTCGATCGGGGGAGGCCCATGCTGTCCAGTGCTTTACGGAAGTCTTTCGGAGCCGTGTCATGGGTTTGTGCCATCAGTTTTTTTACATAAAAGGCAGCTGTTCTTTTTTTTATATTGGTTTTTTCATCCTTTAACCTGAGCCCCTCCATTAATATACTCATGAGGGGTGTTTCAATTTCTACTTCATATGCCATTTTTTTTGTTAAAATTTCTATGACGATTTTGTCCCAGCACAGGATTTCATATACCGCTTCCATATTTGTCAGATCACCTACCTTTGCAGCGACCACGCTCCCTTCTTCAACAAAAAGATATCCCTTTTTTCTCCCTTCTGAAATTTGTACGGCACAGTCCGCTTCTTCGAGTTCAATCATTTGCAGGATTGCCGGAAGGCTTATGCCTTGTATTTTACCTTTAAGTGTTCCCATGGATATTATAGCATATGTGTACTAAAAAAAACGCATCATCATTGGAACTGTTATGAGGAAAAAATATATTAATATATAAATATAAATTTAAAGATAAAAAATCAAGAGACTGATACTTTTATTTAAGGGGCTATCTTGTCCAGTATCTCACCTTTTCCGCTGAGAAGATAGAGTTGGAAGCTGTTTTCGTCAGCATAACTCAATAAATCTTCGTAAAGGATCGCATGTACTTCAAATTTTTTAAAAATATCGCGCACCAGGATGGGTAGACACTGCATGGCATCATCTTTTTCCATAAAAAAGGGTATAAAAGATATGTCTGCTTCCTCATCATGCTGTCCAAGGAACTGTTCGTTCCGGTCAGGATCCTGTACAATGATATATACCCACCTGTTCATTTTTATTTTTTCATTCATAATAGTCTCCTTTATATAGGTTCTTTATACAGTTTCTTGATATTTATCAATAACTGATATAAGGATATTGAAAAGAATCAAACCGCAACTTCTTTGGAAATAGACCATAATGACGGAAAAACCGGAACTGAAAGTAACTATCGGGGGAATGACACTGAAGAATCCTGTGATGACTGCTTCGGGTACGTTCGGCTACGGCAAGGAGTATGAAACGGTCGTTAATCTGAAGCGCCTTGGCGGGATCATTGTCAAGGGGCTCTCGCTAAAGCCTGCTCAAGGGAATCCGCCGCCCAGGATCATTGAAACTTCTTGTGGGATGCTTAACGCGATCGGCCTTGAAAATGTTGGGATTGAACCATTTATTAAAGAGAAACTCCCATTTCTCAAAGGCCTGAAAACACAAGTGATTGTTAATCTTTACGGAAAGACAATAGATGAATATGCGGCGCTTGCGGAAAGGGCTGATGAAACAGATGGCATAGCTGGGATGGAGGTGAATATCTCATGTCCTAATGTAAAGGCAGGGGGGGTTGCTTTCGGGGTTGATCCAGAAACCACGTATAAAGCTGTGAAAGCTGTCAGAGAAAAGACAAAAAAACATGTTATGGTCAAGCTGTCCCCTAATGTTACGGATGTGACGGTGATCGCTAAAAAAGCTGAAGAAGCAGGCGCGGATTCGATTTCTCTGATCAATACGATCACAGGAATGGCGATTAATCTTGACATCCGAAAGCCGGTGCTTGCGAATATCACGGGCGGGCTTTCTGGACCGGCAATAAAGCCGGTAGCGCTCAGGATGGTCTGGCAGACTGCGAATGCCGTGGCTATCCCTGTGATAGGGATCGGTGGGATCATGACCGCTGAAGACGCACTGGAATTTATGGTTGCAGGTGCTTCAGCAGTGCAGATCGGTACAGCGAACTTTTCAAACCCCTCTGCTTCAATTGATATTATTGATGGGATTGAGAAGTATCTGGTTGAAAATGGTATAGATGATGTGAATGAGCTTGTAGGAAGTCTAGATACTAGGTGCTAGATGTTGGATGCTGGATGGCTAGTCGTAGCGAAGCGGAGATCCCGGTGGTTTTTAGCGGGGATACTGGGTAGGAAGGGCAAATCCGAAATCCGAATATCGAAATCCGAAACAAATCCAAAATTAGAATGTTCAAATGTTTAAAACATCAGTTTTATAATCCATTAGTAACACATCGTTTTTGTTTCTGTAATTTATGTTTCGGATTTTAGATTTAATATATAAACATTTACATATTTTCCCCTTTTAGGGGTAACTCGCCTGGCTTTCCGAGCCAGGATGTTTACTAATTATGTATAATCTAAAAAGGAGTATGATAATGAAAAAGGGAATTATTTGTTTACTTACGGTTATATTTTTGGGCGGTGTGGTCTATGCAGAGGAGCTTAAGGTGGGGATGAAGGCGCCTGACTGGTCGTTTAAGGATTCAGAGAAGAAGGATTTCAGTATGAAGACCTGGGAAGGGAAGGTTTTACTTATCAATTATAATGATCCTGATGCAGCTGACATGAACGAACATTTTAACGAAAAAGTGAAAAAAGCGAAAAATGAAGGGCGACTCAAGCCAGAGACATATAAAGGAATCGGGATTGCGGACTGCGCCGCGACCTGGAAACCAGATTTCCTTATCCGTAAAATAGCCGGCAAGAAAGCGAAAAAATATAACACAACGATCCTTTTTGATTATGATGCTACCCTGAGAAACCTATGGGGGTTGAAAAAGGATTCCGGAAACGTTGTGCTCCTTGATAAGGATCGGGTCTGCAGGGCTATCATCCGGGGCAGGGTGCCTGAAGATCAGATTGAAACACTTATTAAGCTGATTGAGGAACTGCAAAAAAAGTAGAAATGTCTATAAAATTACTGAAAGAGAAAGACCTTATCATGTCAGGTGTGGTCGCCAATTGCCTCATGAATAGAGAAAGACAGGCATTTGGAGACAACAGCTATCAGCAGGATATTTATATTAATCCGTACGTTTATATAAAAGACCGTATGGATAAAGAGGAAAAAGTAAGATGGTTAGATATGTGCTGTGGAAGAGGTAAGGCACTTATCCAAGTAATGACAGAATTTGTCTGTGATAAGATGGAAAATAAAGTTGAATTCTGGGGTGTTGATTTAGTATCCATGTTTGATCTTGTTCCCAACCAAATAAAGAATATTAATCTGATTGAATCATCCCTTATGGAATTTGAAACAAGGCTTTCTTTTGATTTAATTACATGCGTTCATGGTCTTCATTATATTGGCGACAAGTTAGCGATAATCAAAAAATATATCCAGTATTTGAAACCAGATTCTCTGTTTGTATGTAATCTAGATACCAACAACATGTTTGATAAAGACGGGAAAAAATTAGGCAGGAAAGTAAATTCGGCACTACGGACACAAGGCCTTGAGTATGATATAAGAAAAAAACTCATAAGGTGTTTAGGGAATAAAACCATTGAACTCCCTTTTCAGTTTTTGGGTGCTGATGATCAATTTGGTAAAAACTATACAGGTCAGAAAGTGGTTTCTTCATATTATGAATATTTAAATTGATTTAATATGGGTTAATCATAACATTAGTTGCTCAATGACAAGCTTCTTTTTGTCACAATTTTACGATTTGATTTTAATTCAACATAATATTTTTTCTTATTTTTCAAACTGTCCTAAAAGAGAAACATAGAAATAGTATACTCAACTATTTCACTTTCAAAATTATCCCGGTTTATAGCAGAATGTTGTACTTTGGGCTGATGGTGTCATTCTCATTGTATGTTTGACGTTATACTGTAAAAACGTTATTCATATTCCCAGGTATCCTGAATATCTTTTAATGGAAAAACAGTTATATTCTCAGCAAGTTTATACTTTTCATTACCCGGGTAAAC
>JANQFQ010000130.1 GCA_028277765.1 Desulfobacterales bacterium
GTATACTGCCATTAATATTCCCCTGTCATGGCTGGGGGAAAAAACTGTTTTTAAAACATGGGAAGCTGCCTTTAAGAAAAACTGCCGTCTGCTCAACTACCCGCCTGATTTAATAGATATTGATAAAGGATTTGCTCATATAACAACAAACAGCTGTATTGACTTTGGGCTTTTAAATGAAAAATTTCAAAAAGAAGTTATTTCAAGAGTACTTACTGGAGATAAAGCGATTGGGGAGATGGCAGCGATCAACCCTGATATTGTCTATAAAGAGACCTGTTATTACAATAAGGAATTAATAGAAAACAATTATAATAAGGTCCTTGAAAACTATAATACAGACTTGTACAGGCGAAACCTGCTTGATATTTATTCAGCTGTTGTTAAAAAAACAGTGAAGCAGCAGATAGACAAAAAAAAGCTACTTGCTCAGTTTTTAACGCCTGAAAATTTTAGCCTGCTGAAATGGAGTGATTATGCTGAATAAAAGGCAGTATTCAAGATATATCAAACCACTCGATCCATTGAAAACAGATCTGGAACCTTTTGGTAGACCACGAAAACAAATCAAGGTAATCCTTTTTGATATTTACGGCACCCTTTTTATCAGCGGTTCAGGCGACATCAGCATAGCAAAAAAAGAAACAAAAAATAATAAAGATTTTGAAGCGCTTCTTACCAAGTATCATATAAAAAAAAAACCGAAAAAAATTATAAAAAATTTTTTTGAACATATTAAAAACCGGCATGAAGAACTTAAAAAAACAGGAACTGATTATCCTGAAGTCGATATAGACATGATATGGATGGAGGTCCTGGAGACAGTCGGGATAAGCGCGGCTCGTGAATTCGCTGTTGAATACGAATTGATCGCGAATCCAGTCTATCCCATGCCACATTTGAAAGAGATGCTGGCCGCATGCAGGGCCAATAACATCCGTCTCGGACTCATTTCAAACGCTCAGTTTTATACGCCCTACCTTTTTTCATGGTTCCTTGGTAAGCCCCCTGAAGAAACAGGTTTTGACGAAGAGCTTACTTTCTATTCCTACAGGCTTGGACATGCCAAACCGTCCATGCTTCTGTATCAGTTTGCCGCGGCAAAACTGAAAGAATCGGGAATATCCCCCCACTCAGTTCTCTACGTGGGCAATGACATGCTGAACGACATTTATCCCGCACAGATAACCGGTTTTCAGACAGCACTGTTCGCCGGTGACAGCCGATCGCTAAGGCTCAGGGAGGATGAGGAAAGATGCGAGGATATTGAGCCGGATATGGTGATTACCGATTTGATGCAGATCGTGGAGTTTATTTGAAAATCCCGCTATTAATTCAAAATCTTCTCCAAAATAACCTTTGTAATCATATACGTCGGTTTGATTCCCTCCTCCCCCATACTGCCGGCAGCAAGGGTTTGATCAACCTGGAGGGGATTATCTGACGCATAATACGCATAGCGGGTTTTAATCCTTTTTGACACATGTCTCCTGATAATAGCTGAGCTTATGGCTTTTTGATAATGCCCCCCTTCCATCTCCAGACCAACGGCGCGCCAGTGACTCTCAAGAAACCTGTTCAATACATCCTTGTTCTGAAGGGAAGTGCCTATAACCGTTAGTATTGGGCCCACATGCACGGGGATAGATCCGTCAAAATCATCTTCTTTTAAATCATTGTCCACAATATAATTATCAGATGTCCCTTCAAACACATGTGCTGTTGCCAGCATAATATCACCTTTTTTGCCGGGTAGGGTTCCGGCCTTACCCATGACAGATACAGATTTGAAATTAAACTTAATCTCCTTACCATTAATATGATAAACATCAAGGAGTTCATCCATTGCTTCAAATGCCTGGGCACCAAATGCATAATCTATCACTAGTATCACCGGTTTTTCTTTATCTTTATCAGGGATGTTAAGAGACAGGTCAGGGTGGAATTTCAAATCCCCGAATTTCGCAGTGTCGATCATCTGGCAGTCAATATGCGTACCCGAGATATCAGGTACTTCATAAAAACCATGCTTTTCCGCAATCTGTTTTGCATCCACCTCTCTGCTTACCAAATCTGTAATAAAGTCGTATATATCCCCATTTTTCTTTTTTGCCCCATCCGCCTGATAACCGTAAAATAGGTTCAGGACACTGTGCATGTTTGCACTGATAATGTGAATCGGGCGGTCCCTAAAACCGAGTTCCATGAAACGTTTTTTCAGTGCGTAAGACCACTCGACACTGTGAGATTGATTCCCGATCATGTCCCTTAGTGATGGTGTAAAAGAGATAAGCAGATCATTATCTTTTGAAATTTGTTCTTCTGCCACACGCTTCCCAAGATGGTAAATGATATTAAAGAGCACATTAATATCATCACTATCAGGGTTGTATTCTTCAAGGTATTCAAACGTTTCCCGTGTTTCATTAAAGGTTCGCCCTAGAATGATACTCAGTTCCCACAAGGCCTTGTCCAGTTCATCACCTTCCAGTTTTAAATCCTTTTGAATGATCTTCTCTAGTTCCTCCCACTGTGAATTCAGGTTCCCTTTACTGTCATTCATCTGCTGATACAGTTTGGCAGCCTCATTATTGAGAAATGTGATATGAGTAAGAATATCGTAAATTTCGCTGAGCCCCCTTGTTATGACAAAACAGATCTCCTTTTCACCGACCCGGTAGCATGTCCGTCTTCTTTTGGGTGGGATGATCTTTTCAAAAGAAGTATGATCAAAGTCCTCATGCGCAGTAAGGACGATACGGTTACTTCTTTCAATCCCTTCAGGGAGTCTCTCTATCACGTATTCCAGCCCCTTGAGTTCAATCTTTCTGGGGTCATTCATTGATCCGTAGATTTCAGGATTCAACATCTTAAGCCCTTCTGCAAGGGTCTGACCTGACTTTCCTGACGGCTTATAAAATCCCCTGAGAGCAAGAGCGTCCGCGGTCGTCTTGATAACTCTGATAGCGATCCTGGCTTTCTGGGATTTTGTCAACTCCGGCATGGTCCCTCCGAGAAATAGAAGTTTACGAAAAACTTAATAATTAACTGATTTTTTAAATAATACCAAAACCTTTAAAATCATCAAGGAAAAAGCAGTTATCATTACAAATGTTAACCTTAAGTCCTTTTCTGTTTTTAAGCATTTAAAAAAAATCCTTGACCAACTAACGAAAATGCGTTATTAACTAAACAGTTAAACTAAAAAGTTAAACTTTTTAGTTTAACGTTTTGGTTTAAAAACAACCATTTACCAAAGTCCTGGAGGACAGCATAATGCTGAGCAACCGGAAAAAGAAGAAAAACAACGGCACATCACAAAAGATTCTTGAAACCGCGGCAGATATCTTCGCAGAAGTCGGTTTTGCGGGTGCCCGGGTTGATGAAATCGCAAAGCTGGCCGGCGTTAACAAGGCAACCATCTATTATCACATCGGCGACAAAGAAGCCCTGTACGCGGAAGTGCTTCATAATATCTTTGAGAATATTGCTGAACGGATTAACAAAGAAATTGTCAAAGCAGACACACCAGAACAAAAACTGAAAACATATATCAGGCAGCTTTCAAAAACAGTTGATACCCACCCGCAAATGGCATCCATCATGCTCAGGGAGCTTGCGTCAGGTGGAAAAGACATTCCCGTAGTTGTGACAAGGGACCTGACAGGCATGCTGGAGGATTTGATCTGTATACTTGATGAAGGTGAAAAAAAAGGTGTCTTTATCAAGACATCCCCTTTTGTTGTTCAGATGATGATAATCGGAGCGATTGCATTTTACAAAACCAGTTCTCCTTTTAGGTCAAGGCTTCCCGACCTTCCAGAGCTTGACATGAATGTTACAGGGAAAGTGTCAGATGAGATTGAAAAGTTAGTTATCAAAGCGCTTAAGAAATGATTTAGATTTACATGAGGTACTGTTCTAAATGTCAAAAATAAGAAAAATAATTGAAGCATGGTTCGAGGCTTTTGCCCGGCTGATATACCGTAACCGCATAAAAACACTTCTTGTCATGATACTCTTCACGGTATTGACAACGTCACAGGTTCCGAGAATCGTAATGGATATGTCCGCTGAAGGAATGCTCCATGAAGATGATCCCGCGTATATTGCCTACCAATCCTTCCGCGAACAGTTTGGAAGGGATGAAGCAATTATAATCGCCCTTAAACCAGAAAATGTTTTTGATAAGAAATTCCTTTTATCATTAAAAAACCTTCATGAAAAAATTGAAGAGAATGTACCGTACATTGATGAAATTACGAGCCTGATAAACGCCCGGGACACAAGGGGTGACGGTGATGAGCTTATTGTCGAAGACCTCTTTGAAAACTGGCCTGAAACCGAGGAGGAAATTCTGGCCATAAAAGAACGGGCACTATCAAACCATATGTATAAAAACCTGCTCATATCGGAAAACGGGACCTTCACGACAATCCTTATCTTGATAGACAGTTATTCTTCCAATAAGCATGAGGGTGATATCCTGGATGAATTTGATGATAACATTACCATTTCCGAAGATGATAAAAATTCCGTCAAAGAAGAACGTGAATTCCTGAGTCATGCTGAAAAAATCAAGGCAATCAATAAGATTTCTGAAATCGTTAACAATTACAGATCCAATAGGTTTCCAGTCTACCTAGCTGGTTCTCCTGTACTTGAAAATTATCTTAAAGAAACCATCGTTGATGATATGGTACAGTTCACTATACTTGCCATCATTACTATCGCAATGTTCCTTTTTATTATGTTCAGGAGAATTTCAGGAGTCATTTTACCGCTGTTTATTGTCATTCTGTCTCTTATGGCAACATTCGGCCTCATGGCTATGTTCAATGTACCGGTCACTGTTACGACTCAGATCCTCCCCTCGTTTCTCCTTGCTGTTGGTGTGGGCGCCTCGGTACATATCCTGGCGATATTCTACTACAGGTTCAGGCATACCAATGACAAAGAGGACGCAATTGTCTATTCCCTGGGTCACTCAGGCCTCCCTGTTGTCATGACAAGTATCACTACCGCGGGTGGTCTGCTCTCCTTTGCCACGTCATCACTCGAATCAATTGGCGAGCTGGGTATATTTTCAAGTATTGGTATTTTTATTGCGCTAGCGAACACCCTTGTACTGCTTCCATCCCTGCTCGCGCTTATACCGATAAAAAACACAAAATCTGAAAAAACACGAAAGAAAACGACTTTTATTGACGGTTTTCTTGCTAGTATCAGCAAATTTTCCACAAGTCACCCGGTTGCCATTCTTCTGGCAAGCGCCATCATTGTTGGCATCTCTGGTCTGTATGCCAGTAAAATACGTTTTTCCCACAACCCTCTCTCTTGGTTTCCTGAAGACAATTACGTCCGCGTATCTACACAAAAAATCGATCAGGAACTCCGCGGATCGATCACACTTGAAGTTATTGTTGATACAGGAAAAGAAAACGGGTTGTTTGATCCAGACATACTCAAGAGACTGGAAAAAGCTGAAAAATACGCGGAATCACTTCAAGTAGATGATATCTTCGGAGGAAAAGCATGGTCACTTACAGCGATCCTAAAAGAAATAAACCAGGCTCTAAATGAAAACCGTCCTGAATATTACACAATTCCTGACGATCCTGAGCTGATAGCACAGGAATTTCTCTTATTTGAAAACAGCGGTTCAGATGACCTTGAAGACGTGGTTGACACCCAATTCTCAAAAGCACGCCTGTCCATCAAAGTACCTTGGGAAGATGCTATCAAGTATGAAATTTTCTTAAACAACATAGACAGCTACTTTAAAAAACAGTTCCCTAAAGCTGACATCTGTGTTACAGGAATGATGTCAATATTGCTAAGAACCGTATCAAACTCCATCATAAGCATGGCACACAGCTATATAATTGCAATCTTCGTTATCTCAATACTCATGATACTCCTGATCGGACGCGTGCGGATCGGCCTTTTCAGCATGATACCCAACCTTGCCCCGATCGTCATCATGCTCGGCATTGTGGGCGGAACAAATATGCCGATGGACCTCTCCTTAATGATTGTCGGCTGTATCGCAATGGGGCTCGCAGTTGACGACACAATCCACTTTATGCATAATTTCAGGCGATATTATGAACAGACAGGCGATCCTGTTATCGCTGTTCATAAAACCCTGGACACAACTGGAAGGGCCATGCTGGTAACAACCACCGTCCTTTCTCTCGGCTTTTTTATTTACGGTTTCGCTACCCTGTCAAGCCTTGTTAATTTTGGAATCTTAACAGGTGTTACCATTATAATGGCGCTTTTGGCCGATTATTTTCTGGCACCGGCCCTGATGGTATTGATAAACCGGAAAAAAACTGTCAAACTACGTGAACATGAGAAACAGGTCTCACAGGAGGTATCGAATGTGATTCAAATACGAAAATCAAAGATTGAAACACAACATAACAAGCACCAGGGAGGTTTATGATGAAAAGTTTTAAAAACAGTTTTCTCTCTTTAACGGTCATATTTGCTTTTATATTATCCTGTCCTGCAGTGTCAGCCGAAAAGGGTAAAAAAGCTGTCAAAGATGATCCTGAAGCCCGGGCGATTATGGAAAAGGTGGATGCCCGTGATGATGGTGACAACATGACTGCAGACATGGAGATGATACTCATTGACAAACACGGGAAAAAAAGAATACGTAGGCTGTACACCTTTGGCAAAGACAAGGGAAAAGATGAACTCAGCCTCCTGTTTTTTTTACATCCACCGGATGTAAAAAATACCGGGTTTCTTACCCATGACTTTGATGACTCTGAAAAAGATGATGACCAGTTTCTCTTCCTGCCGGCCCTGCATAAAACCAAGCGGATCGCCTCAAGTGACAAAAGCGGCAGCTTCATGGGATCTGATCTCAACTACTCGGATATGACGGACAGAGATCTTGAAGATTATGATTACACCTTTTACAAAAAGAAAGAGATGGTAATAGACGACGTAAAAGTGTGGGTTATACAATCATTGCCCAGGACAAAAAAGGTGATCAAAGAGACAGGATATAAAAAAACGATCGCGTTTATCCGCCAGGACAATTATGTCGTTATCCGTTCCAAGAGTTACGAAGACCACGGCGGCTATGTCAAGTATCTGACGGTGAAAAAACTGGAACAGATTGACGGTATTTGGACGGCGACCCACATGTATGTTAAGCGAAACAAGGGCAAACACAAGGTCCATGAAACCATTTTAAAGTTTTCAAATATCAAGTACAATCAGAAACTCGATTATGACATTTTTACTATTCGGAGATTGGAAAAGGGGATGTAGGTGTAAAGTGCCTAAAGTTATAAGTTACAAGTGCCTAAAGTTGAAGTATCGCTTCGCTCTAACATTCTATAATCTGGTAAGAATTCCTCAACTTTAGGTGCTTAAAATATTAATTTGAGGCACTTTATAACTTACAATTTGTATGCATCGCTTCACGCTGCTTTTTTTTAAATAAAAATAGCAGAATTCCACAACTTTAGGCACTTGTAACTTATAACTTTAGGCACTCTTTTAACCCGTCTATGATGGAGCTGAAACATGGACAACATAAATATTAAATTAAAAACAACAATAATGAAAACGATACAGGTTTTAGCAATTCTTTTTTTTACATGTTTCCTTTTAGCTGTCCCCTGCCCTGCTGCTGGGGAGACAGCGGTTGATGATATCCTTTCAGAGTTTGAAGATGAAGGGGAAACAGGTGAAAGTACTGAACAAGAAATTCAGACCAAACCATCGATGTTCAGTCTTAACGGGCATGTTAAATTCAGCTCTGCATATAACTTTGCCCATGAAAAACCTGAACCAGGCCAGACAGACTGGCGCGGGTTCTCCAAGATGAAATCGGAAATCCAGCTTGAACTGGAAGCAAAATTCTCTCCATCATGGCAGGCAAAGCTGAGCGGCAGGGGTACATACGACATCATTTACAAACAGCATGGAAAGGATGAATACACAACTGAGATTCTTAATGAGTATCAAAGAGAAGGCGAACTCTGGGAGAGCTATCTTCAAGGGAGTATCACCAAGAATCTGGACCTAAAAATCGGCCGCCAGATCGTAGTATGGGGAAAATCAGATAACATACGGATAACCGATGTGCTGAATCCCCTTGACAACCGTGAACCCGGGATGACAGATATTGAGTTTCTCAGACTCCCTGTTACAATGACCAAGCTCGATTACTATTGGGGCAATTGGACCTTCACCGGCATGGCCATACATGAAATCAGGTTTAACAAAAATCCTGAATTCGGCAGTGATTTTTATCCATATGAATTCGAACCGCCACATGAAAAGATACCCAATCACGGAGGGAATGAAACAGAATTTGCATTTGCCGTCAGCGGTATCTTCAGTGGATGGGACATTGCCTTTTACAAGGCCGATATTTTCGAAGATATTCCCCATCTTGAACTTGTTTCAATGCAATCCAATTCAGTTTATAGGTTCATTCCAGTCCCCAGTTTTGAATTTAGCACGGAAACTGAATACGAAATGCAGCATGCTGACATCAAAATGACCGGCATGGCCCTTAACATCGCCTACGGAAACTGGCTTTTTATTGTTGAAGCTGCCCACTTTGATGATCTCCGTTTCATTAATTATCCAAAGATCGGCGATATCACCACAGTAGCCGGCTTACCGCCTGCACCCATCTTCACAACGATTGAGTATGACTTAAGGGACCGGGAGACATATTCAAGAACAGACCTGCTCGGCGGGATCGAATATTCAGGGTTTGATGATACAACCATCAGTTTTGAAGTATCGCAAAAACATATACATGATTACATCGACAGGCGTGAAAGGTTTGAGGAAGCGTTTTCTGAAAATATTCAAAACATCATCAATCTGTTCCCCATGCTGACATTGGCTGATAAAAATCGAGTGCTTGCCGAGTTCGACGCCATGATACAGCAACTCCCTGTTGAACCTGAAGAAAATGAATACCTAGCGGTTCTAAGGATATCAAGAAACTTTTTAAATGAAACCTTGACACTCCTTTTTGTCGGTTCTGTGTACGAAGGACAGAGCCAGGACAGTTGTGTCGAACGTCTGCAGATCGACTATGATGTTACGGACGATCTAACAATAACCGGCGGCGTCATGTTCTACCAGAACGGCGAGAGAGAGACATTCAATGATATTCAAGACAACAACCGGGTATTTTTCGAAATGAAATACAGTTTTTAATCGCTTTTCACCTCAGTGCAAAAGCCATGTTTTCTCGAGGCTTTTTGAATTGTAAAAACAAATTTTTCAAGTTATCTCCACAAATAAAAATCAAGTAACTTCAATCCTGTAATTAATCAGACTTGATCCAAGACATATTTTATATTATTTAAATAAACAGAACATCTCTCAAATAAAATGAGAATCAAGCCGTTCCCCCCACTTTTTGTTTCTTGTGGGAATATTTCTGTTGTGATATAAACATGTTATTACTTATTACGCCTTTTGAGTATAAACTGACTTAATATTTGATCACTTTACAAATATTCTGTTCAACAAAACAATTCTGTTATTAACGTAGAACTGTCTCGCAAAAGGAGTAGATATGTCTGCCTCTGAAATAATATCAATTGTACTTTTCTGGACCATTGCCTCAATAATAGGTTTAATCTTCAGTTATTTTATCTACAAGATGACCTTCCGTTTCAGATTCATTCTGCTAAGTACCATATACTCAGGTTTCTATTTCTTCGCAGGCTTTCCTATTTTTGCATATGATTTTTCATGGGTGCGAATAATCCTTATTTCTTGTCTTATTGGTCTTGTGGCTTTTCTTTCTGTCGAATATTTCATGAGGACCTTAATCGCTCCCATAAGAAGAATAAACGCGTGCCTAGAGCTTCTTTCACAAGGCGACTTTACTGAAAAAATAGATATTCAATCAAAAGACGAACTGGCAGAAATTTGTGAGAATCTGAATATCATGATCACGGAAATTTCCATTCTCATTTCTTTAATAAAAAACAATTCCCAGGAAAACCTGGATATGGCTGAAAATCTGTCAGGCCTGTCAATAAAGATGTCTGAAAAAGCTGACAGTTCCTCCCAAAAAATCAATTCTGTTTCAGGAGCGGCAAATGAAATGAACACCAATATGACTACCGTCTCTTCAGCCATGGAACAGGCTTCCAAAAATATGAACATCGTTGCCACTGCGGTTGAAGAGAATACTGCTACGATTAATCTTATCGCAAAAAATTCAGACCAGGCCCGGGAAATTTCTGATGAAGCTGTTTCCCAGGCCCAAGCAGCCACTGACAGTGTAGAAGAGCTTGATAAGGCCGCACAGGATGTCAGTAAGGTAACAGAAACGATTACCGAGATATCTGAACAGACTAATCTTTTAGCCCTGAACGCGACCATTGAAGCTGCGCGGGCGGGCGATGCAGGTAAGGGCTTTGCTGTTGTCGCGGGCGAAATCAAGGAACTGGCCAGGCAGGCATCTGACGCCACCCAGGAGATAAAGATGCTGATCGAAGGTATCCAGGGGAAGGCAGTCGGAACGATTGAAAATATTGAACAGATAACAACAGTTATTACCAACAGTAATGATATTGTCACTAATATTGCGACATCAGTAGAAGAGCAGTCCGCCACTACCCGGGAAATCGCTCATAACGTTGCCAAAGTCTCTGAAGGTATTCAGGAGATCAATGTCAATGTTACCCAATGCTTTGCAGCGTCAGAAGAGATTGCAGGTACTGTTTCCGAAGTCAATAAGGACGCCAACGAAATGTCAGTCAACTGTTCCCATGTAAAAGCAAGTGCCGAAGACCAGTCAAACCTGGCCGTAACACTACAGGAGAGGGTAGAAAATTTCAAGGTAGCAAACAGTTAAGATACTATCTCCTTAGCAAGATGAATATAATCCAAAGCACCGTAACTGCTCTTCCTGTAAAACACTACCGGCTTTCCAACATCAGCGCTGTCTGAAATCGTGGTATTCACCCTGATTACTGTATTGCAGAGCATTTGTCTAAATCGGTCATCTTCTTTCAGTTTATCCATCACATTCAAGCTCGCCCGTGTTCTTTTATCGAAAAACGTCGCTACAATACCTGTAATATTCAGTTCTGGATTGATATCATCTTTGATGGCAGAGATGGTGTCAATCAAGTCATCAAGGGCAGCAAACGCATACGGCTGGGTCTGGCACGTAACAAGCACCTCTGAAGCAATAGCAAACACATTAACCGTCAGAAGCGAAAGACTGGGCGGTGTATCAAATAGTATCATATCGTATGAACCGTTTATACTCTCAAGGGCTTCTTTCAGCCTGTTTTCCCGTCCCTCTGCATCAATCAGTTCTATTTCAGCACCGGCAAGATCAATGTGTGATGGAATCAGGTCTAACCCCTTCCATTGGGTCTGCATAATAGCATCTTCCGGCAAAGCATCTGAATCCGTGGTAATCAGATCATACACTGTTACCGCGTCTTCTTCTGTTTCTATGCCGAGCCCCATGGTAGCGTTGTGCTGGGGATCCATGTCTACGATAAGAACCTTTTTCCCCTCCAGGGCCAAGGCAGCCCCAAGATTGATTACCGTTGCAGTCTTCCCTACCCCGCCTTTTTCATTTGCAACAGCAATTCGCCTTGCTTCTCTTAATGCCATATAAATCTCCTTATAAATAATATGTATTGACCAATACTTGATTTTACATACAGTGTAAGATCTCATCGGGTTTCAATTGTTTCACAAGTTTTAAATCCGAATATCGAAATCCGAAACTCGAAACAAATTCAAAATCTAAATGTTCAAATGATCAAAACCATAACCCCCTAAATTTTGAATCAAATTGCCTTTTGTTTTGAATTTTGGTCATTTGATATTGTTTCGAATTTCGTGCTTCGGATTTCGGATTTTCACTTACCTCCTGCCTCTATCTCCTCTCTCAAGCGTTCAATCTTTCTGCTGATCTCTCTTGTTTCAGTGGATATTTCTTCCATCTCTGCCTGAACACGCTCAATATCTACCTGTTTTTTATCAATCAGCTCAACTGTCCTTGAGAGGTCCTTAATATAGGCGCTGAAGCGGCCCAGCAGGGTTTCATAAAGGCTATTTGACATCGCATCAAGTAGTTTTAAAATATATTGAAACTTAATGTTCTCCTTGTAATTCTTAAAATGAAAAAGAACCGATCTTTCTGTTTCAGCCCTCATCCGTTTAACACCATGCTTAAGCGCCGCGATCTCCTCACTCAAGTTATCCTCTATAGGTTTTTTCAGCATCTTTTTAAATAGTTTAACCGCTTTATACATACCAAGATGCATGACTGCCTCAGTTTTGATCTTCGTGTTGTAGCGCATTGCCGCAGCTGCTTGTGGAAGTTCTATACCGGCAATCCCTCTGATTGCTTCTGCGTCAGGCAGTTTTATGCCGCCGTTTTTCCCGCTGTCCATTTCAATACCGAAATTATCCATTGTCTGGCTGTAATCAACAAGTGCGTCCTGAATCATAACATCATACGGCCCTGCTATCCCCTCCAGCTCATTGTATATTTTTTCCTCTTCTTTTCTTACAAAGCTGATAACCTTTGGATTTATCGATTCCGCCATAAACGCGTCCGTTGTCCGTTTAAATCCCTGGTATATCATATACATGGTATTCCGAAATCCTGATGAAGCAAGGTGTTCACGATACTCCTCCACCTGAACATCCTGACTCCTGATAAACTTAATAATTTCAGGCAAAATACCCCCGGAACGAGCATCAAAAAAGTTTTCAATATCAGCCTTCAACCCCTTACCGCTTTTCTGAACCATCCCGTCAAGAGTGCTCCTAATCATCGACTTAATCTGGTCCATTTTTTTACGGTTTATCTCAATTCCTTTAATGATCTCTCCGGCAGTATCTGAATCTCCAGCCAGGATGTCTAGACTCGCCCCAGTAAGATACTGCATCCCAGACGCAATAATCCAGAGCCGTTCAAGATGATTTCTTAACAGCAGGGATAGTCGTTCCCCGGTAAGTTTCTGCCTGAGATTATCAATAAAACGCTCTGCCTCATGGTCAGAAAACCCGGAAAGCTCTTCCTCCTTATCCCACTGTTTAAGCCTCCCCAGATCTTTTTTCGAAAGGTTCTTCTTTTCTTCCTTGAACAGGTTGTAAAGACTTGAAAAGGTGTATATATCAGCATCTGGTTTTAAAAAAGCAACTTCCTGCTTAACTTTACTGATAATTGATTCAAGGTCCTCTTTTGCCTCATGCTCGGAAAAATCACAGTTCAGGACAAATATGATATTGTCCATAATGCCCATCTCCTTAATCATGGAGAGGAACCTGATATCAGCCCTTCTGAGACCTGTCCTGCTGCTGATAACATAAATAATCAGGTTCGTAATACGAAGATAGTCCTGAATCATGGCAAGATGAAGGGGATTCGGCGAATCACTCCCCTGGCAATCAGCTATTTCAATATCCTTGTCAATATCATCAGTCTTGATTTCAAGCTGAATATCTTTTAAGTAAACAGCCCGTGAATCATTGCCGGTAAAAGCCTTATGCTCTTCTATATGATCGCCTTTATATTCCTTTGTGGTATTTTCCGGCAAAATAAATGATTCCACATGATCAAATCCATTTAGATAGGAGAGCAGAAGAACAGAATTGACGTCCAGGGTACCGTCCGTAATCAGTTCATCAGCGCCCATGGAATCAAGCGCGCTCATCAAGTCATCACGGTCTTTTTTCCGCCGGATGTCAAAATTGCTATTTTCAGCATCGCTCTGCAGTGCCGGGAACATTACAAGAGCTTGATTTATATCCAAATTTACATCATCCCACGTTTTAAAAAAGAGTTTCGCCCGGCGTCTGTCCCCCCCCCTGATACGTGTAACAATAGAAGTAACAACACCTGCCCCGCGCTTAAGATAGTCTCCTTTAAATAGGGAATTGACAAAGGTACTCTTCCCGGATTTGATTGCGCCGACCACAGCAATCCTGATGACATCCTCCTGCACTTGTTTATCAATACTTTGGCAGGTTTTTTTCCATTGAGCATATGAATGATCAGACAACCCAGAAATCGCCTCTGCCTTCTCAAGCAAAGACAATATGCTGGAATTTATAGATAAAAGATCATTTTTATGTGATGAATACTTATTCATTTTATTCTGGAGTGCATTCTGTTATTTAAAGCTGAATTGAATCCCGCTATAGCGGGATTCAAACGAAACTTATGCCCTTTTTG
>JANQFQ010000005.1 GCA_028277765.1 Desulfobacterales bacterium
TTGACGGTCCTGTAAAAACTCACGCGGCTATGTACTGTCCGCGTATCAAATATTGAGGATATTTTCGGATAAATATCCCACAATTGCTCAATAGCTTTAAGATTTGCTCTTTGACATCCGTAAAAGCTGCATTAATGAGACAAAAAGGTCCGGCGCTGGCTCTGGCTGCCTTCTTCCGGGCCCTTCGGACGGCACCAGCGCGTAATATGTTTAGTCCGGTTGCCTTTAACGTGGCAGCAAACCGAACTGCAGGCATACCTCTGACCCTGAGTTGCTTGACTCCGGTTCGCCGATCAAGCTCACTCATGGTCGCTTCGACTCCTGCACGCCAGCGATAGGCCTCGGTAAAAGACGCTTGTTTCTCGTTGGCGCGACGGACAGCTATACGATACTGCTTGTTGTTGTAGCGAAGAAAGTACTTTTTCTTGCCCGGTATCAGTTTGCATTGATCAAAAAAAGGACAATCGTCACACACCTGCTGGTTAAAGGCAGCGCTGAAGCGATCCGTTTTCTTTTTGTACTTCACATGCATCGGGGCGTGTCCAGCCGGGCAGGTAGTGACGTATCCTTTCTCATTAAAGATAAACCCGGTCAGCAGGATCGGGTCGGAGGTGCTCGCTTTCTTAACTGGCGATACAAGCTCGACGTTTGCCGCTTCAGCTGCCTGGTGATTATTGTCACCACCGTATAGTTTGTCCGCCAGTACTTGCTCCGGAGATAACTGTCTTTCCTGAGCATCTTTAATCGCTGGTATCAGGGCATTAGCGTCGTGTTCACATGCCGTCTGGGCTGATACATGGGTAATCAGGTTGAGTGTTTGTTCTTTTTCTTCGGGATCTTTGCTTTGGTTGAAGGTTTCCATGATCTGCAACTGATAACCTTGCCCCTTGTGACTATCATAGGTCGCATCCGGGTCCGAAGGATTCTGCAAAGAGTCTGAAGAAATTTCACGGGGATTTTTGACCGCCACCTTGCTGTCATCGCTACCGGGGTCAATATGACATTGTTCTGCCAAAACACGCTGCATCAGTTTGTAGCTGTGCATTGCACATACTTTCTGATGATCTTTGAATTGCTCGAGCAGATCAAACAGATCGGTACTGACCTGATGCAGCGTTTTTGCAGATTGGGAAGGCTTTACCATGGAAAAGGATGCCATCGCTTTCTTGCCCCAGTAACGGTCAAGAAACTTTTGATCAATGGCATCAAAGAGATCCTGATGATGGCGTTTGAGGTTGACCAGAAATTTGCTGATTGTCTCAGCGAATATGCGGATGCGCCCCAGCTTGCGCATGTTGGACCGGATATGAACTGAATCAATGCGCTGCTTCTTGGTATTCACATCGAATACCATGGACAGTTTTTGACCGATAGCATCAAACATCACATCATCAAGATGCTTCTCGATCATTAGCTGACGCATTGTGTAAAGTGTCTTTTCACTAATGTATTTGGCATCATCGCTTTCTTCGGGTATGTTAAGTGCGTAATGCCACTGGATATTGAAACACAGTTGTTCAATTGTAGCTTGATCAGTTAAATCCATGGTTTGCTGAATCAGCAATGCGCCTAGTACAGTATGCAGCTCCTTGGTGGGTCTGCCCATGCCGTCAGTAAAACAACGTGCGAGTTTATCGACGGGGAGCTCATCAAGCAGATGTTCACGGAATAAACCGGGCCAATCGTCATCGAGCATTTGTCGGCGCTTGGGACTGAGAAAGCTCCACGGATCGAAAAGATCCTGCTGTTTGTTGCTTTTGATATTGATCATGAAATAATCCTTAAGCTGTTGTAATTATATGGGAATCATTATCATATACAGCTCAAGAAAGCAAGGCTTTTTAACAATATTAACAATATTTTCAAATATTTATGCAGCATTATGACTTTTTACGGGTTTATCATGGTTTTGATCATTTGAACATTTAGATTTCGAATTTGTTTCGTGCTTCGGATTTCGATATTCGGATTTTTAACCTTTATATAAAGACAAAATTTTTTAATGAAATCTTAAACTGTATGTAAAGTCAAAGCTAGACTTTTACATATATGGGTAATCATCTCTTTTTTTCTGATCTGTTTTACCACATTTTGCCTTGACTAGTTACGGATTTTTCCTGTATATTCGCTCGCATAATGGGGGATCGTCCAATGGCAGGACTACGGACTCTGACTCCGTCAATCCAGGTTCGAATCCTGGTCCCTCAGCCATTAAAAAATAAGGCTTAGCCAGAATCAACATTAGGGTTAAGCCTTTTTTCTTTTTCCCTCCAGGTTGGTTAATAACATTCCGTTCCTGTGAACCTTATTTATCTGTCTGAACATACTCGGTAATGCTTTTTGTGTCAACAGGGGCGCCATGTATTCAGCGTTCAGTGGCTTTGCCATCTGAACGACAGGTTATTTGAATGTATAAAAACACTAGAGTGATCCCCGCAGGTTGGTTGTGCCGGCGCACGTCATCCCGGCCAAGTGCAGTGGAGCGGAACGCGAGCCGGGATCCATTGTCGCTTGAATCGGAATATTGTTCTGGATTCCGGGTCTTGGCCCAAAAAGGCTGGGCTCGCCCGGAATGACATTATTTTTTAACAGTAACTGATAATGAAAAAACTAAACCTATGAATTTTTGTAATTTTATGAATGAACCCTTTTAGGGCAAGTTCAAGGCTTGGCCCTCTAGGCCAGGAGCTTTACTATTATTGCAAAAAGCCTTGATAATACAGTCTCTTGTGTTATAATTTCCAAGTCATGAGGAAAATCATAAAAACCGATTCAGGTTTTTTACTGACAGCTTTCATTGCATTATTATTCATCATCCTGGTTTGCGAAAATGTCGCTGCAGCAGAAAACCCTCTAAAAAACTTTATTAAAATCGTGGAAAATGATTCCGGTCTTTCTTCTGAAGAAAAAAAAGAATGGCGGACGCTTGCCCACGGGAAGTTTAAAGGGAGACAATTTGCAGCTGATCATTCAAGGCTGGTATACGGCATACTTTGCATGGCCAAATTTGATGAAGTTGATATGGAAAAGGGGATACAGGTAGCATTGGATTCAGCCATAGCTGTTGACGCTGGAGCAAACCAGGAAGCAGTATCTGACCTGGCTCATTTTGCTTTTTCCGTAACCCTTTCTCCGGAAGAGGTTTCCCTTTACGCTGGCATTCGGGAAAAGTGCGTGAAGGCCGGTGTTCCGGTTCATGTGGTGCAGGAGATGATCATCAAGGCAAAGGCCGCAAAATGGCCGGATACCATGACGGCAGCTATAATGAACGGTCTGGTTGAGGCGGCTGAGCATGGATCTGATACTCAAAAGGTCGCGCTTTTTATGCTCATCTCCATTGAACAGGAACTCGGCACTCCTGAAGAGATTGTCAGGGACGCTATTGATAACGCGAAAAAACGTGAACCTGAAAAATGGCAGGAACCCCAGGATGAAAAAAGTTTCGCTGCTGTTGAAAATTCAGCAATGCAATCGCTTAGAGTGCGTCTTAATTATAATACCTTCCACCAGTCTGTTACATCTTTTTTAGGGACTCCTTACCGCTGGGGCGGCAACGGAAGGGCAGGTGTTGACTGTTCGGGCTTTACAAAACTTGTTATGCAGGAGAACGGATACAGAATACCGCGTGTCAGTTACCAGCAGGCAGCCATTGGAACACCTGTGTCTAAAGATGAATTCAAACTTGGTGACCTCGTGTTTTTTGATATTAAGGGGAGGGGAAAGATTGACCACGTGGGATTATACCTGGGCGGTAACCTGCTTGCACACGCCTCTTCTAAAAAAGGGGTTACCATCGTCATGTTCAGCGAGCGGTATTATCAATCCCGTTTTTACTGTGGCAGGCGGATTGTCAAATATCAGCGATAGCGATTAGGTCAGATATTCTTTTTTTAGATTTAAAATCCTTTGAACTGATTCAATCCCCTTTTTTTTAATATCATCCGAACTCTTCAAGCCTTGGAGGATCTCGTCAAACAGGTTTTGGATGTCCGGTCCTTTGTGACAAATAAGGGCGATATCTATTTCCGCTTCAAGTATCTGCGCTACGATGGTTTTCATATCATAATATTTGTTTATGGCGCCCATGTCCAGGTCGTCGGTCATCACAACATTTTCAAACCCCATCTCTTCCCTTAAAAGATCATTTGCGATGATTTTTGACAGGCTTGCTGGCCAGTCCCTGTCTATCATGGTATACGATATATGGGAGAGCATTATTCCAGCCACATTATTATTTATCGCCGCTTTAAAAGGGATAAAATCAGTAGCCTTCATTTCTTCAGGAGCTGTTTCAAGAAAGGGGAGGTCCACATGAGAATCAAGAGTTGTGCGTCCGATACCGGGGAAATGTTTTGCTACAGCCATGATTCTGTTTTTCTGCAACACTTCTATTACTTTTGTACCGAGTCTGGAAACATGGATAGGGTCAGAACCAAAGACTCTGCGTGCCATAATACTATCAATATCCTTACAATCCACGTCCATTACCGGCGCCATGTTCATGTTTACCCCGAGGGGTTTGAGTTCGGAAGCGGTTATGTCGGCAAAATACGCTGCATCAGCGATATCCTTTATTTCCGGGTTTCCACCGGGAAACTGGGTAAAGGGTTCTTTAAGCCTGGCGACCTCTCCGCCTTCCTGATCAATAGCGATGATAAGTGGAGGTTGACCGCAGGAAGCAGTAAATTCCTGGACTGAACAGCAAAGCTCGGTTATTTCATCCGGTGAACCGAGATTTCTAGTGAACAGAATAATCCCTGCGACCTGTAATGAACCGATTAGATATTTCAGGTCATCATTTATTTCTGTGCCGTTAAAGCCGGCAACAATACGCTGACCCGCGAGCTGTTCATCTGAAAACGATTCAATATCCATAACGTTTTTCCGGTTAATACCAAATGGTTATCAATCAAAACATACTATTTAATCCGTGTATATGCTGGCCTATTTTCTAAGCTGATAATTCCTCACAGCCAGGTTGTGATCTTTAATATTTGTTGAAAACTGGTGGGTAGAATCCTTTTTAGAAACAAAATACAGATAGCTTGTTTCAGCAGGATAAAGGGCGGCTTCAATTGCTTTTAATCCAGGACTGGCAATAGGACCTGGCGGCAGTCCGTAAATGGTGTATGTATTATAAGGTGTATGTTTTCTCAAATGTTCCCGTGTAATATTACCGTCAAAATTGTTTATACCGTATATAACTGTTGGGTCGCTCTGCAGGCGCATCCCTTTTTTCAGCCGGTTGTGAAAAACAGAGGAGATAATCGGACGTTCAACTGCCGCACCTGTCTCTTTCTCAATTATAGACGCCAGGGTTACAGCCTGATGCACGGTCATGCCAAGCTCTTTTGCCTGTGTCTCCCAATCCGGAACAAAAACAGTTCTGAATCGCTTAATCATTGTGAAAATAATTTTTTCAGGGGTCATCCCTTTAGGAAAAGAATACGTTTCAGGAAAAAGATAACCTTCAACAGAAGCAGCATCAATTCCCTGGTCCCGTGCCAGATCATGAGAAAAGGCAGCGCTTAGAAACTTTTCTTTACTGCATAGACCGGTCTCCGAGAGGAGTGAAGCGATTTGATGGATATTATAACCCTCTGGAATGGTCAGTTTGTAGAGACTGACCTTCCCTTGAACAAGCAGATCTAGTATTTCATTGGGTGACATTGCAGCGGAAAAAGAGTATTCTCCTGCCTTAATTTTCGTATCATATCTTTTCAGTCGGGCAAGCAGCCTAAATTTTAAAGGGTTTCTTATCAGGTTGGCATGGAAGAGATCTTCGGCTGTATCTTTCAGGTTCCGGCCTGGGATTATTTGTATGGGGATTATGCGCTTGTTGCTACTCCGGGGCATTGTCACGAAAATAAAAAAATCGATAACAAAAAAGGATATGAACGATATAATAACAAAGGTAGATATAAAGAAGAATGATTTAACCTTTTTCAAACGATTCTCTCCCCGTTGGTCAATTGAAAATGATTTAATAAAATATCAAATATGAATGCGGCTTTCAAGTTATTCACAAAAATTTATTTTATACTTAAAAAGCTGTAAACATTGTTTCTTGCAGATGCGGGCTGGGAAACAACCTGTTTTCCTTGACTTCATATAATTAAACCAATAAGTTAGAGATAAGTAGGCCTTTTTTAATTTCTTGGGAAGTGTTTATGGGTAAAAAACAGCCAAAGCTCAGGGAACATATTATTGAGAGGGAATGGTGCAAAGGGTGCGGAATCTGTGTCCATTTCTGTCCGAAAAATGTCCTGGAACTGGATGAAAAAGAGAAAGCGGTTGTCATGAGGCGCGAAGACTGCATATGCTGCATGATGTGTGAACTCAGGTGTCCGGATTTTGCAATTGAGGTGGTTGTTGAGAATTAAAAGTGAGGTTTCTATCTTTAGAAGAACGGCTTTACTATGAATGAAGATATCAGATTTGTTCAGGGAAATGAAGCCTGCGTTGAAGGAGCCCTGTACGCGGGGCTGGAGTTCTTCGCGGGTTACCCGATTACGCCTGCCACGGAAATTTCTGAGCACTTGTCACGCCGTTTGCCGCAGATCGGCGGCAAGTTCCTGCAGATGGAAGATGAGATCGCTTCGATGTGCGCGATTATCGGCGCATCTTTGACCGGCCACAAAGTCATGACTGCCACCAGCGGCCCAGGTTTTTCATTAAAGCAGGAAGCGCTCGGTTACGCTATAATGGCTGAAATTCCGTGTGTCATCGTAAATGTCCAGCGGGGAGGCCCGTCAACCGGCAATCCTACCCATGTAAGCCAGGGTGATGTTAACCAGGCAAGGTGGGGAACCCATGGGGATCACGCTATCATTACTCTGACGGCTTCGAATCATCAGGATGTGTTTGCCATGACTGTGGAAGCGTTTAACATGGCAGAAATATACAGGACCCCTGTTATTCTGCTCTTTGATGAGGCAATCGGCCATATGCGTGAACGGCTTGTTATACCGGGTAAAGGGGAACTTCCTGTTGTGGAAAGGTTAAGGACGGCGTTAAAACTGGGTGTGGATTATCATCCTTACCTGCCGCGTGAGGACGGCCGTCTCCCCATGTCTGATTTCGGGGGTATTCACCGGTATAATGTTACAGGCCTGTTTCATGATATGTGGGGGTTTCCGTCAGATAAACCCCAGTTGGTTCATGATCTTACCCGTCACCTGATTGATAAAATACAAAACCGTGTTCACAAGCTTGCCAGGTTCAAAGAATATTACATGGAGGATGCCAGGACAGTGTTGATTTCTTATGGCTCAGCTGCAAGATCCGCCCTCCATCTTGTGGAAGAGAGAAGAACTCGGGGAGAACGGCTAGGACTGCTGGAACTTCAGACACTATGGCCATTTCCAACCGGGCTTGTGCGCGGAAGATGCGCAATGGCCAGGCGCGTAATTGTCGTTGAAATGAATATGGGACAGATCCTTCGGGAAGTGCAGATCGCTGTTGAGGATCCGGAAAAAGTATTCCTTGCAAACCGGATTGACGGTGAACTGATTATGCCGCCAGACATTAAAAAGGTCCTCAGGCTTGTATGGGGAAAGGGAGTTTAATTAAATGAGCGTAAAGGATTATATCCGGGAACGGTTTTTCCCTCATATATGGTGTGCTGGATGCGGCCACGGCACAGTGCTCAACAGCATGCTCAGGGCGATAGAAGATCTTGGGATAAGCAAAAACGAAATCGTGATCACTTCTGGAATCGGGTGTTCCTCCAGGATAGCTGGATACGCTGATTTCCATACCTTCCATACTCTGCATGGTAGGGCGCTTGCTTTTGCAACCGGCGTTAAAATGAGTGCGCCTGAACTGAACCTCATTGTTCCCATGGGTGATGGTGACGCGCTTGCCATTGGTGGGAACCATTTTATCCATGCTGCACGCCGTAATATCGATATTACCGCTTTAGTAATGAACAACCGTATATACGGGATGACCGGCGGACAGCTTTCTCCGCTGTCTGGTTGTGGTACAAAAGGGACCACCGCGCCATATACCAATATAGACAATTCTTTTGATACTGTAGAGCTGTCAATAGCAGCCGGAGCATCCTTTGTGGCCAGGACAACCACTTATCATGTTAAACAGATTACTGATTTAATTAAACAGGCGATTCTGCACGAGGGCTTCTCTGTTGTAGAGATTTTGTCACAGTGTCCCACGTATTTTGGCAGAAAAAATAATCTGGGAAGCGCTGTGGATATGCTGGAAAGTTTTAAAAAAAATACAACACCGGTCGGTTCAAACGCAAAAGAGAAGAAACCTGCCCTTATTGAGCGGGGAATATTTGTTCAGGAAGAGAGGCCGGAATATTGTAGTGAATATGAGAAGATTATAGAAAAAGCAATGGGAGCTGGGCACTGATGTTTTTCGATTTAAGCATTATATTGTTATTGCGATACATTTTGTATGGTTGACACGATAAATCCGAAGCACGAATATCGAAATCCGAAACAATATCAAATGAATAAAATTCAAATTTCCAAAACACTAAGCATTTTAACTATAGATATTACGAGGTTAAGGTTCTGAGCCTTTGAAAATTTAGAATTCGAATTTGTTTCGGATTTCGATATTCGTGTTTCGGATTTTAACGAATCTGTTTAAAAACGTACACCTTTGAACTAAGTAAAGTGGGATTTAAATCTCTGACATTAATCAGAAGGTAATCAATTATGGAAAGATGCAGGATGGTATTTTCAGGCTCGGGTGGACAGGGGGTCATCACTGCGGCGATTATTCTTGCAGAAGCTGCTGTGATATATGAAAACCTGAGAGCTGTGCAGTCCCAGACATATGGGCCGGCCGCAAGGGGAGGCGCCGCCCGTAGTGATGTGATTATATCTGATTCTGATATCAATTACCCCAGGGTTATGCAGCCGAATGTCCTGGTCTGCTTAACCCAGGAGGCGTACAACAAGTTTAATAGAATCATCAGACCTGGATGCCTTTTGATCACAGATTCCCATTTTGTTGATCATGACAGAAAAGTTGACGCCCGACAGAAGGGGCTCCCCATGTATGATGCTGTCATGGAAAACATCGGAAAGCCGGTTGTTTTTAATATATGCATGCTGGGCGCGGTGCTGGAATTTACCAATCTTGTTGAAGCGGATTCAATTATTAAGGTTCTTGAAAGCCGGTTACCCAAAGAGTTTCTTGCAATTAACAAAAAGGCCCTTGAGATCGGTATGGGGCTTGCAGCAGCAGAGAAAAGTTCCTAGTGTCATGTCAAGCCTACAATGCAGTATTGACATTAATGGAAACAGAAGAACTGGGTTTACATAGAAGGCTCTTTATCGATTTCGATTATCCCAAAACATGTCGTTTCATTATTATTAACACGACACTAGTTCATATTTTTCATATGGCAAAATAATTAAAAGCGAATTCTTTTTTTCTTTGGGCATGCCCATGACCGTCCTGGCAGGCATTTACATCCATATCCCGTTTTGCATCAGAAAATGCCTGTATTGCGATTTCTATTCCATAACAGACTTATCTTTGATTGACTCTTTTTCAAAGGCCCTTAAAAAAGAGATGAGGCTTATTGATACGGTTTCTCCGCTGTATGATACACTCTATATCGGCGGTGGCACACCTTCAGCTTTAAAACCGGAAATTCTGACTTCAATTATTGAACAGTCTTTTTCATGCTTTAATATTTCGAAAGATGCTGAAATCACAGTGGAGGTGAATCCCGGAACAGCTGATAGGCGAGTATTTGAAAGCTATAAAAACAACCGTGTAAACCGTGTCAGTATAGGCATACAATCATTTCAGGATCAGAATCTCTCTTTTCTGGGAAGGGCTCATTCGGGAAAAGAGGCTTTAAAGGCTGTTGACGATGCACGGAAAGCAGGTTTTGATAATATAGGGATTGATATGATTTACGGCTTACCAGGCCAGACAGAGAAATCATGGCTGTTTGATTTAAAACAGGTGTTAGCGCTGACACCTGCCCACCTTTCCTGCTATATGCTTACCTATGAAAAAGGGACACTCCTTTATGGTTCACTACAGAAAGGGGGCTTTCATCCATTGCCGGATGAACAGTGCGCAGCTCTTTTTAAAACCACCATGGTATTCCTGGCTGATCATGGATACCGGCAATATGAGATATCAAATTTCAGCCGGTTAAATCCAGATGGCTCTGAGCCTTTCCGTTCCCAGCATAACCAAAAATACTGGGCGTTTACCCCATATACCGGCCTGGGCCCTTGTTCCCATTCATTTATAAACAGCACCCGTTCCTGGAATTATGCTGATATGTCAGCTTATATTTCAAGTCTTTCAAGAGGAAGGCTGCCGGTTGAAGAGAGAGAAGATTTAACGATTGAACAGCAGATGATCGAGGCTGTCTGTCTGGGGCTGAGAACCACAGCCGGAATACAGATTGAACATTTTAACCAGAGATTTAACATGGATTATCGGAAAATATTTTCATGCATTATATCCAGACTGGAAAGAAATGGGTATATCCACATGAGCCAAGACCATTGCCGGCTTACAAAACCGGGTATGCTGTTGCTGGACAGCATTGTTTCTGAATTTGTCTGCGGGATGAATATGGATAAAATAAAGCTGTTTAAGGCAAAATAATTATAGGTCTTCGTAACGCCCGGACGTGACTACGCCCCACAAGCGGGCAAAATGATTAAAACATTTTTTTTCTGGCTAACTTACAGAAAATACAGATGGTTGATAATAATATGTATTTATTGACAAAATGCCTAACATAATATAAAATTATAATGTAATGAAGCGGATTCTCTTTCAGGTATCAGCTTGCTATTCTTTTTTTCGCACCTGCTTTACCATGACTTAACAGGTTTCTGGATGGAAAATGTATTCTTTTTGAATATACAACACTAACATTGTGTCCTAACTGTATCATTGGATGGTCGGATCTGGAAAAAAAGGAGAAAAAAAATGTTTCAACATGTAAAAATTAAAACTGAAAAGATAAAAGATAAATCCGGAAAAGTTACAAGCGTGAAGGTGATTATTAATAAAAAAGGGACGATTGAAAAACGGATTTTTCCTGATGAAAAATCCGCAAAAATGTTTATATTAGAACAGCATACACCTTCTTAACACGGGTTTAATCGATCATTTCCTGAATCACATCCTGTGAAATTCCCATGGCAAACTGAACCCCTATTCCGTATGGGGTTGTCCTGACAACCATGCCGACAACCTTCATCGATTTTTTTCCATCAGGTTGGTGCATATGTATAGTAATATATTCACCCACAGGGATTTCTTCATGAGTCATAATGAAAACGCCCCATGCACTGATATCATGAATGTACTCAAACCCTGTAATATTCCCGGCATCAAAATCGATAGCTGTAAAACAGGATTGTCTGGGGCTTTTTCTCCTTTCACCAAAACTATCTCCTATGCCTGAATTTGTCATGTGAATTAGTTCCCGTCAGTGCTGTTTATTCATTCTTAACTGAGTTTATGTGGAAAGCGCTTTTATTAACACTGCTATATAAAAACGCGCGTGGCTGATATGGCTTGCAATGTTTGCCCTGTGGTTCGCAAAAATACTGTCCAGATCGTTGTTTAATATAATCGTAGGTGAAATCTCCGTTGCCTCACGACAGGATTTAATGGCATGGTGAAGGTCATACTGACAGTTGCGGGTTTCGATAATGCCGGAAAAGTCTTTTTCAATAGCTTCAAGAATGACTAAAATGCTATGGGCAACTCCCTGGGCTTCATAAAAATAATTGTCTGCTTTAAAAAAACTGACCGGCTCACCGTCTTCTTCAGTGTTTTTTACCAGCTTGTCATCACAGCTGCCGAGATGTTTCTGTAATTCTTTCAAAAGAGGGATGAGATTGTCCGATCGTGTATAAAAATAAGCTT
Organism: Desulfobacterales bacterium; assembly: GCA_028277765.1. Classification (GTDB taxonomy): domain Bacteria; phylum Desulfobacterota; class Desulfobacteria; order Desulfobacterales; family SURF-7; genus JANQFQ01. The sequence goes on from JANQFQ010000005.1 coordinate 11,896, forward strand.
CACCACTCAAAAGCCTTTCTTTATATTTTTTGAGTTCTTTGATCCCATTGCCGTAATTTGATTCAGCTGAAGGGAGTACGAACTGTTCAATTGGCTGTCCGAAGTATCCTCTAGCTCGCTCTAAGTTTTTGTCAAGTTCGGCTGAAATGCCGGGACGGGCGATGTCGTCTGACAGCTTTTCGGTAGCGTGCCACACCACATTTCGAACTCCTTTCTGGAAGTTGTTGACATTGTCTGTGAACTTAATAAAATCATTTGGTCGCCAGCCGTATCCGTCCAGCTGGTCTTCCATCAGGGTAATAAGCGCTGAAACAAGGGCAACACCTTTTACCGTGTCTGTAGATTTATCAGAATGCGTTACATCTGTTCCGTGATCATACCCGTGCCGAACTCCTGTGGTTTTATGAGAATCCTGAGTTGGATGCATGTCATAGGGATCAGCCCTCTCTGTATCTTGATGTGGGCTGACGTGGTCCAAACTGGTTTCATCATCATGAGTTCCTGTTTCATCCTGTTCATTAAGGGCAGCATGGTCTTCTTCCAATGGCGTATTGCCAAAATAATGAAAAACAAATCCGAACATACACAGCAAAAAAACTGTGATCAGGATTCCAGCGGCAATCCGTTTTGCTGCATACAGCCTGAATTCTTTGTCCAAGCTTTCATGGTTGTCGCTGTTTTGATGTTCTTTCATATTATCTCTACATAAGAGTTCTTATCATGTTATTGAATTCTAAAGAATCCTGAAACAAAAGTCCATATGGAAATTAACGTCCCTAAAAAATCAGTCACCCGGTTCTCAACTTCCTGATATCACCAATGCGGATAGTGATCTTAGAGGAATCAAAGTATTCGATAAGGGGGATAACGTATTTCCTCGAAGCCCCTGTCATCTCCTTGAACTGGGGAGTTGTAATCTCTCCTTTTTCCTCCAGAAAACCTGTCAGTCTATTTTTAATCATTTCAAGGGTTTCAGCGAATATATAAAAATCCTCCCTGATTTTTATGAGCAGGCCGTCTTTAACCAAAAGCGTAAGCACATCTTTTACCAGGCCAGGATCAATATCCAGATTTTTGCACAGATCTTTAACAAACGGGGGTGTCAGGCCGTCATTTTTATAGACATCGAGTATTTTCCCGCGAATATCCTCTTGGTCCGCGCCTAGGGAAACAGCATGCTCAGCCAGACGGATGGTATCATCATCCTGCATGATCTCTTTGGTTTTAATCATTCTGTTGATAAGATGGTTAAACAGTTTTACCCCAACTGTTTTTGGGAATTTAGACTTAAGCTCTTCCTTGCCCATACCTTCTTTAAGGGGATTGGCCTGGTGGAATTGAGTGAGAAGCGAAAGGATTTTGTTCTTCATATTTTCATAGATGTCGTTATGGACGTATATCCTGTTTTCCTTGTCTGCCAGTACAATGACATTCCTTGACAAAATGGAATCCATGGTTTTCATAAGATGTTTTTCAGACATATTCACCATCAGCCTGAGTTCAGCAAAAGAGACGCCGGTATATCCGGACTGGCTGATATGAACCGGTATTGTCTCTTCAGCAGTGCTTTTAGCGAGCATCTTAAGACCGTCTATGATTTCAGGCCTAAATCGCTTATGCTTGGGGGGGATCGGGTTTAATATGCTTCCGCCGCCGATAGTTCTCACAGGGGAATAGCTCCTGAGGACAAACCGGTCATCTCTGATGCATGACACAGGAGAGTCAAGGTGGAGCTGGGCCTCAGTACATTCGCCCGGCTTCATTTCATCTCTGTCAAGGAGGATCAGCATCCCCATGATTTCGCTTGTTCCAGAATGAAACCTGACACGGTCGCGATTTTTAGCTGGTTTTTCATTGGTTTCAAGATAAGTTAAAGAAACATCAATCATATAACTGGGCCGCAGGGTTCCGGGCATGGCAAGCACGTCTCCGCGGTTCACGGCTGTTCGGTCAAGTCCCTGGAAATTGATGGCCGTGCGCATGCCGGCCAACGCCTCTTCAACACTTTCATTGTGGACCTGGATTCCACGAACTTTTGATTTGATTTCAGGGGGATAGACCATTATCGTGTCCCCTGTTTTTACGTTTCCTGAAACAAGGGAGCCGGTTATTACCGTACCAAAGCCTTTCATGGTAAACACGCGGTCAACCGGAAGCCTGAAGATATCAGAAGGAGGCCTTTTGGGAATTTTGGCGCAAAGCTCTTCAAGTGTAGCTATAAAATCCTGTATGCCATCATTGGTGATCGAGGACACCGACACAATAGGGGTGTTTTCAAGAAAAGTGCCCTGTACAAACTCCCTGATATCTTCTGTGACAAGCTCGAGCCATTCTTCATCAACCATATCAATTTTTGTCAGCACAACCAGGCCGTGCTGGATACCCAGAAGCGTACAGATCTCCATATGCTCCCTTGTCTGGGGCATGACACCTTCATCCGCGGCTATAACCATGGCAACAATATCTATACCGGCTGCGCCGGCAACCATATTTTTGACAAACTTTTCATGGCCGGGCACATCTACAATCCCCAGGTGTTGCCTGTTTGGAAGATCCAATGAAGCAAAGCCGAGTTCAATGGTGATCCCGCGAAGTTTCTCCTCTTTCAGGCGATCCGTATCTGTGCCAGTAACAGCCTTGACCAGGCTTGTTTTGCCATGGTCAATATGTCCTGCTGTGCCGAGAATTATCTGTTCCAAATGTTAATCCTGTTTCCCCTGCTTCCTTTTCCGCAGGTAGTCGAAAAAATACGCTGTCCCGACTAAAAATACCCATAAAGCGACGACATATAGTAAATTCCATTCAGGATGAAAAAGCTTAATAAGGAAGACAGCGAACGCAGCCCCCAGAATGGCTCTCAGTATAAATGCATAAAATTTAATCAAAACCAATAACCTCGAAATTATTATGAAAAAAGATTATAGATAGTGTTTGTAGTGCGGTCAACACCTATCCCGCTTTTTTCATCAAGAATCTGCTTTGTGAGGAAATAAGTGGAAGGCTTTAGTTATAAGTGCCTAAAATGCGCTAAAGTGCCTAAAGTTAATGTGTCGCTCCGCTCTGCCGTTTATATGTTTTTTAGACAGGATTATAGGATAAAAAAGGTTGTAGGGGCAGACCTATGTGTCTGCCCATCACCTTGGGAATACAATAGAAACAGTGTTCAGTGAACAGTCGTAGGGCGGGCTGTGCCCACCGATTATTTTTTAGCGTGGTCGTGATCGAAAATGGTGGGCACAGCCCTACATTGTACTTAAATGCCTTAAGTGAAGGAATACCACCTATTTTTTTCTTGCATGATACTGAACTGAAATCATATTTTGATAACGTCTTTTAAACTGCTTGAAAAGAGATTTGCAATCTGCTAATAGATTCTAACTTTATGGTGGGTGTAGCTCAGGTGGTAGAGCACCAGGTTGTGGCCCTGGTTGTCGTGGGTTCAAATCCCATCACTCACCCCATAAAAACAATAAGCGCCCGTAGCTCAGCTGGATAGAGCGCCGGACTTCGAATCCGTAGGTCGGGGGTTCGAATCCCTCCGGGCGTGCCAATGGTTTTAGGGGGTTACGGTATATATCCGTAACCCCTTTTTTTTGTTCTCGGATTTATGAAGTAGCGCCACCTTTTGTATTGCTTTTTTAAACCCCGCAGGAAAAAAAAAGACAGGCACATAGTAGATAGAATTGGTCTCGCAAGTGCCTTTATCCTGGTCACCGCTGTAATAGTGATTGCTGCAACTCGTTTATTCGAAAATTCTGAGACTACGCCACCGCCCACACAGATAACCATCTACAACAACAATGGTTCATCAACCGCGATAATTATCGATCAGCCCTTGCCACAAAAAGATAAATCTGATATAGAAAAGCCTTCTAATCTTGAGATATTAACACCTGTAGAAAAAGATTTACCTCGGATAATAACCGATAAGAATAATAACCGGCAGATCATCATTGTTAATTCAGATCCTGTCGAAAAGACGGAAGCGAAAAAAGAACCTGAAAAGAAACCTGTAGTAAATAACGTTTCCCCCATACCTGATGAAGCATTCGGGTTTCATTTTTTTGTGGGGTGTACGCCGAAGAGAGCGAAGGTCGTTAGTAACCAATAGCTAACGGCATAATTTATAATAATGTAGATAAACAGAAACTGTACAATAGCTTGTTATGGATACAAAATTAAAATGGAGCTTAAAAAGCGAACAAAAATTTGAAGCATTGAAATTAAGATATACGGATCATGTTGAGATTCTCCGTTTTATAACGAAATTAGATGTTCAACTTTTTAGTGGATATATCACGCTACAACTAACCCTTGGCGCATGGCTTGCAACCCATCCGATTAATGGTTGTGGGCCCAAAATAGGAATAATTTTAATTGACATAGTTCTTGCAGTAATTGCGTCAAAATTACTGTGGAACGATTATAAAAGAAGAGAAGAAGTAGTCGGAATAATAAAAAACATAAATGAAGCTCTTATGTTTAACGAAAGTGGTGCTTATTTACCCGATTCTCCAATCAATGTTAAAACAGAAACGAGGCCTTGGTATAAATGGTTTTTTTGGGGAATAGCGGTAAGCGTATTAGGAATAATAATGGTGGTATTGTTGTAAGTCCTCAGATGCAATAGTAATTGTCCTAACAAGTCGCTGGAGTTTCGACGGGAAAAACTGGCGCGTTTCCCGTATCACAGCTCCAGTGTTATAAACTCTTAATTTTGGAGGGCCATATGGTTAATATAGGCAACAATAAGTTTGAAAGATTTGTTATTCCCTTGATTTTTGAAGATCGTTATTTCCAGTTTGAAGAAGTGGATGGTAACGATTGTTGGACAGTTTTTACTTTAAAAGATGGTGAACCAATTATCGAAATTCTTAGAAACGAACCTAAAGAAAATCCTATTACAACTGTTGAAACAAATCCTACTGGCATCATCACAATTAGTGATCCAGAAAGTGGAAATTTTCTTTATAAAATAAGGCCAGGCAAAAATAATAGTTCAATTTTTGGAACAATTAAGGGTGAAAACGCTGAATTAAAAATTAAAGATCGCAAAATTATATATGGTGAGGAGACTGATGAGAAGACTATGGTTTTAGAAAATAATATTATTGAGGGCCAGGTTGGGATTCATATCCATAAAGATGGTTCATTTGAAATAGCAGCGCCGTTACCGGACGAAATTAAAAAATTGAAAAGCGGTGAGGAAGCTGCTACCGGCTTAAAGGAAGAAGTTCCTACTTCCTTTGTGATCATAAGTATTGTTGTGGTGGTTTGTGTTTTTATAGCTATATTTTTTATTCAAAGCGATACAGACAGTAGTAAAGAGCCTCCCAGAGAAATTGTGTATAATAACTCTTTAAATGGTTCTGTTAGCCAGGTAAAAACATGGCTTAATAAAAACCTTGTAGACCCTAAATCCTTTGAAGCTATTGAATGGAGCAAGGTTATTAAGGCCAATAACGGTTTTATCGTGCGATGCAAATATAGGACAAAAAACTCTTTGGGTGGATATGTGATCAATAATCAGACTTTTTATATGGACTCTGAAGGAAACGTTACAGACGTAAGAGATTATAGATAATGATGCTCCGTGGTGGGGAGAAGAAATAATCAAAAATAAGGGCTAATTTTTTAAAATGGTATCAAAAAAGAAATTAAAAGACCCGAACAAATCTGACACTAACCGCATCACAATAGCAAAGGCTTATGTTTAAATATATTCAGACATACAAACCATCCTTTTATATAATATTTTTTTTCATATTCATAATTCATCCGTTAACAATCAATCAGGCATCTGCACAAGAAAACAATCCTGTCCTGGCTGTTACCAGCGGTTTAAAAGTATACCAATTTCAACGTTTGAAAGTATACCATTTTATAAATTGAATACAAGTGTTCGTCTCGGCGCTGATTTCAGGCC
>JANQFQ010000012.1 GCA_028277765.1 Desulfobacterales bacterium
GTTTACCCGGGTAATGAAAAGTATAAACTTGCTGAGAATATAACTGTTTTTCCATTAAAAGATATTCAGGATACCTGGGAATATGAATAACGTTTTTACGGCATAACGTCAAACATACCATGAGAATGACACCATCAGCCCAAAGTGCAACATTCTGCTATGAAGCTGGACATTTTTTAAAGCAAAATAGTTGAGTATACTGTTTATATGTTGGACTTTATCTGAGGAGGAATAAGTCATGGATCAAATTTTGACATTTTTACATGAAAAATATCCGAAAGACAACCTAACAAAAATTAGTGCTGATGAGAGCCTGGAGATACAAAACCAATTCCCAGAAATCCCAGAAGAATATATTCAATATATGATGAAAGTTGGTTGGGGAGGCATCGCTGACGACACATTAAAGATATACAGCGGGCCTGTTTATTTTGACGAAATCTATGGCTATGAATCAGAAGATGGGGAGATAATACTAATTGGTGATGATTTTTCTGGTTATTGTTTTGGATACGATACAAGTAGTTGGCAGTTTGGTGAAACCTCAGATGATGGCGAATGGGAAGTGGAAAACTTAAATTTATTGCAGTTTATCAAAAAAAGAATAAATCTAAACGAATAATCCTGATGCGGTAAGTAATATCATATGTATGACGCCCTCAGCCCAGAGGGCAGATTACCTGCTATAAATCAGGATAGATATTAATCGACAAATGTCATACATTCGAGCATAAATATGCCATAAAATTAGTGGAATATCCGATATGATGCCTCTAATAAAAATTCTTTCATAATAATAATGACATATCCTATAATGAATGTGGTTTTGAATTGACCCTTTTTTTGATAGGAGAAAAATTAAATGGCTACCGCAAATAACATTTTAAAAGATGCAATGAACTTAACGCCTTCTCAAAAAGCAGAATTGATTGACAAGCTTATTACCACCCTTGATAAACCGGATAAAGAAATCGATGAAATGTGGGCCAAAGAAGCTGAAGATAGAATTGATGCATTTGGTCAAGGAAAAATCAAGGCTGTTTCTTTAGAAAAAGTTCTGGAAAAATATCAATAATACTTTATATCCATGCGAATACGTTTTCTGGAAATCGCCCAAATTGAATTGGACGATGCTGTTGAATATTATAACTACGAAGTCCCTGGACTAGGCGATGCTTTCCTTACAGAAGTATACCGTATAGGCGAGTTTCCTGAGGCCTGGCATCCTTGCTCAAAACGGACGAGAAGATGCCAAACTCGGCGATTTCCTTATGGCGTTATCTATCAAATTCGGAAGAATGAAATCCTTGTTGTAGCAATCGCGCATCTTCATAGAAAGCCTGACTACTGGGAAGAAAGATTATAACAGACTGACCGCCCACTTTCATTACCGTTTGTTTTCGGTGCATAATGTGTAGAGAATGTCGCCCTCATCTCAAAGTGAAACATCCTGCTATATACCGGGAAAAATCCGAAACCGAAATAGTTGAGCATTCCATCTCTATGCGACACTTTCAGAATGGTTTGAAAAATAAGACATTTTGTTATATGGGATAAAAATCAGTTCAAATCGTAAAGTCGCGGAAAAAAAGCATCGTGTAAAGTTAGCCTTAGAGAAATACCATGCCTATAAAATACAAATATGATCCAAAATTGAATGTCGTTTACTCTTTTCCATATGGTAAAGTGTCTGATTTGGACATAAGTGATTATTTCAATGAACTGATAAATAATGATGAGATAAACACAGGGTTTATTGAGGTGGCTTATTTTAAAAATATTGAAGATTTCCTGTTTTCATCAGACAAAGCTTCAAATATCCTAGAAAAGTATATGGAATTAAGAAAAGCTAAAAATTTAAACACCACGTTACTTGTTGGTGAGAGTGATCTGCATTTTGGATTTGCGCGTATGTTTGAAATATTCCATGGCATGGTTAACCCAGAGGGTACATTTTTTGTTGTGCGTAGTGAAGAAGAAGCTGATGATATTATTAAAAAATTGATGAAAAAAAGATAATGAAAAAAGATGAAGCTGACCATGTTGTTGATATTTTTACAGATGAAAATGCATGGAGCGCAACGGTTCTCGTTGGTTTACTAAAGGGTGCTGGCATTGCGGTTGTGTTTATGCTTATCACCACTCTTTTGTTTAAAGGACTGTGGCTGTGGATCGGGATTGGTGCTGTATTATTGATTGTGCTGCCTGTTTTTAATGTGATGCGACTTATAAAGGCAAGAGATGAGTTTTTAGAAGTTGACAATATGTTGGGCGGCCTGCCGGATGAGTTAAAAAAAAATGTGCTCAAAAGCATTGTAAAGGATAGCCTGAAAGCAGGCATTAATTCAAATGATTCAAAGAAATTGAGTGAAAAAACGGTTGTCGAGTTGATTGGTAAATTAAAAGCGGATAATGTTTTATCATCGGATCTTAAAATTACACCAGATTCAATAAAAGAAACGTATGACGTAATCAAATTACTGCGAAACCATGCTGATGACCGTATTTGTCATTATGATTGTGAGTGCATAGAAGATGATGGGGATTATGCTGGGTTGGTGCAGGAGCATTTTGCAATTACCCAAGGGGAATTGACAGTTAAGGATATTCGGTCAACATATGATTATGAAAACAAATCTTGTGAAATAAACTTTAAATATAAAGACAAAGAAGTAGCATGGGAATTGAGACAAGACAGTGACTGGGTAAGCCAGGAATTTTTTAAATTAATAGGTGATTTTGCGCTTACAAATACTGAAAGCGAGTTTCTTATGTTTCCTGCGGAAGATCAGTGCGCTGAAATAATATTTATACCAAAAAAATCAGCAACATTTTTAAAAAAGAATAATATTTTATTCAGCTTGTTATAGTCACATCATGTAATTATTCATTTTTCTTAAACGATGAGAGGAGGTCAATATGTTGTTCAACATTTCATGGTGGGGTGGCTTATATATCATTTTTGTATGTATATTTTTATTTTTGGAATTCATCAGAGGGGGCGGGACTGAAGATGAGGACACAGATACGGAAGAAATTGAAGGGGATGAAGATGAAAGCATGAGCACATTGGAATGTGTAGTGAGGATAGGTCTTTATATTGCCCTAATTGCTATTACGATATTATTTTTCCAATCTATTGAAAATAAAGTATTAACCTATATATATTTCGCATTGGCTGTTTACGTAACGCTAATCTGTTTATATTATCTGTTCGATGAGGTTAAGACTTTTGTTAAAGATCCAAAAGGGGAAGAAGATTTGGAAGAAGGTGAGGAACCGACTGGTGTTTTTTTCAATTTTATCGGATATTGTATCCCGATAACCCTATATGCTGGCGGACTGGCATTTGCAGTTTTAGGATGTCTCAAGCTTATTTAAGTTTTTATTGTTTTTGTTCATCTTTGTCCAATTTTTTACCGACAATGTAAGCATCAATTGTACCGGCAATCCAGCAGGCAAGTATCACCAAAAAGGCTATATTGACGGCAAAGCCGTCTGCAGCAGATGCAGATTGTTCAGATGCTTCGTATATTGTCCCTAGATCTATTGGTCCGCCCTCCATCATAATTTTATCGAGGATATTTAGTGCATGTTGGGATGCAATAGCTACAATGACAGCTACGCTTACTAAAACCGCCAGAATCAAAGCGATACCTCTAAGATAACACTTTAAAATAAGCTGGCCAACACCCGGGAATACCAGGCCTGAGAATATGGCGCCTTTTATCGCGTTGCTTTTCATGATACTAATCTGTTCCAGTTATTTTCAGTTTCTTTTTATTCTCATATACGTAACTATATCCATTTATTTTGATAATGCTTTAGCCACTATATGCGATAGTTGCTCTAATGATATTGGCTTTTCAAACCAGGACACTATGCCCATCTCTAATAATTTTGCACTTTTTTCCTCAAGAGGATAGCCGCTCATCATTACCATTTTTACATTGGGATTTTCAACTCTTAAGTGGTGAAATAGAGTCACTCCATCCATATCTGGCATAACTATATCTGATAGTACTAAGGCTATTTTGGTTTTGTGCTCTTTATAAATTGAAAAGGCTTTCTCTCCATTTGGGGCGGATATTGTCTGATAACCCAGGTGTTCCAGCATTGCCGCGGTTGTTTCCAAAACGATCGGTTCATCATCCGTCAACAAGATTGTTTCTCCTTGTCCTTGCCGTATTTGAGTTACTTCTGCTTCTGGCTTTTCTTCGTCTTGGACTAAAATAACAGGCAAATAAATTGTAAATGTCGTTCTTTTATTGACATGGCTATCAACCCAGATATGTCCTTGGTGTTGCTCCACAATACCGGATACTTGGGATAAACCCAAACCTGTCCCCTTGCTAACATCTTTGGTCGTAAAGAAAGGCTCAAATATCCGGGGTAGTACATCTGTTGATATTCCGCTACCCGTATCTGTAACTGTTAGCTGCACCCATTCCCCTTCAATGGGTTCACTGCAAAGCATACATCGTATGTTTTCTGCATGCTCTACCAGCGACAATCCAATCCATAATTCTCCACCGAATGGCATTGCATCTCTGGCATTAAGTGCTAGATTGGTAATCACTTGTTGAATTTGGGTTGGGTCGGCTTCTATCAGGTATTTACCGGGTTCAAGGTTCAGATTGATCTGAATATTTTCAGGAATGGTACGCTTAAAAAACTTAACAGATTCTTTGGTAAAAGAGGCCAAGTCGAATTGTTTAGGTTGACGGATGGTTTTGCGGCTGAAGTCCAACAGTTGATGCACCAGATGTGCTGCCCGCTGACTTGAGACGGTGATTCTCTGTAAACTGGATTGCATTAATGTCGGATTATCTGTTGACATTTGCATCATTTCGGCACTGCCTGAGATTATGGTTAAAATGTTGTTAAAGTCGTGGGCAATACCGGCGGCAAGCTGACCTACTGCGGCCATCCTTTCTTGCTGAACAATTTTTTTTTGTGTTTGTTTGAGTTCAGATAAAGCTGTTTTTAATTGGGTGTTACTATTCTGCAATGCCACTGTTGATTTTTCATGATCAGCGATAAGACTGTCAAGCTCTTCCTTGATTAATTTGATGGACTGAAAAAGAATATAAAATGGGTGCTGTTTATCCTTGCTAACACTGCTGTTAAGACCTTCTTGCTCCCAGTTGATACCACCGATAAAGGCCAGCAATTCTTCAAGGATCTCACGGTTAGGATCTGGAGGATCCGCTTCCTCTCTTTTTTTCTTTTTAGCAGTTTCATCGGATTTGTCGGCCCTAATGATATCAAAGGCACGGTTAAAATCCTGAACGATTTTAACCTTAAAAGGCATAAATGGCCTGGCCAAATGAGCCGCTGCAAGCATGAACGGGTTGACACCGTAAATGATATACATCTGGAACGGAAACTGTTGATACCAATCTTTTAAAGATTGCATATATTGAGTGCGTGCCTTGCGGCTTCCGCCTTTTAGCTGGCTGGAGTTGACAACGATATGTTTTATGGAAGAACCTTTGGGGAGTGCCTCCTGGCACATATATCGCATTTGTTCGATGAGCGGTATATGCTCAACATCTAGATACCCTTCGGAGGTTGAGTGTAGAATGGATCTGTTGATGATGACTGAGCGATTGGTATATCCTGGTGTTTGGATATCCCAGGCATTGTCGGAGATCAGCTCAATTGGCGATAAAGACTTATCGAACTTGTCAAAACAAATGTTTTGATCGAGCTTTTGAACATTTTGTTTAAGATTATGTTGATTACAAAGTTCCAAAGCCAGTTTAATGGCGTCTTCGTAGTGCCTGGCTATATGAATATTTTTGCCTGCAGTATTAAACCGTTTACCTATTTTCACTGCTATGGATAAAGGCGTGGATAAATTGCAGAAAATCATTGCTAGGAGGCGATTGTCTTCGTTAGCTTTGTTGACAAAATAGCGTCGTGCTGCTTGGGTTGATCCATTTAGATTGGCATAATCCTGGATTTGTATGTAGGGTCCATTATTATCTGATACGAGTTGTGCTATTTCTTTCTTGAGTGTTGCTGAATTTTGAACCCCTGTAAGATCGGCTTTTCCTGAAGGTATGCTGTAAATTATGGAGTTTCCGATAATAGAAAAATTAGCTGCAAATGTATCACTAACATTTTTATTGTTCCATTCGGAACGGGAAAGAACCCTGAGACCTGTGACTGGACAAAACAAATCCATTTCAGCCTCCATTTGCTTCAAAGCATGATTCTAATATTATATCTTAATTGTGGTTGATTTAAAATACTTTTGTTAAATGAATTAAATTATGAAAGGTTGCTTAACTTGTCCTATCATGGTGACGAAGCAGCTCGCAATCCTACTGGTTTTTCCTCGTCAGGGGGGCTTGCCAGAACTGAAGGCCGTATAATGAAATCGTGAGATTTGTTTTTGTGAAGAGATCGTTCAATCAGTTTTATGTAGACTTGATTAATCAATGGTTATTTGAATTCTTGTTCCAGGATAAATATCGTTTTTGCGAACAACCATAAATAAAAATCCATAAACATCGAAATCTCTACGTGAGACAATAGGTTTACTTTGAAATAGATGGGCGTTGCTTACACGGTCAAAGCTGACCAGTCTGAGCTTGGTGTAGCCGTGTTGTTTTAGAATACGTACAATTGGAATGCCTGGCGTAGCAAGTTCGGAACCCAGAGGAATTGACGGCACGCCGAAAGTCATATTCCGTGACGTGGTCCCGATTACACCGGCGCTCAGAATAAAAACCGCATCAGCATCCTCTGCTTTGACAATTTTTGCGCCTGCCTGTCTAAGCCGAGTCTCCATTTGGGCCCGCAAATATTGATTTTCCTTTCCAGCCAGGGAAACAATTTCAAGTGCCAGGTTTTGATCTTTCACGTCAGGTATTTCCAAACGCTCAACCGCATCATGCATGGCCTCTGTCAGTAAAAGTTGTTCTGTGGAGGATCTGTCTGTATTGGTAAGATCGCGCGCATACATACAGCCATTAATGATTAGCATTACTAGTAGGTTTAGAAGAAGCAATAAAGAGATGGTAAAACGCATGGTTTAGCTCCAGTGATTTTTTTAATTATAAAAATGATTATCTCTTCCATTCTGAATAAACATAAAAGGAAGATGTATTAAGAGCAGACACTAAATTGTCATATACTTTCAAACGCAAAAGGCCCAGTTTGAAAATGGTATGAACCTGCTTGCCGCGAACAGGTGCAAATACTATATTTGGATGATATATTCGTACATGGTTTTGTGTTATTATCAAAAAAAACGGGTTTAAAGCCATTGAAAGTCTCCAGTCCTGAGATTGCCTCAAGGCTATTGGCCCGTGTTCACCATTGCCAAGCTGATTAATTTTGTTTTGTAAGTATTTACTTTTTTTAAAATAATCTGAAGATAATTCCAAAGTTGATCCGTCGCCATGGACATAGTGATATAGTATTTTGGACCCTTCAGGATAAACAAATCTGGTCAAAGCAACACCAGAGAGTATGCCAATATTTATTATGGCCTTATCGAATCTATTTAGTCCTCCTTTTGATCCCTTATCTGCAAGATATTTTATATAACCATTTAATACGTATTCCGTATTTTTTCTCAGGAATGTTGAAAAAGAATCATCAAATGAGGTGACGCTTATTCCAAAGGAAGTCAATAGAACAACTGCTATAATAAACAGTATAACAAGATATTTTATTTTTTTCTTTATTGGAAAAAAAATTTTTTTCATAATCGCTATTGTACAACAAAAGAAAGATAATTTAAACAATTAGTTCAAGTAAAATCACTCATGTCTTTATCACAAGCCCCACTGGACAGTGATCTGATCCAAAAATGTTATTGTCAATAAAGGCTTCTTTAATCCAGCCGTTATCAATGATATCCTGGGTTACAAAAAAATAGTCGATGCGCCACCCAGCGTTGTTTTTCCTTGCATTAAAGCGATAGGACCACCAGGAGTATTTTACGGTTTCGGGGTGGAAGTGTCTGAATGTATCCACATAGCCGCGCTTGACAATCCGGTCCAGCCAGTCTCTTTCTATTCTCAAGAAACCTGAACGGTCCTGGTTTGCCTTTGGATGTTTAAGATCGATATCATTGTGGGCGGTATTAAAATCGCCGGTGATGATCAGGCTTTTTCCCTTTTTTTTGAGTTTGTCTGTATAGTTGAAAAAATCTTCGTAAAAAGCGAGTTTGTATTGAAGGCGCTCTTCGCTCATCTGGCCGTTTGGGAAGTAAATGTTAAAAAAAATAAAATTTTTAAAATCGAGTTCAAGAATCCGGCCTTCATCATCATATTTTGACATATTGATACCGGTTTTTACGCTTTCAGGTTTGATACGGGAGTAAGCTGCAACCCCGCTGTATCCTTTTTTGACTGTTGAATAGGACCAAAAGGATTCATACCCTTTGATGTTTATCATCTCTTCAGTACGCTGATGCTCCTGGAGTTTGGTCTCCTGGAGGACAAGGACATCTGCTTTGAGTTTTTTAACGATCTTTAAAAAATCCTTTTTCATCGCCGCTCGAAGGCCGTTTACATTCCATGAAACCAGCCTGATCTGATTTTTTCCCATTATTGCCCCGATATATGATAAAATGATAATCCGCTGCTGGCAAATGTATATTCAGATATGTGGCTAAAGTCTAGAATAAAAAATATAGTCACTATCAAGGCAGCAAGAGAAAAGATCGCATGTGTCTGATAATACACATATTTTATGCTATTGATATGTTTATTGTTATTATGTATATATTTTCTCTTGAATAATAATTCGGAACACTGATAATTTTACCAAGGTCACGAAAAGGAAAAAATCAAAAACATTTAACCACGAAACACACGAAAGGGACTACAATAATTGGAATACAAAAAAGTGTAATTTCATTCGAGGCACCAAATATTTTTTCTGCGCAGCAACCAAAATTTATTTTTTCGTGTGTTTCGTGGTTCAAATTTGTGTCCTTCGTGGTGATGATGTTTTTTTCTCTGTGCTTCTGTAGTGAAAAAAATAAAAAGGAGAAAGAATTATGGGTATTGATTTTAACATTGATGAAATACTTGGAATGGCTGAAAAAATTGAGAGAAACGGGGCAGCATTTTACAGAAAGGCAGCGGATGGTATTTCTGATGACGCAAACAAGGCGATGCTAAATGAGCTGGCTGCAATGGAAGATGAGCATGAAAAAACCTTTGCTGCTATGAGGGCTGGTCTTACGGATCAGGAAAAAGAGGGGACGGTTTTTGATCCTGAAAATGAAACCGCTCAATATTTAAATGCTCTTGCGGATATGCGGGTGTTTTTTGAAAAGACCATTGATACTACGTCCATGAAAGAGATCCTTAAAGACGCGATAACAGCGGAAAAGGATTCCATCCTGTTTTATCAGGGGATGCAGGGCCTGACCGGGGAAAGACTTGGAAAAGGAAAGATCGATGCGATTATTCAGGAAGAGATGTCGCATATTAGGATATTGACGAATAAACTCAAAGAAGTATAGGTGTTATTGTAGGGGCAGTCCTGTGTGTCTGTCCCTTTTTTGGGCGAACACAAAGTTCGCCCTTATTGTATTATGATGCAAAACTGTATCATGTTTCACATATTTTTTCCCATGTCAGATTCAAGTCCTCTCGGGCCAATGTCTAATAGCCTGATTTCATAGGGAATAAGAAAATCCTCTATTTTTTCTAAAACTGGCACGTTTGTTGAAATATTTCTATAGAAATTATTTTTTAAATATTTTGACAATCTGTAGGCGAACACAAGGTTTGCCCCTACGGTTTACTTAAGCTTATGATATCTGAGATGACATATAATCTGAAAACAGAATCATGGAAAGATGTCGGGCATGATCTATTATGCCCTGTTTTTGTACGGTCGGATATTTTATTTTAAAGTATATAAATTAATTAACACAAGGAGGGAAAAATGGCAGAACTAAAAGGGTCGCAGACGGAAATTAATCTTCTAACATCATTTGCCGGGGAATCCCAGGCAAGAAACCGGTATACCTATTTTGCAAGCCAGGCGAAAAAAGAAGGTTATGTACAGATTTCGACAATTTTTGAAGAGACAGCAAATCAGGAAAAAGAGCATGCCAAAAGGTTCTTCAAATTCTTAGAAGGCGGAGAGGTGGAAATTATCGGAGCGTTTCCAGCAGGTGTTATCGGATCCACCCTTGAAAACCTGAAAGCAGCCGCGGCGGGTGAAAACTATGAACATACGTCCATGTATCCGGGTTTCGCAAAGACAGCTAGGGAAGAAGGCCTTGATGAGATTGCTGCGGTTTATGACGCCATTTCAGTGGCGGAAAAGCAGCATGAAAAAAGATATAACGATCTTGCCGCAAATATTGAGGCTGGCAGAGTGTTCAGCAGGAGTGAGAGCGTCACATGGAGATGCAGGAACTGTGGTTATCTGCATGAAGGAGAAGGGGCTCCAGATAAATGTCCGGCATGCGTCCATCCACAGGCACATTTTGAACTGCTTGGTGAAAATTATTAATATAGAAGGTAGGCGAACACAAGGTTCGCTCCTATCATTTGCGATGTACAAAGGAGGAGAATAATGGATAAGTACGAATGTACAGTTTGCGGATATGTTTATAATCCTGAGAAAGGTGATCCTGATGATGTGGCGGCTGGAACAGCATTTGAAGATATTCCAGATGACTGGGGCTGTCCCACATGCGGTGCTTCAAAAGATGATTTTGAGAAAATTTAGCAGTTCACTGTATTGAAAAAACGGCATCTATTACTGAAGCGGGTAAATATCAGTCTGGAGGTCCATAATGAGCTCTTTAATAAAGTCGATAAAAAACCTGGAGAACGTTCTTGATCTTGCTGTTTTGATCGAACAGAAAGGGAGGGATTTTTACGCAACATGTAGGGCTGAAACGGATAATCCTGAACTGACAACGCTTTTTTCCTTTCTTGCAGCAGAGGAAGAGAAACACTTAGGCTCTTTCAGGTTAATGATTGAAGGTCTTAAGCCGGACAGCTTTCAGCAGGATGAGCTAGTTGGTGAATACGGTATGTTTATTGAAATGATTGCCGGGGAAACCCTTAAGCATTTAACTGAAAAACCTCTTACCAATGTTGAAGAGGCGGTTAACAGGGCTATCCGTTTTGAGAAAGATACATTGCTGATTTATTATGACATCATGAAACTGTTAGGCGTACGAGGAAGAGGATTGATAGAAGAGATATGTCTTGAAGAAAAGAAACATCTAGAAAAATTGATTCAATATATAAAACAGATACGATAACAAAAAAACAATACTACATTCAAGGAGGTATTATTATGTCAGAAAAACTGGGTGTTTATAAATGCGACCATTGCGGCAATATTGTCGAAGTGATGCATGCGGGAAAACCGGCTCTTAAATGCTGTGGAAGTAAAATGACGCTACTGGTGGAGAATACTGTTGACGCTGCAAAGGAGAAGCATGTCCCGGTTATCGAAGAGATAGACGGTGGTGTGAAAGTGAAACTAGGAGAAGTCCCCCATCCCATGGCGGATGATCATTACATTGAATGGATAGAGATTATCGCTGGGGACAAGGTCTACCAGCAGTATTTAAACCCAGGAGATGCGCCTGAAGCTGAGTTCAAGATTGATGCAGATACTATAATTGCGCGTGCCTATTGTAATCTGCATGGGCATTGGAAGTCCTAGATACTAGATAGAAGGGCAAATCCGAAATCCGAATATCGAAGCACGAAACAAATTCGAATGTTCAAAAAACTAATGTTCGAAACGTTTATAAATGCTGGTTACTGAATAAAAAGGATTATTGGATTAGAAGAAATACTTATTGAGGGCTAAAAAATGCGGTGGAAACAGTTTTTTACACCTGCGAAGTCGATGAACGCTGATGATGCGCGTGATTTTATGGCGGGCCAGTCATCAGATGATTTTGTTGTCCTGGATGTGCGTCAGCCAACCGAGTATGAGGAGGGGCACATCCCGGGCGCAAAGCTTATACCCCTGCCGGATCTTGACAGCAGGCTTGATGAAATTGACCCAGAAAAGTCTACTATTGTTTATTGTGCTTTGGGAGGGCGCAGTAGGGTTGCCGCTCAAATGCTTTCTGATAAAGGATTTAGCGTGATAGATCTTATGGGTGGATTTAAGGGATGGAACGGAGATTCTGCTATCGGCAGGGTAGATCACGGGCTGGAGCTTTTTTCAGGAAATGAGTCTCCGGAACATACGCTGGCTGTTGCTTACTCCCTTGAGGAAGGGTTAAGAGACTTTTACATGACCATGGCAGTTAAGGTCATCGACTTACAGGCAAAGGCGCTTTTTAAAAAACTTTCTGAAATTGAAGTTAAGCACCAGGAATGTATATACAATGAATATCTGGGAGTTGCTGAACAGGCGTTGTCACGGGAAGAGTTTGTGTTTAATCATGTGAACGCAGCCATGGAAGGGGGGCTTACCACTGAAGAATACACAGAGATGTTCAAGCCTGACTGGGAATCAGCCAGGGACATAACAGGAATAGCCATGTCCATAGAAGCCCAGGCTCTTGACCTTTACCAGCGTGCTTCTGACAGAATTGGTGATGAAAAAAGCCGAAAAGCGCTTCTCAAGCTGGCTGATGAGGAACGGATGCATTTGAAACAGTTGGGAGAGTTGATAGAAGCGCTTTAGTATTAACCAATTGTCACCACGAAGGACACGAAGGGCACGAAGAAATTGGATAAAAACTATGGTCCTTGTGGGTAACAGCCACGCACAATATGCAGAGGTTTAGAGAGAATTGATACTCGATGCGAGGTGATAAGAGTGCAGGGCAAAGAGATGAGAGATTTATTTTCTAAGCTTTTTATTCAGGATCAAGCAACTAGCATCCAGAATGGAGTGGTAATATCCACGAAATAAGAAAGTAATGAAAAAACAGAAAACACGAAATTATAATAATCAACGTTTCACGGAGGTGTACTATGGCTGAAATAACTATAAAAGGCGATTCTGTGAAAACTTGCGGTGAATTGCCTGAAACAGGAACTGCCGCACCTGATTTTGTTCTTACCAAACCAGATCTCAGTGATATATCATTGAAGGATATCAAAGGGGAAAGAGTCATACTGAATATTTTTCCAAGTATTGATACGCCTGTATGTTCCATGTCTGTGCGTAAATTTAATGAAGCGATCACCAAATATCCGGACACCAGTGTGGTTTGTGTATCCATGGATCTCCCGTTTGCGCATTCACGGTTTTGTGAAACAGAGGGCATAAAAAATGTCATATCAGCTTCTGAACTGAGAAATAGAAAATTCGGTGAAGATTACGGCATCAGGATTATAGAGGGGCCCTTGGCCGGCCTGCTGGCAAGGTCGGTTGTCATTCTTAATGAAGATTTCAAGGTTATATATTCAAAACTGATTAAAGAACTGACTGAAGAACCGGATTATGAAGAGGTGTTAGATGCCTTGCAGCAGAATATTGAACAGGGGAAAGACTATTGTGTTCAATCTTCTACAGCGGAACACGCCAGAAGCAGTGATATGGATGATGTGTGTGATGATGGAAGGTCAGGGTAGCTCTGACATTTAATTGTAAACCGAAAAAAATGGTGGGCACAGCCCACCCTACGCAATTTTTCGAATTTGGTTTTTGCGGTAATTGTAGGGTGGGCTGTGCCCACCATCTTGGACTATGAGAAAAAAGGTGATATGCTCCGCTCCAACCAGCATCGTAGATTGGGTTGATCTGGTTTGCCTATGTTGGGTTGAACACCGTAACCTACAAAATTTTGAATTAAAGTACAGGAAGTACTAAAGGCGAAACCCAACTGTTTTAAGAGTGGCTCTTTGGTGGGAAAAGTAAAATAAACTGAAAAGGACATTATATGCTTAACTTTAGTCTATCAGATGAGCAGACAGCGCTCAGGGATAAGGTAAGGGATTTCGCAATTAAAGAAATTTTGCCCATAGCCTGGGAGTTTGATGAGCGGGATGAGATACCGGTTGTCGTACTTAAAAAAGCCTTTGAAAATGGGATCATGAATTCAGATATTCCAAAGCAATACGGTGGTAAGGGCTATGGTATTGTTGAAGGCGTTATCATGACAGAGGAAATAGCTGCTGCATGTCCTGGCCTGGCGACTTCCATTTTTGACAATTCACTCGGTCTTGAGCCGCTTGTACTTTCAGACAAGGAATCGCTCAAGAAAAAGTATCTTACGAAAATCGCGAATGAGTTTAAACTGATATGTTTTGCTACATCAGAGCCGGTGATGGGTTCGGATGTTTCAGGTATAAGATGTGCTGCTGAAAAGACAGACAATGGCTACAGGCTGAACGGCACAAAATACTGGATTACAAATGGCGGCATAGCAGATTACATGACGGTTTTTGCCACTATAGATCCCAAGTCAGCCCATAAAGGGATTTGTGCGTTCCTGGTGGAAAAAGAATGGGACGGAGTTAGAATCGGCAGCAGTATTCCTAAGATGGGGCAGCGGTGTTCCAATACGGTTGGGCTCCATTTTGATAATGTTGAGGTCCCTGAGGAGAATATTATCGCCCATCCAGGTGAGGGGTTTGTCCTTGCCATGAAAACATTTTCCAGGACAAGGCCGGTGATTGGTGCCTTTGCGGTTGGCGCCGCAAGATCAGCAATGGAGTATGCTATTGACTATGCCAAGAAAAGACAGGCATTTGGCACTAAAATTTCAAATTTCCAAACCATTCAGTTTAAGTTGGCGGAAATGTACCAGAAGATTGAAACATCTCGGCTCCTGACCCTTAAAGCGGCCTGGGAAGCTGACACAGGCATTGATCCTACGATTAATGCGTCATTAGCGAAATTCTACGCTTCTGAGTCTGCCATGGAAGTTGTTGATGAGGCGATGCAGATTATGGGGGGGTATGGATACACCAAGATGTTTCCCCTGGAAAAACTGTTTAGAGATATACGGCTGCTGAAAATTTATGAGGGTACCAGTGAAGTTCAACGGTTAATTGTTTCCGGTCACGCACTTAGCAGCTATGAGCCGGTTATGCCTTCTCTTGCAGATCTGCCCATGATGAAAAGATTAACTGAAGCAGAACGCTCAAACGCTGATGTTTCAGGAATAAACGCCTGGCGCTGCAGGATGTGCGGCCACATTCACAGTGGGGATGAACCACCCGAAGAGTGTCTGTACTGCTTTTTTCCAAAAACAGCATTCAAAGAATTAGTACGATAAAAGTATAGGGAATCAAACTGAAAATTCACCACGGGCACGAAGAAACAGAATGGTTGAATTTCCTGTCTAGAGGGATGAATAAATATCTTATTTTTCGTTCTTTTTACGAAAAATAACAAATTATTTCTTCGTGTCCTTCGTGCTCTTCGTGGTAAATATATTTTCGATTCTATTAAGAAAACAGGAGATGTTGTGATACATGCATTTGATGTTCTTGTGGTTGGCGCTGGCGGAGCCGGGCTTTATGCTGCCCTTGAAGCAGGCAAAAATGCCAAGACAGCTGTGCTTTCAAAAGTATATGCTGTTCGGAGCCATACTGGCGCAGCCCAGGGAGGGATAAGCGCGGCGCTTGGTAATGTGGAAGAGGACAGCCCAGAATGGCATGCTTTTGACACGGTTAAGGGCGGAGATTACCTGGTAGATCAAAATGCTGCGGTTATCCTGGCGGAGGATGCTGTTCAGGCAGTTCATGACCTTGAAAATCGGGGGCTCCCTTTTAACCGAACAAAAGAAGGGCGGATCGATCAGCGGCGGTTCGGGGGGCACACAAGAAAATTTGGTGAAGGACCGGTGCACAGGGCCTGCTATTCCGCGGACCGTACAGGACACATGATCATGCAGACCCTTTTTCAGCAGTGCATAAAACACAGTGTGTCATTTTATGATGAATTTCAAATTTTGGATGTGATTCTTGATGGAAAAAAATGCTGCGGTGCTGTGGCCCTTGAAATTTCAACCGGCGAGGTTCATATTTTAAAGGCAAAAGCCGTGCTCTTTGCCACAGGCGGATTTGGCAGAATGTTCAAGGTGACGTCAAACGCTCACGCCAATACCGGTGACGGGCCTGCTATACTTGCCAGACATGGGATCCCCATGGAAGATATGGAGTTCTTTCAGTTTCACCCGACTGGTATTAAGGATATGGGTATCCTTATTTCAGAGGCTGTTCGAGGTGAAGGCGGGATTCTCCGGAACAGCAAAAACCAACGTTTTATGGAGAAATACGCGCCGACCCTGCTCGATCTTGCACCCCGTGACATGGTTTCACGGGCGATTGTTACGGAAATACAAGAAGGACTTGGTATCAGAGGAGACCGGAAGATTGACGATTACGTTTATCTTGATGCCACAGGTATCGGCAAAGAAAAAATTCTTGAAAGGCTTCCTGATATTACAGATTTCTGTAAAACGTATCTTGATGTAGATCCTGCTGAAAAATCGATTCCGGTTCAGCCCACAGCCCATTATGGAATGGGTGGGATTCCGACCGATATCCATGGAAGGGTTATCTTAAACAGCAGTGGAGAAGTATGTGACGGGCTTTATGCGGCTGGAGAATGCGCTTGTGTATCTGTTCATGGCGCCAACCGGCTTGGGACAAACAGCCTTCTGGACCTTGTGGTTTTCGGACGACGGGCAGGTATTCATATGGCGGATTATGTGAAAGATGCTGAAACGGACACTATAGCAAAAGACGCGGCTGGATTTGCCGGGGAGAGGATTGCACACCTGGTTGAAAATAAAAAGAAGGAGCAAGGAGCTGACATCAGGGAGGAGATGCGTAATACTATGATGGAAAATGTGGGTGTATATCGCATGGAAGCAGATATGGCGAAAGCTGTTAATACAATCAAGGACCTTCGTCAAAAGTTCAAGGAAACCGGAGTGGAGGATACAAACAGAGGATTTAACACGGAACTCCTGGATTTGCTAGAGCTTTCCAATCTTCTTGATCTTTCGTTAATAACTGCTGAATCAGCTAAAAACAGGAAGGAGAGCCGGGGAGCCCATGCTCGCGACGACTATCCTGAAAGAGACGATGACAATTATCTGAAACATACATTAGCATTTTTAGAAGACGATGACGTTCGAATCGATTATAAACCGGTTGATACATCGAGGTGGGAGCCAAAGCCGAGGATATACTAGAAGGACTGAGGACTGGGAAAAAAGGATGAATTAACAAGGATGTACAGGATATATAGGATGTTTTTTTGTCCTGTCTATCCTTGTAAAATAATTAAAAAGGACTGGGTAAATGAAAGTAAAGCTGAAAATAAAACGGTTTAATCCTGAAAAAGAGAGGGGGTCGTTTATCCAGGAGTATGAGGTTGATGTAAGTCCTGATGACCGCCTGCTGGATGCTCTTGTTCATGTCAAGCAGTACATAGATGGCTCCCTTGTGTTCAGGAAAAGCTGTGCACATGGCATATGCGGATCTGATGCCATGCGTATCAATGGTAAGGAACGTCTGGCCTGCAAAACACTTGTTCAGGATGTGGCAGAAATAGAAGGGACGGTTGTGGAAATTGAACCGTTAAGCCATTTTACTGTTCAGCGTGATCTTGCTGTTGATCAGGCTGGGTTTTTTGAAAACTACAAGACTGTGAAGCCTTTTCTTATAAATGATGAACCGGTTAAGGAAAAAGAGAGGATCCAGTCTCCTGAAGATAGAAAGAAATTTGATGATGCAACAAACTGCATCCTCTGCTCATCCTGTTATTCAGCATGCCCAATATTGGACAACAAGACTGACTTTTTGGGACCCGCCGCCCTTACCCAGGCTGCCCGCTTTAATGATGACAGCCGTGACAGAGGATTTAAGGACAGACTGCCGGTGCTTGATTCCGAAAATGGTGTGTGGTCATGCGAGAATCACTTTGAATGCACAAAAGCATGCCCCCGAAATATTAAAATTACAAAACTGATTAATCAGACAAAACGGAGAATTGAAGAAGATAAAGACTAAAAAAAGCTCACCACGAAGTTAATCCGGTGAAAGTCAAGCAATAATTTTTAATGCTTTTAACTTTCTCCACAATTTGTTCTTTGAAAATTCGATAAAAACACCTAT
>JANQFQ010000021.1 GCA_028277765.1 Desulfobacterales bacterium
GGCTCATTTACTGCGTTATACGGGGTTCGAGGTATGCGTATACATCTTCACCCCGAAAGCCTTGTAAATGAACCTGTCAGGATTTGTGAGAAATGCGGGATAAAGACCCCATGGCTTCCTAACCTCCTCAAATTACAAGAAGATATTGATTTTATTAAAAATCTGGATTCAAGATTTTTTTGATTTTCCACATTTTAGCTGATTTTAGAATAAAGTCACACACTGATCCACATACCAGTGATATACTTTCAGCATTGATTAATTTTGTAAAGAGTAGGGTATTTTTTATTCCAGTCGATCTTTTATCCAGGCCGGATTACGTCTGCAATCAAGTACAGCATGAACTAATACATTTTTATTATGTAAAGTGTAATAGACAGCATATGGGAATCGTTTAGATAACAGGCGATGATATTTTTCAAAATGAATGGAATGGATGCTTGCATATACACACAGGGAATCGATGTCAGAAAACAATGAATTTAAAAAGTAACTTCCAAGTCCTTTGTCTTGCTTTTCATAAAAAGTGTAGCCGTTAATCAGATCATTTTTGGCAGGTTCCGTGATTCTGATATTCATAGAACAGTCTTCCGGATATCTTTCTTTGCCTCTTCCCAGTCAGTAATTTTTTCAGTACCAGCATCAAGATTTTTCTGTCTGGCTTTCAATACTTCACCATGCCATGAGGGGGATGCAAAATCTCCGGCATTCCTGCACAAATCTTCCCAAAGTGTTTCCATAACACGGATTTTATCTATTGTTGACATCTTATCAAGCGGCAGGTTTAATTCCATTTATATCACCTCCTGTTTATTTCATCGATATAATAAACCAGAAAACCACCATCTTTATTAATGGCTTATTATTATGATAATTTGTATCATGACGCATAAATGTTTGCAATAAAATCTGAGGATATTCATTAGCATATGCTAGAGTTAAAAAACAAAAAAGAGTTAGCCGGAAAAGGCTAACTCTTTTGAATTACTTGGTGGGCCGTCAAGGAATCGAACCTTGGACCATCTGATTAAGAGTCAGGTGCTCTGCCTAGCTGAGCTAACGGCCCGAAAATGTTTTCTCAATAAGACAGGAGGGTTTTCTAGCAATTTATCTGTCTGATGTCAATCCAGAAATGGATATTTGTATCATTTTCACTCTCTTGTTGAAAAAGCTTGGGATACTTCAGATTCAAGCTACTGGTTAACAAGGCTCATATAAAGTGTAAGGTCTAGGGATTGTAGGGGAGGGATCTTCCCGTCCGACTTGCTCCCGTATATACGAGATACAGGATGCAAATTAAATGGTATAGAAATATAGAGCCAAGCCACCCCTGCCGGCGGCTAAGAACTTTTTCTTTTTCGTTCTTTTTACGAAAAAGAAAAAAATGTAACTTCTTCGTGATCTTCGTGATCTTCGTGGTAAAAAAGATTTTATTAGCGTTAATTAGCGTAATTCGCGGACAAAAATGTCTGTGTCAGTCTATGGGTCTATGGCAAATATATTTATTAAGATTGGCAGCATACTACTAGCAGATTAGTAGCGAGTATTTTTTAAAATTACCACCCTTTCTTTTTCTCCCTCCGCAGTCTTTTCTTGTCCCTTTTCCATGAACCTTTTTTCCCTTTTTTATCCACAGGTAGATCTTCCAGGTCTATCTGGAAGGTACCGGGGGTTTTTGGCTTTAAATCAGGTGTCTTTTTTGGAGCTGCTTTTTTCGCGGAAGGCTTCTGTTTTGGGAGAAGGGGGCCTGAAAAACAGCCGGGGGGGATATAGTCTGCACAGAAGAGGAGTTCGCCGGAAGTGTGAAAGACGGTTCCAGCATATTCAGCTGTTAGGGTGTTCACCGTAATCAGCACCGGGTCTTTGCTCCGGCGGTTTCCGATTCTTTTAGCCAGTTCCGGGGTTGAAGCCAAAATTACATATTGATGACGCGTGGGGGATATCCCTTCTTCGATCACATGGGGATATGATTTGTTTGTGACACAGGTATAAAGGTTTTTCGGCGGATCAATTGGGATAGATAGTTTTGGAAGGTTCTTGGTATCTGTTGCACGGATAAGGGTATCCTTTATTTCAATACCAGGATCAGGGAGGATGATCAAAAGCTCGTCAATGAGCGGCCGGCGGACATGACGCCATCCGTCTTCTTCATTCACCGCTTTGATCAGCTCCTTGATGCTGACATAGCCGTCCTCGTCAGGCACAAGCCCGAATTCATCAGGTCGCCGCCCAAGGATGTAGACAAGAAATTTTGCAAGGTTTTTTTGTTTTTTCATATTTATCTCACGCAGAGGCGCAAAGACGCAAAGTTAATGGGACACGGATTAACACGGATTTTCACAGATTAAAACCTTTTTGTCCGCGAATTTACGCGAATGGGCACGAATAAAACCTTTTTTACCACGAAGGGCACGAAGAAACACGAAGAAAAACATTTTTTTCTTTTTCGTAAAAAGACACGAAAAAGAAAAAGTTTGCATCCTCCGGAGGTTAGGTCCTGCCTCTGAATCTTATTCTGCTATTTCCCAGAGCAAGCGGGACAATCCGGCCCTAATGCTTTTTTTAATCCTTTATTCCTTTAATCCCGGAACGGGCAGGCACGGGGGCCGCCCCTACAATATTTTTATTCCAAAATCCAAATTCAAAAATGAAAAGATCCTGTCTATCCTGTATATCCTTGTTTCAACATGTTTTTAATCTTTTATCCGTGAAAATCTGATGAATCCGTGTAATCCGCGTTCTATGCCTTTAATCCTTCTTTAAGCAATCTCTCCCATCACTGCTTCTGCGGCCTTGATTGTTGTATCAATATCCTCATCCGAATGGGCTGCGGAGACAAAGCCGGCTTCGAATTGGGATGGGGCGAGGTAGATCCCTTTTTCGCGCATCCCTTTGTAATAGGCTGAGAATAGCTCAAGGTTACTGGTCTTGGCGTCTGCAAAGTTGTCAACCGCCTGTCCGGTAAAGAACATGCCGAACATGGAACCGATACTGTCAGCTGTTGTCTTGATGCCCGCGCTGTCAGCAGCGTTTTTCAATCCTTTTACCAGACGCTCTGTTTTTTCATTAAGTGAGTCATAAAATCCAGGCTGTTTGATCTGTTTCAGGGTTGCAATACCTGCTGCCATGGCAACAGGATTTCCTGAAAGGGTTCCGGCCTGGTAGACCGGTCCCTGGGGTGCGATATGCTCCATGATCTCCCGCCTGCCGCCGTAGGCACCCACTGGAAGTCCGCCGCCGATGATTTTTCCCAGGGTGGTGATGTCCGGGGATATGCCGTACCCTTCCTGGGCGCCGCCATGGGCTACCCTGAAACCGGTCATTACTTCGTCAAAGATTAAGATGATACCGTTCTTTTCGGTAATTGCTCTCAGCTCTTCGAGAAAACCTTCGGCAGGAGGCACCATCCCCATGTTGCCGGCAACCGGTTCAATAATAATACAGGCGATCTCAGCACCCCGTTTCTCGATTACTTCCTTTACGCTGTCAATATCGTTAAAGGGGAGGGAGAGGGTATACTGTGTCACCGCCTCAGGCACTCCAGGGCTCCCAGGGATATTCAGGGTGGCAACACCTGATCCCGCTTCCACAAGGAGGGTGTCCGCATGGCCGTGGTAACACCCGTCAAACTTGATGATCAGATCCCTGCCGGTAAATCCACGGGCAAGGCGGACCGCGCTCATGGTCGCCTCTGTGCCGGAATTAACCATCCGTACCATGTCTATGGACG
The DNA here is from genome assembly GCA_028277765.1 of Desulfobacterales bacterium. Taxonomy (GTDB): domain Bacteria; phylum Desulfobacterota; class Desulfobacteria; order Desulfobacterales; family SURF-7; genus JANQFQ01. The sequence continues at coordinate 3,731 of JANQFQ010000021.1, forward strand.
GGACAGCATCGATGACCAGGTCAGCGAGTTCGGCCTCAAGATCCGTGGGTGCTCCAAAACTGGTACCCCGGTTCAGGACATTCTCGATCGCCTTTATTACCTCAGGATGACGGTGTCCGAGGATCATCGGCCCCCAGGACCCCACGTAATCGATATAGCTGTTGCCGTCAGCGTCAAACAGGCGGCATCCATCAGCCCGCTCAATAAACAAAGGATCTGTACCGACGGATTTGCATGCGCGTACCGGGCTATTTACTCCGCCAGGGATAACATTCACAGAATGTTTAAAGAGTTTTTCAGAAGTTTCACGTTTCATCGTATGTCCTCCATCTGAAATGGTAATCGTTTTAAATAAGGAGGGAATAGCAGAGTACTTAAGGGAGGTCAAGCTGTTCAAAAATTCGAAGCACGAATATCGAAATCCGAAACAATATCAAATGACCAAAATTCAAATGTTCAAAACCTTACATACTACAGGTTACAGAGAAGAAAAAAATTGAACTCATCACGCTTGGTTTGAGCAAAGGAAAAATTTATAAGTGAGCAAGAAGAGTTTTGAACATTTGAGAATTTAGATTTCGAATTTGTTTCGGATTTCGTGCTTCGGATTTCGGATTTCATTTTTTGCTCTATTTCCCGCAGCATTTTTTAAACTTCTTCCCACTCCCGCAGGAACATGGCGCATTCCGTCCAACCTTGGGAGTTTCACGGACATACTGCTCAACAGCCGGAGACTCGCTGTCGACAAAATACCATTTCCCGTCTACTTTGCTGAAGTTTGCTATTTCATGATGTTTCTGGCGATCTCCTTTTTGCCTGTACCATGCAATGAATTCTATTTGGCCTTCATTATCTTCAGCTTGGCCTCTGGCGGCATTAATTAACTCAAAACCGAGCCAGTCTGATTTCGTAGACCAGTCCTGTATGGCCTTTTCATCATAGTCTTTTTGTTTATCAGGATGGGTGGATTTAATAATATAAGAGACTTCAGCTTTAACATAGGCGGTATATCGGGACCGCATCAGCCCTTCAGCGGTCTCTGTTATCCTGCTGCCCGTTATAATCGGTTCACAGCATTCAGCGTATTCTTTTCCAGTTCCGCATGGACAGGCGCTCATTCAATTTCTCCTTTACTCCAGGTCGATAAAATTCACATCAATTTTTCCGTTATCTATATTCATCAAGGCAATGGAAGGGGCTGTGTCGCGGCGTGGGTACCACGCGCTTCCGGGATTGATAAAGAGGACTCCGTCTTTTTTAACTAAAGCGGGCTTGTGGGTATGCCCACTTATAACAGCATCAAAGCCACTTGCAGCAGGGTCCAGATCCAGCCGGTCCAGGTCATGAAGAATATAGATCATGACCCCGCCGATTCCAACAACTTCTGTTTTACTAAGTCCGTCCGCCCAGGGACCGGAATCCATGTTTCCCCGGACAGCTGTAACAGGGGCCACTGATTTCAGGGCGGCAAGGGCTTCAGGGATATCGATGTCACCGGCATGAATAACCAGGTCGACATCCTTAAAGACCTTGATGGCTTCTTCAGGGACGATACCATGAGTGTCTGAAATCACCCCCACAAGACAGCTTTCAATTGTTTGACTCTCTTCAGTCATCTATTCTAATTATCTAAAAATTTGTTCCATTTTTCAACAGCCTCTTTGGTTTGTTCCATGAGGCCGGAGATATCACCTTCAATGGTGATATTGTTGATGGCATCTCCCTGGACGATACTGTTCACAACATCCTGGTCCGCAGCGCTCTCAACTTCACCAAAGACAGAATGTTTATAGTCAAGATGGGGAGTAGGGCCATGTGTAATGAAAAACTGGCTGCCGTTTGTGTTCGGGCCCGCGTTTGCCATGGAAAGGATACCGGCTTTATCATGTTTGAGACTGGGATCAAATTCATCTTTAAAATTATAGCCGGGTCCACCGGTTCCAGAACCGAGGGGACAGCCGCCCTGGATCATGAAATCCGCGATTACCCTGTGGAAATTCAGCCCTTTGTAAAAATTTTTTGTTGCCAGGTTTACAAAATTCGCCACGGTTAATGGTGTTTTGTCTGCATGAAGCTTTACCCTGATGGTCCCTTTGCCAGTATCAAATACAGCGATAATTTCATTAGACATGTTATCTCTCCTTTTTTAATTATTTTGTAATGTCTAATACCTGCATCATCTTAAAAAAGCAACGAAGAAAAATAAGGACTGAGGACTGAGTGATACTAGATGCTAGGTAATGCTGGTCGTAGCGTAGCGGAGATCCCGATGGTTTTTAGCGGGGATGCTGGATAAAGGCAAGTTAGGAATTACATGGACGGGATTTCCCAGTCAGAGGTGTTTTTTAAAATTGGTTTACATCATTATTTCAACCAAATCAACCAATTCAACCAATCAAACCAATAAATCAAAATTGTTTCACTCCGACCAGTCATCAAGCATCTGTTTTTTGATATTTTCTTGAAATTATAGAAAAAATGTATAATAAAATGGTTTATATACAGTTTGTTTCGTCTTTGGCGCAGACTTTCTTATATATTTATCCTTTGCTTATAACTTCTTAAGGTTATGGAGAAATATCTTTATGGATTATGCTGACGAGATCAAGAATTTCTACCAGAAACATATTCCAGGGGCGACACTAGAAGAAAACTTTCTTAAGGGCCCTTGTCCCCTTTGCAAGGTTGATGAGGATGAAAAACCAGGAACCATCGCTGTTCAGATAAACCCTGAAAGCTTTTTCCTTGGTTATTTCCGGTGTGCCAGCAGCTGTACACCTGGGGGATTTCTTCTCCATTTTGGCAGAAGTATGGGGATAGATCCTAAAGAAGTGCCGGGTTATGATCCTGATAGGGACCCTTATGTCAGAGATATTATTTTTCCAACGCGCAATCTTGGGCCTGAAGTTTTAAAGTATATCAACCTGATGAGCGAGGATAAGTTTGCCTATTTCAAGGAATTCGGCGTACCGCAGCATGTTCTGAAGGAAATGAAGATAGGTTATAACGGCAGATACCTTGTTTACCCTTATTATCAGGAAAACGGGAATTGTTATGCTGCGCGCTGTGTGCTTCCTGACAAACCTGAAGACTATTTCTGGCACGGGGATGAAGCGTTTTTCGCAGAAGAGTTCAGGATTTTTAACACCCAGGAAATAGAAAGATGTGAAAACGGGACTCTTTTTATAACAGATAATGAAGATGGCCTGCTGTCATTAAAGGGGCTGGGATATCCAGGTATTGCGGTCCCCTCAGCTGCTGATCTTGAAGTGTTAAGCGCTGAACGGCTGGCATATGTAGACAATATATTCCTGATGACCAGCCATACACCAGAGGCCCATGTTTCCGCCCGGGCCCTTGCGACGAGGCTTGGTTTTAAGGCGAGGATAATAAAATGGCCGTCTTATGTGGAACGGGGTTACAGCCTTTGCCACCTGGCAAGGGAAAAAGGGAAGGGCTTTAAGAAAGCTGTTTCTACAATGATTAAGGAATCAAAGGCGTTTTCACCTTTTTCTTCACCTGAAAAAGAACAGCGTGTTTTTTTTGGCACCATTGAAAGGGAAAAAGGGAAAGACATCCTGGGATTTCGTACTGGTTTTGAGAAAATGGATGCAGCGCATAACGGTATACGCGGGATCAACATCATGGGCGGCCAGCCAAAAGCCGGGAAATCCTGTTTTTTTATGCAGATCTCCACTGAAATGGCCAGGCGGAAGGTGCCGGTAATTTATTATGATTTTGAGAATGGTAAGAAAAAGATTTACTCAAGGACACTCTGTCGGCTGGGTAAGTTGACCGAGAAAGATATGCGGGAGGAGAAGCTCGACAAAGAAAAGAATAAAAGAAAGAAATTTGCGTATAGCGAATTTGAGAACATACTTAAATATTTCAGGGTAGTTACGGACAGAAAATTGAACCCGGATATTATGAGGCGGCATATTGATTTTCTTCAGCATGAAACACGGAATGATAACGCACTGGTTGTTGTGGACAGTCTTCATAAGCTTCCCATAAAAGATCTTTCTGAAAGAAGAACAGGTATCGACTGGTGGCTCAGGCATATGGAAGCGATACGTGATGAACAGAATGTTTCTTTTCTTGTTATTTCAGAATTAACACGGAGTATGGAAGGGAGCTACAAAGGAAAGCCGGATATGGGTTCATTTAAAGGGTCGGGCGATATTGAATACAGCGCGGACAACGCCATGATTTTTCTACCTGACTGGGACGCCCTGGATTCAATCACTAATAGTGAGCGAAAGAGCACCTTATGGATGGTGGCGAGCAGGGAAAACAGCCCTGGCCAAATCGCCACATACCGTCTTGAATATCCGTTCTGGGGATTTACGGAACTGGAGTAGCCTGAAATATAATATCTTAAAAATAAAGGAATTTATTATGTATTACCGAAGACTAGTTGTACTGTTTACTGTTTTAGCAGTTTTATTTTTTAACACGATTGCTCTGGCCCGGGAAGTTGCCCCTGTTTCATCCGAAAACTGTCTGTGGAAGGTGTCGTCAGGGAAAAACTCATTATACCTTCAAGGATCAATACATCTGCTTAAAGAGACAGATTATCCGATTAGTCAAACGATTGAAAAAGCTTTTAATGAAAGCGATGTTGTTGTTCTGGAAGTTGACCTTGGTGATCCTGCTACCCAGAAAGCCGGGATTGAGATGTTAAGCACTGGCATGCTTCCCCCAGGCAAAACCCTTGAAAAGTGTCTAAGCAGGAAGACCTTTGAAATGGCAAAGAAAAAAACCGCAGAAGGCGGGATGGATATTTCGGTTTTCAGTGGATATAAGCCATGGTTTTTCGCTATGACCCTGACCTCCCTGCAACTTACAAAAAGCGGTTTCAGCCCTCATCACGGTATTGACTTTTATTTCTGGAAAAAAGCCGAGGCGGCCGGTAAACAGGTTGAAGGGCTTGAGACCCTTGCTTACCAGATCAGTCTTTTTGACAACCTGCCGGAAAACCTTCAGGATGAATTTGTGCGACAGACCATAGAAGACATGGACAGTATGGAAAAGCAGATCAATGAACTTGTGAGTGCTTGGCGGTCAGGAAATATCAAAAACATGGAGGTCCTCCTGTTTGAAAGCCTGGAGGAGTATCCAAAAATATACGACGCTTTTTTTGTAAAGAGGAACAAGGCGTGGATGAAAAAGATCGAACATTTTTTGAAACAGGACAAAGTCTATATGGTCATTGTGGGAGCAGGGCATATGGTCGGTAAAGATGGCCTTGTTGAAATGTGCAGAAAGAAAGGATATTCTGTAAAACAGAAATAATCGATTGCCCTGTAGTTACATAAAAAAATACAACAATAGGGATAGGGTTTACAATTATTGTTAAGTTGTAAAAGTACGAAGACCAAGACGGAGTTGAGATTTAAAACATGACAAAACAAATGGTTTTGCTGGTTGATGATGATCCTGCAGTTCTGGAGGAGACACATCAGCTTCTTGCCGGCAAGGGGTATGACATAAAATGCGCAGGAAGCGGTAAAGAAGCAATTGAACTGCTCAACAGCGGTGGTTTCAGCCTGGTGATCACGGATCTTTTCATGGACGGTATTGATGGACTTAATATTCTAAAGTCGGCCAGGAAGGCGGATCCTGATATAATGGTGATCATCATGACTGGCAGCAGTGATATGGAAACAGCCCTGGACGTGATCAGGCAGAATGCTGATGATTATCTTCTTAAGCCATATGTACCTGAAGAGATTTGTTTCAAAGTGGAGAAGAGCTTAAAGGAGGTTGAACTTAAGGGAAGGATAAAAGCTCAGGCTCGTGACCTTAATAAGATAACCAAAGAACTGAGCCAACAGCGTGATATCATCCAACAACAGATTGAGGAGAACACCTTGAGCCTGAGAGAGAGCAATGCGGCTTTAAAGGTTTTGCTGGACAAAAAGGAACAAATGCAAAATGAGCTAGAAGACAAGATGCTGTTCAACATACGGGAACTGGTTCTGCCCTACCTTGACAAAATGAAGCGCGGGACAAAAGATGAGGGGATACTAACCTATATCAGTATTATAGAGGCTAATCTGAAAGATCTGTTCGCTCCCTTTGAACAGATAATGCCTGACACCTTTCTAAGCCTTTCGCCAAGGGAAATTAAGATAACCAACCTGGTAAAGCTAGGTAAAACCACAAAAGATATCAGCAAGATAATGAACCTGTCCCCCCGGACCATAGAATCGTACAGGAATAGCGTCAGGAAAAAAATCGGCATAAAAAACAAAAGGATAAACTTAAGGACGTTCCTGCTGCAGGAAAAGCGGACGGGATAGGGGAAAAAATTGGTTTGATTGGTTGTTAATAAGGTATCCTAAATCATTTGATTTCGAAAAGGTTGCCGTCAAAATCCTTGATGAAGATGATCTCTTTATCCTCTTTTTTGACGTTAATAATGTCTACTCCCATCTCCATGCATTGGTTTAAAAAACTTTTCCGATCATCAACTTCAAGGCATATGTGATCAACAAGTGGATTGCCGGTTTTTCCCCTGGGTTCTTTGGAAGGATTTATGAAGATTTCAAAGTGGCTGGTGTCATCCGCGTAATTGACCATCTGGTATTCTTTATCTGAATTGAAAAGCTGTTGAGAAAGCGATAAAGGCAAGGATTTTGATCCCTTTTTTTCAAGGTTCAGCAGGCCGCCGTAAAACCGGTCACTCTTCTCTTCAGAACTGCATTCAAGGGCGATGTGTTTGATATACATCTTAATGAACTTCTCCTTCACATTTTTTGCAGAGGATGTCCCCATCAACCTCTACAGGGGCGCCGCAGCGCATGCAGGGGTCTTTTTGTTTTTCTTTTGATACATCTTTTTTTTCAGTCTCACCAGTCTTATTTTCCGCGTTCAACGTAGCCTCCTATCTCATTAGAATAAGTGCCTAAAGTTACAAGTGCCTAAAGTGAATGTATCGCTTTGCTCTGCCTTTTCTTAAAATAAAAATTTGGTAGAATCCAATAACAAAGCACTTTTCCCTACAATAATGTTGGGTTTCGCCTCGTCACCTCTAATATCACGCAAATACCTTAAAAACCCGATCACAACCACCGCTTCTCTGACCATGTCTTTCGCCTTTCTTCACGCCTTTGCGAGATTATCCTTAACTTAAGGCACTTATAACTATTTATCGTGAAAACGTTGCCGGATTACCGCCATCCACAGGGAGTGCAGCGCCTGTGGTGGGGGTTAGTTCACTCGCGAAAAAGACCACCGCGTTTCCCACGTGCTCTCCTTTTACTCTTTTTTTTAGGAGATTCCGTTGGCGATAATATTTTTTTAGCCCTTCCGCGTCAAGCCCTCGAGATTTCATCCGGTCCGGCCCCACAAGGTCCCACAGGCCGGAGGACACATCTTCATCACCGAACACAGCATCAGGATTGACCATGTTTACTCGGACACCCAGTTCGGCCATTTCCAGCGCGGCTATTTTGGCAAGCTGGTGGGCGCCAGCCTTGGAAGCGCTGTATGCCCCGAAAGCAGCACCAGGATCAAAAACATTTTTAGAGCTTATAAATACAATATTTCCGCCTGTTCCCTGTCTCCTGAAAACAGGGACAGCAGCCTTAATCACCGTAAAGGTCCCTTTGAGATTTACGGCCAGGAGGCTGTCCAGTTTATCAGGATCCAGCTCTTCAATGGTTGCCACATGGGCTATCCCAGCGTTCGGCACAACAAGGTCTATGCCGCCGGCCATAAGGCTGATATTTTCGAACGCTTTTGCTACCTGGTCATAATCCGTAACATCAAATGCGTGTTTTTCGATACAAGACCTATCATGCCTGGCCCTTAGGATATCATAGACCTTGGTAAGCCGCTTCTCATCAATGTCTGATACAACAACAACCGCGCCTGCGGCAAGTAGCCTGTCAGCTACCCCGAACCCCACCGCTCCCCCGGCACCTGTAATAACTGCGACCTGACCCTGAAGTGGGGCGGTGAAAGACCTGGTTACTTTAACGAGTTGCCGAGCCCAGTACTCCATGTCAAAAATATGGGAATCCGCAATCGGTTCATACCCGCCCAACGGTTCAGCAGCGAGTTTGGCGAGTATTGTGCGTTCGCCGATATCAGCAGCAGCTTGAGCCTGCTTTCTTGTAAATCCAAGGGCGATAAGGCCGATGCCGGCGATGAGAAAAAGTCGTGGATAAGAGTCAAGCATTTCAACCCGGCCTTCTTTGGCGGCCGAGTGGTTGAGAAAATATTTCTGATAATTATTCTTAAAGGAATCGATTTCTTTATTGATAACTGCCGTGAGATCATCATCGTTTTTCGGAACAGAACCGATATAGGCTATGTGATTCTTTGTGCGTACCGCGTGATCGGGAGTGAGGACACCGCTTTTGCAGAAAGCAGAGGCATTGTCAGCAAGAGAAAGGTCCAGCATATCCGGCGTATTCCGTATTTCAGCGTAAAACCGCCGGGGCCTGCCGTATTTTTCCTTGTGCGAACATGCACCGCGAATTATTTGTGCGCATCTTGCGGCATCGGTTTCAGTATTTTCAGGTATTGACACGATTCCTTCTGAAATGGTCAAAGGGCTGTTTTTTACACGTTCTTTGATATAGTCCTCAGCTTTGGTGACGTATGTGATCATTCTATCATAGGCTTTCCGGGCATCGCCGCCAAAAGTAAAAATGCCGTGGTTTAAAACAATGATTGCCTCCATCTCCGGTTTGCTTTCATACAGATCGAAGATGCCCTTGGCCAGGGGAAAACCGGACATAAAATAGGGTAGAACCGCGATTTTGTCACCAAGAGCTTCTTTTATCATATCCTCTCCATTTTTCTGATTGGTGAGGATCAGTATGCTGTCAGAATGGGTGTGGTCGATATACTTATGGGGCAAAAAAGCGTGAACAAGCGCTTCAACAGAGGGGAGAGGAGAAGACGCGTCAGCCATGTTAATTTTCAGCTGGTTGTCCATCTCTTTATCGGAAAGCTGTTCAAGGATGCTTAGTTTTTTCAGGGGATCAAGCTTCATGGCAGAGAAGCCGTCCGGCTCAATGTTTGAAAGGTCGGCGCCGCTACCTTTTATATAAATAACGGAGGTGTTTTCCCCAGTAATGCCTTGCTGCCTGAGCTTTACCGATGTGTTGCCGCCGCCATGAAGAACCAAGGTGCTCTCACTCCCGAGAAGGCGGGAGGTATGAACACGCGCTGCTAGTTCCTCTGGCCAGGACGAATACTTTTTTATAAACGTTTTTGAATCGTCTTCGTTATACAGATTTTCCATGCACTATTTGTTTTTTTCTTCGTTAAAAATTTCCTGAGCATCGTTCACGGACGCGTCGTCATGGATAATGGCACGCAGGGCTTTCATGGTTGGAGCAGGGTGTTCTGCCTGCCAGACATTCCTCCCAAGATTAACCCCGATGGCCCCTTTTTGTATGCCGTCGTGAACAAATTCAAAAACTTCCTTTTCTGTCTCGCACTTGGGACCACCTGCCATGACAATAGGAACAGGGCAGCCGTTGGTGACCCTGTCAAAATCTTCACACCAGTATGTTTTGACAACTTTTGCACCGAATTCCGCGGCAATCCTACAGCTGAGGCTCAGGTACCTGGCATCTCTTTTGGCAAGTTCCTTGCCCACAGCGGTTACAGCCATGACCGGTATCCCGTTGTTTTCGCATTCATCTACCAGTTTCCCCAGGTTCTGAAGGGAATCGAATTCGTATTCACTGCCGATAAAGATCGACATCCCCACGGCAGCCACATTCAACCGCACTGCTTCCTGGATCGATGTTGTAAGGGTTTCATGCGCCAGGTCCTTCCCGATGACGCTTGAGCCCCCGGATACCCTCAGAATGACAGGCGGGCTGTTTGCCGGATCTATACAGCTGCGGAGCACACCCCGTGTAACAAACAGGCCGTCAGCATACTGGATCAGCGGCTCAATAGTTTGTCCTGGTTTTTCTAGTTTTCTTGTGGGTCCCTGAAAATAACCGTGGTCGATCGGCAGAAACATGGTGCGCCCGTTCGGTTTGATAAGGCGCGCTAAACGGTTTTGCATTCCCCAATCCATTATTACATCCTCCTTATAGTTGATTTGTTTTTTATCATTGAATATAACAAATATTTTTGTATGGTTATGGCACTTAAGTGTCAAGAAAAAACTAACGACACTGTTTTTTTCACCAGACACGGAGTCCACTGAGGTGTTTGTTCTTTTAAAAAATCGGGAGACGACGACTTTTTAAAAAAAGCCAGCCTACGGCATTCAAGCACTTCGTGTCAAGCACGGCATTGTTATCGAATGGTCAGGCCCGCTATCAGATCTCCGCCTTTAGCGGGGTATATCTATAGTAAATGTCTGTACTTCTTTGTAGTAAGGAAAGGTTCTTGATCCGTGAAAATCCGTATTTATCCGTGTGCCATACTTATCCTGTCCATCCTTGTTAATTAAATTTCTATTGCGGAATATGTGGATGCGGGGGAGGAATAAGGTCTGGGATAAAGCCCAGGTCCTCGGGGAAAAACTCGGATCCAGGGGCCTCACCTGTATCTAACCAATATTCAACAGCCATCAGTATAGCCTCATACTGTTCATAAGTAAAATCGCAGTGCCCAACAGTATCTGTAAATGTCTGAGCAAGATTTTTATCCTTTCCGGCAAATTCGACGATGTCACGGTATAATCCGGCATGGTGGGGCGGTGTCGCGGGATCGCCGGTTGCGTGAAGGGTAAGAACCGGCTTTCGGATCCTGCCAGTGTAGTCCTCCAAATATTTCCTGGCGCAGGAGTCAGGATAGATGTCTGTTCTTTCGTTCATTTGTGCCAACAGGGCATCAGCGTCCACACCAAGGGTCGAAAGGTAAGCCTTGGTGTCATCTTTTATCGTATATGTATGATATGTATTCGTGCTTGGTAGGCCGCCTATCTGTTCTTCCAGCCTGCCTTTTCCCTGGGTGAGAAAAAACATAATGTATAAAACAGCAGGGAGTTCATAGGGGTTTGGCTGTGTGTAAAAGCCTTCCATTTCATAGTGGTTGACCAGCCTGAAAAATTCAAATTTCCCGAAGTTAGCTGGATTCATCAGCTTTAGAGAAACAACCGGCAAAACATCTGTTGCAAAGTTAATATCATTGCGAACATCATCGATACTGCCCCAATCTGGATCCCAACCAAAAGCTGTGTCATAAGCCAGAGCGCCGGCCAGAACTGTGTCCCACAGGTCATTGCTGCCCCCGCCAATCTGGCACATGGGGAGGAACGCCTGATACATGTGGGGATATAGCTCGGCAATTTTGCTAACAATAACCGAGCCCATGGAAATGCCCCAGAGAATGGTCTGTTCTGGTTTAGCTACTTTTACCTTGAAG
>JANQFQ010000035.1 GCA_028277765.1 Desulfobacterales bacterium
GCGTGACTGGGCACCTGTGGGGTGCGTGGAGCTGATGATCCCCACTTATGGGCACGGGGCATGGGCATGGTCATTTTACAGCCTTGGTAAATGCATGGAGCTGGCCTTTAACAATGGTGTTGATCCCATGTCAAAGGTACAGCTTGGTCCCAAAACAGGGGATGCATTAAAATTCAAGACATTTGAAGATCTGTTTGAGGCTTTCAGGCAGCAGGTGATCTATGCCATTGAAACAGCAAAGATAGCCTCCCATTCCTACCGCGCTCAGGAAGTGGATATGCTCCCTGTGCCGCTAGCCTCTTCCCTTATTCATGATTGTATTGAAAAAGGGAAGGACATTAGGGATGGCGGACCAAGGTACAATGTGTTTGTGAGCACAAACCCGCGGGGGCATGTGACCACAGCCAATTCTCTGTACGCGGTAAAGAAGATGGTGTTTGATGACAAAAAGATTACCATGAAAGAGTTGCTTGGGGCGCTTGCGGCTAACTTCAAGGGCAAGGAGAAACTGCAGAAAGAGCTGAAGGCCCTTCCCAAGTACGGCAATGATATTGATGATGTGGACCAGATGGTTTCAGATATTTTTCAGTTGTGCACGGATGAAGCAAGGAACCTCGGGCCAAACCCGTTTGGTGATGAAGTAACAACCACCAACCAGGGCATCGGCATGCATTACGTGTTCGGCAACGCACTCGGTGCCACAGCTGATGGCAGGAATGCCAACATGCCGACTGCGGACGGATCCTTGTCAGCATATCCTGGTACGGATATAAACGGACCGACCGCGCTCTTTAAGTCAGCGGCAAAAGTGGAAGTCATGCCATGCCTGAGCAGCCTGTTGAACGTGAAGATCCATCCAGGTGCAGTCAAGGGGCTTGACGGTTTGCGAAAACTGATGGACCTGATAAAGACATACTCTGACCTGGGCGGTTACCTTGTTCAGTTTAATATTGTTGACCAGGAGACACTTTATGATGCCAAGGAGAATCCCGAGGATTACCGTGACCTGACTGTGAGGGTTGCCGGATTTACGGCATTCTGGAGCGATCTTGCGCCAGGTGTTCAGGATGAAATTATCGCGCGGACAAACCATGGTTTTTAGCGCGCTGACAATAACATTACGATCTATAACCATATAAGAGGGGGTAGTAAAATGGCAGGAAAAATGAAATACCCGATTTCAAAGCGTGTGGCAAGGCTCAAGGACGCGATTTTAAGTGAACCGATGTCGATTGTATCGGACAGGAGTCGTATTGTTACCGAATATTATAGAGAGACAGACGGTGAACCAGTAGCCCTGCGCCGCGCGGGTGCCTTTAAAGCGTTCATGGAGAAGATGTCGATTAAAATATTTGATGATGAACTGATTGTCGGCGGCCTGACAGACAGGCTGCGCGGGTGCCAGTTTTTCCCAGAGTATGCCAGCCAGTGGCTCAAAAGCGAGCTTGAGACCCTGTCTTCAAGGGAGACAGAGCAGCGTTTAATTGATGACGAAGATGTGGAGGTCCTGCTTGAAGACATCAAATACTGGAAAGGGCGTTCCCTGGATGAAAAGGCGATTGCCCTGTGGAAAGAACAGTACGGCACCAGGATAAGCGATGCCAATGAGGCCCGGGCATATATTGATTTCAAGGGTTCCCTGATTACCAGGCTTCACGCGGATTATGACAAGGTCCTGAACAAGGGATTGAAAGGGGTTATCAAAGAAACCAAAGCTGAGCTGAAGAAGCTGAAAATCGATGTGTATGAAGACCTAGATAAACGGTACTTTCTGCAGGCGGTTATCAAATCCTGCGAAGCGGTTATGATTCTTGCAAAACGGTATTCTTCCCTGGCAAAAAAGATGGCAAAACAAGAGAAGAACAAAAAACGGAAAAAAGAGCTGGAAGAGATCGCCGCGGTTTGCGCAAGGGTCCCTGCCAATCCAGCGGAAAATTTTTACGAGGCAGTACAGTCTTTCTGGTTTACCCACCTGGGCATCCTGCTCGAGGCGACAGCATCAGGAGTTTCGCCCGGACGGTTTGACCAGTACATGTATCCTTTTTACCAGATGGATGCGGATAAAGGGATAACAGATGACCGGGCAAGGGAGCTGATGGGCTGTGTATGGCTCAAGTTTATCCAGATCAACAGGGCGCGGTCTCTGGATCTTGCCCAGGTTTCTCACGGCACCATGTACCAGAACGTGACAGTTGGCGGAGAGACAGCTGAGGGCAAGGTCGCGGTGAATAAAATGTCTTACCTTGTACTGGATGTTACAGAGCAAGTCCGGCTTCCCCAGCCTACGGTTTCGGTCCGTTATAATGACCGGTCGCCGGAAGATTTTATCCTGCGTGCGTGCGAGGTTGTGAGCGGAGGTGGGGGGATACCCGCGTTTTTCATGGACAAATACGCGTATTCCGCGTTGCCTCTTTTTAATATCCCGCTGGAGGATGTCCGGCAGTGGGCGCCAGTTGGGTGTATTGAGGCGATCATACCGACAAAAAGCCACGGGGCTTTTTACTGGTCTTTTTACAGTCTCGGCAAGTGCCTGGAGCTGGCCCTCCACAACGGTATTGATCCGCAGACAGGTTTAAAACTAGGGCCGAAGACCGGTGATTCAACAAAATTCAAGACCTATGATGATTTGTTCGCGGCCTTTAAGAAGCAGGTGATCTATCTGATCGAAACCAGCAAGCTGGCGAACCATTCATATCATCCCCTTGAGGCGAGTCTGGTACCAGTACCGTTCGCGTCCGGCCTTCTTGATGATTGTATTAAAAACGGCAAGGACTTAAGGGACGGCGGGGCAAAGTATAATATGTTCTTAAGTTCTAATCCGCGGGGACACATTACCACGACAAATTCCCTTTACGCGCTTAAAAAGATGGTGTTTGACGATAAGAGAATCACCATGAAGGAGATGCTTGAAGCGCTTGCGGTGAATTTCAAAGGGAAAGAGAAGCTGCGGAAACAGCTTGAAGCGATACCCAAGTACGGCAATGATGTGGATGATGTGGACCAGGTGGCATCAGACCTGTTTCAGCTGTGCGAAAAAGGAGCAAGGGACCTCGGGCCCGGACCGTTTGGAGATACTATTACCACAACCAACCAGGGGATCGGCCTCCATTATGTTTTTGGCGGCGCCCTCGGCGCCACACCGGACGGCAGGATGGCGAATATGCCGACAGCGGACGGATCTTTGTCTGCGTACCCGGGATCTGACACAAGAGGGCCTACAGCCCTGATCAATTCAGCGGCAAAGATCGCTGTAAAACCATGCCTGAGCAGCCTGCTGAACGTGAAGATCCATCCTGGTTCGGTCAAAGGGCTGGACGGGCTGAGGAAACTGATGCAGCTTATCAAAACATACTCTGATCTTGGTGGGTATCTTATTCAGTTCAATATCGTCGACACCGAGACATTATATGATGCCAAGGAGCATCCGGAAAAGTATCGTGACCTGACAGTAAGGGTGGCAGGATTTACAGCATTCTGGATTGACTGCGCGCCCGGGATTCAGGATGAGTTGATCGCGAGAACGCAGCATGAATTTTAATCTAGATACTAGGAACTAGATACTGGATACTGGATGCTGGATACTGGATGCTAGATACTTGATACTGGATTAAAAGACAATATCGGTGGGCTGTGCCCACCATAAAACTTTGCGTCTTTGCGCCTTTGCGTGAGAAAAAAACCCAGCAGGGGCGGTTCTCGAACCGCCCCTGATTTTTATTCGAAATGACAGGTTAGACATATTTATGAGTGAGAAGATTAGAAAAGGAAGGATCGTCAATATCCAGCGGTATTCTGTTCATGACGGGCCGGGGATCAGGAGCACGGTCTTTATGAAAGGGTGCCCGTTAAAGTGCATGTGGTGTTCCAATCCGGAATCACAGAAAACTGAAGAAGAAGTGATTCACCGGAACTCGCTCTGTATTCAGTGCGGAAGCTGCAAAGAGGTCTGTGAAACCGATTCAATCACAGTGACAGATGAAGGTGTTCAGATTAACCGGGATACCTGTATTACCTGCGGCAAGTGTGCTGAAGCCTGCTATACAGGGACATTAAGCATGGTCGGCTCCCTGGTGACCGTGGATGATATTATGGATGTCGTGAAAAAGGACTCCCTTTTTTACCGGAATTCAGGCGGGGGTATCACCGTGGGTGGTGGTGAACCGCTTGTCCAGGCGGAGTTTGTGAGGGACCTGCTTGAGGCATGCCACAAAAACGGGTGGCACACGGTCCTTGATACATGTGGCTACGGGAGCGCGAAAAAGCTTAAAATGTTATTGGAACACGCGGACCTGGTTTTTTATGATTTAAAGCATATGGATTCAAGAAAGCATAAAAAAATTACCGGTGTCCCAAACGGAAAGATTCTCAAAAACGCAGAGCTTATCAGCAGTCTGGATATACCGATGTATGTCCGCATTCCAATGATACCAGGTTTAAATGACGATAAAACCAATATCCGGAAAACAGCCAAATTCGCGAAGAAATTAAAAAACGTAAAACAGGTGAACCTCCTGCCGTATCACCTTGGGGGCCTTGGCAAACACAACAATCTTGATAGGGAATATCCCATGGGGGATCTTAAGGCGATGAAGGATGATGATGTTGCGGAGGCAAAAGGGATATTTGAGAAGGAAGGGTTTAAGGTGGAGGTAGGTGGGTAATTAAAAACAAATCCGAAATCCGAATATCGAAATCCGAAACAAATCCAAATATCAAATGCTCAAATGTTCAAAACATAAAAGCTTTGATAATGTCATTTATTTTCTTTGTTTCGGTCATTTGAATTTTGGTAATTGAAAATTGTTTCGGATTTCGTGCTTCGGATTTTTTTTACTAGGGATTAGATGGAGTGGTGATGATGACAAGAAGGGCTTTCCCTGCAGCTACAATAGTGCTCCTGCGAGAGGGTGTTGACGGTTTTGAGCTGTTTCTGCAGAAAAGGACGTCGACGACCAGTTTTGGTGGTCTTTACGTGTTCCCTGGAGGCAAAGTCAGCGACAGCGATAGGATGCTGAGGGAAGAGGAGCTTTATACAGGGCTAACACTTGAAGAAGCTGATGCAAGGCTTGGTATAGATTCAGGTGGAATCGATTACTGGATTGCCGCAGTAAGGGAATGTTTTGAAGAATCAGGGCTTCTCCTGACGTATAATAAAAACAGGGACCTGGTAAACTTTGCTGATGAGAATGTAAGAGAGCGTTTTTGGAAATACAGGTTTGAAGTCAATTCAAAACAGCTTGAGTTTTATCAAATGTGCAAAAAAGAAGAACTCACGCTCGCATTGGACCTGATCTTACCCATCGGCCACTGGATCACGCCCCATGGTTCTCCCAAAAGATATGACACCCGGTTTTTCATCGCCCGTGCTCCTGAGGGACAGAAAGGTTATCATGACAATAATGAAGCTGTTGACAGTGTGTGGTTGTCTCCCCATAATGCTGTAAAAAAGTACAGTCAGGGAAAGCTTCCCATGATCCTGCCGACAATAGACACGGTGGAATCCCTGACTCCGTTTTCAACCGTGGATGAAACCTTGTCGCATTTTTCAGGATATATGCCAGGGAGGGCTAGGTCGCTTTTTTAGCGGCTAAAAAGTTTATGTTTAGGTGAAAGGTTCCTTGGTTGTTTATAATTTAATAATAAAAAATCCGAAGCACGAAATCCGAAATTCGAAACAATATTAAATGATCGAAATTCAAATGACCAAAACAAAAAAATACCATATGTTGCAAGCAGCTATGTTTTGAACATTTGAGCATTTGATATTTGGATTTGTTTCGGGTTTCGATATTCGGATTTCGGATTTTATTGATAAAGGGAGTAAACAGTGGCAAAATTTCCATTAAAATACAATGAGCCTGTTACAATATCACCCCTGGTGATTCGCGTTTTAGCAGATAACGGTAGTTACATGACCGGGCCGGGAACCAATACATACCTGATCGGGAAGAAAGAGATTGCGGTTATTGATCCGGGGACGGGAAATAACCAGCATCTTAACGCGATTGTTGATGCTGCGGAAGCAAGCGGTAAAATTAAATGGATATTTGTTACCCATAATCACCCGGATCATTCACCAGGCGCAAGACCGCTGCAGGCAAGAACCGGTGCTGAGCTGTTCGGCCTGAACCCGCCTGAAGGGATTTATCAGGATTACAGTTTTAAGCCGGACCGGCTGTTGAAACATGATGAAAAACTAAGGACCAGCGAGTTTACCCTTCAGGCCATACATACACCCGGGCATGCGTCCAATCATCTCTGTTTTCTGCTGGAGGATGAGAACCTTTTGTTTACCGGTGACCATATTATGCAAGGATCAACTGTGGTTATCATTCCGCCTTATGGCCATATGGGCGACTATTTAAAATCTCTTGAAAATCTAAAGAGTTATAAGGTCGACAATCTCGCGCCCGGTCACGGACAGATCATGGAAAATCCCTTAGACGTTATCAACTGGTACATCAGCCATCGTCTGGAAAGGGAGGCCAAGGTGGTTGCTGCCTTAAAACGGGCCGGCGGCCAAGCAACCATTGAGCGGATTCTGGCACCGGTTTATGATGATGTGCCTTCTTTTATGCACGGCGTAGCTGCTTTTTCCCTTGAAGCCCATCTGATTAAGCTGGAAGAAGAAAGGAAAGTTGTCAGTAGTAGCGGGACTTGGAAACTCGTAAGCGCTTGAAATTCAAATGATATACAATTCTAAAGGTTAACTGGATTCTAGATGCTAGATTCTGGATGCTAGATTCTAGATGCTGGATTCTGGATGCTAGATTCTAGATGCTGGAATCTGGATACTAGATATCTAAAATGGTATATTTTTATCCAGCATCTAGTATCCAGTATCTAGCATCTAATATTAGTATCTGCCTGATTTATAAGATTATTTTATTAGATGTACTGTTACGGCTTGCCGCACCCTATTTTTCTCTTGCATTTGACCTTTAATAATTATAGAGAAATAATTTTGGAGAAATCCTGCAAGCATAAAGAATTAAAGCGTATTTAATTCAAAAAAGAAGATTTTTTCTAATATTTCCCACCAAGAAAGATTGAAAGGATTTAATTATGAGAGAAAGCGACAAAATGACATTACGTGAAATGACGGAAAGACTCGCACGCTGGTTCCCCAAGGAGGAAGCGGTTGTTGATGAGACGACCCGTTTAACGTTCAAGGAACTGAAAGATCAAGCGCAGCAATGCGCCGCCCTCTATCATAAGCTGGGGGTAAGAAAAGGTGATAGAATTGCGTTAATGCTCTTCCCAAGCACAATTCACACGGTTGCGCTGTTCGGCGCCATTGAGCTGGGTGCTTTGCCCGTGGCACTGCATATAAGGGAAACTCCCAAGGGATTGTCGCAAGTTATTGAGCGCATGTCGCCCAGGATACTTGTTTATGATGCTGGCATGGAAAAGCTGGCAAAAGAGGTTCTAGAACTGTCTCCGCTGGTCACCTATTCGGTACGGGCCACGTCATCCGTGCCTGGCGATACAGATGTAGATGCCAATCCTTCTGCTGTGATTCCCGCAGACCTGAAAGATTATAAAATGGATTTTGATCCAATGCCGGTATATGCGCATGATCCTGCAGTCATCGTACTCTCTTCCGGTACTACAGGCGTTCCCAAGGGAGTTGTTCATACCAATTATACACTGGTTGAAAGCGCAAGGGGCGGTGTCTTCATGTTTAACGGCATTAAGCCCGGCGATGCCATTGTAAACGTTATTACCACGTCCTTTGTAGGATGGTACAACCTCTGCATCCCGTTTCTAAACGCAGGTGCGAAAGTGGTTTTCCGTAGTAAGTGGGACCCTGTTGAACTGATAGAAACAATTCCCGAGGAAAAAGTCACCCATACACTTCTGATCCCCACCATGTGGCGGATGCTCTTTGCCCAGGATATTGATTTCAGTAAATATGACCTGAGTTGCTTTAAAATAGCGGGTTTCGCGGGAGAGGTAATGGATCCGGTTACCCTTGAAAAGATAAAGGAAAACATCTCTAATCGCATAGTAAACCTTTACGGTACAACAGAGACCGGTTCCTGCTCAGCAGGCACGGTCATGTTTGACGACAATATGGTCGGTGAACGCCTTGAGAGTGTGGGGAAACCGATGCTCAATTCCGAGATCCGGATAGTCAAACAGGGCGGCACAAGGGATGAAGAACTTCCTCAGGGCGAATCAGGTGAAGTTATCATTTGCGGCCCGTCAATAGCCAATATGATCTGGGACAATCCTAAAAAAGCGAGAGAAATTTTCAAATCAGATGGAACCAATACATGGTGGCATTCAGGCGACCTGGGCCATGTGGATGAAGACGGGTTCCTCTATCTGGAAGGGCGTACAGACGACATGATTATTTCAGGCGGCATCAACATTATGCCTGCACGTGTGGAAGACGAGCTGCGTTCACACCCGGATGTGGTTGAAGTCGCCGTGGTCGGGACACCTGATGAGGAATGGGGACAGAAAGTTAAGGCGGTTGTTGTTTCAAAGAACCCTGATTTAAAAGCAGAGGACCTGGAAGCTTTTATGAAGAAGAGCGAGCTTGCAGGCTATCAGCGGCCGCGTATTTATGAGTTCGTGGAAGAATTGCCAAAGACCGCAACAGGTAAACTCAACCGCAAGGCCATGAGGGGAGAGGCGTAGGTGTTATTGCATATCGTGACCTCGACCCGGTTTTTCATGACGTAAACAACCAGATGTGATAGCGTTTTCTAGATCCTGGTTTCTGGATACTGGATTTAAAAAACATAGAAATGGCAACCAGACTGTATCGGGTATTCATCAGCTTTTGGATCTGATTTTTTATAATGATCGTTTTTTAATCTTAAACAAGTAATTTGAAAGGAGTTTTGATATGTTATTATA
Source organism: Desulfobacterales bacterium (assembly GCA_028277765.1). Classification (GTDB taxonomy): domain Bacteria; phylum Desulfobacterota; class Desulfobacteria; order Desulfobacterales; family SURF-7; genus JANQFQ01. The sequence continues at coordinate 8,872 of JANQFQ010000035.1, forward strand.
CGAACCGATCACAATAGGTGGTGTAGAACTGAGAAACAGGGTTGTATGGCCGCCGACAGTAATGTTCCGCGGGGACATGCAGAACCGGGTTACCCAGGAATCCGTGGATTTTTACAGGAGTATCGCCAAGGGCGGTGCCGGCATGGTAGTTGTGGAAGCTGTTTTCATCAATCCGATTGTTCCTGGCCTGCTCTGTATTTTTGATGACATGTTCATCCCCGGATTAAAAGCGATTGTTGACGCGATTCATGAAGAAGGGGCCAAGGCTTCCATCCAGCTGATTGACCCGATGCCGCTGTTTTTTACGGTTGATAATATCCCGATGGAATGGATCAAGGTTTCCCAGGGCCAGTACATAGCTGCGGCCAAAAGAGCCCAGCAGGCAGGATTTGATATTATCGAACTGCATGGCGCCCATGGTTACATTATCTCCTACTTCTTGTCATTGAGAAATAAGAGGAAGGACGATTACGGCGGATCAAAACTGGAAAACCGGATGAGATTTCTTAATGAGGTTATTGACGGCATCAATGCTGAGTGCCCTGATCTTCCAATAGGTATGCGGCTGAATGCCGATGAATTTATTACAGGCGGAAACACGCTCAAACAGACGACCGAAATCGCGAAAATCCTTTCCGCTGAAAAAGGGCTCGTTTATCTGAACCTAACCGCGGGCGGAAAGCATGAAGACGCTGTAAGTATTGTCGGCAACCAGTTGAAATGGCCATACGCCCGTAAGGGACCGCATAATGATTATCACGGGTACAGCGGTCACAGGAGCATGCCGCCCGCCTATATGCCTGACGGTGTAAACGTTTCTCTGCATGAGGCGATCAAAGTCGCGGTGGAAGAAGCGACCCCGGATTTCGACAAGCGTGCCAAGGTTTTTGCCTGCGGTAAAATTCCTACACCGGAATTTGCGGAAGAGATTCTTCAAGCCGGAAAAGCTGATTGTGTAAGTGTATGCCGGGCACAGCTCTGCGATCCTGAATGGGCCAATAAGGGTAAGGAAGGCAAGTCAGATGAAATCAGGAAATGCGTTTACTGTAACCACTGCATGGATGCCTGCGGATACGGCTACACTGAATGTCTCCAGTGGCCGGAAGCAAAAGAACGGAAAAAAACCAAGGAATACAAGGGAGGCGGTCTGGTGATAACGCCTTTGGATGTTTATAAGTAGGAAGTATAAAACAATAAAAAATTAGGTTTTTATGACGGGGTCAGGTCAGGATTGGTCTGGCCCTGTTTTATATAAGCAGTTAAAGTCTGATCTCTAAAGCACGAACGACCCCGAAGACGGCGAAACAAATCTTTTTTTCACCACAGCCACGGAGTCCACTGAGGTGTTTACTATCTCATTTTTTTCTCTTTTGGGGCTTCAATATTATCCGATAAATATAAAAAAGGAAATAATTCCAGTTGAATATCACCATATGCCTAAAGGGCGTATTCTAGCCATCATGTGTCATGAGTTTTAAAATAATGAAATACATGATATAATTTATTAGGAGTAGTGACTGAATATGACAACAAAATTAACAGGTAAAATTCAAGGCATAGGTCTTCCGGCCGTCCTTCAATTGCTTGAAACTGAAGAGGCAACATGTGCCATAAAAATTTCAGCAGGAAGAAAGAAAGGACATCTGTTTTTAGAAGACGGCGATCTGATTGCCGCACAGGCAGGTGACCTGACAAACAAGGAAGCTGTATTTGAAATATTGTACTGGGACAACATAGTGATAGAAGTGTTAAAAAAGAAAATGCTTTATCTGCCAGAAATTGAAACGCCATTGATGAGCATCTTAATGGAGGGCCTCAGTGTAAAGGATGAAAAAAATGCACTCAAGAAAAAAGACGCGAAAAAATATACTAAAGCGATAATGAAAAGACTGGAAGATATTGATCCGAAATCATTCCGTAAAACACTCGACAGTATGGGGCTGGCGCGGTCAAATAAAATAAGGCTGTCGCTGAGCAAAATCTTCAGGGACAGACATGATGCGGATCTTTTGATTTCAACTGTTGAAGAAGAAGCGAAAAAGATTTACGAACCTGAAGACAGGGAATTGCTTATAAAGCTCCTTCAAAAAGATCATGAGAAGTTTATGAAAAGTTTAATGCTTTTTCTTTTTAAATGGGTTCAACACTATGCATAAAATCCTTTTATAGTTTTAGAAGCTTAGCACCATGGAATATTCTTAAAATAAAAACTGTTTTTTCTACAATTCGATAAACTATAAGAAAAATTTTATTATATAAGGCAAATATTACCAACAACGAGTAGTAGTACTTGAAGGCAGTTTTTAATATAAAACAGACTGTTTATGAATATTTTTATGCAGTTTAAGGATAATGATGGGATTTAGAATGAAAAATATTTTAATGTTAGTAAGTGCGATTTTGTTATTTTCAGGTTTAGCTGATGTTGGTGCGACACCTGTTGCAGAGAATCCATTTTACGTTTCCGAAGGCCCTGAAATGGGTCAGAAGATAAAGGTGTTGGATGGCGGTATTGAACGTTATCGTGGTTCGTATTATTTGTCGGGCTGGACGTCGTACGGATCAGCGTATAAATCTATCGATTTACGTCACTGGAGTAGTTCCATTGACATGAGGCCAGATGGGCCGCTTCCATCTTGGGTAGATTCGCCCCCCGGTAGATTCTACTTTGGGGAGCTTTACTATCGCTATGGCGCCTCGGATCTTTTGTTTCACAACGGCGTTATATTTTGGGTTTTCAACAGCATGGGCATGGCGCACGGAAATCCGTCCACCCTTTCCACTAATCCGGAATTCTTTCACAGTTTTGGTGAGGGTTCTTTTGATCATCCTTACAGCAAGGGAATCGATTCCCAGCTCTTTGTCGCCCATGATGGGCAGCTCTTGTACATTCGAAAAGTGGGACCTTACGAAAAACCACTGTCGAACGGCACTGGCGAAGCGTGGTATTGGAAACGCGACAGTTCTTTTTTTGAAGATATCTTTGCTGAAGAACAAGCTGGTATTGACATGAACACGGGCAAGGAAGTTGTTATCGGTGAAAGAGGCCGCTGGGAGACCTTCAACTTCCATAACTTTGAGTGTCCTGAAATGTATTATCGGAATGGGCGGTATTACATGTTGTTTTCAGGCAATCATCTCAGTCCACGTACTGGTCTTTATGAAACAGGCGTCGCAGAGGACAGCCATTACGAGGAGCTGGATGACGGCGATAAGTATCCAGGGAAATTACTGACCCGCAATTTGGAGCAGTTATTGCTGAAATGGGAGCCGATCTTGCCGACTACCGATCATGGCTTGCATGACTATCTCTATGTGTTCACCGAGCCGATGGGGGATTGGCGTGAGCCGGATTTTGATGATTCAAGTTGGACCAATGGTCCTGGGGGTTTTGGATATCCTCAGAAAGAATCACAAAGTACCCCAAAGATAAGGGGTATCGCCAATACAACATGGGGACGCTCAAGCGGGCCGGACAGTGTTTGGATAAGACGCTCTTTCAATCTTGACTCAATCCCGACACGACTGGTGTTACGCTACCACTTTGAAGGAGGGGGAACACTAGCGATCAATGGTACAATCCTTATTGATCGTACGAGTGATCGTTCTTCCCAGCGCGGATACAAGATCATCGAAATTCCCAGCGAGCTATTGCGCGTGGGATCGAATGTTGTGGCTGTCCAGGGAGTTCGCACGAATATGAAATATCATCATATCGATTTCGGAGTTTACGACACAAATGGTGGTCCCTGGGTGCCGGACATCGTCGGCCCCGCACAACCGAATATCATCAAAGGCCCCAATGGGTTTGAAACCTGGGCAGTCTACAAGGCTTTGTGGAATAACGTAAACGGCCAAGGCAAGGACCGAGTCTTCTTTTGGGGCGATGAGATGGTGGTCGACGGGCCAAGCTCATCTGCGTCACCGGATTTGCCATTGGATGCAGCCCAGCCGACTGCCCAATTCGATTTTGATGATGACGGCGATGCGGTTTTCTTCCACTTGTCGCCGTCTGTGACGATTGAAGAGGGAGCCATGAAGTTCAACATTGGCAGCAACTTTGCTGAGGCAAAGATCAGGTCGCCGCGCATTCGCAATGTTTACATCGAGGCCCACATTCGTTTTGAGGAGAATCCAGGCACTCTCGGTCTTGCGGGCATCACAGCTTGGTACTTGAACAAGCACAACTGGGCACGCGTTTATCTCGATCGATACGAAGAGCAGGTCGTGGTCATGTCGATGATCGATGGACAACAGCAAACCGACGCGTTCCCCCTTCCTGATTCCTTTGCCTTTCTTGATGAGGATTGGCGAGTAGCGGATTTCGGCGAGCAGTATCACCCGCTGAGGATCTATAAGAACGCCGGCAAGCTCTTTGCGGAGGTCGGAAATTACAAAGTAAACGAGGATCAGCCGATTTTCGAGAATGAACGTATGGCGCAAGTACCTGGGAGAGTTGGCCTATGCGGTTTGAAGTCGCGGCATTGTTTTGACGAGGTCACTGTGACAGTGGGCTGGGAGGAGAACGACGCGTTCATCAATGGCTGGAGTAACGGCTGGACTGTGTCGGAAGCAGGCATCCGTTCTCCTGATGCAGGTGTTTGTATTTCCGTCAAGGGAGACAAGCTCTCTCAGCATGAGTTTTCTGCCTTTGTCGACACCGGTTCCCTGCCGGAGACCGGCAAGGCAGGTCTGATTCTCGAATGGGTAGACGAGACAAACTATGTTTTTGCCTACGTCAACTACGGAACCGGAAATTTCGAGCTCATTCAAGTCGTAGGCGGTCAGCATACTCTCGTGAATTCTACCTCTGCCGCTCGAGACGTTATTTACGGACATGAAAACCATGAAGGCTTATCACAGGCATCTTATGACTACGATTTGCGTGGCGAGGCTAAAGTTTCGAAGAGTCGCATTCTCTGGTTCACCGGGCATTACGATTATCTCAAATGTTACTATGGTTTGCCTGACCCGAATTCGCCGGACTTTGGTTTCGAATCTTTTGATGGCTCAAGCTGGACGGCACTCTCTTTCAGCTATGAGGACAATAGCCGCGGTGCTTACAGCAACGCTGATTTCGACACGAGCATTGTAACGGACAAGCTTCGTCTAAAAGTTCCTCCAATATCCGGGATCTACTATCATCGTCCATTCGCTTTTGCCGTTCAGGAGGAGCTCAGCTCTCAGAACTTCATGCGGACCGTTCGCCAAGAAGGGTGTCTCTATTTCTGGGTAAATGGCAAGCTGATATTCGACGCAATCGATCCCTTTGCCGGTATTCCTGCTAAAGTAGGATTGTTCTCCGAGAACATGGAGATCCGGTTTGATTCAATTACATGTTTTGAGGTGGCTGATGCTGATTCCCTTCCGTGGGGAGGAAGGATAAACAGTCTTGCTATAGATCTAGGCAACCTTGGTACATATAACTATGATGGCATTTCGTTAAACTGGTTGACAGATTTAAACCCTGAACAGATGCTGGAATGGGGAGACAGGCTTGTCGTAGACTTTGGTGCAAACGGCCTTTATGTCTGCGAAGACGATAACACCTTAACCTGGTTGACAAATACCCCCTGTGTGATGATGCTGGTGTGGGGAGATTACTTGGTTCTTTATGATGGTTCTTCCATATATTATCATAATGGCGAAGCATTTACCTGGCTATCGGGATTTGCCCCTGTCAATATGCTGGTGTGGAGAGATTACCTGGTTGTTTATGATGACACGGATATGTATTACCACAACACGGAAACGTGGATATGGCTGACAGGGGCAGGTCCTGAGGAAGCGTTTGTATGGGGAGACAAACTGGTCATGCGTACTGCACAAAGCATGTATTATCATGATGGAGATTCATGGACATGGCTAACAAACGCAATTCCTGAGCAGATGATTGTATATGATGGAAAACTGACGGTTGATTTTGGCACACAAGGCATCTATGCACACGACGGCGGGTCATCATGGGATCGTCTTACAGGTGCTAATCCTGAGAATATGATTGTATGGGATAACATGCTGGTCGGCGATTTCGGTTCTGATGACCCGGCAGGAATATGGCAATATGACGGCTCTGCCATCCCTTGGACGCGTCTTACTAGTGCTGATCCTGAAGATATGATTATATGGGATGATGTGCTGGTCGGAGATTTTGGCTCTGATGACCCAGCAGGAATATGGCTATATAACCGCTCTAGTTCTATTTGGGATTCCATTACAGGTGCTGATCCTGAGAGAATGCTCATATGGGATGACATGCTGATTGGGGATTTCGGCTCAGATTCTCCGGCTGGCATATGGATATACAACCGTTTTATCTGGGATCAATTTTTAGATGATGATCCTGAAAATATTGTTAAATGGTCATTTTCTTATTAGCCTGATCAAGCCACATTATCCTGATGCTTGAGTGCTTTTGCGATCAGAGCAGAGAGATCCATCTTTTCCCCTTTTGGGGCTTCAATTTTTGGGAGGGGGAGGAAACGAAAATTTGCTTTTTCAAGGGTGATGGTTTCCATTGCGGCTGCTTCTCCCCAAAGATCACCGCAAATTACATCATATAGTTCACCTTTGTTAAAATTGAAAATGGCTTTCTTATTATTCGGCAATTCAACTTCAAACCGGCAGGTCTTCTTTTCATTTTCAATCATACACAGGAAACTGACAACAGACATTCCCTGCCAGGTTCCTACTGGGGTTTTATGTCTCAGAACTCGAATGATTTCCCGGGCAAACAATTCCATATTAAAAGGTTTGGGGAAAAAATGGAGGATCATGGAATCGTCGCTTAATCGTTTCAGGGCATCAGATATTTTATACGCGGTCATAACAAAGCATGGGGTAGAAGGGTGTTTTTTATTAACATATGCTAAAAGGGCAAGACCGTCTACTCTCGGCATGCGTATATCAGTTACCAGGAGGGAAACAGCAGATTTTTGAAGGATCTCTATAGCTTCTTTTCCATTTCTCGCAGTATAAATTTCAAAGTTAAATTCTTTCTGAAACTCTCGTAAAGCAAAAGTAATGAAGTCAAGCATTTCAGGGTCGTCTTCGGCAATAAGTACTCTATCCATCTTCCCTTCTCAATAAATTATGATCAACATTGCAAAACATCTTTTTAACTTATAAATTGTAATGAATTACATTTTACAAGTCAAGGTAAAGAATGTATATATACTGAAATGGTGTAATGAAGATCTTATTTTTCAATTTTATCCAGTTTGATTTGCTATTAGAAACTTGATAACATATATTATCTTTATTTGTATTTCGGATTTAGTATATAATCATTCACATTCAATCCCCTTTCAGGGGTAACATCCTGGCTCTCCGAGCCAGGATGTTTACACATATATGGAGAAGATGACCGGTGACAGTAGTTCTAAGTGCCTCTAAAAAAATACGCATTGAGCAGGTTCAGCAGGTATATTCCAGACTGCCGGCTGCCACTGCGGTAATGTATATTGTTTCAACGGTTTTGGCGGGGGTTTTATGGCCTGCAAGCAGACATCCTTACATAACAGCGTGGTGGTGCATAATGATGCTGATTACCACCGGGTGCGGCATGCTGGCATTTTTTTATTACCGTTCCGTGCAATCCCCGGAGGTAATTGAGAAATGGGCTTTAAGGTTTTTTTGTTTTACAGTCATTACAGGAATTTCCTGGGGGGCAGCTGGTTTTCTTTTTTTCCCGGGACAGGATGTGGCCAGTCAGCTTCTCATCGTTTTCGTGGTGATAGGGGTGTCGAGCGCAAGTGTGCTTGCGTTATCTCCGCTTTGGGGATCAACGCTGGCATTTCTATGTATGACTCTGCTTCCTTTTGCTACAAGGTTTTTCCTGGAAGGTAATATATCCTCATCTCTTCAAGGTTTTTGCGTTCTACTGCTTCTATTTGGCCTTATTGTTACGGCATGGAAAATGCACAACAATCTGGTGGAATACCTGACACTCCGAATCGATTATTTTAAACAGGAAGTGAAGCTGGGGGAGTCAGAAAAACGTTATAGCTCTTTGGTTAAAAACCTCCCCATGGGGATTTTTAGATGTACCCCTGATGAAGATGGGACTTTCGTAATGATCAATCCAGCTATGGTGCGTATATTTGAATACAATAGCGTGGTTGAATTGTATGAGCTTCGGCTTCCTGATCTGTTTTCTGATCAACATGACTATGAAACCTTTTCTGAAAAACTGCTATCCAGTGGAGAACTGATTGCCGAAGAATTCCGTTTAAGAAAAAAGAATGGTGAAACAATATGGGGTGCGGTTACTGCAAATGTAATCATGTATGATGCAGGCGGGGTACAGTACTATGACGGTATGATCGAAGATATTTCTGACCGCAGGAATGCTGAGAAAGCTTTGCGTGAAAGTGAAGAAAGGATGGAGCTGGCATTGCAAGGAGCTGAATTGGGGTTGTGGGATTGGGATATTAATTCTGGTGCTTTGATCAGCAATGAGCGGGCGGTCAAGATGCTGGGGTATGACATCGAAGATTTAAAGCCGCATTTAGACACATGGCTTGAGCTAATCCATCCTGACGATATTTCAAAGGCAAATGAAAAGATTAAGCAGCATTTTAAAAATGAAACGCCTTTTCTTGATGTTGAATACAGGCTGCGTACCAAATCAGGAGACTATCGTTGGGCTCTAGCCCGCGGTAAAGTAGTTGAACGGGATGAGCAGGGGAAAGCGCTTCGGTTTACAGGTACTACACTTGATGTTGATGATCGAAAACAGGCTGATTTAGCCCTCCAGAAGAGTGAACAGCTTCTGGTCCATGCCCAGCATGTTGCTAAACTCGGCATGTGGGACCTGGATATTAAAGCCGATGAGATTGTCTGGTCAGATGAAGTATACAGGCTGTATCAGCGTTCTCCAAAAGACGGTCCCATAAAGATGGATGACTGGAAAAAATTCATATATCAGGAAGATTATCAATCCGTCTTGAAAATGTATGAAGGTGCGCTTAAGGGAAAGAATGAATTCAGTATGGATCACCGAATTGTCCGTGTAGACGGTGAAATACGCCATGTATATTCAGAAGCAGAGGTAAGATGGGATGAAAGCGGCAGTCCGATCGGTATATTTGGTATTGTCTTTGATATTACTGAACGGAAGCAGGCTGAAGAAGCCTTGCGCAACAGCGAGAGGAAGTATCGCTTAATAACAGATAATGTAAGCGATACGATATGGCAAATGAACCTGGATCTTCAATTAACATATTTCAGTCCTTCTCTTAAAGACCTTTTAGGGTACAAGCCGGAAGAGATGGCGGGCAAAGAACTGGCTGATATACTCACTCCTGAATCATACAAAAAAGCGATGAAAGTGCTTGAGGAGGAGTTGATCCTTGAGAGAGGAGATGATGTGGATTTTTCTAGGATCCGGACCATGGAACTGGAACAATATCATAAGGTTGGGCACACCATATGGGCTGAAACAAAAGCATCTTTTCTGAGAAGCGAAGATGGAAAGCCAGTTAGCGTGATCGGCACGACAAGGGATATTACCGAACGGAAACGGGCTGAAGAAGCTTTGAAGGAAGCAAAAGAAACAGCCGAGGCTGCCAACAAGGCAAAAAGCGAGTTTCTTGCCAATATGAGCCATGAGATACGGACGCCCATGAACGCTATTATTGGTTCAACAACATTGCTGCTTGATATGGACAATACGTATGATCAGCAGAAATACCTGAAAATGATAAAAGTCTCAGCGGACAACCTTCTTACAATTATCAATGACATCCTCGATTTTTCAAAAATTGATGAAGGCAAAATTGAGCTTGAGCATATTGATTTCAATATTGAAAGTATGGTTTCGGATATTATTGAAATGTTTTCGGAAAATATCAGCGGGGAAAAACTTGAGTTATCATTTCAAGTCGATCCGGAAGTACCTGAAACAGTCCGCGGTGATCCTGGCCGTTTGCGTCAAGTTCTTATAAATCTTGTGGCCAATGCTGTGAAGTTTACGGATAAAGGGAGTGTTGCTGTCCTGGTTTCAATAATCAATATGACAGATTCAGAAATTGATGTTCAATTTGTCGTTAAGGACACCGGCATCGGAATTCCCCGGGAACTGTATGACCGGATCTTTAAAGCGTTCATCCAGGCAGAATCTTCATTTTCAAGGAAGTATGGCGGCACGGGCCTTGGATTGATTATTTCAAAAAAACTTGTTGAAGTAATGGGTGGTAAGATCGGTTTTGAGAGTAAAAAAAAGCTGGGATCAACTTTTTGGTTCACCATACCCCTTAATAAGCAGAAAGAAGACAAAACGAAATTGCTGGCGGCTGACATCCAGGACAAGCGTATTTTAGTGGTTGCAGATGGTTCTGGAAGACTAGGGGTCATCCCTTCTTTCCTGGAAACATGGGACTGCAGATATATTTTTTCTTCAACCGCAGAAGAGACAATGACACAGCTGGTCGAGGCCGCAAAGGCTGACGATCCTTTCCATATTGTTATCATCGATTATTTTACCCCGGAAGTTGACGGAGAAGAGCTTGGCCGTCAAATTAAAGAAACACCTGAGCTTAAAGAGACCTCCTTGATCCTTTTAAGTTCTCATGGATTGCGCGGTGATGCAGCACGCGTGAGCGAGATTGGCTTTGATGCCTATCTTATTCAGCCGGTTAACCAGTCACAGCTTTTTGAATGCCTGAAGAGAGTGCTGACAGATTTTTCAGATACTACTGATCAGTCGGCAAAACCTATAATTACGCGGCATTCACTTGCCGAAACAAAGGAAAAGGTTTATCGTGTGCTTGTGGCTGAAAATGATGAGTTTAACCAGGAAATTATTATCAGTTTTCTTAGGGGTCCTTTTGATATTGATGTTGTCAGCAACGGGAGGGAGGCTTTTAAGGCTGTGAAAAGAGAGAAGTTTGACCTGATAATGATGGACCTGCGGATGCCTGAAATGGATGGTTTTGAAACAGCCATGGCAATTCGAAATTTTGAAGAAAAATCCAAAGAAAACAGAACGCCTATTCTAGCCATAACCGCCCATGCGATCAGGGGGTACAGAAAAAAATGTATTGAGGCTGGCATGGATGATTACCTGCCCAAACCGATAAGCCGTGAAAAACTGTTTGAAACTGTTAATAATCTGCTCCTTACACCTGAAAAGAAGAATTTAGATTCAGACGATCCTATACCTGAGACCCGGTCTGATGTTATTTTTGATAAAGACAAGCTTTTTGAAAATGTGGGAGGAAAGCAGAATCTAGCTGAATTTCTCATTAAGAAGTTTTTCAATGCGCGTTTAAAACGCCTTGCGGAAATTAAAAACGCAATTGATACTGGTGATTGTGACGCACTGACGGATTCCGCCCATACATTTAAAGGTATTGTTAGTTACTTTTCAAGTACTGTAACTAATGAAGTGATAAAATTGGTAGAGATGGGCAGGAAAGAGGACTTGACAGGAGCTGAAGAAACATATGCTACCCTGGAACAGATGGTATCTGACCTGGAAAAAGCTATCAATGAATTTATAAAAGAAATCGATCAGAAATAATACTACTCCGTATTTCTGACAAAGAAAAATTCACCCAGTTCATCTCTTAAAATTTAAAAGAGGTATAATAATGGAAGATCTCATTAAAGAGTCAGCCCAAATTATTGTTAATTCAAAATCGACCATCGCTTTGACTGGTGCGGGCATTTCAGTTGAGTCAGGAATACCCGACTTCAGGAGCGCTGGCGGTCTCTGGTCAAAGTTCGATCCTGCTGAGTACGCGACTATTCACGCTTTTCAGCAGGATCCGGAAAAAGTATGGAACATGCTCGTGGAGATGGAGGATGTTGTAAGTGGCGCTGAACCGAATGCTGCGCATATCGGCATGGGAGACCTTGAAAAGATGGGGCTTCTCAAGTGTATCATCACACAGAATGTTGACAACCTTCACCAGGACGGGGGAGCGGAAAATGTTATTGAATATCACGGCAATTCAAGCTCTCTTTCCTGTCTAACGTGTAGGAAAAAATTCAAGTCTACTGACAAAAAAGGAGATAATCCTCCTAAATGCGATTGCGGGCAGATCCTAAAGCCGGATGTAATTTTTTTCGGTGAGGCGATCCCCGCTGATTCCATGAATCGGTCCTTTCATCTTGCCAGTTCAGCAGAGGCCCTGATAGTCGCGGGCACATCAGCAGTTGTTTCACCTGCCAATACCATTCCTGATATTGCCAAACAGAATGGCGCTAAAATTATTGAGATCAATCTGGAGAGGACACAATTAACCGGCAGGCTTACCGATGTCTTCCTCCAGGGAAGCGCTGGGGAAACAATATCCGCGTTGGTGGAGGAAGTTAGGTTAATTAAAAGTGCCTAAAGTGCCTAAAGTTACAAGTGCCTAAAGTTGTGGTATCGCTTCGCTCTGCCAGTTTTAAAAAAGTCGTGATCGGTTTAGAAACAGTGATCAGAGTTTTGGAAATGCAGGATAAGGTGTATTGATGAGATTTCTAATCCTAAAGGTTTTTATCTAGTATCTAGCAATAAGTGCCTAAAGTCGTGGTCGATTATGTTAAGCAAAATAATTATAAACAAATCAGTTGTTAAATCGTAGAGTGGGTTGTGCCCACTATCTAACACCAAATCGCGTCAGTATTGTTTTAAAACCTGTATCTTTTAATCGGCCTGCAGCAAATTCATAGAATTTCTTTGAATCCATTTCATTTTTTATCACCAGGGTTAAAATTTTTTCAAATTCAAACTTATCCAAGTTTTTCACCTTGTTTTGTGTTATAATAATATAATTTTGTCATAATATACATTCGATTTAGATAAAAGTCGCATTAAATGAACAAGATATAACGACCAAGAATTGACTGTTTGTCGATAAAATGAATTTAAAACAAGGGCTAAGATGGTATTTAGGAAAAAAACGAACAGCAAGGTATCAGGTATTTAGTATCCATAAATCAGGTATTCCCTGATTTACAATATTATTAAATAGATGTAATAGGGACAGGATAATATGGCCCATTATATTAAAAAAGGAGCGGCAATATGATTCCTCTGATCGATTTCCAGGACCGGTCATTAAACGGGCAGGTCAAGAAAGCAGATGAGTTTGACCTGGAATTTTCAATGAAAATAAGGGAGCTGGTTGAAAAATATGACATTAAATATAATCCTGATGACCTGATCGTTGACGATAGAACAGCTGACGCAGTATTTAACGCGGGCGCTGAGCTTCTTGCTGAAACAGGTCTGTATCACCTCAATACCCAGAGGGTGATAAACTTTTCAAAAGATGAAATCCTTGAATTTGTTAATGAAAGAAAAGAGGCCCCCTCAAAAATATCCATGGGGCAGGGCAATGATGAGATGACGATTGCTTTTAGAACAGGAAAAGAAACAATCCCTCCTGTGCTGTATGCTGGTGCTGCAGGTGTTATCACGGAAGAAGAATTCATGCCTTTTATGACATCTATGATGAGGGAAAAAAGAATAAAGGGTATGGGGATATCAGGCGGTATTGAAAAAGTGAATGGTATTGAACCAAAGGCGGGGACTTTGAGTGAAATCCACTGCGGACTATGGGAACAGGAGAAACTTGAGAAGGCGCTTGAAGAGGTTGGAAGACCGGGCATGAGTCTCGGCCTTTTATGTACGGTGAGTACTATTGGCGCGACCATACAGTGTCTGGACAGGGGATTTCGCGGCCCCCATAACACGCATATTGGTGTTCATATCATACCTGAACAGAAAATCGACTGGGACAGGCTGATGCTGTCTCATTTTTGCGAAGACAGGGGGATTATCCCCTGGCAGAGCGCTATGTCGTTGATCGGCGGTCTCTGCCGGGATGCTGCGGATGCGGCTGTTAGCCTTGTCGCGAATGTACTGGGCCACATGAGTTATGCTCATGGCCCCATCTGCAGCCTTTTTCCCACAGGCCTGGACGGAAGTTGGGGGACACGGTCTAGCATCTGGGCTGTTAGCGCGGCATCACGTGCTTCTGAAAGGAATATTCGTCTGGCAATTGGGAGCGGTGTTATCGGTTCATGGCAATGGGGGCTGACCCGGATAGGGATTATGCAGAACGCAGCACAGGCGCTGGTATACACGAAAAGCGGTCTTGCCTACGCGTGGCTAGGGGGGTATTCTGCCAAGGAAGCAGTGCTTGTGGATGATGTGATGACTGCTGCTGCCAAAATGAGTATAGATGAGGCTGGCAGCCTGGCAAACGCTGTGATTGCCAGGATAGATGAACTCGCGGAAAAAGACCAGCCCAGAGGGGCAATCGCCACTTTTAAAGATATATGTGATACAAAGACCGCCCGGCCCCTTCCCGAATACGAGAGAGCATTTGACCAGGGGAGGGAAGAGCTGGTAAAACTTGGGATAAAACTATAGGGTTTAGGGATAAGTAGAAGAAGGATATAGGGTAATAAGGGGAAGGGGATAGATTGATCCCTCCGTCGCTAAAGCTATGGAGGATAGAGGTGCAACGAACATGACTGAGTGGAACCATTCAACAGATTTGCTGATCGTGGGATCAGGCGGCGGAGGTATGACCGCGGCGCTAATTGCCAAAGATAAAGGGATGGATACCTTGATTATCGAAAAAGGATCTCAGTATGGCGGTTCAACATCACTGTCTGGTGGCGCAATTTGGATTCCGAATAATATCCTGATGAAAAAAGCCGGAATCACGGATTCTACAGATGAGGCGTTGCGATATCTGAAAACACTCACAGAATCAAAAATATCAGAAGATCGTTTGCTGGCCTACATAAGTAAATCTGCCGAGATGGTAGCGTATTTACATGAAAACACGCAGGTACGTTATAAGATAGTACCTGGTTACGCCGACTATTACCCCAATGTTTCAGGGAGTAAACCTGAAGGCGGAAGAACAATTGAACCAGTGCCATTACACGCGAGCCGTCTTGGCAAACTGCTGCCGGATTTACTACAGATTCCCCTGCAAACACTTGTGTTTAGAAAAATATTTCTTGATGCATATGAATTTCATCAGATGTTTGACACCTCTTTTATCGGACGTCTAAAATGTTTAAAAGTCCTATTGAGATATTTTTTAAATCCAAAACGTGTTTTTTATAAAAACGACCCCCACCTAACCCTTGGTACTGGCCTGGTTGGCCGCTTTCGTTTATCTTTACAGGATCGAAACATTCCGCTGTGGCTTAACACAGCTTCAAAAAAACTTATCACTGACAATGAACGTGTCATCGGGGTACAGGCTAAAAAAGGTGATCAGACCATCCATATACGCGCTAAAAAAGGGGTAATACTCGCAGCTGGCGGATTTGAACACAATAAGGAAATGCGTGAGAAGTATCAGCAGCAGCCGATCACTAACGAATGGACCGCGGGAAATAAGGAAAACACAGGGGATGCCATCCAGATGGGTATGGAAATCGGCGGGGACATCGATTTAATGGATGATGCATGGTGGATGTCTACCACACTTGTTCCGGATGAAAAATACCCCTATATGATACTCGTTGAAAGAACCCTGCCCGGATCTATTATTGTCAACGCAGATGGGAAACGTTTTACTAACGAGTCCGGGCCCTATATTGATGTGGTAAAAGATCAGTATGCCAGTCATAATAGCAGCACTAAATCAATACCCGCCTATTTGATTGTAGACCATAAATTTAGAAGGAACTTCCCGATTGGTCCGGTTATGCCCTATGGATCCAATGAAAAATTTATTAAAAATGGTGTTTTAAAAGTTGCAGACACCATCAAGGAACTGGCTGAAATGTGCGGCATTAACCCAGATGGCCTGCAAAAAGAGATAGAGACGTTTAATGGATATGCTGTTGCCGGAAAAGATCCGGAATTTCACAGAGGAGAAAATCCCATTGATCGATACTATAGTGATCCGTCTGTTAAGCCTAACTCTTGCCTTGCGCCACTGAAAAAACCGCCATTTTATGCCATTAAACTTTATCCCGGAGATCTTGGGACAAAAGGTGGGTTGAAAACAGACAGCCGGGCGCGTGTGCTTCGGGAAGACAGCTCACCCATCGAGGGTTTATATGCAACAGGAAACTGCGCGGCATCTGTAATGGGAAACACATATCCAGGTGCTGGTGGAACTATCGGGCCGTCCATGACGTTTGGGTATATAGCGGCGCTTCACGCCGCAGGACTGAGTGATGAGGACTGAGGGTAAAACATTAGGACTGAAGACTGAGTTTAAGAAAAGCAGCGCTTCATGCGCAGGACTGAGTGAAAGGATTTAGGAATTAAGGGACTAATGTTTTAGGGTATCATAACTTACAGGCACAAAGAATATGACCGATTGGGATTATTCAACTGACATTCTTGTGGTTGGATCAGGCGGTGGGGGCATGACCGCGGCGTTGGTTGCAAAGGATCTTGGTAATGAATCCATGATCATTGAAAAAGGTTCTTATTATGGCGGTTCAACAGCCATATCAGGAGGCGCTTTATGGGTGCCGAACAATCACCTCATGAAACAAGTCGGTATAAAGGACACACCTGAAGAAGCGTTTATCTATCTGAAAACTATTGTCGACGACAGGGTTGACGAAGATCGCCTGAAAGCATTTCTGGATACAGCACCTGAAATGGTGAAGTATCTTGAGGATAACAGTCATGTGAAATACAGAATAGTCAAAGGATATTCTGATTACCATTATGAAATTGAAGGGGCAAAGACTGATGGGGGCCGTACCATTGAACCCGTTAAATTCAGCATTCTCAATCTGGAGAAGCCGTTGCGGAGTCAGCTCCGTACGCTGATGGCACAGGCTATATTTTTTGGCAAGATAATGATTGATGCGACCGAGGGATGCCAACTGGCAGGCACAACGCTTCAAGCACGCTTCATGGTTGTCCGGATGCTGTTATCCTATTTGTTTAATCCCTTCCGCTTTTTCGCAAAGTTCGATACCCGGCTGACACTCGGTAATGCCCTGATTGCCCGACTTCGGTTGTCTCTTTATGAAAGGGATATTCCCTTATGGCTGAATACAGCAGCTATGCGTTTGATCGTTGAAGATAAAAAAGTGATAGGACTTGAAGCACGAAAAGATAAAAAAACCATCTTTATACGAGTAAAAAAAGGGATTATACTCGCAGCTGGCGGTTTTGAAAGAAATCAGGCTATGCGGGATAAATACCACAGCCCGCCGTCAAATTCCGAATGGTCTTTGGGAAATCCTGGCAATACTGGTGATGCTATAAAAATGGGAATTGAAGCAGGGGCGGCTCTTGAACTAATGGATTGTTTATGGTGGATGCCGGTTACAATGGTACCTGGGGACAGCATGCCATGGTATGCAAAAGATTCCTGGTGGGAAAAAATTGCCAAAGAACCGGGATCTAAAATGGCATGGTTCAATATAGCGGATCGTTGTATGCCGCGGGGGATCATTGTAAATTCAAAGGGCAGACGATTTGCAAACGAGGCTGAACCTTATCTCGATTTTATCCATAACCTTTTACGATGCCACAGGGAGGATGCTAACGCAATCCCCTCCTGGATGATCGTGGACCAGAAGTTTTACCGTAACTATCCTTTGGGTCCGGTGTTGCCTAATTTTCCTATTAAAAAATATATTCAAAATGGTTTTTTGAAAACTTATGATACCCTTGAGGGGCTTGCTGCTAAATGCGATATGGATCCTGAAGGGCTTAAGGATGAAATAAAAAAATACAATCAATATGCTAAAGATGGTGTGGATAAGGATTTTCACAAAGGCGAAACCGCAATTGACCGTTATTATGCTGATCCAAGGGTAAAACCTAATCCCTGCATGGGACCGATTGAAAAGCCGCCTTTTTACGCCATGAAGGTGTTTCCGGGTGACGTCGGTACAAAAGGAGGGCTTTTAACAGATGCCAAGGCCCGGGTACTGAGAGAAGACGGATCAGTCATAGAAGGGCTTTACGCCACAGGCAATTGTGCGGCATCAGTGATGGGGGATACTTATCCGGGTGCAGGCGGAACCATCGCACCGGCAATGACGTTCGGGTATATTGCGGCGCTTCATGCCGCAGGACTGAGGACTGAGTGATGAGGACTGAGTTAACGAAATTAGAAATTAAGGATATGATCCTTGATGCTAGATAAAAAAAGTATTTAGCTTATTAGGATACAGTGAGGAGGAAAAGAGTGGCGCGAGTTGAAATAGATCTTCCGGAGCGTTTTAGTTTTTCAACTGAAATACAGGTGCGAATGTCGGATGTGAATATGGCGGGGCATGTGGGAAGCGAGACATTTCTCTCTTTTTTAAATGAAGCCCAGTTGCAGTTTATTAAGGAGATTGATTTTTACAACTCTCTGCCTGAAGGTGTTGCGTTTATCAATGCTGATTCTGCAATTATTTATAAAGCGGAATCTTTCCATGGCGATATCCTTAAAATAGACGTTGCCGCAAATGATTTTCATAAATACGGGTGTGATATTGTTTTCAGGATCACAAATAAAAAGACTGAAGGGGAAATTGCTATCGCAAAGTCAGGCATGCTGTTTTTTGATTATAATAAGAAAAAGGTAGTGGAAATTCCTGATGAAGCAAAACGTCAGCTGGAAAAATAATACAGCTAAACCAGTCCTGAAATATTTTTTTTAAAAGGAATCTCATACTTTCTCATCTTGCTTCTCAAGGTATTAGGATTCATCCCCAAAAGTCGGGCAGCCCCTTTGTCACCATAAATTCTCCATCTTGTATATTTCAATGTTAGCAGAATATGATTTTTCATGACGTCATCAAACTTCATGATTTTCATATATGCCTGATGTTGATCTTTTTCTACTTCAATATTTGAATTCAATCCGAATTTTTCAAATGAAATTGGCTCGTTTGTTCCCTGTCCAATGCTTTGGATCAGGGCTCGTTCCACAGCATTTTCCAACTCTCTGACATTTCCCGGCCATTGATAGGCCTCAAGTTTATGGATTACACCGGGAGCCAACCGGGGGCTTTTAATATATTGCAGTTCTATTGATTTCCGTTTTATAAAATAGTGTACCAGAGAGGGTATATCCTCTTTTCTATGCCGGAGAGGCGGAATCATGATTGGGAAAACATTAAGCCGGTACCACAGATCTTCCCGGAATTTTTTTGACGCCACCATGGTTTCAAGGTTCCTATGAGTAGCGGTAATGATACGAATGTCCACTGGAATCTGAGAGGATCCGCCTACGCGATTGATCTCTTTATTTTGAATTACACGAAGGAGTCTTACCTGGGCCTGGGGAGGCAGTTCTCCAATTTCATCTAAAAAGATGGTTCCCTGGTGTGCACGTTCAAAGCGGCCGCGATTTCTTGAAACAGCACCTGTAAATGCCCCTTTTTCATGCCCGAAAAGCTCGCTGTCGATTAGATTCTCCGGAATGGCACCGCAGTTGACCTTGATAAACGGTCCGTCCTTTCTTGAGGAATTGTAGTGGATTGCATTGGCAATAACCTCTTTTCCCACACCGGTTTCTCCCAAAAGCAGCAGTGGAATATGCAGGGGAGCCACTTGCTGTACGGTTTCCATTACTTCTTTTAACCCAAGTTCAGAGCCAATAATCTCATCCCCGGAAAGATGTAGAAGTTCTTTATGGAGATAACGGTTATCATCCACAAGTCTGTCTTTGAATTCCATCAACTCTTTGTACCTCAGGGCATTTGACATGGCAATGCTGAAGGGTTCTTTCAGAAGCGATAAAAGCCCGGCATGTTCATTCGTATACAGGTCTATGCCTTTCGCGTAGATGGATAAAGAACCTAAACCTTTGCCTTCCAGGTTTAACGGAAGGATGATATAGGAGAGATCAGGTCTTTTAATAATTTCTGTAATACTCCCGGCAACAAAGTCCTCTTCCGGGCGGTTGATAATGATAACATCACTAAACGTCAAGAAGCCTGCTTCAAACGCTTCTCTTGACTCTTTAGGAATAGGAAGCATTTCATACTTTTTTTCCTTATTATCTTTAGTTACAAATGCAATAGCATGCAGGGCACACAACTCAGGATCATAAAGGTGCAGATACATAACCGTAGTGGGTATAAATTGTTCAAGATAGTCTAAACATTTCTGAAGAGATTTTTCGATATCCAGACTGCTGCAGATGCGAATGGTCATCTGTCTGAAAAATTGATTCTCATCAATGTGCATTATTATTTTTCTCCTTATATAATAAGGTAAACAGAAAAAAATGTATCCAAATCCATTGTATATCGTGAATTATACTTGAAATTGTTAAATATAACAATCGATATTGTTCTATTTAACGACATAGTTCACATAAAACAAATTGTTTAATGATATCAGCAGGTAACAAGTTGGCATGGTTTATGTATGATAATTTATATATAGGAATTAAGGCATGTTTGCACAACAGAATATAGAAGGACATGACCCGGGTATTGAGGAGATGCTGAAGGCTGCTGTACAAAGAATAGCTGAAAAATCAGGGGACAAGGATACCAGTCTGTTTCATCTCAAAGTTTTGAAACTCGTTGATGCTATTCAGCTTATTACACAAAAAGATGACCTGGATGTTAAGGTTCCTGAAACAGTCATGCCATATAAACAGGCAAAAGATATTGTATTGAATAATCCGGACTCAATTGCCCTTGGAGAGTGTATCTGCAGAGCGACCTCAGAAAACCCTTGTCTGGAAAAAAATGAACGGGAAGTCTGCATGTATATCGGCGATCTCCATGCTTCCTTTTTGGCGGAACACAATGATAAATACAGAAAAATTACTCAGGAAGAAGCGGTTGACGTCCTGAAATTTGCCCATGAAAAGGGATTCGTCCACTGCGCGGAATTCAAGGCTGAGATGGGCCATAAATTTGTGGCCATCTGTAACTGCTGCAAGTGCTGCTGTCTTGGGGTCCAGATGTGGAACGTCCTGGGCGGGACTGTGCCCGTTCTGTCCCCATCCGGATATCTGGCCCATACAAATGAAAACTGCACAGGGTGCGGGATCTGCGCGGAAGAATGCCATTTTCTGGCTGTTGAAATTAATGAAGAAAATGTCGCTGTTGTTAACAGTGAAAAATGCATGGGCTGCGGTATCTGTGAGGACACGTGCCCGGAAGATGCGATTGCACTTAAACGGGACCCATCAAAAGGGGATCCCCTTGACCTGAAAGAATTGATCGGACAGCAGTAAACATGTTTTGTGTTTTAATGCTATATAAATTATAATAAAAAATATGCAGTATTATAAGACGGATATATTAAAGAAGCAGTCATCCTGCTAATATTGCTGAAGAGGAGGAAATTAAACATTGGACTCAAAAATTGACAGCAGTGTTTTGAAAGAGTTTTCTGAAATTGCGAGGATGCTGGCCAATCCTACCATAGATGATTGGAAAAAACAGGGCGGAAATGTGATTGGCTATTACTGCACATCCATGCCCGTGGAGATTCTTACTGCAGCAGGATGTCTCCCTTTTCGAATCCGGGGGACTGGAAGCACAGATACCGACTTTTCAGATGCCTGTTTCTCCAGTATCAATTGCAGCTTTGTCCGTCATAGCTTTAACGTGGCCCTCTCTGGCGGGTTTGATTTTCTTGACGGCATTATTGTGTTAAACAACTGTGATA
Source organism: Desulfobacterales bacterium (assembly GCA_028277765.1). GTDB lineage: Bacteria > Desulfobacterota > Desulfobacteria > Desulfobacterales > SURF-7 > JANQFQ01. Next base: position 30,443 of record JANQFQ010000035.1, read on the forward strand.
ATGTCCGTCGCGTTTATGATCACTGGAGACGTAGGTTAAAAACACCATTTGTACAAATAATGAGTCTGCCAAGAAAAACAGAAGAAGCTCAAGTGGTCTGGTTCAGAGATGAAATTTCCAATCTCATAAAAGCGCTTGAAGAGCAGTTTAAAGTCAACATTACCGATGAGAAATTATCTGACGCTATTAAACATCATAACACAACTAGGCGGCTCCAAAGGGACCTTTATGAATTTAGAAAAATGGATGATCCCCCTATAACCGGAGCAGAAACACTTGCAACAACCGTCGCAAGTACAGCTATGCCCGGAGAACTTTACAATCAAAAGCTGACAACCCTTCTAAATGAACTGAAAAGTGCAAAGGGGCATAAAGAGTATAGGGCCCGGTTAATGGTACTTGGCGGTGAGCTGGAAAATCCCGCTTTTATGGAGGTAATAGAGGGACAGGGTGGTCTGATAGTGACGGATTCCTTATGTTTTGGAACAAGAATGTTCTGGCGAGAAATCGAAGAAGGTGAAGATGATCCACTTACTGCAATATCCAGGTTTTATATATCGGAACGCCCTTCATGCCCAAGGGTATTTGGGAAATATGAAGATCGATCAGGTTTTGTCAAAAATATGATAAAAGATTTTAAAGTGGACGGTGTTATCCTAGAAAGACTAACGTTCTGTGATCCATGGGGGTTTGAGCAGTTTACCATTAAAAATGAGTTTGATGACTGGAATATCCCCCTGCTAATGATCGACAGAGATTACACCCTTAGCGGTGTTGGCCAATTAAAGACCAGGGTACAGGCGTTTCTGGAAGCAATGGGGGGTAAATAATGGACAAGGATTTGGAAAAAGGGCTTGAGCGGGTATATGAAGACGTAGCTACATACGAAGGTATTGTGCAGATGCTGGAAGAGAATCCCTCTGATATGAATCATATCCATTTGCCCCTTGCGAAAAATGTTATTAGACAGCATCAGCGGACGATTGACTGTGTTATGAATGGGAAACCGCTTGCGGCATCTTATTTTACCAATGCACCGGAAATATTTACAGCCATGGACATTCACTGGTACCATGCTATTGCTCAGGCATTTGCCGGCGGCATAGAAAATCCTCACATGATGGATGACCTTGAGGCATTAAGTGATATGCCCATAGCATCTGACGTTTGTACGCTCCTTAGACTGACGCTGTTTTATCTTGATGCAGGTGTTCTGCCGAAACCGACCATGATTGTTCCGCTGATTGAGCCGTGTGACGGTGTTTTGGGTTTGCACGAGGCAGTCAGGAACCATAAGGCCTGGCGCGGAATTCCGTTTTTCACACCTGACCCGCCGTATTATGATGATGAACGGAGCATTGATTACTTTGCTGATGAACTGGAGAGGATGGTCGAGTTTCTTGAAAAACATTCCGGCCAAAAGCTGGATATGAACAGGCTCAGGGAAGTTGTTGAAATGACCAATAAGCAATACGCATTATGGGTTGAATACAATGAATTGAGAAGGGCAGTGCCCTGTCCACATGGTCATATCCTTGCCATGGCATGTTTCGGACTGGTACAAACCGAAGGCTCAGGCGGTTATCCTGAACATATCCAGTGGTACCAAGACATGATTGTAGACGCTGAAAAGCGGATCAAGGAGAATAATCCTGAAGTGCCTACCCAGAAGATACGGATCCTTTGGTTTGATGTTCAACCCATATGGTTCAACGATCTCGCGCCCTGGATGGAACAAGAGTGGGGTGTGATCGTGGTCATGTGCATGTTCGGTTATGCGCCGTATACACAGATCGACACATCCAGTGACAGATCCATATTTAAGGGTCTTGCCAAACGGAATCTAATTGATCCGCCTATGGTCAGGCAAGCCAGAGGAATAGCGGATAATTTTTTGCACGATATTGAAGGTCTGGTTGAAGATTATAAAATCGATTGTGTTATCGTGCCCGGTCATATGGGGCACAAGGACGGGTCAGCCAGTATCAGCCTGATGAGGGAGACATGCCGCGGGATTGACGTGCCGTTTCTTTATATCGGTGTTGACCAGTTTGATCGGCGATATACAACTATTGATGAAATAAAAGACAAGATTTCGACGTTTTTCACGGCAATGGGGCTGGGTTAATTAACAAAGTTTTAAATCCGAAATCCGAATATCGAAATCCGAAACAAATTCAAAACCTAAATGTTCAAATGCTCAAAACCATAACCGCCTAAACTTTCGATTCAAATTGCCTTTTGTTTTGACATTTGAATTTTTGTTATTTGATATTGTTTCAGTTTTTTAACATTTATTAAGATGCATAGTTTTTAATAAAATATGATATATACTGTCTGAAAAGTTAAATCTCGACTTTTACTAAAAGACCATCAAAACAAATATAATTATTTCTATTCTTCGTGCTTCGTGGTGAACAGGGCTTTTGGTTTATATGTGTAAATCTGTTTGATCCGCATTATTTCTATAAAAATTCTATGCTCTCATTTTTGCAGCAAGATTCAGTTGAACGGTGATATTGGCAATATAAGCGTTTTTTTCCTGGGGGATCTCTCCATCAAGTATTGACCCGTATTCACCGTCTACCATAATGCTGACCGCTTCTTTTATATCGCCGTTTGCTTTGTCAAGATAATCTTCAAGAAGTTTTTTATAGTCAATGGTATTTTGATATGAATTTTCAAAATAGATATCCACATCATCTTCTGTGAGTACAAAACCATGGCCGAAGCAGATCATTTTTGGTTTAAGGGCACTCAGTTTCTTGATCGTATTCAGGTAGTCTTCATAGGATGTAAGGAAGATAACATAAGGCTTCTTTTCATCCCTGATGTATGGCAGGCCGATTGATTCTCCGGGAAAAAGAATCTCTTTTTCAGGAAGAAAATAGGATGTGGCATCTCGCGTATGGCCGGGCGATTCATAGACTTCACAGGTAAAATCACCAAGATCAACCTTATCCCCTTCTGTGAGGGGGCAATCAAGGGGGATGGTTTCAATGCTGACATCCTCATCACCAACAATATCCTTATACGCATCCCGCTGGTGCTCGCTCATCTGGTTCATCCTGTTAATGACGGATTCCTTGGCAAGTACATCACCGACAATGGGAGAACCACCGAATTTCAGTGTTGGGATCTGGCGCTTGAGATAGGGCGCGCTGCCCAGGTGGTCAAAATGGGAATGGGTGACAAAAAGATAATCAAGACGGTTTATATCTCCGAGGGTATCTTTAATATCTCTAAGGTACATAGGGCCGACGAGATTTACGCCAGCTTCTATCATAAGGTTCTTTTTTCCGCCTTGGACGATATACGGTGGGTACATCATTTTACCGATTGCTGTGATGAAATCGTTTATTCTGCCTTCAGACTTTTGAATCATGGTGTCTCCTTGTAACTTAAAAAAGTAATATAAGTCACAACTCATATAAAAATATCAATTATTATTCAACATTAAAAATATGTTTCAGTAATACGTATTTCGGATTAATATATATAAATATTATAATATTGACAATACAATATATGAGTATTATTGTATCTCTAGAGGATGGATATAATATAATGATAAAAATATATGAGCAAATACGGCGAAGGCGTAAGAAACTGGGTATTTTACAAAAAGATATGAAGCATTTAATAGGTATGCAGCAGGCCCAGTATCAAAAAATTGAAACCGGGGGGAATATCCAAATTCGAACTTTAGAGCGGATTTTGAAAATATTAAAGCTCCAATTAATTCTCGTTCCAAAAGAAAAAGTGGATATGATTCTACCATTATTAGATGAAGAGGCAGATTTAGTAAAAGTGGAATATGGAAAGCCTTTATTGGATAGATTCCAGGTGAGAGAAGATGACTAGTCAGACGGAGAAAGTTCGGGTATTGGAAATAAAACTGTATGATCTTTTGATAGGTTTCCTTGCCGGTTATAGAGATGGGAGAAACATATTTACATTTGCCCATGAATATATAAACAGCGAAGAACGTGCGACTCTTTCGCTGAAGTATTATCAGCAGGCAGAAGATATATTTAGACGTCCATTGACAAGCCAGCATAAACTGCCACCGTTATTTTCAAACCTGCTTCCTGAAGGAGAACTAAGAGAGTACGCAGTCAGAAACCTTAAAATACATTCAGATCATGAATTCGCCATGCTTGCTGCGTTGGGGAGAGACATGCCTGGAGCGATTTCCGCAAGAGAATTAACCATTGAAGAAATTCCTCCTTATGCTCTTGAAGGGCGTCCTCAAATATCACCTGAAATAGAGCTGATAAATGAAGATGACAACGATAAGTTTTCACTCTCCGGTGTTTTAATGAAATTCTCAATGTTTGAACAAGACGAAACGTTTTTTATTTCAAAAAGTAGTAATGTCGGTAAATGGATCATTAAAGTACCATCATCCAGATTTATGGATGTTCCGCTTAATGAATTTTCAAGTATGAAATTAGCAGAAGCAGCGGGAATAAATATTCCGGAGATACGCCTGATTGAACTTGAGAACATCAATGGCTTCCCTGACATTAAAATGCCTGATGAGAAATTTGCTTACGCAGTTAAACGCTTTGACAGGGATCATGATAATCGTGTTCACGCGGAAGACTTTGCACAGGCATATGAACTCTTCCCTGCTGAAAAATATAAAAGTACAAATTATGATACTATTGCCAAGACCATCTATCATCTGTTTCCTGATGCTGTAAGGGATATTCAGGAATTCATAGCCCGGCTGGTTGTGAATATTATGATCGGCAATGGAGATGGGCATCTTAAAAATTGGAGTATTATTTACCCTGACAGGAAAAATCCCGCGATATCTCCAGCGTATGATATCGTTTTCACGCGTGCTTATACTGAAAAGGACGATTCCATTGCTTTAAACCTTGGTAAAGAAAAGAAGATGGCTGGTTTAACACTTGATCACTTTAAACTGCTCGCGAGGAGAGCGGAGATTGACTGGCAAATTTTAAAGCAGCGTGTGGATGAGACTATTGATCTGGCGAGAAGTAGCTGGCCAGGAAAATTAAGTGAATTGCCCATGGCAAATGCGCACAAAAAACAATTAATACAGCACTGGAAAATACTATCTCATGATTTTCGAATTGAAACATGAAACAAGGTCAATAATACTCTTTGGTATATTTATTGGTGTCGTTCTGGTAATAAAGGGTATCCCTATTGAAGAGTTTGAAGAGCTTTTTAAGTCTATCGGCAAAAAAGATTCTTGCACTGGGCTAAACAGCTACAGGAGATTTGATCCCATTTTTATGTCTGAATATTTTCTAATTTTTATGTGATTATATCGAGGGCAAAATGAAAAATATCTTTTTATTCCTTGTGTGTTTGTTTTTACCCATCAATTCTTATGGTTTTGAAAAGATCCATTATGGTACTGACAGTGGAAAAGATTTCACAACTTTACATGTCCTTGCAAAGCGAGGCATACAATTAAGGGATAAACCAAGCACTAATTCTAAAATTCTTCAAAAAATTCTTTATGCTGAAAAAGTCACGGTAAGAAAGATAATGCCCGATAAAAAAACCACGATTGATAATATTAAAGGTCATTGGGTAAAGATAGTGTATGGCGGAAAAGTAGGTTATGCATTTGATGGTTACTTATCCCTTTTTCCTCCCCCTGTTTCTAGCACCATACCTGATTCCAACAAACTAACTACCTATTATAGAACATATTGTAGATATTATCCTGTATGTTGTGGATATATTGATGGTGGAAAAGCTGAATTAAGCATGATGATGGATAGCCATGGCACTTGGGTAACAGGCAACAATGAGTTATCTTTATATTCAGAAATGATTACATTGAAAGATGGCTTTTTAATCATTAAGGCGCTATTTGATTTAGGTGAAGATTTTTCATTTCCTACTAATGAGTATAAAGGGAAGGATAAAAAGCCTTTTAACTTCAAGAAAATCCCTGAAGATAACATTTGGAAGTCTGTCTATAAATCAAATGGATCTAATTTAGGACCTGGAAGTTATTTTTATTTTGTAAGGCGTGATAATGAAATGGGTAATCTAACAATTCTGATAATTGAAAAAACTGATTTTGGAATAAAAATAGTAAAAAAATATTAGCTGTTTAATAATTACAATTCGTCCTGACTTGTTATTTAGAGCCTAAAATTATGAATTTTTAATATGGATGAAAAAAAATTATTGCCACTATTGGTCCGAAAAGCAGCATCTGCTCTTACCAAAGAAAATCTGACATCTACGTTACTGCCTGTTCCAAAACGGAGTCCCATATGGGATGTGGGCAGGTCCTATTCACGAAACCGCTTTGAAAATGTCCGCCAGGAAAAAATTGTTGAATATGTCATGCTTGCGGCAGACCGGTTAGGCCTTCAGAGGGGTGAAGTGGCGTGCAGATTTACCCATCTTTATCAGCGTGCAGCACAGGTCCGGATGGAGAATGGTTTATTGTTTTTAGAATTTGATGATACCATTAGCTGGGATATGCAGCGGCTTACTTCCAGTATCGGCCATGAGATGGCCCATGTCCTGCTTCATCAGAAAAATGTACATATTGGGGATGAGTATCAGGATGAATTATTGACAGATACAGTAGCAGCACTGGCGGGATTTGCCAGGATAATGATGTCAGCAAGAATCCGTAAAATTGTAATCCCCAGGAGTGATACATACAGCTTGACTAAGGTTGGTTATCTAGGCAGGCATTCCCTGAAGCGTTTGATAAAATTTCATAAATGGATAAATTCCAGGGAGCCGTTTCGCCGCTTAGGTGGGAGATCTTTAAAAGAAAAAGCAGTGACATGTCCGGCTTGTCGGCAGAAGTTAAGACTACCAGGCAAAACCGGTAGGTTTGTCATCAATTGCCCATCCTGTTTTTTACAGCAGGATGTTCGTATTGTGGACGGCCGGTCTCCTGGTGACTGGCTGTTCGGTTTTTTAGATTTTGCGCGATATTTATAGTGTGAGAATTTGCCTGTTGGTTCATGATGACCAATTTTTGAAATTTTCATTGACATAAAATTTTACACACGTTTTATTGTTTTAATCATTTTGTCCTGAATTATTTTAGTTAAGGAATTGGTTTTATGGGTGGGATCATCAAGGTAAATTGTGAATGCGGTTTTGAAACTGATTTTATGGGCGGTAGTGGGAGTGAAAATTTTGAAACTGTTTGCAAGGCGCCGGCACTCTGTTTAAGCTGCAATAAGTTTGTCGTAGAAAACTACATGGACAAGGGTGTAGTATGCCCGGACTGCAAAGGGAAAATAACTTATTACGATGATGTTAATCTTCAGGAGCGTGAAGGTGAAGAAGGGGAGGCTCCGGTAAAAACCACAATATTTATTCTTCCAGATGCAAAATGCCTCTGCCCCAAATGCGGCAAAAAACAGATGAAGTTCAAACATGTGGGATGCTGGGCATAGAAATGATAATAGCACACGGATTATACGGATCTTCACGGATTAGTTTTATTTAACTGGGGTCATCCGTGTGCCATAAATAAGATTGGAGGTTTGAGATGGGATATAAGAATATTGTTTATGATGTTAAAGACAGCATCGCGTTAATCACGTTTAACCGGCCCAAGGCTTTAAACGCGCTGAACACTGAATTGATAGAAGAGCTGTCAGACGCCATTGATACGGTTGCAGGGGACGAAAATATCAGGGTCCTTATATTAACAGGAGAAGGTGAGAAGTCTTTTGTGGCAGGTGCGGATGTTAAGGAATTAGCAACCCTCAATCCCCTGCAAGCAAGGCATATTTCTGAAACCACTCAGAAGACCTTTGCAAAACTTGAGGCTTTGCCAATACCAGTCATTGCAGCGGTCAATGGCTTTGCCCTTGGCGGGGGGAGCGAAGTAGCCCTTTCGTGTGATTTTATATACGCGTCAGATAACGCCAAGTTCGGTCTGCCTGAAATAAATCTTGGCATTATACCCGGTTTTGGCGGTACTCAGCGGCTCCCGAGGCTGGTCGGTCCTAAAATGGCAAAAGAGATGATCTTTACCGGCAAGATGATTTCAGCAGATGAAGCAAAAACGATCGGTATGGTCAATAAGGTCTGTACCCAGGAAGCATTGATGGATGAAGTGAAGAAGACAGCGAAGGTGATGGCTTCTAAAGGAAAGGTTTCTGTGCGGGCGGCAAAACACGCGATAAACAGCGGATTGGAGGTAGATCTTACTTCAGGATGTAAGATCGAGACTGATTCGTTTGCCCTTTGTATGGCCAGTAATGATGGCAAGGAAGGGACAACAGCGTTTGTGGAGAAAAGGGATCCGGTGTTTAAGGGAAAGTTAAATAGTTGATTATATGCTTTATATGGTAATGAAATCTGAAATCCGAAGCACGAAATCCGAAACAATATTAAATGACCAAAAACTAAATGTTCGAAACGCTAGTGACTTATTTTATCAATAATTTTTCTTAGAGTTTTGAACATTTGGACATTTGATATTCGGATTTGTTTCGGATTTCGATATTCGTGCTTCGGATTTATATCTAAATTAATTGAATTATAACAAAGGAGATATCAGTGACGACTTATAAGCCCAATACACATCTAGAGATAAACCATGACTTATCAGGTACACCTGTAGAAATTAATGAGACAGGCAGCAGGGTGTCATTTATTGCCACACAAGACATGGCTGCTGATGACAAGGGGCTGGTCCACGGCGGCTTTGTGTTTAGTCTGGCTGATTACACGGCAATGGTGGCCATCAATGATCCAAATGTGGTTTTAGGAAAAGCAGATGTGAAGTTTTTAAAACCGGTTAAAGTGGGGGATGAGCTTGAGGCTGTTGCGGAAAAACTACCAGAAGATGGAAGGAAGCTACCGGTTAAGGTGAATGTGATGCGTGGAGATGATACAGTGTTTGTGGGGGAGTTTATCTGTATGATAACACCCAAACATGTATTAGACTTATAAATCCGAAATCCGAAGCACGCCAAATCATAAAATCTGGCCGAAACAATATCAAATGACCGAAATCTAAATTTTCAAAACCCTTGTAATTTCTTTATTGGGTAAAACTACTTAAAGTTTTGAACATTTGAGCATTCGATATTCGGATTTTTTTCGTCTAGAATGTTTCCTTGTGCGTAAAATCTTCGATCTCTCTCCTTTTAGGCGCAGACGGAATTTTAGCAGGATACCCTACCGGTAGTATGGCAACCACTTCATGACCTTCGGGAATATTGACGACCTCATTTGCCTTGTTGTGATCAAACAGGCCGACGATGACGGTACCTAGCCCTAAAGCCTGGGCGGCAAGGCACATATTCTGGGTGGCTATGCCAAGGTCAAACATGAACCAGTCACCGAATTTGGTGGGAGTTTCGCCCTTGTAATAACCTGAGCTTTTCAGCTTGCCGCAGATAACAAGAACGACAGACGCGGCGGTTATTGCTTTTGTGGCAGGGTTTTTCATGATCATTGTCCCCTGCAGCTCTTCTTTTTTGGCCTGGTCCTTTACGACAACGATTTCCCAGCACTGGGTGTTGGTCCAGGAAGGGGCCCATTGTGCTGCTTCGAGAATCTGGTTGACCATTTCATCTGAAACATCTTTGTCTTCAAAATTGCGGACACTCCGTCTCTCTTTTATCACATCAAATATATCTGGCATGGTTTCCTCCATTTATATAATTATGGAACACGGATGACGCGGATTAAATGGATTTACACGGATTGATTGTTTAACAAAAAAACCCCGTGCAATAGCACGGGGTTTTATCAGTGAAAATCCGTAACATCCGTGTCATCCGCGTGCTATCAAAGCAGTTCAGCAAGGTCCCCCAGGTTCAGTTCTTCAAGCTTTTCCTTGGTCGGTTTGCCGTCAGAGTCAATTCCGCGGATCTTATAGTATTCCTTGAGCATCAGGTCCATATCAGGCACAGAGCCTGCTGTGGGACCGCTTTCCATTGCTGTCATGATCCGCTTGGGAAGTTTTTCATCCTCGGCAGTCATGCCCATGAGGTTTGAAAGGCCCCGTTTAATCAGAACAAGGCGTTCAGCGGTCTGGAGAAGCTCTTCCTGTGTAAAGTCTTCGCCGGTTATGGTTTTGTGCGCGGCAACCATATCATCAAAACTGAGCGTGCCCATTACATAAAGGCACATTGAGGTGGCGTTACAGATATTTGCAAGGCCTTCTGATTTGGTGGTCATTTCAGCTTTGCCTTCGCTTTTCTGTGCCTCGTAATCACCGGTCAGGCCGAGTTCAGGATATTTGGCGAAATTCTCTTCAATGAGAAAATGGATGCTGTCCGTGTGACAGCTGCCGCGGGCCGGTATGACCTGGCAGAGACCCTGGCCGTGAAATCCGCGCGGGTCATGCATGGGAACTTCCATCCCTTTTACTTCAATGGCAAAATCAGCGGCATTCCCGCCGATTTTTTCAGCAGCAATCCGCGTCCCTTCGGCCAGTACATCACCGATAGCTTCACGTTTGCCGATTTTATGGATCATTTCAATGATCGCTTCAGCATCACCCCAATTAAGTTCAATGCCGCCGGTGTCTTTTGTTGTGATCAGACCGTTTTCAAAACACTCAAACGCGAATGCAATGGTAGAACCACAGGAGCATGTGTCCAGGCCGTATTTGTTGCAGAGCTCATTCGCCTTGAATATCGATTCAAGGTTATCGTTCATGAGCATCAGCCCAAAGTTCAATACCGTCTGGAATTCAGGCCCAGGGCCTTCATCCATCTGGAACGGGCCTTCGTCAACCTTGACCACTCGTTTACACCCGATTGGGCACGCATGACATGACTGGTTCCGGGTCAGATGGTTTGTTATGGCAAAACCGCGGATCGGTTTTGCGAAAGCATAGAGTTCACCCTGTTGCCAGTTCTTGCCGCAAACTCCGCCGTGCTTTGTGCCGGCGACCATGCCGATAGCAGTACCGTGATTGCGCCATGCCTTGGAAAGGTCAGCTTCAGCAATTCTCGCCATAGCATCATCCATTGCTTTTTTAAATCCTTCAGGATCGGCGATGGTAATACTATTGGTCCCTGTGACCACGATGGCTTTCAGGTTTTTGCTTCCCATAACAGCGCCCAAGCCGCATCTGGCTGCGAAATCGCCTTTGTCACCGGCGATCCCTGCAAACTTCACGAGGTTTTCACCACCCTGACCGATGGAGAGGATCTGTATGTCTCTCCCAACCCATTCATCTGTCATCTCGGCCCTGATGGCTTCGTCTGTTTCATATACATCCTTACCCCACAGGTGTGACGCGTCCCTGATTTCAACCTCGTCATCATCTATCATGATATAGACAGGATCATCTGCTTCACCACTGACGATTATGCCGTCATATCCCGCGAATTTTAGCTGGGCCCCGAAATGGCCGCCGCAATTTGCTTCACCCCAAAGGTTGGTCAGGGGTGATTTTGCCGCAACACCAAAACGGCCGGATCCAGGGAAGCCGGTTCCGGCAAGGGGGCCTGTCATAATGAACAGATGATTTTCAGGAGATAACGGTTCTACATCCTGCAGGCCGCGGTCCAGAAACAGTTTTGCCGCAAGCCCTGATCCCCCGAGATATTCGCGAAGTATCTCATCTTCAATCTCGAAAGTATCATGTTCCTCTTCACTCAGGTCGATTTCTAAGACCTGTCCTTGATAACCCTCCATATTGTCCTCCCTTTATATATTTTATATTAGTGCCTAAAGTTATAAGTGCCTAAAGTTGATGTATCGCTTCGCTCTATCATTTTTAAACAGGCAGAATTCCACAACTTAAGGCACTTGTAACTTGTAACTTAAGGCACTTTTTTACTACCAGTCCTTTTTCGCTTTCAAAACAGGTATCCGGTCAATAACCGTATCTATCCTGTCAAGAATTCCCGGTGGATTTGCCAGACCTTCTGGATCGAACGCATCCTTTACCTTTTTTGCATAAAGGTGGAAGTTCGGACCGTAGTTGGGGCCGTCAAGGGATGCTGGAGAAATCGCTTGGTTAAAGAAACTCAAAGCGCCCGCATCGATGACGATCTTTGGCCCAGCAATAGCATAATAGTCTAAAATCTTTTCAACATTTTCTTCGGTTTCATATGGTTCTGCGTAATTCATGAATTCCAGGTAGCCGTTGTGACCGAAGTCGTTGAGCTGAAACCATCCTGGATCATGATGGTCATCCATGAGGGGCGGTGTATATTTTTCTTTAAGGTCAGCGAACTTTTCACCCATCTTGACGCTACAGTCCAGTGAATCAAGCTGGCCGGTAACTGACATGTTGGCGCCGGTTAGCCACCACATGGTTACCGCGTCACAGCTCTGCATCCAGGAACCATCCACCTGCCGTGTCCGCCGATGCTCACACCCGTGGTTTTCCGCGATCTGCATCAATACTTTTTCTTCGTACTGAAGCTGTTTTCGGGAAGTATACCCGATGAGCATAACCCGGAGAATCGCTGTTTCCGCCACCTCTTTACGTTTCTGTTCACGGTCTTCCATCCAGATCTCATGGAATTTTTCCTTGTCCCTTGCCCGAGCCATGTACCGCCAAGAGATAGGGACGCGGGTATTGGCTGCCCCGATTTCACAATGGCCAATATCATACATAAAGTCGACCATGGTCTTTTTGTCAGGGCATGTAAAATTGTACCATTTCATTCTCTCTTCAGGGAAGAGGAAGAATGTCCATGGGGTTGTACCCACAGGAACAAGTTTCTCTTCATGAAATGGAAAGAGCTTAACAGTCATTTTTGTAACAATGCCCATGCTTCCGTGCCATCCGATACTCCCCCTTAAGATACCTCTTAAGTCAGGGCCGATACCTTCTCCCCAGAATCCGTCTTCTCCAGATGCAAGGGAGCCGATCTGTACGATTTCGCCATCAGGAAGGATCCACTCAGCACCCATGATCCTGCGGTTGGCAAGGCCGGTCCTGTATGTCAGGGGGGAGTAACCCCAGATCAGTGTGTTCGCGATAACACCTACTTGTGAACCCCCGCCCGGAACCATGGTATAAAGCCCATTATTCATGGCTTCAGCCTGGAGCTGTCCGAAATTTATTCCCGGACCGACAGTGGCGTTCATGTTTTTCGCGTCAATTTCAAAATGCTTCATCCGCTTGAGATCAAGCAGGAGCGCGTCTTCATTTGACGGGCTTGCAGTGGGGAACCAGAAGGTGCTTGAGGGTGTGTAAGTGATCTTGTGCTTACATGCCACCTTGACAATCTTCTGTACTTCCTCTGTTGATCCCGGGAGCAGGACAATTTCGGGTATGGTGGAGAGGGCTTTAGCGTCTGTATTGTGCCACGCCCTGTCACCGCCCATTACATAAGCCTGGCACACATCCCTGTCCTGGGAGATGTTATCCGGCCCGACGATTTCTTCAAGTTCTTTATATATTTCTTTAGATATCATTATAAACCACCCTTTCCAGTTAATGCTTCACATAATATCTGTGTAATATCATATGTTTTAACTGACTTACCGCCGTCTTTCACCGCTTCTGACAAGTTGTCAACGCAGTATGGACACGCGGACACAACAGCTTCAGCACCAGTATCTGCAATTTCGTTCAGTCTGTCATTGGCCGTGTCCTGGGCAAAATCAGGATAAGCATCAGCCACACCGCCCCCAGCACCGCAGCATAAAGCATTCTCTTTTTTGCGGCTGATTTCCTTAAACTTCAGTCCGGGGATACTCTTTAAAATAGCACGGGGCTGTTTGTAGACACCGGTATCACATCTCCTGTACTCCTTGATCGGCTCTGTACACCCGAACCTGCCGCGTGTTCCGTGCCATGGGATCCAGTTGTCGCTAAGCCGAGCCAGGTTGCAGGAGTCGTGATAGGTTACCGTCATGGGGACCTCATGGGAGGGCTTAAGAGTTCCATCCTCTATCTTTTCAGCTGCAAGCTCTGTGATATGAATGATCTTGTAACCCATTTCATCCGTGCGTTTATCCATGATCTTGGGATAATCTACCTTCCAGGTTTTGTAGCATTCGGCACAGCTGGTCACAATGGTGTCTGCTCCAGATGCCTTGAGTGTGTCAATGTTCTTTTGGGCTTGTTCAATTGCCGCATCTAAAGCACCGCTAACGTAAATAGGATTTCCGCAACATTTTTCATCCGGGAAAAGAGCGTAGCCTATATTAGCAGCTTCAAGGATACCGATGGTTGCCTCAGCAATTGCTTTGTTTTTATAAGAACTGTTGCACCCGACAAAATACAGCATTTCCGGATTCTCAGAGAATTTGGCATCCGCGGGGAGCCAGTCAGCCCTCTTGTCATGGGGGGCACCATACCGATTTTCGCTCTCCGCGATAGTGTCAGTGACTTTTTTCAGGCCTTCAGGGGGCTCATGGCCATTGTCAATCGCCCAGATCCTGAATGTTTCCATGACCATCAACGGATCAAGGTCAAGATTTCTCTTGCATCCAGCGTCACAGGCACCGCATAGGTTACACTTGTAAAGGATGTCACGGGTTGAATCTGTAAACTCACCCTGCTTATTGAGCATCCTCAGTGCGACTTTTCCGCGTCCAAGAGCTGTATATACGTCAAAATTATAACGGATCAGGCTAGGGCACCTGAAGGGGTTTTTTGCTCCTTCGCAAAAGACGTAGTCAACATAGATACACCCCCTGCAGCCGCAGCAGCCCTGCGCGTCCCAACGATAATCTTCTAAACTCAGATTTGTTCTTTCAGTCATAGCTGTTTAACCTCCTTAAAAACAGAGCGCGCCGGGTTTCATCACGCTGTTGGGATCAAAAATAGATTTGATCTTTTTCAGCATTCCGGCATAGCCGCTGGCGTTGTCATAAATCATTTTAGACATTACTTTTCCGTAAGGCCTTGTATAATGGGCTTTCAGCTTCAGGGTCTCTTCAATGGCAGCAGTATATACTTTTTCAGCCGCTGCTTTTTCATCAGCATTCTCCTCATCATAGAAAATATTAAATTCCACATGAGTACCTGAAGCAAAATCGATCGGCTGAATGTATACGCCAATATCATCGGGATTGTATCCATTGCTGTCTGCTGCTTTCATGACCGCGTCAACAAAAGCTGGCGTTTTTTCAAGCTTGGCGATAAAAAACAGATCCTGACAAGCGCCCTTTGGCTGGTCTTTCCAATAAGTCTTCTCAGCCGGCCATGGATTTCTCAAAAGGCTGGGCAGGATATCAGTGGATCCCGCACCCGGTATTTCTTCAAGAAGCTTGGAAGAGGAGAACTGACTGGCCCGCACTTCATTGAGGGCCTCTTCTTCATACGCGATTTTTTCTTCAGGGAACAGCCTTCCGCCTGGCAGAACAATTAAAATAGACCATGGCGGCATAGAACTTTTAATGCCTGGGTTTTCCAGAACAGTCGCTAGATTCTGACTGTTCAGGACAACACACTCTTTACCCAGCTTTTTCAGCTGTATAGCATAAAGGGCATTAACCAAGTCTTCGAGTTTGTCAAACGGTATTAAAAAGGCTTTGTCAATTTCAGGCAGAAGTTCAGTCTTAATATTAGTCCATGTACACACACCCATTGTCCCCTGGGCGCATTCAAGAAGCCTCATGGGATCAAGTGGTCCTGGTCCGTAAGGATAACACCCACTTGCAAGACTGTCAGGGTACTTGATGGAGCTTGCGCTTCCTGTCCTAAAAAGTTCGCCTGTTGGCCAGAACATCTCTAAAGACATGATCCGTTCACCGAATTCAAACTGGGCGTTCAGCATCGGGTCTCTTTCAAGGATGCTTGTTAGCACAGAACTGTTTGCACGCGGGAGAAAAGGATTATTTATCATCAGGTTATCCTTTTTCAGTACAGCACCCACTTCGGCCCATGTCACGCCTGCTTCGACCTTTACTTTCCTGTTCCTGTTGTCTGGTTCTTCAATATTTTTCATATTACTGAGATCCAGTAGAATGCCATCTTCGCAGGGCGTTATACCTCTGCTATGGTCGCCTGAACTGGAAAGAGTTACCGGTGTTTTCTGATCATTTGCCAGCTGTATGATTTTTCCGACTTCATCAGAACTTTTAACCGAAACCTTAACTCCCGGCATCTGGGTCGGTTCAAGGGACTGCCCCTTGATCAGGGGCGCGATATCGTCCTGACTGTCTGAAACGCCGCTGTCACCCACTATTTTAATTAAATCTTCCTTTAAACTCACAATGTTTCCTCCTAAATTAAATTTATTCAAAAACTATATTTTTATTGATACTGAATTCGCAGTGGTTCGGTAAAAAAAACGTAATGTAATATAATAAATTATGTAAATCAAGACAAAAAAGTTTCCTTTCTCAAGAAGTACAATATTTATGCCAAGGAGTGTTTTAGAGGAGTAAGTGTTTATTTTTACATTAGATAGTTTAATTCTAAAAAGTGCTATCAAAAAGATATTGATTATGGATCGGACAGTGGTGGCAAGCCATGGGCCTGGAAATATATTTATATAATTGAAATGATAGAATAAAAACCCAATCGGGCAATAATGACTGAAAGCAGGGCGGTAAAAATTGAAGAGATAAGGACCAGGAGACCAGGGTTCTAAGTTCCTTTACAGGTAAGTCTTTTCATTTTACTAATCCTTGCTGATCAGTTCAATCTATGTCATCTGTTTTCCATTGGCGGTATTTGCTGATTATGCAACAAGAATTCCTTGACATTTTTTAGGCCCGCCAATATAGACTGTAAATTTCAGGAATATTTATATTAAACAAGAAACTATAATAAAACCAAAAGAATATGACCTCAATATACCTGGAAGACATTAAGACTGAAAAGATTTCAGATTTAACAAGAATAACTGACATTACAGACAATTGGAGTTTAGGCGGAATTCCAAACGGCGGTTATTTGATGTCAATGGCAGCAAAGGCAATGGCAGAGGACCTTTCCCATAAGGACCCGGTTACGGTGACAGGACATTTTCCGGGCAAGGTAGCACCGGGTGAGGGTGTCCTGAAAAATGAGATCATCAGTGAGGGCCGCAGTTTTTCAACAGCTGCCGCAAGACTAATTCAGGATGATACTGAAAAAGTAAGATTCACAGGGACTTTTACTAATCTTAAAGACAAAGGCTTTAATTATCTTGAGCATGAATCTCCGGTCATACCGGGGGTGGATGAATGTTTTCCGTTTGAGGCGGATGTTCCGATAAACCATCGGTATGATTTGTTATATACACCGGAAACGGGAGGATGGCTGTCAGGGAAGACCACTGAACGGGCCGAGGTGCTTGGCTGGATCCGGTTTTCCGATGGCACTGAACCGGACATATACAGCCTCCTGCTGATAGCTGATTCGGTTCCGAGGGCTATTTTTGCACGGATCGGTCCGATAGGGTGGATCCCAACCATGGAATTTACCGTCCATGTAAGACAACGGCCCGCTAAAGGCTGGCTTAAATTTCGCTTTTCCACACGGTTTGTCACCAACGGTTTTCTTGAAGATGACGGGGAACTGTGGGACAGCGAGGGTAAACTCGTGGCGATTTCACGGCAGACAGGGAAGCTGATACTGCCGAAGGATACCGGGACATCATTTCTTGCGGGTTCAAAGATTTAAAGAAGTGACTTGAATTTCATTGAAAGTGCCTTATGTTATCTATAAGTCTCTTTAGGCATTTATAACTTTGTTAAAAAAATCCTTTAAGAGGTAAACAATTTGGGTCCTATGGGCCGGAAGATTTTGGGAGACAAAACATATGAACGGGTGGATGGGAAATATATTGAGGATAAATTTGACGACAGGAAAAACAGGTTTAGAAGATCTTGATCCTGAGGCTGCCAGGATGTTCATAGGGGGACATGGCCTTGGAGCAAAAATACTCATGGATGAAGTTGACCCTAAAATCGATCCTTTATCAGCAGAGAACAAGCTGATTTTTTCCACTGGTCCACTTACAGGTACGGCTGCACCAGCAAGCTCAAGGTACATGGTTATTGCCAAATCACCCCTTACAGGACTGCTTGGATTCGCGAACAGCGGCGGTTTTTTTGGGCCTGCCATAAAAACTGCTGGATATGATCATATCATTATTGAAGGGAAGGCCGACAAACCGGTTTATATATGGATAGATGACGATACTGTTGAGATCAGGGATGCCGATCATATCTGGGGTAAAGATACCCATGAAACAGAAGATATTATCCGTGGAGAAGTGGAAGGCACCGGCAAACGCGCAAGGGTGGCATGTATAGGACCTGCGGGTGAAAAACTGGTAAAGATTGCTGCGATTATGAATGACAAGCACAGGGCAGCTGCCAGGTGCGGCCTGGGAGCTGTGATGGGTTCCAAGAATCTCAAAGGAATGGCCGTGCGGGGGTCAAAAAAGCCCAGCATTGCTGATCCAGATCGTTTTAAAAAAATCAATAAATCATCAAGGGAGAAGATCAAGGCCAATCCTGTTACAAATGAAATCTGGCCGGCAATGGGGACCGCGTCAGGTGTGATGATGTTTAAGGAGCTGGGTGTTATTCCATCAAAGAATTTCCAGGATTCCTACAATAAAGACTACGGGCCGATAAGCGGTGAAGTCCTGTCTGAGAAATTCCTGAAAAAACCGAAGGCCTGTTTTTCCTGTCCTCTGCGATGCGGCAGAGGTACGGAAGTGACAGAGCCGGGTTTTGAGGGCGAGGGTGAGGGGCCGGAATATGAGACCGTGGGGATGTTCGGGCCTAACCTGGAGATTAACAGCCTGGCTGCTGTGACAAAGGCGAATTATATCTGCAATGAGCTCGGTATTGACACGATTTCTTTTGGCGGAACGCTTGGATGCGCGTTTGAGCTATATGAAAAAGGATATCTTACAAAGGAAGATACAGGTATTGAACTGACATTCGGAGACGGCCACCTGCTTGTAAAACTTGCTGAGATGACAGGGAAAAGAGAGGGCTTTGGCGACATGCTCGCTGAGGGCGGATACCGCATCGCGGAAAAATACGGTCATCCTGAACTGTTCATGGGGGTTCATAAAATGGAGATCCCTTCATATGATCCCCGTGCTGTAAAAGGGATGGGGATAACATACATGACATCTTCTATCGGACCGAGTCATGGCAGGGGATATACGGTTGCCCTTGAAGTATACGGTTCGCCCGAAATGCTGGACCCGGTCGCGGAAAAAGGGAAAGCAGCAGTGGCTATAGAAAAGCAGAATCAGTCATGCGCCTGGGACGCTACAGGACTGTGTATTTTTGTCTCCATGGGTATTGAAGATAATGATGCACTGGCGCTGCTGTCAGCAGCCACCGGAGAGACGTTTGACGAGCTTGGCTTTATAAAAGCAGGAGAGAGGATATTTAACCTTCAACGTCTTTTTAACTTAAAGGCCGGCATTAAAAAGGAAGATGAAATTCTCCCGGAAAGATTATTAAAGGAACCGTTGCCTGACGGTATGAATGCTGGTTCAACACTTTCTCTTGAAGAAGAATTAAAAGCGTATTATAAGTTGAGGGGTTGGGATGGGGATTATGTGCCGACGAAGGAGAAACTGGAGGAGTTGGGATTGTCTGATTATATTTAGTTATTAGTTTCCATGTTAGGGGTTTTCTAGGCTCTAGATGCTGGATGCTAGATCCTGGATGTTTGGTTCGGAATTCTGATCGGTTTTTTATCCAGTATCAAGGATCTAGAAACTAGTAAAAATCGTAGGGTAGGCTGTGCCCACCAAACAAGTCAGCATACATGATGAATCAGTAGATGGTGAGCACAGCCCACCCTACATTTTATTTTAAGAAAGGCAGAGCGAAGCGATACCACAACTTTAGGCACTTTAGCGCACTTTAGCGCATTTTAGGCACTTCTATTTATAACATTAGACAGTTGAGCTCACTTAAGACTTTTAACAAAAAAGGAGACAGGAATGAAGACCATAGACGTCCACAGTCACTTATACCCACAGGAATGGGTTGATTATTTAATCGGGAGAACAGAGTGCCCGAAAATTGAAAAAAAGGGGGAAAACGCACTGATCTTTTTTTCGCATGATGTGAGATGCTCCAGTGCGGACAGTTCTGTATACTTTGAACCCCAGGACAGGATAAATGACCTTGACCAATGTGGAATTGATGTGCAGATTCTCAGCTTGACAGCACCGGGTGTTGAGGAGCTTCCTGTTAAGGAAGGGGTGCACTGGGCGAAAAAGGTTAATGATTATTTCGCGGATGTCTGCGCGAAATTTCCAGGGCGGTTCTATGCCTATGCGTCACTTCCATTCCAGGATGTGGATGAAGCATTAAAAGAATTGGACCGGGCATATAATGATCTTGGGGTCAAAGGGATTGCGATGCTGTCTCATGTTAATTTTACGCCTCTTTCTGATGATCAGTTCCTGCCTATTTATGAAAAAGCATCTGAGTATAATCTGCCGATATTGATTCATCCTGGTGTTCCATATACTGGTAAGCTCATGCTCCAGCATAAAATTATACCTGCCCTGTATGGTTTTCTGCTGGATACAACTATGGCAGTTACCAGCCTGATCTGGAGTGGTGTCCTGGAGAAGTGCCCGGGTATCAAAATCATTCACGGTCATCTTGGCGGTATGGTTCCTTATCTTGTCAAAAGAATTGAAGACTGCTGGCAGTTTTATTTAAAATCATTTGGAGGGCAGGAACTTCCGCTAACACCAACCGAATATTACAAGCGTCAGGTTTATACGGATATTATTTCTGGTTATATGCCGGCGGTAAAATGCTGTCTCGAGTTTATGGGGGCTGACCATATGATACTCGGTTCAGACTATCCTTTCAGTGTGGGCGGGTGGGATACGGCCGTTGATTTTGTAAAGCAGATAGGGCTTTCTGAAGATGAGACCAACATGATTCTCGGGGATACAGCTGCGAAGATTTTTAATATTACTTAAAAACCAAAAGGGATCACTTGATGAGCGTAACCTGATACCTCTTGATATACTGTTTTTAAAAATCTTTTACTCAAAGATGGTTAAAACCTTTACATAAGATTTGGCAGTTACCCATTGGAAGATATTGTATGTTGTATACTAACAATAATAATACTAATAATATTGTATAGCCAGAATCGTCTTTTTATTTAAATGGGTTTGACTGAATTCAGAACAGCACTATTAATGGGAGCTTCCGGCCTTGTGGGTGGTCATTGCCTGGAATATCTGCTGGCAGCATCTTGTTATACACAGGTTAACGTCCTGGTTCGGAAATCACTCGGTATTGATCATCCCAAGCTGATAGAACATATCATCGATTTTGAAAAACTTGGTGATGATGCGGATCTTTTTCAGGTGAATGACGTCTTAAGCTGCCTGGGAGTTAAAGGCGCGTTGTCAGCATATGAGTTTGAGCAGGTGGAATACGGATATCCAGTGACAGCCGCAAAGGCGGCTTGTAAAAAGGGCGCTGACCAGTTCCTAGTGGTAACTGCCATGGGTGCCAGTCCATGGGCGCCGTCAGCCCTGTTTAAGTACAAGGGACGCTTGGAAAAAGCATTAAAACAGATCCCTTTGAAAGGATTGCATATTTTCCGTCCATCGTTGATCGTCGGTGACCGTCAAACACGAAGACCTGATGAAGAGGCGCTTTATCAGTTGTTTAGAAAAATTACCTTTATCATTAAGCCATTGAGAAAATGGTTGTATATCCATGGGCAAACCATTGCATTCACCATGGTTCAAACTGCCAGCCAAGGCAGAACAGGCATTCATATTTATAACACAAATAAAATACTAGCTGATTATAATCGCAG
The DNA here is from genome assembly GCA_028277765.1 of Desulfobacterales bacterium. GTDB lineage: Bacteria > Desulfobacterota > Desulfobacteria > Desulfobacterales > SURF-7 > JANQFQ01. Next base: position 52,128 of record JANQFQ010000035.1, read on the forward strand.
GCAAAACAATTTTAGCTGTTAATATTTCAGATAATTTTTGCTGAAATTTTATCCATCAATTGTGCTGTACTGTTTCTCAGTTTTTTTAGAACAGGGTTGTTATGAATAACGATTAACTCATCCAGTTCTTCATCTGTAAACATTTCACTATAAACTTCTTCAGCAATACCAATACTCTTTGCAAATTCTTCAGGATACGCATCTTTAATCTTTTTCAGGCCTTCAGCCACCTGACTGTCCATTGCTTCTGCTTTTTTTACAAAATAATTAAATGAAAAGTCGATGACGGTCGCGTAATGATTACTCGCTTCTGATGCTTCCAGAAATGCCTTTGCTTTTTCTTCTGATCCCATTTGTTTCTCCTTGTGTTGATGTTTTAATACTAAAATTCTTCAGTTGGCTTATAAATTATTCTTGGCCTAATTGCCAGTGTTTTTAAGATAAATTTTCAGCTGGGTCAATTTATAATATATCTATTATTAACAATATATCTGTTTTTTGTAAAAAAGAATCTCTTTTCTATCTTTTTTCAAATTTCTTTTTGGAATCAAAACCTGTTGTTATTCCATAAAATGCTCCTAATCCAGGTGTGAATACAGTTAAAAAAATATTCAGGGAAGTGATCATGCTGTATAAAAAACTGCTTGACGTTCGAAATCCTTCAACCAGACAGATGAGAGCAAGAAGGATAATTGTAAATGCATAAAATTTTAAAAAAGATGCTGAAAAAAAACATATTATGATGCCCAGAAATAGATAAGCGGTTACTAGCGGTGGCAAAAGAAGATAAGTATTTTTCAGGCAAGGTTCTTTCTTGAACAGATTGAATATACTCATGCCATAAACAAACCGCTGTTTCAAAAAAGACCTAAAAACCTTTCTCCTGTGATGATACACAACGACATCTTTTGAATAATAAATCTTTTTTCCCTTTGATATGATCCTGTGACAAAGTTCAAGGTCTTCACCGGTAGTCAGTTCAGGATTAAACTTGCCGATCAAGTCGATCATGTCTTTCCTTATAAAAAGATTGCAAGTAGGTAAATCCTCTACAAACCTGTTTTCTGATATTTTGTTCTGATAACATTTCATGCCTGAGACAATTGGCGATTTAATTGAATTAGAAGCGCAGGTTTCTCTGATATCCGCGTCTGGTGGGAGTATGTGCGGTCCTCCGACCGCGTCAATGTCGTGATTTTCTAAAAATATTTTAACAGCATTATCAAGCCAGTTCTTTTGCGGATATGCATCAGAATCAATAAAAGCGAAAATTTCAGTATCCTGGCTGGCATGCATCATGGCAAGATTCCGCTTTTGCGAAATGGTTTCTGCGCCGCTAACGAGATGCTTTACTTTGTTATTTACAGGTATGTTTTGTGGTTCATCAGAAACGATAATAAGTTCATACTCCGGGTAATTCAGACTTAAAATTGTTTTAACACATTTTTCCATGAGTCTGTCATGGTCTACAAAAGGCACAATAACTGATACAAATGGTTTATCTTTTAACATATCTCAGCAGTTTGAAATATTCTATGGGATTAAACAATATATTTATATAGACAAAACAACCATGATCACACCAGCAGTTTTTATTTTTAATTTCACTTCTGACTTTTTCAGCGGTTTCAGAGAACCATATATCCCTGAAATCAGCATTTTTCAAATTTCCAAATTTTTTATAAATTTCACAGGGCCATACATCGCCGTAACAATCCACATAGGCGGTTAGTTGTCCCGCGTAACAGGGCCAATCTCTTTTTTTGTCTTTATTTGTTTTGCAGGCGATGTCATAATACCTTGCTTTGGTCGAATGAAAAAAGCCTAGAATATCAAATTGATAACCTTTATTATCTAGTGTGATTTCCTGTAGTTTTTTTTTGTTTTCCTGAAAAAATTGCTGATCAGGCGGTTTAACGGTTTCATCAGGCGGGCGGCTCCGCATAAAAGAAAAATTATGCGTGCTCAATCCGGGAAAATGTTTTCTGACATAGTTATATATTTTTAGGTACTTGTCCATATTAAGCGAACTTAAACAGGTGGTTATACTTATTTCGAAATGATCACTCTGAATTCTGGATAATTTATTATAAGTTTCAACTACTTTTTCAAAAATTCCGTCTATCCCCCTGATCTTATCATGATCCTTTCCGATACCATCCAGGGACAATAATACAACAAATCTTTTTTTATATACATCCAGGATTTTCGTAACGGTTTCAAATATCCTGTCAGGTAAAAGCGCATTTGTTGGAATGCTGAGATGATTCATGGCTGTATTTTTATTAAAGATATTAATAACTTCCGGGAGGTCTTCTCTTAAAAAAGGTTCGCCGCCGCTTAATGCAAGAGCCAATAGTTTACTATCCATAGACCGGGTGAACCTATCAATTTCATCAAGGCTTAGTTCATTTTTTTTGTCTTCAACTGTCTGCCAGTTATAACAAAAAGAGCACCTGGCATTACACAAGGATGTGGGTTCAAAGATCATATAGATCGGAAGAGAGCCCTTTTTTTTTATAATTTTCTTGGCAAATTTTAGATTGTTTTTGATGATATTAAAAGGATTCATTAATCTGGTATGCTAAAGCATTCCAGAAAGTATATTGCTTTTTTATCTGAGCCGATATTCTCCGACCAACTACCAACACCGTATAAAAACAAATCATTACCATATGTATAAACGTCCACGATACCCCAGTAATCTTTACCCAGGTGTTTCATCTTAATTTTTAGTGTAGGGGTGACCACGCCCGCACGTTCGATACGGCTTTTACTGATGACTTTACCTTCCTTTTCTTGAAAAACGTTTTCCGCTAAATTTGCAGCCATAAGATCCTGAAATTCTTCCACGGACATCGTTTCTCTTACAATGCCGTATAGTCTTTCACATACGACCACAAAAAATTCGGTAACCTTACCTTTGCCTAAGGCTTCATAATGACGGACGGTTATCATAAAGCCGTTACCTAGGTTTTCATCCGAAACCATTTCTTTAAAATTATAACTTTTAGGGATTTCAACTTCAAAGGTCCTTTTGGGGTCAATATAGGATTTGAAACCGCCGCCGTAAGGGCCAAAAGAATCGCATCCAGAAAGGGGCATAAAGATGAGCGTAGCCAGAATAACTACTAATGGTAAAGTTGTAAAATATAATCTAGTTTTATTCATTGTGACTTCTCCATATCAAAGTTAGTTTTTTTCAAGAATAAGTTTTAAACAGATAAAACATCTACTTTTTTTAGACAAACAAAGTTGCTGGATTATAAAACTATATATCATCTATTTAGCTTCAAGTACAATGAATTTTTGTTTTTATTTGACATTTTATTGGCTATTAGGTTATTCGGATAAACTGGCTTATTTATATAGTTTGATAGACCATACAGGTATATGCAAAAATTTTTTAAAAAAAATAAAAAAGAAGGAAAGGAGAAAAAGATGGCTTATAATGATTTTCGTGAATACATTGACAGCCTTGATGAAGAAGGGGAACTGGTCCGCATCAAACAGGAGATAGACTGGAACCTTGAGATGAGCGCCATAACAAGACGATCGTATGATCTTAAAGCGCCAGCTCCCTTTTTTGAAAAGATTAAAGATTATGACGCGAGTTTTCGGGCCATGGGAGCCCCTGCAGGAGTCAGCAGCAGACCTGACCGGTTTTACGCAAGGCTTGCCCTGACGCTGGGAATGGATCCAGGTGCGACCGGTACAGAAATTATTGAAGAATATATCAAGAGGAGGAACAATCCGATTAAGCCAGTTATGGTTGATACCGGCCTCTGCAAAGAGAATATTGACACCGGAGATGATATTGATCTCCTTAAATTTCCAATACCTTACCTCCATGAAGGGGACGGTGGCAGGTATATTGGCACATGGGCCAATATTATCACAAAAGATCCTGATACTGGTTGGGTAAATTGGGGCATGTACAGGGTGATGATACATGATAAAAAGACCATGGGGATATCTATCCTTCCGCATAAACATATCGGCATGATGTATTACCAAAAATATGAGGCAAGGGATAAACCGATGGAGTTCGCAATGACCATGGGTGATGATCCTGTGCTGTCGATTGTTGGATGTGCCTTTCTGCCGCCACAGATGAGCGAAGTAGATGTGGCAGGCGGATTAAGGGAAAAGGCCGTTGAACTGATCAAGTGCGAAACAGTCGACCTGGAAGTTCCGGCAAACTCGGAAATTGTTGTTGAAGGCATTATTCCTCCTAAAGAGCGGATGGATGAAGGACCTTTTGGAGAATATACAGGCTATGTGGCAGGCGGTGTTCAACCGAGGCCGATATGTAAAGTGTCAGCGGTTACTTATAGGAATGATCCGATTCTTCCGATTTCATGCATGGGAATGCCGATAGATGATTGCCACGCTGTCATGCCGGTAACGATTGCTGCAGAGCTTTTAAGTGATCTGAGAAAACAGCAGCTCCCGGTAAAAGATGTTTATCTTCCGCCTGAAGGATTTAACCATATGGCGGTCGTTTCGACCAGAGTGAATCCGTTTGGCGGTTATGTCCAGAAGCTGGCCCATTCTATCTGGGCATCTAAGGCAGGGACTAACCTAAGCTATGTTGTTATTGTTGACGGTGACGTGGATGTTACCAATATGGAAGAAGTAGTTCACGCCATGGTCGCAAAATGCCATCCTTATAAAAATATATACAGGTTCAAGGATTCTTCATGCAGTCCGCTGATGCCATGGCTGTCTCCTGAAGACCGGAAAAAAGGTGTAGGCGGGGCATATGTGCTGTTTGATTGCACATGGCCGAAAGACCTGCCGCCCGCGGCAATTCCAAAGAAGGTAACCCTGGATGTGGCATGGCCCAAAGAGGTTTATGATAAGATCGTGGCTAACTGGAAAGAGTATGGATATGAATAAAGGCTAAATTCGAATATCGAATATCGAAATCCGAAACAAATCCGAAATTCAAATTTCCAAATGTTCAAAGCATTTTCGTTTTATCATTATAGATACCATTCATTTGTTTTGGTTATTTGAATTATGGTCATTTGATATTGTTTCGGATTTCGTACTTCGTGCTTCGGATTTATATCTGCGCAAGGTTATACAATTTTTCCGGCAAATGAACCTTTGGCTAAGCATGATTTAAAGACATTGTTGAGACCCGGGCCATGTCAAAAGAGACGTTAGAAAAGATTATCCTTGAGTATTTGGAGAGTCATAATACGGTTTCGCTTGCCACGGAAAAAGACGGAAAACCCCACGCAGCCACTGTTTTTTATGTGAACGATGGGTTTGATCTTTTTTTCCTGAGTAGCCCCACAAGCCGGCATGGTGAGAATTTTACGCTTAATCCAAAAGTTTCCGGGACAATTAATGAAGATTATTCTAACTGGCTCACCATTAAAGGGATTCAGCTGGAAGGTGAAGTCAAAGAAGCTGGTAGTATCATGAAAAACAGTAAACTTGCGAAAGACTATGTGAAGAAATATCCTAGTGTGGCAGATTTTCTCCTTTCACCCCAGAAACTCGGGCAGGCAATCGTAAAGAAGATCGCCGGGGTAAGGTTTTACAGACTTGAATCTTCCAGAATATACTTTATCGACAACGAACAGGGGTTCGGACATAGAGAGGAACTTTTAATAGAACGCGGATGACACGGATGCTGCAGATTTTCACGGATGAATTTTTATAATGCTGCACGCAGAAATAACAGAAAGAATCATAAAAGCTTTTTATAAAGTTAACAATACCCTGTAATCTGCGTCATCTGTGTGCTATTCATTATTTTCAGCGAAAATCGATTGAAACCGCACCGTTCGCGTGCTATTAAGTGAATATTATGAAGAAAAGACTTGTTATAGGGATATCAGGGGCGACCGGGCCGATATACGCTATCCGGATGCTTGAAGTGCTGAAGGATATTGATGATATTGAAACCCATCTAATCATATCCAATGCTGCGGAGTTAACCATAAAGCTGGAGACAGATTATACGGTTGATTATGTGAAAGGGCTTGCGGATGTTACTTACAGTAATGAGAATGTCGGTGCGTCAATTGCCAGTGGATCGTTTGAAACACTAGGAATGGTTGTCACGCCGTGTTCCATAAAGACACTGTCCGGCATTGCCAATTCTTTTAATGTGAATCTCCTGATCAGGGCGGCAGATGTTACCTTAAAAGAGCGAAGAAAGCTTGTGCTGATGGTCAGGGAAACGCCATTTCATAAGGGGCATATCCGTTTGATGCTACAGGCCGCAGAAATGGATGCGATCATTGTTCCGGCTATTCCCAGTTTTTATCAAAAGCCGAAAACCATAGATGATATCATAAATCAGAATGTGGGCAGAATCCTGGACATTTTTAATATAAAAGTGCCGGGTCTTTTTAAACGCTGGGAGGGTGATGATAGTCTGGTTAAAACGTAAAAAATTTATACATTACAAATTATTTAAGGTATAATTAAAGAATCCAAAATCCGAATATCGAAATCCCCCGGCGACGGGACAGGCGAAACAATATCAAATGACCAAAATTCAAAATCAAAAGGCAATTTGATTTGAAATTTTAAGCGGTTATGGTTTCGAGCATTTGAACATTTGTATTCCGAATTTGTTTCGCCAAATTTTATGATCGGGTCGGATTTCGATATTCGAATTTAAATCCTTAAAATAAAATTCTATACAGAAATTATCCTATACTGCATGTGAAAACAATTAGTAGTCAGATTCTGTAATTTATTAAGCTGCTTCTTTTTTCTCTTCTTCTACACCAGTCAGTTCCAGGGCGCCTGAGATACAAACATTGACACACTTTGGATCTGGTGGATCACCGCAGAAGTCGCATTTCAGCGCCACATCTGTATCTGGTTCCCTGAACCAGGGCCTGGTGGGGCAGGAAGCACGACACAGGGTACATTCATCATACTCCTCTCCATGAAGCACATAATCAATTTTACTAGTGCATTCTGCATCTGTAGGTGGTCCAGATATTACCGGATAGAATCTTTCCCCTTCAATAAAAATCCTTATTCTCGACTTTTTGGGATTAATGGAGCCATCATAATGCTCTGATGAACATGCTGCTTCGCAATGCCGGCAACCAGTACATTTTTTATGGTCTATCTTTATCCTGGGCATTTCTTCCTCCTTATGTTTAGTTCGTTTCGTTCTCGAAATTTTTTTGTTTCATTCGAAACATTAAGTTGCAAATAACAATAATTAACGCTCTATAGGGCCGATAACATTTTAAAGGAGCTTCATCCCCCAGCTACAGTGGCGTAAAATGTAACACTTTCACCATCTGCCAACACATAAGAATCTTCTATCTCTTCGTTCTTGGCATCAATTACAATGCCGTCAAACGTATCAACCGGAATGTCAAGAAACTTCTTAAGATCCTTAAGGGTTGCCCCTTTTTCTATCGAAATTATAGCTGTATCACCAGTGGAACCCGCAGGCAGAAACTTTTTTAGTTTCGAAAACATTTTTACTTCAATATCAATCTTATCCATACCCGCAGTTTCTTTGCTGATATATGCTTAACGTTATTGCACTTCAACCATGGTCAGGGCTTCAGCCGCGCAGACCTGGACACAGTGCGGTTCCGGCGGATCACCGCAGAAATCGCATTTTAATGCAATATCAGTGTCGGGCTCTCTGAACCACGGCCTGCTTGGACAGGCGGCACGGCAGAGCGTACATTCATCATGTTCCTGGCCTTCAATAATGACATCAACCTTGCTGGTGCATTCCGCTTCAGTAGGCGGACCGGAAATAACAGGATAAAATCTTTCTGCTACCATGCAAACCCTGATTCGAGATTTTTTTGGATTGATTTCATTCTCATAATGTTTTAATGAACATGCTGCCTCGCAGCTGCGGCACCCTGTACATTTTGCCTGGTCTATCCTTATCCTTTGCATTAAAACCTCCTTCTTTGTAAGCTTTGCTTACTATATATATTCGCTATACTTTTATTCTACGCTCATCCTTGACGGGGTAACTTGCCCCTACCCTCCGGCTACTGAGGCGAAAAATCCGACACTGTCTCCGTCCTTTAGTTTATGAACGCTGTCTTCAGGGTAAGCAACACCATCTATTACTGTTCCGCCGTGTTCGTCCGGTGGTATGCCGAGAGCCGCCCTGAGATCCAGAAGTGTTGCCCCTTCCTCTAAGGTGATAACGGCCATGTCATTCTTTGAGTCTGGAGGAAGATACTTCCTGAATTTCATAAACATTTTTACTTCAACTTGCATACAAGCTCCGTCAAACTTTTGTTCACTTACGCTCACGTTATTAAAGTTGTAAATAACAATAAATTTTTACAGCCCTTGTCCTTCCAGACCTAACTCCGCGAGTTTCTGCGGTGTGGGAACGCCTTCCTCATCCCATCCGCGAAGCATGTAGTAATACTTCAGCATTGTTTCGACATCCGGGTTCTTTCCTTTACCCGGTCCTGCAGTGGCCGGTTCTTCCCGCAGCCGCTTGGGCAGAACGTCATCAGCTTTTGTGATACCCGCCTTCAGGTTGAACATCTTCTGCAGGTTCCATATTCTTTCCCCGTTGATGACGACTTCCGGCATGGTGTAGTTCACACCGGTAGCTGTGGCAAGCTGGGGGAACAAGAGGGGCGGCGGCTGTCCCGACATGCTGAACTGGCAGAAGCCGGCACAGTCAACAAGGGCTGTCTGCATGTTCTGCATCATCATGAGCATCTCGGCCTTCCCCTGCATTGATACCGGATCGACCGCCATCTCTTTGGGCCCGAACGCGTGGGCAAGGGCTTCCCTTACCAGTGTATATGCGCGACAATGACATCCGCCCCTTGTGGACGTGACAACCCCGAGGGCCATGCCATAAGCGTTTCTGGCGTCATACCCGGCATACCCCATCTTCTTTACGCCGATAAAAAGATCGGGCTGGCCGTATTTCTCAGCTAGTGTTGCACCACCTTCGGCAATGAGCTCACCAAGGCCTTCACGGTATGCGGTCTGCTGGATAAGTGTTACAAGCGCTTCACCGTTGCCGAAGTTCAATTTCATGCCCGCGTCTGACTCCGGCAGGTGTCCTTCTTCATAAAGCTCCATGGCGCAGGAGACCTGGCAAGCCATATCCATTGTGTCAATACCGAGCCGGTTGCATTCATTATTCCCTTTTAAAAGTGCTTCCGGGTCATAAATACCGCAATTGGGTCCCATCAGCGCGTGGGTTTCATATTCAGGCCTGTGGGAAACGCCCTCAAAAGGACCTTCTTTAACTTCTGCCGGACCGCCGCAGCTCATGGGACAGCTGAAACATCCCTGGTTCCTGATAAGATAACCGTCAGCAACCGCCTGCCCGCTGATTTTATGGGCTTCCGGAAGGGCCATTTTCTTAAAATTCATATGGGGTAACAAGCCGACTTCATTGTAAAAATTAACTAGCCCCGCAGATCCGTATGCTGGAAATACCTTGCTCGCTCTTTCACTGGCTCTGATTGCGCCAAGCGCGGCATTAACAGATTTGTTAAATGCTTCAGGAACGGCCACGGAAACGTCTTTTGTTCCATGGGCCACAACCGCTTTCAGGTTTTTTGACCCCATAACAGCGCCGATACCGCACCTTGCTGCAGCCCTGTGCTTGTCGCTCATAATGGCGGCAATTTTTACAAGGTTTTCTCCTGCAGGACCGATGGAGGCAATCCGTGTGTCCATTGCTTTCCATGGATCATCAATTTCAGACTTGATGATGTCTTCAGTTTCAAAAACATCTTTCCCCCAGAGATGGTCAGCATCCATTATCTCAATTTCATCATCATCGATCCACAGCATTACCGGGTCATCCGCAATGCCTTCAAAGATGATCATGTCATACCCGGCGAACTTTACTTCAGCCGGGAAATAACCGCCAACATTAGAAAATGCGATACCTCCTGTCAGCGGTGACTTGGCTGCCCAGACACTCCTGATACCGGTTACAGCACCGGTACCGACAAGGGCGCCTGTGCTGAAAATCAACTTGTTCTCTTCACCCAGAGCGTCGATTGTTGGATCAACCTCATCATAGAGAATTCTGGTGGCTGTTCCCTGGGCTCCTATATACATCTTGGCGAAATAGGGATCCAGATCCTCGATGTCGTATTCCCTTTCGCTCAAGTCAACTCTCAGGATTTTCCCTGCCCATGCATGCATAACATAACCTCCTGACCCGGATAAAACCGGAAATCATAAAAATATTATAACCTATTGATTATTATGTCTAAATAAATCTTTTTCCATATTAAATATAAATAAATAGTAAAAGGTCAATTAATACCTGTCTGGAACAGAGAATGTCAATGTTTTTTTTAAAAGAATTAAGTGATTGTAAGGATTGGCCCCAAAGATGTGATACTCGCTTTAAAATAAAGTCAAATCTGATTTTTAGATATTATAAAAATTTATTGACTTTTTATGAAAACTCTTTAATAAACAGAAATTTAAACTATGCTCATCAGGCAAAAAGAATGCATGGATTATTTTTTGCGTTTTGGTAGCCCTGGAAAATCAACATATTGGTAATGATTATATATAGTTTTGCCTAAGGAGGTAACAAATGGCGGATAAGGTATACGACCTGGTCTATATGGGCGCAGGGAACAAGAACCTGGTTAACGCAATGTATGCGAGCAAATACGGCGGACTTAAGGTCGGTTTGTTTGACATGAGACATGAAGCAGGTGGCGGTTGGTGTTCTGATGAAATTCCCGCGCCTGGTTTTATCGCTAATCAATGCTCCCACATTCACACATACTGTAACCACCACGCTCCCATGTGGGAGGACTTTCCGGAATGGTCTGAATACGGGGTTAAATTCGCGAAACCGAGGCTTGCACAGTCTTCGGTGTTCGGTGAAGATGATCAGTGGTGCGGGGTTTACTCTATCTGGGAAGAAAACTACAGAGACAAGTCATATGAATTGTTGAAACGGTTTTCTGAAAAAGATGCTGACACATATCTTCATTTTGAAGAAAAATTCAGAAAATACATTTTTCCTGCTGCCCTTGAATTCTCATTCAATCCACCGCCTCCTCCGGGTGAACCGCATGCCATGCAGAAAATGTTCATGGAAAACCCTGACTGTGGCGTTGACATGGCGTGGCTGGGGATGAGCCCCATTGAATGGTTAGACACGATGTTTGAGAGCTCTGAGGTTCAGACCTTCGGTGTTTGCGGTGTACAGTCAGCTGGTGTGAATCCAACTGCCAAGGGATCTGCCATGGCAGCCCTTATCCTAATGATGGCCTATATGGATACCATCGTTATAAAAGGAGGGACCCACCAGTGTGCTCACGCGTCCCAGAGGGTGATTTATGAAAATGGCGGTGAGATATATCACGGCAAACCAGTGGAAAAAATCATTATTGAAAATGGGAAAGCCAAAGGCCTTAAGCTTGTGGACGGAACCGTGGTAGAAGGGAAGCTCGGTGTTGTATGTGGTGCGAACCCCATCGACCTGGTCCATGATCTTACGGAACCGGATATGTGGTCACAGACGATACAAGACGGTGTTAAGGCGCTTAAAAGGGACTTTGTCTGTATCACATGGTATACCTGGGCATTGAGAGAACAGCCAGTATATAAGGCAGCAGCGTTTGATCCCAATTTAAAGGATTCCTGCTGGATCAATCTGACGCACAGGGGGCTTGATTTAATTGCAAGTGAAGTTGAAAGGCGTTTTGCGGGCAAGTGGCCGAAACTTGAGGATTTTCATCTGGGTATCGCCAACTGGTCCAATTTTGCCCATGACTATTACGCACCTCCTGGAGGAGAAAAAGCAGCCATCCTTACGGAGCATTTTGTACTACCTGCCACAAAGATGACAGACGCTGAGTGGAAGGCCATGGAAAAACAGCACGCTGACGAAGTTATTGAACACTGGGGCAAGTATACAACTAACGTAAACTGGGACAATGTTATCGGTTATGTTCCGGTGACACCATATTACGCAGCGAAACACTCGCCAAATTACGCGCCTGAGGGAAACTGGTGCGTTATTGACCAGGACGGGCCCCAGTTCGGCGTGACAAGGCCGATACCGGAACTCGCTGATCTAAGAAATTTTCCAATTGAAAATTTATATCCATGTTCGTCAGGATGGCATCCGAGGGGCGGCGCCACATCACAGCAGGGCCGCTGGGTCTATAAAGTTATTGCTGAGAAAAACGGGCTCACACCGCCGCCGGAAAAGGATTGGACGAGTATTGTTATGAACTCTTCTGAACATATAAAATATTAAATTTTAATATAAAAGGAGTTATTTGTTATGGACAGGAATTATGATGTTGTAATAATCGGCGGAGGGCCTAACGGTCTTCTGTCCGCTGCATATCTTGCCAAGGCCGGATTAAAGGTTATTGTCCTTGAGCGGAGACATGAAATGGGGGGCGGCGCCCTTACCGAGGAAGTTAGCGGTTTCGCGCGTCTTAGGGTAAATTCACACGCTTACTTCATGATGATGACCGATTACGCGCCTGCTTACGCTGACCTTGAACTTGAAACAAAGTACGGTCTCACACATCTGTATCCTGAACTCCAGTGTGTACTCCCTACTGAGGATGGCAGATCTCTGTGTATGTACAGCGACATTGAAAAAACATGCGAGTCCATAGCACAGTTTTCTCAGAAGGATGCTGATACCTACAGAGAGTTTGTCACAAAGAGCGAACGCTATATGAAAGCGTTTATAGGGCCCGCGACTTATGCCCAGCCGGTGCCGGCCCTGGAACAGCTCCCGGTCCTTGAAGCAACAGAAATAGGAAGGGAAATTGGTGAATATACAACCATGAGTCCAAAAGATGTTGTGGATGAGCTGTTTGAGGATCCCCATGTTAAGGCGATGATGATCCACAACTGCTGCATGTGGGGCCTTGGGCCAGAGCAGGACGGAATCGGTTTTTTAATTCCGCTTTATTTTGACAGAATGTATAAATACAAGGTGTGCGAAGGGGGGACACACACACTCGCGCAAGCATTGATCAAAGTGGTCCTTGAAAACGGCGGCAAGCTTATTACCTCAGTCATACCTGAAGAGATCATTGTTGAAGATAATGTGGCAAAGGGTGTCAAGCTTGAAGACGGCAGGGTTTTTGAAGCAGGCACGGCGGTTGTCAGTACTATTGATCAGCAGCAGACTTTTAATGAACTCGTGGGGCAGGAAAAGCTGGATGAGGATTTTACAGGTACCATGGGCATGTGGCAGTGGGAACACTGGGGGCTCCTGGGTGTTCACCTGGCACTTGAAGAACCGCTTAATTTTAAGTGCGCTGAAAATGATCCGAACCAGAACAAGGGGCTTTACTATTTAATCGGGTATGAAAGCTCGGAAGATTTTATTAAGGATTATGACAGGATCGGTGAAGGGAAATGCGATCTTGACGCGGGTTTCTACTGCACGATCCCGACGGTTCATGATCCATCCCAGCAGACGGAAAACAAGCATGTCTGCAGTATCTATAAAATGGCACCGTTTAACCTGGACGGGGACAGTGAGAACTGGTTTTCCTATAAAACAAAGAAAGAACACGCTGAAGGTTGCATTGAGATGCTGAAAAAGCATGTGACCAATTTAAATGATGATACCATAAGAAGCTATTATGTTTCAACGCCTGCTGAATATGCGGGCAAGTTCCTGGATATGGTCGAAGGGTCTATTAAACAGGGTGCCTATTTGCCGTTGCAGATGGGTTATATGAGGCCAAATCTTTACTGCTCAACACATAGAAGCCCTGTTGACCGTCTGTTCATGGGCGGGGCATGCACGTATCCAGGCGGTACCATCCTGCTGGCAAACGGTTATCTTGCTGTTGACGCAATGGCTGAGGATCTTGGTATAAACAGATGGTGGCCCGAACCGGACATCATCAAAGAGGCGAAAGAAGCCGGCTTGATGCAGTAAACGGCTTTTAGATAAGATATTTAACTTAATAAATTAATATATATGAAGGAGGAACAGCATGGAAATTAAGGCTGCTGTTGTACGAAGGAATTCCGGAGAATTTATGATTGAAAACCTGGAACTTGATGATCCCAGGGAAGATGAAATACTGGTTAAGGTCGTTGGCGTCGGTATCTGCAGTACCGATCTTTCCGGCCAGACACAGAAGATACCGGCCAAGCTGCCGGCTGTTTTCGGACATGAAGGATCGGGTATAGTTGAGAAGGTAGGTTCGAATGTAAAGAAGGTTGCACCTGGTGACCATGTGGTGATGACATACTGGTCTTGCGGAACCTGCAAAACCTGCAGCAACGACGAGAGTGCTTTCTGTCTCGGCTTTTTCCAAAATTTCCGCGGTACCCGTCCGGACGGCTCAATTACACTGAAAAAGGACGGAAACGTGGTCCATGGCAATTTTTTCAACCAGTCTTCATTTGCGAGCCACTGCCTTGTTACAGAGCGGAACATTGTCAAGGTTGACAAAGACGTGCCGCTTGAGATTATCGGACCGCTTGGATGTGGCATTATCAGTGGTGTGGGTGCTGTGATGAACTGCCTCAAGCCCAAAGAAGGTTCTTCAATTGCGATATTCGGCGTCGGTTCAGTCGGTATGGCAGCTATTCAGGCAGCTATTGCGTGCGGATGTGAAAAAATAATTGCTGTTACCCGTAAAGATGCGAGACTTGACCAGGCCATGGAACTTGGCGCGACACATAAGATTAATCCGACCAGGGACGCGGTTGTTGAAGAGCTTATGTACATTACCGGAGGCGGGGTGGATTATTCTCTTGAATGCGCCGGCCATCCTACGGTCTTGAGACAGGCTTTTGACTCTTTGCACCGCAGGGGGGTATGCTGCCTCGTGGGTGCTGCGCCAAGATTTACTGAAGTCAGCCTGGACATGATTTCCATTATGCAGGGCAGGACACTTGTCGGGAGTGTGGAAGGGGATGTCAATCCTGATGACTTCATCCCGACCATGATTGAAATGTACAAAGAAGGGAAACTACCCTTTGACAAACTGATTACCACTTACCCCCTGGAAGATATCAATCAGGCAGTTGCTGATACCCAGTCAGGTAAAGTGCTCAAGGCAGTGCTGACGCCGTAATTTTTTTATGGCATACGGATGACGCTGATTGGGCGGATTTTTGCGGATTGTTAAACTAAAAAACATCCCGGTTACAGATGTGACCGGGATGTTTATTTGCAGGATGCAACGATCACTCATTTCCTCTTTTTATCTCACACACAATAATGTAAATATTCTTGACATGTACTGGCGCTTAACATAATTTATTTGCATCTAAAGAACTGATTTTCCAGCTTTAAAACTGATTCTACATATTTATTTGCCATTAATGCTGGTATTCTATCTGAAGCGGCAATCAAGTTCAGTTTTAATAGATTAGAGAAAGCCAAACCTTTTGAAAAAAAGGGACGGAAAACCACGGATTCGTTGTTTGGTGGATAGCCGGGTTGCCTGATTAATTTCTTGTTCGGCAAGTAAAGCAGGTCTATTTGTAACCCAACATTTTTCGTAAAAGAATAAACTATTAAGGAGGATGCCATGGCAAAGAAAATGAAAACACCAGGTCAGAAGCGAAAATCGATACTTCGAATAGTAATTTTACTGCTGGCGCTTGTTTTAATTTGTTTAGGCGCGGCAATTAAAGGCGGTATGGCTGTGGTTTCAAAGCAGCTTATTGAAAAGCACGAAACAGTTATCGCGGATGTTACTGATGTGCAGGAGAAGAAAATTACCTATCGTAAGAAAAAAAGGAAAAAAACCAAGATGGTATACTCTGTCTCTTATCAGTTTCAGAGTGAGGGTAAGACATATACAAAAACACTAATGATCTCTGAACCCGAGTATCAGGCTCTCAAAGATAAGAAACAAATGGAAGTGTGGTATGAACCAGGAAATCCAGAACGCAGCTCTTTTGAAGCGCATTTGCGCGCCAAGTCTTCGAAGAGGAGTTTCACTGCAAACGCTATAAGCGCAAGTATTGTTGTTGTGCCTGTATGCGCTGTGTTATACGTAATCCTTGCTTTTCTGTTTGTTCGAGAGAAAGGAGGGGTGATACCGGAAGGGTTTGTTACAGATACAAGCTGGCTGGATGTGGATGACAACTTTCTGATTGTACTTGAAGATGAGAATCTTGCTATCGTCAAGATCGACGAGAAACGAGTATCGCGCGTGCAGGACCTGTATCAGGAAAGCGCGTCACTTGAATCAATGGTTGATGAAGGTAAAGGCGTAGTAACTCGGGTGCCGCTCGCCAAGATAACATCAATAGAGAGTAAACATTATAGTGACAGCATTTATGTTAAGTACGAAAAGGACGATGACAGTGACAGCGAAAGTGTCGAGTTTTTGAACCCCACCGTCAAAGAACACGCCCTGGAACGTATTGCACCGAAACTCTCTTCCGGGCTGACCAAATCCGTAAAAGAGCTTACGAGGATACAGGCGGCCATACCATCTTTGATTGGCGCTATTATTTGCGGAGGCGCCATGGCTTTTTTCCGTGACGCCATTTTTGTTCTTATTCTTGGCGGTATTGGTCTGCTCTATGCGTTAAAAACACTTCTGACACGTGTGATTGATCCAACGGTTATTACTACATGGGAGGCTCCGGAAAAAGAAGGGACAGAGGAGTAATGCAAGACAATCAGAAGATGACAGGTTGTGGTTTAAGAGCCAGAGGATTGGGAACACAATTTGTGATTTCTTATAAGGATATATAGGGGTAAAGAGTGATGATGAAAAAACATTATTTGTTATTTATTATAGCTGCAGTTGTTTGTTTTTCAGGATGTGCCACAAAGCATGTAGAAGGGACAGCAGATACATCTTCCGTTGAAATAAAAGAAGAGATAACATCTGATTCAGGGAGAGATGAAATGGCTCCGGAAGTTGAAGAAGAAGTTGAATCGTTTGTTGCCCCTCTTGAGGGTGATATGCCGGGAGCTCCTGCAGCTAAGCCCAAATCACGTTTTAAAACCGCGAAGAGAATTTCAAGCAGAAAGGTGCCTTCTGCTTCAGGTCTGAAAGCAGGATTTGCTGATGACAATAAACAGTTCAACTTTTTTTTAAATTTTCTGAAAAAATATGGCGGTAGTGTCAGAAAATATGACCTCAATATTGAGGAGAGAATTATCCTGACAATAAAAGATGCTGAGGGGAAAACACTTCCGGATGCACAGGTCTGCGTGAAAGCTGGGAGGAAGGAACTATGTACGGGCACAACCTATTCAGATGGAACCTTCATGATGTTCCCTTCAGAATTTAGTAAAAAGCATTCGAAGTATGATGTTGAAATGTCTTATGCGGGACATACAGAGAAATTACGCATTGATCGTCAGGGGAAACGGCATCTGGATATACAACTTAACTGTAAGAAGGAGACTGTCCAAAGCGTTCCTGTGGATATCCTTTTTGTCCTTGATACCACAGGGAGCATGGGAGAAGAAATCAGCCGTCTTAAGTCGACCATTGAGATCATTAAGATGAATCTGGCGTCCCTCCCGTCAAGTCCGTCTGTGCGATTTGGCATGGTTCTTTATAAAGACAGACGGGATTCATACGTTACCAAAGTAGTGCCCTTAACAGAAAACCTGGCGGATTTTCAGGCATCACTTAACAAGGTAAGGGCTTCGGGCGGCGGTGACGGCCCAGAGGATCTGCAGTCAGCACTGGATGATACGTTGAGAAAAATTGTGTGGAATGAAAAAGGGATACGGCTTGGATTCATCATTACAGACGCTCCCCCGCATCTTGACTATGGACAGAAGTACACGTATATGGATGCAGCAAGGGACGCAAAGAAAAAAGGTATCAAACTCTTTAGTGTCGGAACCGGTGGCCTGGATATCATGGGTGAGTATATACTCAGACAGATATCTCAGTATACTTACGCGAAATATATTTTTCTGACCTATGGAGAAAAGGGTGAAAGCGCTGGTGGGAAACCCGGAAGTGTGAGTCATCACACAGGCTCAAACTTTCAGACAGATAAACTTGAAGCGATTATTATCAGGATTGCAAAAGAAGAATTAGGGCATTTTACGGACAGCAGTCTTGACGAAGGTGAGGGTTATTTTGAGGCCAATAAAGATGATGATGAAAAGAGCCCCGAGACACTAAAAAAACTTTTTGATATGGCTGTTTCTCAACTGGTGGATTATTCTTCGATTAATATAGCGCCTGGGACACCCGCGGGGGTCATCCCGATTACCGCAACAGATGATGACTTAAATGCAGATGCTGAATATTTCACAGAACATCTTATCGCTTCATTCAGCCAGAATAAAAAATTCAAAGCAGTTGAAAGAAAGGACATCCAAAAAATTATGACAGAGTTAAAAATTGGGATGTCGGGTCTTGCTGATGATCAGACTGCCGCAAAGGTTGGAAAGTTAATCGGTGCTGAGATGCTTGCTGGGGGCAGGCTCTATGAAAAAAAACAAGGGTATGAAATCTTTCTGAAACTTCTACGCGTGGAGACAGGGGAGGTGCTTGCGGTTACAAAGTTGAAGATTGATAAGGGATTGGGGCTTTTGAAGTAGAAGAAAAAAAAGACAACAAATTCACCACGAAGAAAGGGAGTCTAACAATAACAGGGACGTTATCACGCAAAGACGCGAAGGCGCAAAGAGGAGACTATGAAGATATTACAAATTGTGATATCCTCAAAAATTAAATATGTAAAACGGGTACTGGCATTCACAAATATAACAAAAAGCAGGAAGTATTATGAGTTCATCAGCGGCCCTTGATTTTACATATCTATATCCGTTTACTTCATCTGTAGAAAAAACTGATCAGGGTGCGGGATTACGGTTAGCCACCTGTGATGCCAATCAGGATCATCCGCATTTCTTTGAAGGGCGGCTACTATATCCGCGGTTGATTGGTGATATGTTGACGGTCCTCAGCGATATCGTCCGTACAAATTATTTCATGCCTACTCCCTCTCTCCTTGATCCCGTTGTTACAAGCAATGAAGAAATGCTCCGTTTTGAGGGATTTAGCGGGTGTTGCGGTGTGTACGCCCGCGTGGATTTGCCGGAGAAATCTTTTGAGGGTGACCTGATGAGGCGGGGTACAACCAATGTGGATTTCAATAACCCCATGAGGGCCGCGCTGGTCCGCTTGCGAGATCATGATGATGCCCGTTTGTCAGTCGGCGCAGATGAAGTGGCGCTTTCCAGAAACGACTCTGCTGTTGTTGAAAAGAAAGTCAAGCTTCCGATCAGATGGATAAAAGGTTTTAGTGAAGTGCAGGCATATCAACCGTTAATGAAAATGAAGGTAGAGGTCCCCGCGCATGAGGGCCGTCGTTTTATACGTTCCCTGCCCCGGGGAGGTGGGGGTAAACGACCTTCCTTTATAAAGCAATGGGGGAAAAAAATACGGCTCACGCATCAGGAGAAATCAGGCGCTATTCGTGTTCTAGGTACAGAGAGAATCAGGGCCATTGAGCCTTTGCTTAATACAGCCGAGAAATTGAGAATCTGGTATGATGAAGAAGCTGGCACAAGCGGCTGGGAAATTGTTTCTGATGCAGGAAAACTTTTCCTGATGATCAGCCCTGAAGTCTATCGCGGTTTTTCAGGTGAAGGACAGGTCTTGAAAAAACTGGCGATCGGAGATTGGAAAAAAGCGCTGCCCCAAGTGCAGGCCGGCCTGTCCTGGCAATCGCGTGTTAGTGTAACCGATCTTGAGAAGCAGACGGCATTTGACAGGGAGTCAATTGAAGCAGCACTGGCAGTTCTTGGTTCCCGGGGGCTTGCCGGCTATGATGTGACATCAGGGAAGTATTTTCACCGTATTCTCCCATTTGAATTGGATAAAGTAGAGCAGCTTCAGCCGCGTCTTAAGGGGGCCAATAAATTATTGGAATCAGGAAATGTGGAGATTCTAAAAAGTATGGAAAAAAATGAATTCGATCTTGGGGTGGGCGGTACAGATGTTACACACTATGTGAGGTTAAGAGCTGATCAGGATAAATGCACGTGCCCGTGGTTCAGCAAGTATCAGGGGCAGAGGGGGCCATGCAAACACATACTGGCCGCTAGAATGTTTGCTGAAAGGAAAAATGCCGAATGACACCGGAAGAACTGGAAAAATTGGTCGCAATGGCTGATACAGCTGCGTTGGTAAAAGCAGTTGAAAAACTATCCGAAACCGAGCGGAGAAAGCTTTCCAAAACCGCGGGCAGACTGTACCGAGACATTGACAGGGTCCGTTTTGACTTTAATCCGCAAACCAACCTGCAGAAAGAGGAACCTCTTGAACGGCTCAAAAATCTTATAAAAGGTAAAAAGATCACCATACACAACCAATACATTGCTGCTAAGCTGGCTGCTCTTGCGTGCTGTCCAATTTCAACCGTGCGTCGTGTTGACGGCAGAGGAGGACAAAAAGCGACTGATCATGTGTTGAAAATTTTAACGGATCGGCAGCCAGATTGGATTGATGAATGGATCGATGAAAAACTTAAAGGCGAATGGTTTAGTATCTCATGGCCTACTGTTCGTGCCCTTGTGAATAAAGGTATGTGTAGCAAACCTGCCTCAGATGGTTACATCAATTTAATGGTTCAGGACCTGCCAGGTGCTTACTATGAAAACAAAACAAACTATATCCCGACAAGCAAAAAGCTCCTTGATGATCCTGATCTGCTGGAGGATGAAGTGTGGCGGCTGTTCGAGGTTGAAACATATGCTTTTTGGGTAGACTATATGGAAGACAGAGAGGGGGTTCCTGAAAACTATGAGACATGGCCAAAAACGCTAAAAAAATTGTCCGAAAACGGGCATTTGGACCGTCAGCGCCTGCTCGAAGCCAGCCTTTCCGGGCTGACAACCGGTTTCAAGAATAACGCTTTAACAGGCTATATAAAATTCCATACTTTTCTTGAACCATCAATAGATGAGATGACTGCCCTGCAGGAGACATATATTGATTTACTGTCAAATAAGGCTTCTCATGTTGTTACGTTTGCCCTTAAGATGCTGAAAATGATCGACAAAGAAAAAAAACTGGATGACCGCGCATTTATTAGTGCGGCAAGTTCGGTTTTAAATATAAAAACAAAAGGACAGCCAAAAACAGCAATTATGTTTTTGAAACGGATCATCAAACGTAATCCAGACCTTAAGAAGGATATTCTAAAAGGGGCTGTTAACGGGCTTATCCATGAATCCGTGGATATACAGGATCAAATCATAACACTAATAGAAGCTCACGCGGATGTTATTGATGAAGAAATGCTTTCTTCTATTGCCAGTAAGGCCATGGATATATCTGCTACTCATCAATCAAGGATTGATGGTATTCTTGAAAAGACCGGCCTTGAGAAAGAAGATAACCTGTCAAGCTCTTTAGATGATTTAGAAGAAATCTACAGGGGGCTATTAGAAAAGGTCTCTAAAATAGATCCTGTTTTCAGTAAATACACGGGGCTGAATCTCGCGCCAGACACATTCAGTTCCATGTCATTTTTGCCTGCTATGACGTTTAATATCTCTGAGGTACCGTTACTTACTGGTTTGCAGAAAATTGAACCGATTGAAACAATAGATGAACTGATCGACGCTGTTGCTCATGCAGTGGAGATAGTTGATTCAGCCGATGAGGTAGAACGGATTCTTGACGGAATCAGCAGGCTTTGTGATCAAAAACCAGATGATTTTGAAAAAAGAACCGAGCCGATCTTGAAACGAATTAACAAAGACACCGCCTCTGAAACTTCGCGTGGATTGGTTCACAGCTGGGGGGCACCTTTTGCCATTTATCAGCTTTTAATCGCATGGCTGACAGGAAAAAAAGTTACAGGCCAGGGACCGAACAAATATGCTTCAGATGTTTGGCTGCCGATCACTGCAAGGCTAAATGAACTAACTGACCGCGTTCTGAAAAAAGAGGCTGTGGTAATGTTGAGTTCACCGACACATGAACATGGGTGGATAGATTCTTCTGTACTGGTAGACCGGTTGCTTTTGTTACAGGAAAGGAATATTGATCTGCCAAAGCATGATTTTCTTCAAGCGCTTCTGCGTATAGCGCCTGACCGGAAAGATAAAGCGTTTATAGCCTGTTCATCCCTAAAAGGTATGCTCAGACATATAATGACATGGATCCTCAACGGGGCAGAAAGCTCTCCTAATAACGATAAAGAAGTTGAAAACAAAAGTAAAATAAAAACCTTAACAAAGAAAGTGGTCGCATTGTTTAACCGGGAACATGTCAGAAAAAAAGATGCGCCGTTTTGGCTTGCTGCGGGAAGAGCCCGTTTCCCATTAAGTGATCTCTCAAATCTGAATTTTCTTAAGCATACTAAATGGGGCCCTGATGGTCTAGTGCCGGCTCAATATCATTGGGAAGCTGAGATTAAGAAACAGTATAACAAATGGTCCAAGAAGATTTATTACATCAACAGATTGGATCTGGCAATCAAACCTGAAACCATGGCACCGGATAAAACAGCCTATTATCCGACAATAGCTTTACATATGCGTAAAGAAAAGTGGTCAGCGTATGGTGTACATTCACCCTGGCTTTTCCAATGGATCAGCATGATGTGGCTTCAAAATACGGATCCGTTTTTTGCAACCGGCATACATTCTCTTGACCTAAGAATGGATGATAACTCATCCACTTTTGATCCCAATTTTACTTTTCTGGAACCGCTTCTTGAAACAGACCGACCGATTTCAGAGATGGGAAGTCTTGCTTTATGGCTGGGACTTGCGGGCCGTGATGCTGATGCAAGGGGATATGCATTAGATGTACTGGCAGAAGCCATAGAGGATGGAAGGGCGCATCCTGACATACTCGGTCCGACACTGGTTAAATTAGGAAAGAATGGATGGCTCAAGCTTAACCGGTTGAAAGCAACCCTTGGGGATACTGCAAGGCTGTCATCATTACACGCTTATGTCATTGCTCTGATTCTTGATCAATGGCTGGCGGCACAAGATGAACTTCCTCGGGATGCACATTATTTGTTAACACTTATTCTTGAACTGAATATAAAACTTGGTATTTCACTTAGTGAAAATGCCTGTCTTCCCCTTGACAAAGTAAAAGGGTCCAGTAAGACGGCAAAATTGTCAAAAAAACTGCTTCAGCATCATCCGGAAAAACCTGGTCATGCGGTTAACGAAGCCCTTTTGCAGCAGTTGGAACAGCGTGTTGCCAGGGCGGAGCGGTGGCAGGAAGTAGAAAACTAGCAAGATTGAATTTTTGTGTGTTGTTCCCCGGAGAATTGAGGCCATAACCATTGTTGACTTTGTACAGAAAGGATTAAAAAAAACCGAACATGAAAACGCTGAAAAAAATATTAGATAAACCTTTATTGATGTGGATGATTTCTTTGTTATTATGCGGCCATCTCCTGTCATTGCCGGCTTTTGCGGATAATATTAACGATTTATTGAATAATGGCCGATACTGGAAAATTAAGGAGATGCTGGAAGCGAAAAAAAATAAGACAAGGGACGACCTGGCTGTGCTAAGTTTTGTTGAAGTTATGCTCACGAAGTCTCCGAAGGCCCATGCCATGGCAGCGCGTTCAAAAGGGCATTATCTCGCAGATTTTGCCATGATGGGAACATATGTTAAGGCTATTGGGGTTAAAACTGATAAAGAAAAAGCAATAATGCTCGGTAATAAACTATATAAAAAACTAAAGAAGGAAGCTGGTGATGATGGTTTCAAACTTTACCTTATTGCAGAGATCGCTGAACTCCTGGATAAGAACGACATGATGGCGGTTCTTCAAAAAGCGTGTGATAAAAATATTGCCGGCGCGTTGAATATGAGGGGCAGACTTTGCCAGTGGGAAAAAGATGATAAAAAGGCCTTAGAATATTATTTGAAGGCCGCCGATCTTGGCCTGGCAGAAGCTCAGAAGAATGTTTCGTTTTATTATGCCCGGGGAATCGGGTGTGAAAAAAACATGAAAAAATCTTTTGAATACAGCAGTAAAGCCGCACAGGGAGGTGATGTATACGGTATGGTCAATCTTGCCGTTATTTATGAAATGCAGGGTGAGTTGGAAAAAGCGAGGTCCTGGATAGAAAAAGCCGCGACTTCCGAGCATTGGATGGGGCCTTTGGAAAAAGGGTATGCATTGATTAATGGGAAATATGGTTATGGTATTAATAAAAAGAAGGGATATGAATTAATAAAAAACTCTGCTGAATCAAGGGCGGGAGTATGCTTTGCCCGTTTGGGAGAGCTTTATCTGGAAGGTGAGGGGACAAAGAAAAATATTGAAAAGGCGGAAAAACTGTTTAAATGTGGGTATATCCAGGGTGATCATAGAAGCGCTTATGCGTTAGCGTATATCTATAAAAACATAAAGAAAGATGAGGATCTTATCGCCTTCTGGATATCCAAAGGTAAGGCTGAACCAGTGGACATCCGATTTGCGTTTTATGAATACCAGCTAAATATGATCGATCCTTTTACTGTTGAATTATAATTCAGGAGTTAACTGACCTTACTTTCTCTTACGAAAAAACTAATTGAGGAATAGATTTTATGGGATTATTTTCATTGTTTTTTGGGAAAACTCCTGAAGAGCTCGAAATCATTGGTGACACATTTTTCAAAGAAAACAACCTGGGCATGGCGAAACTTGAATATGAAAAAGCGCTTTCCAGACATAAAGACAGCCCGGTACGGGATGTTAACTTTGAAGACCGTATCAAGGGAAAGATTGTTGAGGTAAAAGAAGGGCTTGCAGTTGAGCATATTAAGACAGGAAAGAACCTGATTGATGCGGAAAGTTATGAAGATGCAGAAGAACTTATTTCCCTTGCCATGGAACTTTCTGAAGATGCCTCATTACACGATGAAGCGGAAGAACTACTAGATGCAATTGCAGACCTGGCCGTGCAACAGACTGATCTTCCTATGACAGATTATAATCCTGTAAACACTCCTGAAGATGAGAAGCCCAACTTTTATTTTAACAGGGAGGAATACTTTGTCGCCTTATGTAATGCCTTGCCGCCTGAGGAGAAGGCAGCGTATATGGGGTACGGTGAAGCATTTATAGATGGTTATATTGCTCTGAACCAGGGTGATTTTACTGCTGCCGCTGAGAAGCTTTTGCTCGCCCTAGAGAAAAACCCGGATGATAAAAATCATATACCGCTTGAACTGGCCACATGTTATCTGAATATGGCTGAATTTGAAAAAGCCAGGGGCCTGCTTGAATCTTATCTAAATGATTTTCCTCATTCAGAAAAAGCATACCATGTTTTGTCTGAAACGCTGTGGCACTTAAAAGAATTTGACGAAGCAGCCTCTCTCCTTCAATCATGCCCCAGAGAGTTGGCTGATACTGTAATGATCAATATGCTCAAGGGAGAGACGGAGCTGCGCGCCGGAAGATTCAAAGAAGCGGAAAAAATTTATCTTCAGTATATTGATTCAAAGGGAAAAGATCATACAATCATGAGGGCACTTGCAAAAATATACGAGCTTATGGGCAAGCCTGAAACCGCAAGAAATATTTACACGGAGCTGATGAATGCATGCACAGGATGTGGAAGCAGGGCAGACGTCCACCTTAAACGGGGCTTCGCTGATACTAGTTTTAAATCAGGTGTGCACACAACGCAAATTCTTGATGTTTATCTTGAATTGCTTCAGGAAGATCCTGGAAACGCTTTTTCCTATGCGGACAAAATAAGCAGAATCTATGCTTTCATGGGCAATGACGGCGAAGCAAGGAGGTTTAAATCCTTGATGGGTAGTATGTAACTATTCCTATTGTAAAACAAATGTAATACCTCGAAAATCACCTTGTATCTTATGGCCGGTTGACCGATAATTAAGGTATGGTTTTCTTAAAACCAAAAGATGCTGTCAGCGGGCTTACTCATTTC
The DNA here is from genome assembly GCA_028277765.1 of Desulfobacterales bacterium. Lineage (GTDB taxonomy): Bacteria > Desulfobacterota > Desulfobacteria > Desulfobacterales > SURF-7 > JANQFQ01. The sequence goes on from JANQFQ010000035.1 coordinate 77,983, forward strand.
GCGGCCATTCCCTTGGCTATCACAGGCCTTGTGTTGTTGATATGTAAGTCGTGCGGCCCGGCACAGCCTTGGCATATTACAACCTTCTCCATTTTCGGCGCAGGCATGATACTGTTATATGTTGCCAGTACATTATATCACTGGCTATATCTGTCTGAAAAAGGGACAAGACGATTAAAAAAATTTGATCATATTATGATCTTTATTTTTATTGCTGCCTCTTACACACCAGTATGTCTTATTTCTTTAAGGGGTGGATGGGGATGGTCCATATTTGGATGCGTATGGGGGGTGGCCGTCATCGGTGTTTGTATGAAACTCTTTTGCGGAAATGTTCACAGGTGGTTTTCCACATCGATCTATATTTTTATGGGATGGCTGGTACTGGTAGGTATATGCCCGCTTATGCATGTTCTTAATACCACAGCTTTTATATGGCTTCTGGTCGGCGGACTGGCATACACTTTTGGCGCCTTAATTTATGCGGTTAAATGGCCTGATCCATGGCCGGATGTCTTTGGATTTCATGAAATCTTCCATATTTTTGTCATGACCGGCAGTTTCTTCCATTTCTGGTTTTTCTTTAAGTATATATAATAAAAGCTAGTAGCTTGAAGGTTATTCAAACCATTCAGCTTCTGCTTCAAAAAAATGATTCACTAAATCCGTGTACTGGTCTGGTTTTCTGGTTTTCTTAATTTTTTTCATAGCGATGTTGCAGTCCTTGAACGCAAGTGAAAAATAGCGCCATAGTCCTTTCATCCTGTCCAGGAGGTGGGACGGACCGCTTAGTATCTGGCTGTACTGATTAAACAGATCATCGTGAAAACGTTTCATTATAACTGTCTTGTTGCTGATACTGTCTTTCCCGGTTTTTATCATTAAAGGGAGAAATGGATTGACAAGAGCCCATCGACCGATCATCCACCTGTTGACAGTGTTAAACCTTTGAGACAATCTTTTAAAATCATCAAGACTTCTTATATCACCGTTATAGACTGTGGCATGAATGGTCATTGAGAGAAGTTTTTCAAAAGCCTCTAAATCAGTTGTTCCTTCGTACATCTGCTTCCCAGTCCTGGGATGTATAATGATCTCTTCTATGGGGTACTGGTTGAACAAGGGAATAAGTCTAAAAATATCATCTTTCGTTTGCCAGCCGAGTCTTGTTTTTATGGACAGTCTCCCTTTTAAAGCAGGGATAACATGGTCAAGGAACTCACGGATCATGTCTTGGTGCGGGAGCATCCCTGAACCGCGCTGTTTTTTTGCCACCATGGGATAGGGACAGCCAAGATTCCAGTTGATGGTTTCATAACCGATATTAAACAGATGGTTTGCGAGGAGGATAAACTCTTTGGCGGATTTGCTTAGTATCTGAGGGACTACGGGCATGCCGGTGTTGTTTTCAGGGAGAAGACCTTTTATATATTTTCTAGGGACTTTGTCTCCTTTTTTTCCTGTTATAAACGGCGCCACAGCAAGATCAAAGCCGCTGAAATGTTCTGAAAAGGTGTTCCTGTAAATATGATCTGTAAATCCTCTCAATGGGGCCATATACAGGCTGGACGTGTGGTGTGTATCTGTACGGCTCATTATATCTGCCTTTGTTCTTGAAACAGGTTCATCATAAGGGGATGTTCAGGATGGTCCAGATGTTTATCCTGTTTTTACGATTTCTTTAGAAGTGACGGTGAAAGAACCAGAGCCGTAAGCGATAAGCCTGCTGTCTTCAGATGTAAGACGCATCTCAGCCACAGCAAGGTGTTTGCCCGGCCTGATAAGGTTGCCGGTAGCCAATAGGGCTTGTCGCTTTGCTGCTTCCAGAAGCCGGATATTCAGATCAGCGGTCAGCACAAAACGGTTGTAATGGGCAGCCACCGTAAACCACCCTGACGTATCTAGGAGTGTAGCGATAATACCGCCATGAAGGTCCCCGCCCTTCATGCCGTGATAAAAATTTTTATCTGCCGGCATACGGATCTGGACTTCTCCCATATCAGTAAACTCAAGGGTCATGCCCATGGTTTTTTTAATTGGAGCCCCTTCAAACATGGCGATTAACTTCTGAAAGATTTTATTTGAACTCATTTTATATGGTTTTTTCTCCAAAATTTAAATCACAGCCGAGGAAACGGCGACCGGTTTCCATGGCCGCGGTTAGCACTGAATAGGATCCAGCAGCCGGATCAATGATGATGTCACTTGGATTGCTGGTCGCTTCGATCAGCGCTTTTTGAAGTTCTAAAGGTTTGGGATGGGCATGGACCTCATCACGGGCGACTTTTTCTGACCATATATCTGGTATGTTATGTCTTGTCCAAACGCCTTTGGCTCTTTTGGGTTTTTTCTGCATGACCATCAAGTGTTCAGTCTGCCTTCTGGAGCGGTATCCCATCCCCATTTTTACCTTATTCCAGGTAATCAGGTCGACAATTTCCAAATCTGTTTCCTTAATCCATGCCGGTATCCCTTCGCATAAATGAAACTTGTCTATCCAGAGGAAAAGGTGTCCGCTGGGTATTAATACTCTGTTTATATTTGAAATAAATTCAATTATCAGCTCACTGGGCATCTGCTCAAGCTGAGCCCTTTTAATCTGGCGGGCGCCTTCATTACCGTATTTCATTTTATCCATAACTCCCCTATACTGGGGATCAAAAAAACAGACCGGTATACTGCTATCAATAAGGCAATCCATCAATTTGATGCCGTCCATTTTGTATTGGACATTAAAATTGAGATTATTCCCATTTTTAAAGACATGTTCCGGACTGATGATTGTTCTTTCACCGCTAAAGACGCTCATAATCAATTTCCTGAGAAAAGTAGTTCGTTTAATAAAACTGTTTTATGAATTTCAGATTTTATATGAAAACTGTCAAGGTTTTTTTGATCAAATATAGTCTTTTTCATGGGAAGCAATATTTGACATGCTAGGTTGAGTGACTAGAATATGACTAGATGCATTTTTGTTGACTGTTATAATGAACTGAAATAAATCCTACTATTGCATAAAAGCAGGATAAAACGTTCTTTCATTATTATAGAAAGGAAAAAGAATATGCCATTTTCTATCGCACTTGCTGGCAAAGGGGGCACAGGGAAGACCACTGTGGCCGGTATGCTGGTAAAATATCTTGTAAAAACAAAGAATACGCCTGTTCTGGCTGTTGACGCGGATTCCAATGCCAATCTGAATGAGGTTCTTGGCCTTGAAGTAGCAGATACACTTGGAAACGCCCGGGAGGACATGAAAAAAGGGGATGTACCAGGAGGGATGACCAAGGATATATTCATGGAGATGAAACTGGAGCAGGCGATTGTTGAGTCAAGCGGATATGACCTGGTTGTCATGGGACAGCCCGAGGGATCAGGATGTTACTGCGCCGCGAATACGCTTCTTGCTGGTTTCCTGGAAAAGCTTACCGGGAATTATCCATATATTGTCATGGATAATGAGGCGGGGATGGAGCACATCAGTCGTTTGACCACGAGAAATGTGGATATACTCCTTATGGTTTCAGATACATCAAGGCGAGGGCTTCAGGCTGCTGTGAGGATTCATCAGCTCGCACAGGAATTAAACATAGGTGTTATCAGGAGCTATCTGATTATCAATCAGGCACGGGAAGAGCCATCAGAAGCGGTTCTGAAAATAGTTAAGGAGAGCGGGCTGGAAATTGCAGGTACTATCCCGGCGGATGATGAGATTTATGAGTATGACCTTGCTGGACGGCCGACAATAGAACTGCCTGATGAGAATAAGGCTGTACAGGCGGCGTTTGACATATTTGGCAAGATACTCTAAAACATAGTGCCTAAATTGCGCTAAAGTGCCTAAAGTTGTGGTATCGCTCCGCTCTATCATTTTTAAAATGAGTCGTGATCGTGGTCAGCGAAGCGGTGATCGTGGTCGTGATCGATAATGGTGGGCACAGCCCACCCTACGAAATGATTGAATTTCCTGGTCCTCTGGGCCAGTATTTTTACTGGGAATGCTTGGTGTTGGTTAGTGAATGCGGTGTGGTGGTCCAGTACCTAGAAACCAGTATCCCGGTCGTAAGTGCTTAAAGAAACGATTGAAATGCCCCAGATTGATCAAGACCGACATAATTCTAACAGCAATATCCCCTACGAAAACCTATATATCTATTACCTGGAAGGATGTCTTGAACCGAATGGCGTTGATTTTGGTGAATCATTTATTGGCAACTGGGAAGAGGAGGGATCTTCTTTTCTTTTTTTTAAAACACCGTCTGACAACAGGATTGAACAGCTCCTGAAGCAGCAGTCCCACCTTACACTTTTAGACAGTTATTTCATGACATATGAAGATTGGCAGGGAGGACCGGTTCGACCTTTTGCTGCAGGTAATTTTTATATCGTACCTCCTTGGTTCATGTCTACTGAAAAAAAATCTGTTTTTAATGAAAAATTGAAACTGATTCTTGATCCAGGTGTTGTATTTGGAACCGGTACCCATACAACGACTCATGATTGTATTGAAGCACTTGAACTCGCATGTGGGATGGAAGAAGTTGGTTCTGTTCTTGATCTTGGCACTGGTACTGGTTTGTTAGCAATAGCAGCATGTCTTCTTGACTGCAAAAAGGTTCTGGCTGTTGACCTGAATTTCTTGGCTGTCAAGACTGCGGAAAAAAATGCCGCCTTAAACGGTTTTAATGGGAACATAGCGGCTGTGCAGGGACGAGCTGAAGAATTCGTTGGATATAGAGCTGATCTCATGATAGCGAATATCCATTATGATGTCATGAAAGAACTTATTAGCAGTGTTCATTTTCTTAAGCACAAACAGTTTATCCTGTCCGGTCTTCTGCGAACCCCTGCCCAGAAGGTGGAGAAACAGCTTTCTTCACTGCCCGTCAGTATCATTAAGAAATGGAACACTGACGGTATATGGCATACTTTTTTGGGAAAAATATTGAAAAACGATTTTATATAGTTTAATAAGGTAGATATGAAAATTACCTGCTGGGGCTCAAGAGGGTCTATTCCTGTTTCCGGAAAAGAATATGTTAAATATGGTGGTGATACGACTTGCCTTGAGATAAGAACTAAATCTGATGAAATCATTGTCGTTGATGCTGGCACAGGGATACGTCGGCTTGGGAAAAAGCTCATAGAAGAAGAGCGGTATGAATATAATTTTATTTTTACTCATACCCATTGGGACCACCTGATGGGTTTCCCTTTTTTTAAACCCCTTTATAATGAGAAGACTGAACTTAAGGTGTTCAGGTGCCCTTTTCCTGAAAAATACGTGGAAAAGATGGTGACCAGGGTGATGACTCCTCCCAACTTTCCTGTCAAGTATTCTGATTTAAGTGCAAGGATATTTTATGAGAATGGCTGTCCGGATCAGTTTGAAATAGGCTCTGTAAGTGTTATCCCGATAAGACTGAGCCATCCTAATGGGGGGAGTGGCTATAAATTTATAGAGGACGGTAAAACATTTGTTTTCCTTACGGACAATGAACTCGGATTTTTGCATCCAGGCGGACTTGAACCTGAAAAGTATATGGAGTTTTCCACTGGAGCTGACCTGCTGATCCATGACGCTGAGTTTACGCCTGAGGAGTATGGCACGACAATTGATTGGGGACATTCTGTATATACCGAGGTGGTCGATCTGGCGTTAAACGCAAATGTTAAAAAGTTGGGTCTCTTCCACCTGAATCAGGACCGGACCGATGATGATATGGACCGCATCGTTGAAGAATGTAATAAGACAACATCTGAAAAAAACGCTGATCTGGAATGTTTTGCTGTTGGCACGGACATGGTGTTTGAATTATAATTGCCATAAAACAATATATCTTCTGCCCATTAATCCCTCAAAATTTTCATGCGATTGAAATCATAATTTATTAAAGATGACTCCAGAAGAAAAAAATAATAGACGCTGGGTCAGGACGGTCACACTCACACCACCTTCACTGCAGGACAACACAGCAGATGCCGACAGACTTGCCGGCGCACTAAAGGTTCTTCTTAAATCCGACGAGATAGATATTGATATTACTCTTTTGAGAACCCTTCCGGATCTTCTTCGGAAATGGGGATATCGGGCGCGCTGTATTCTTTGTAAAAACAGGGGACGGTGGGTTTTGGCGGGCATTATGAATCCTGACAGCCGGTCCCCGGCAGCAGGACTTGCCGTGGATATAGGCACGACCACGGTTGTTGCTCGGGTAATCGATCTTTCAACCGGAGCGACACTCGCTGAGTCATCTTTTGATAACCCGCAAATAAGTGAAGGACCTGATATACTTGCCCGGATTCATTTTTCCGCCCAGGATGGGGGCTTGGGGAAGCTGAACAGGCTCATCATAGATGGCTTGAACAGAGAGATTATAAAACTGTGTGAGACCTGTGGAATCAGTGCGGATGACATATACCTTGTCGCGGCAGCAGGCAACACCGCCATGACTCACCTTTTCTTGAAACTTAATCCCCAGTGGATCATCAGGGAACCATATATACCTGCTGTAAACAGCCCCGGTCTTATTCCTGCTCATGAACTGGGCATTAAGGTGAACCAGCAGGCCCGTACGATTATATTTCCCAATATCGGAAGTTATTTTGGGGGTGATCTTATTGCGGGCATTATTTTTTCTGGCTTACACAGGCATGAGGAAACAGCCATTTTAGTTGATGTTGGGACTAACGCAGAAGTCGTCCTTGGGAACAAAGACTGGATGATCGCTTGTGCCGGAGCTGCCGGACCTGCCCTGGAAGGCGGGGTAACAAAAATGGGGATGATGGCGGGTCCCGGGGTTATCGACAAGATAACCATTAATACTGATACTGGCAATATAGTTATTCATATGATTGATAACGAACGTCCAAAGGGAATCTGCGGATCGGGGCTCATCGATCTTGCAGCAGGCCTTTTCCTGACTGGTATGGCTGATGTCAGGGGTAAGTTTAATCCATCAACATGCGGTAGCCGTCTAACAGAAAAGGAAGGGATCCCTCATCTTATTGTTGTGTCCGCGGAAGAGTCTGCCACAGGGAAAGATCTTACAATCAGCCAGGCAGACCTGGACAGCCTTGTCAGATCAAAGGCAGCCATGTACACAATCCTAGAAACAATTACGATGTCTGTGGGGATGTCCCTTACTGACCTGGCGACGTTTTATGTTGCAGGGACCTTTGGTTCATTTATAAATCCACGGTCAGCGATATCCATCGGTATGATACCCGACCTGCCCCTTAATACATATAAAACCCTTGGCAACAGCTCAATTGGCGGCGCGACCATGGTGCTTTCCTCATCAGAATACGCGGAGGAGATTGAAATAATCAGAGACCGTATCACTTACCTTGAGCTGAACGTTAACCAGGAATTTATGAACCGGTTTTCCGCAGCCAAATTCTTCCCACACACGGATGTAACAAGGTTTCCGTCGGTAAAGAAGCGTAAGGTGAAAGGGCGAGGTTTCCCCGGCCAATAACTCAATCCTTTCTGATTGGCCATTTTTGTTTTATTTAACAAGGATAAACAGGATGGGCAGGATAAATAAACATCCTATATATCCTGTACATCCTTGTTAATTTATGTTTTTTAAGTCCTCAGTCCTGTGTTTTTACAAGAAACAGATGAATATACCGCGGATCAAGATCCTGAACTGCGATATCGTTGTACTCAGATTCTATCTCTAAAAAAAGATTTTCAAAGGTCTTTCCCAGTTTTCCCGTAATGTCACTGTTTGCGAGTCCGGAGCGGGCTGTTAGCCAGTTTAGAAAAGATGTTTTTGCGGAGATATCTATTCTGTATCGATCAGCGTCTTTGGTTTTAGAAAAGATTATTTTATAGAATCGCCTGAATTCATCAAGGGAAATGGGTCCTGGTGTGTCTGGTAGGCTGAAACTATGTTTAGACCACATGGTGAGTATATGGTTTTTCCATGTAAGGACGGTATTGGTGCTTGCCTCAGGCGTTTCATCTAATAGAGAGAGGAGGCGGTCAAGCTCGATAATCGCATCCAGTATCTCTTCAGTTTCTCTAATATCAGATTGTTTTTTAAATTCCCTGAAAAGAACGCCGGTTTTATAATTGTCATAATACAGGGGACGTTTTACAAGGAGCCCGCCTAGAACACCCAACATATGCTCGCCCCAGAAACTTAAAGGGAGACCGCTTTCTTCAAACCAGCTGTTGTTCCGCCATTTTTCGGCTCTCCATTTCAGTTCAAGGGGAAGAGCGTAACCTGTTCGGAAGATATCCGCCAGTGTGTGTTTCTTCAAAAGGGGTGTAGTATCAGCTGGCTCAGGCCAGTCTTCTTTGCATAGACTCTGTAAACCGATGCTCAAATAACTGCAGGCTTTATCAACAATATCCCTTAATTCATCTTTTCCCTTGATTACTTTCCGATCAGCTGAAATAAGACGGTTACAGAGAGCAGCAAACTCCGCCTGGAGCTGCATAAGGAGTTCATCGATGTCCATGGTCATGAGGGACCGGGCAAAAATATTGTCTTCAGTGAGCATCCCGGCTGAGTAGTCCGGAACAGGAAGAAGGGTGTTCCCTTCTGAATCTCTCATGACATTTTTCGTTTCAACCGTGCTTAGTGCTTTTGGCTTCAGGGGCTGATAAACGCCGATAGCCTCTTCAAAAGGGAGAAATCCTTTTTCAGCCAGCCGGATGTTCCTGAGCCGATACTCCTCTTCTTCCACTTCAGCCGGGATAACCGTTTGTGTCTCGTTAAGCATCGCCTGAAATATCAGATGGTCCTGTTCGGCTAGAAGTTTCAGCAGGTGCGCAAGAATGGTTCGTTTTTTTTCCTCCTTTTCTTTTTCTTCTTTTTCTTCAAAAGGGTAATCAATAAACCTGATATAATAGACATCATCAAAAGTGAAGAAATCATTTCCAAAAGTAGAAGGATCCTCATCATGTTCTCTCTTCCTGATTTCGATATTTTTAAAAAGAAAGAGCTCAATAAATTCTACCTTTTCACTGGTCAGCCAGCTGGTCAGTCTTGCCGGGTCTGCTTTGATTAAGAGGTCAATCCATTTAGAGACGGCAATACCGCTGACCTTGTCCTTGTCCCAAACTTCCTGATCAATCATATATTCCCATTGTCTGTTTGACGCCATCGCAAGGATTTGTAAGGCATCGTGAATGCCGATTTCATTGATCAGAATATGTAGGTCCTGTTCGGGAAAGGAATGAACTAGAGGTAGTGCTTGGGGAGAATCAATGATTTCGCTCAAAGCTTTTTCAGGGGGAAGAGAAAGAAGCCGCTGCCGCTCGCCGTGCAGTTTTGCAAGCTGTTTCTCAATATTTTTCTGTTGAATCAGGTCATTCATGTTTCAGTTTACCTTGTTAAATTGTTTAATAAACCAGTTGTAGTATAATAGTCAACATGTTCTAGGGTATCAAGTGCCTAAAAGGCCTTGTATAGTGAAAAACAAAGTGCCTAGAGTGCCTAAAGTGCGCTAAAGTGCCTAAAGTTGTGGTATCGCTTTGCTCTGCCATATTTATGTATTTTAGACAGGATTAACAGGATTGACTGGATTTCAGTAGGGTGGGCTGTGCCCACCGGGTAACTTTAAGTATCGTGATCGGGTTAGGAAAAGTTATAAGTGCCTTAAGTTGTGGTATCGCTTCGCTCTGCCAGTATTTAAGAAACGTGGTCGTGATCGAAAATGGTGGGCACAGCCCACCCTACAATGTACTAAATCCCGCCGCGGCGGGACTAAAGTTGATGTATCGCTCCGTTCTTCCTTTATATATTCGTGATCGTGGTCAGTCCTGCCAGCAGTGGGACGGTGATCGTGGTCGTGATCGAAAAGCTGGATATTAGGTGTTGGGTAGTGGATACGAAGTCTTTGTGAAAAGGCAAATCTCCCCCAGCCCCTCTTTACTAAAGAGGGGAGTGAATCTTTCCCCTTTTACAAAGGGGAATTGTTATTGCTGAAAAGTGACAATTTTAAATTAGGACCTGACTGTCAATGCTTATTTTATTTTCGACGTATTGCCAGACCATGGGGCGAACTTAAGAAGGAGAAGCATGCCTGGTATGGCTATGACTGTACAAAGTATAAAGAACCACTCCCATCCCAGATACTTTGCGAAAAGACCTGTGGGTGCTGAAGCGAAAACTCGTGGAATACCCATTAGACTGCTGAGAAGCGCGTATTGTGTGGCTGTAAATTTTTTATTGGTTATACTGGCCATAAAAGCCACAAATGCAGTTGTTCCCATACCGCTGCTCAAGTTTTCAAAGGCTATTACAATTGAAAGTGCTGTAATACTGCTTCCGATTTGGGCCAGAATCGCGAAACCCGCTGTGGAAGCAGCTTGCAGAAAACCGAATATCCAAAGGCTCCGGTAAATACCCAGGCGCAGCATAAGTAAACCGCCTATAAGGCTTCCAGCTATTGTAGCCCAGAAACCAAAGATTTTAACAACTGCGCCAATTTCTGTTTTGGAGAATCCAATATCCAGATAAAAAGGCGTTGTCATCGCGCTTGCCATGGTATCACCGATTTTATAAAAAAGGATGAAAGCAAGAATCCATATAGCGCCAGAGCGGCTGAAATATTCTATAAGCGGATCGATAACCGCTTCTTGGATATTCACTGGAGGTTTTTCAGATACCACAGGTTCGGTGGTAAAAATAGTTGTCATAACGCACGGTATCATACAGGCTGCCATGATCATATAGACCATTGAAAATGGCATATGGTCAGCCATTATCAGTCCTCCCCCGGAAGCAAGAAGCATTCCCAAGCGGTATCCGTTTACATAAAGTGATGAACCAAGCCCAAGTTCCTCATCGGAAAGATCCTCCCTGCGATAAGCATCAACCACTATGTCCTGGCTTGCGCTGAAAAAGGTAACCATAAATGCTGCCAGTGCAACCATCCAAGGTGAACGGGCAGGATTTGTCAGACCGAGGCATATAATGGAAACGACAAGGGTAGCCTGGGCGATCAGTAGCCAGCCTCGGCGGCGGCCTAGAACGGGGAGCGTGAAACGATCGAGAAAGGGAGCCCATAAGAATTTTAGTGTATATGGAAGACCAACAAGTGCCATTAAGCCAATTACTGTAAGGTCTACTCCTTCTTCTTTCATCCATGCCTGAAGAACGGTAATAGTCAAAAGAAGTGGCAAACCGCATGCAAATCCCATGATAAGGGCTACAAGCATACGCCGGCTGAAAATTGTTTTTATGATGTCGATTTTTCTATCAGGCTGCAATATCTGGCCCTGGATATGGTTTCAGGATTCTTTTTTTGTAATTTGTTTTATCGGATATAGGATATTTCAGATTACAGGTGTAATAGACTACATCGATATTGTTTTATTACACTATTTTCCGTTTTGAATTCCTTCAAGCTGGTCTGGTGTTACTATCGCACCATACTTGTCTTTCAGCTCAAGAAGTTCTCCCTTCTGTGCTGCCAGGGTTTCAAACAGCTTAGACGGTATGTTCTCTTCTTTGCCGTAAGCTTCTGTTTGGAGATCAAACCTGGCGATAATATTGTCAATATATATTGAGAACTGTTTTGTATAAAGTTCTTTCGGATATTCCTTATTGATGATTTCCTTGAAAAGTTTTTTTAGATCCTTATACTTTGGAAGGAGGCCTACGGGTGTTTCGATGACGTCCACCTCCTTGTGTGCCCGCCTTTCCAGCCAGCCCATCCAGACCTTGACATCACGTTTTTGACCAAGGAGTTTTTTTGACGTTCCGCCCCTTGCCTCATCAGTTAAGAAATAGTTCAGACCTGCCATTATCGGTCTTTTGTCTTCAGCAATTTTATTACTTCCGAAAAAATCAAACTGGGCGTCCATATAATCACCCAGCGCACCAGGTATAAACGGTTCATTCGCCCATGGCTGACGCCTGATTCCTGTGGCGCCGATTTCTGTTGCAGTGGCTGCGGATACAATACACGCACCGATGACAACCCCTCTTTCCGGTGTTCGGGCCACCCAAACAGGCGGCATGGTGTCACTGTCCCTTCCGCTGTATGTGATAATTCTCGTTTCAACCCCTTTGGGATCTTCACCGTCTTTTTCAGAATAATTTTTAAGGGCGGTATTAGAAATGGTGCAGCGCGAATTGGGATGGGACATGGGTATTTCCTTGCCGTTTGCATCTGTCATCCCTCTTTTCCATTCTCCCTGGAAGTTAAACCCTTTTTCAGGGGGCGGATCTTCGCCGTTGCCCACCCACTGAGGTGTATTGTTTTCATCAATCAGGACATTTGACCATATGACTTCAGACCCGGGGTTCCTGAGCCTGTCCATGAGGCTTGGGTCGCCTTCCCAGTTAACGTCCTGAACGATCCCAAATATGCCGCATTCAGGATTAATTGATCGGATTGTGCCGTCATCAGCAATCCACAGCTGGGCAAGGTCATCCCCTACAAAATATGAGCCTGCCATGGCAGTTGTGGTTTTACCGCATCCGCTGGGAGCTGCCCCAGCCCCCCAAGTTACCCGGCCACCAGGACCTTTAATGCCTGTAATGAACATGTGCTCTGCCAGTTCTGCTTCTCTCCCTTCATATACAGCCTTGTCCACGGCAAACCGATGATTCCCTTTTTTCATCAGTAGTGTATTGCCGGCATAGGTGCAGTTAAAGCTGTAGGTTGTCCAATGACTTCGGTCCATCAAGACTCTGGCGTTTGGCAAATCTTCAAGTCGATTTTTACCTTCACTATGGATATTACAGAAAAAATGACCAAGTTTATCTACTTCCTTTTCAAAATCTGCATACGCGTTCCTGTAAAGGATTTCAGCGGAGTGCATGACGTAGGTGGAGCTTGAAATCTCAAGGGCTGGATTCGATACAGGCGCGCCCACTGGCCCGCGCATGTAAAATCCTATCATCATGGTTTTGCCACGCATGATCCCTGTCATATGTTCCCGGACGATTTCAAGGGCGTCAGCCCGGAGTACTTTTTTTGCAAGAGAGCTGATATCCTCCCCCTCATTCGCGATATAAAATGTCCGGTCAATAATTCGGGCTTGTTCGTCCTTGAGATCATAATGGATAGTGTGTCCTTCCATTGGCAGTTTTTTCTCTTCTCCTTTTTTTATAGAGAGGTCCCTGATAAACTGTCTGTCTTCTTCAGAGCCGGTGTTGATAAAAACATCGTCTGGTTCGCACATGGTAATGGCATTTGCTATCTTTAAAATTATTTCAGTGTTTTTAATATGCTTGATCCTGGACAGGTGCTCTGCATCCATCTTTTTATTAAAAATTTCAGATGCTTCTTCAATGGTTTTAATACCGCCTATTTCCTTTACAATACTAATTCCAACATTTCTTTTTAACATCCGGGTTCTCCTTTTAAACTGATATTTTAAAGCTCGTAGCTAAAATGCAAACAGATTTTTAAAAAAACACATTATTTAATAGCACTCCAGTATAATATCTTTCAAGTCTCTTTTGGGAACATGATGCGTCATGTCAGTATCCCGCCAATATTTTATATCATTATCCGGTCCAACCGGATCAATTACTGCTTTTTCTTTGGGCCTGCCAATGGCCAAAACCAGGAGAACTTTAAATTTTGGTTTAATATCAAGGCGTTTTTTTATTAAGTCAACGATCATTTCTCACATGGAAAATTTTCCTGCACAGGCATATTCTGCTTCAGCCATACAAGTATCCTCTCGAATTCATTAGCAATTTCAGCCATAGCCTTGCCCCTGTGGCTGACAATATTTTTTTCTTCTGTGCTGAGTTCCGCAAACGTTTTATTAAGCGGCGGGTAATAAAAGACCGGGTCATACCCAAAACCTTTTTCCCCTACCGATTTTTCTGTTATCAACCCTTCACAGCTGGCTTCATAAGTAAGGGCCGGCCCTGTTGGAACAGCAATGGATATCACACATTTAAATTCAGCATGACGGTCAGTTTTACCTATCATCTCCTTGAGCAGTTTCGAACAAAGCTGTTCATCAGTGGCGTTTTTACCGGCATATCGGGCAGAAAGGACACCTGGCGCGCCATCAAGAGCATCCACTATAAGGCCTGAATCATCTGCCAGTGCTGGGAGGCCGAGAATTCTTGCTGTAAAACTCGATTTTTTATAGGCGTTTTCATCAAAGGTGTCCCCGTCCTCTTCAACTTCAGGAATAGGGCCGAAATCATCCAGATTTTTTATATCCACAGGGTAATCTTTAAGTATGCTCCGAATTTCAGCGGTCTTTCCTTTATTCCGGGTGGCGATTACAAGAGGGGTGTTGATCAACATAACTACTCTTTATAATTCAAGTTTATTACCAATATCAGTGATGAACTTCCAATTTTTGCAACCAGACATTATATAAAATGAAAGGGTGTCAATAATATCCTGAAATTTATAGTTCATGGGATCTGCTTTGTAAAGATAAAGTTTTGTTTCAATACCAGTCAAGTGAAGAAAATACTTTACTCTGTTGAAATTACTGGTATATTAACTGCATAAGTATGAAAAAAAGAGAGTATTTCCTGATCTCAAGTGCTGATGTTATCTTAGAAATGGATTGAATTTATGGATATCAGAAAAAGGCTGTATGTTCTGGCAGTTGCCATTATCCTAGTTTTTATGGGGGGTAGTGTTGGTTATTACCTCCTGTTTGGAGGAAAACACAGCCTGGTTGACTGTGTTTACATGACGGTTATCTCTCTTACCAGTGTTGGTTATGGGGAAATCATAGAAGTGACCGGTAATGTCCCGGCACAAATTTTTACAATGTTCATTATTATATTTGGCATGGGGATTATTCTTTACGGTTTAAGTACCATGACGGCAATTATTATCGAAGGGGAACTTTCAGGTATCCTGAGGTTGAATAAAATGAAAAAAAAGATAGAGAAGCTTAGAGGGCATTATATTGTTTGCGGCGGCGGTGAAACAGGGTTTCCTCTGCTTGTGGAACTCGCGAAAAACCATGAAACAGCCGTTCTTATTGAGACTGAACAGGAGCATATTGACAAGATCGATGAAGCGATTAAAAATCTCCTGTATATAAAAGGAAATGCCACGGAGGATGAAAAACTTATTGACGCAGGTATTGAAAGGGCTGCGGGAATCCTGGTCGGTCTTCCTTCAGACAAGGATAACCTTTATATAACCATGACAGCCAGGATGCTGAATAGGAACATTCGTATTATTAGCAGGATGATTGATCCTAAACTTGAGCCAAAACTCAGGAACGCAGGTGCAGATGGTGTTGTTTCACCAAACTTTATCGGCGCCATGAGGATGGCGTCTGAGATGATCCGGCCAACAGCAGTGGACTTTTTGGACAGTATGCTCAGGAGTAAAAAAGGAAACCTGAGGATACATCAACTAACTGTTTCTCAAAATGGCGGGCTTGCAGATAAAACAATCGGTGATTCCAGGATTGAACCTGAATTTGACATGCTTGTCCTTGGATCAAAGAAAGTTGATGAAGAAGAGATCCGGTTTAACCCACCGGACTCCATGAAAATGGATATAGGGATGATACTGATTATTATGGGGGATGCCGATAATATTATCAAGTTTAAGGATAAATATTCTTAATCATTTGGTTTGTTGGTTCGATTGGTTTTATTGGTTTGATTTGTTTTAATAATGATGTTTATCTATCTGTAGGGGTGAATCAGTGTGTTTGCCCGGCATTGGGCTGTCACATAGGTCTGCCTCAACACCCTAAGCTGTTCAAGGTACATATCCCTGGAATTTTGATTTGAAGATTTCTTCTTGTTCGTTAAGGATTTCATTTAATATTTTGATATCCGTCATTGGATTCATAATAACACATCTGAGTACAACGATTTCATTTTCAGGCCTGTTCCTTGGCATGAGGACCGTACGTGATACAAAACTGTTGCCCGCCTCTCTTTGTATCCTCTGAACGTTTATATTGATATCATTCAGCTTGTGGTTTATCCGTCTTTTTTTATCAGGATTTCCTCGGTCAAGATCCAGGCGTATATTTTCAGGGCAGATACGATACGTCAGGATATTCAGTTCTGGTTCGGTTACGAGCTGAAAGACGGGCCTTGTTTTAATTTCATCCGCCATTTGGCGGGCAGTGTCAATGCCGTGTTCTATGAGCAGGGCATACCCCTTGCTCCCCATGATTTTAAGGGCGCTGTCAAGTATCAGGGAATTAGCTTCACGTGATCCTGATAATGATTTGATGCCGAGGTCCACTGAACCGAGACGGTTGACATAGTTAGCATGGTATTCAACTGCATCCAGGCTGGTAGGATCATTGAAATAAACCATACCGCATGTCATGGGCATGTAAAACTGCTTATGCCCGTCAATGGTTACTGAGTCAGCGGTTTCAATACCGTCAAGCAAGTGATTGAATTTTTCTGAAACAAGGACTGCGCCCCCAAAGGCCGCGTCAACATGAAAATGTAATTTTTTTTCAGCACAGATTTCTCCGATTTTTCTGAGAGGATCAATAGTTCCTGTTTCAGTGGCGCCGGCGATGCCGATAACGGCAAGTATCTTTGTTCGCCCGGCCTTCTGAAAGTAGTTTATTGTCTCAAGTAGTTTTTTCAGGTTTATCCTGTTGTCTCTATCCACATCAACAGGGACAATGTTTTGGTTTCCGATTCCTAAAATACCCCCTGCTTTTCTGAGGGAGTAGTGTCCCCGTCTTGATACGAGAACGACACTTCTGTCTACATTATAGGCTTGGTAAGCAGCCTGAATGCCTTCATTCTCAATTCCCGCAAAACCGTTTTTTGGAGCGAACGCCGTGTTTCTGGCGACCCAAAGCGCTGTCAGATTTGCTGCTGTACCACCTTCTGTAAAGCACCCCAGGGTAGTGTAAGTGTTCTGTACATGTTTATAATAGAAGTCATCATCCTTTTTATATATGAGCCGATGTATCTTGGCGAGAACCTGTTTCTCCACCACAGAGAAAACTTTTGATGTTTCCAGCTTAACAACGTTTTGATTCAGCGCAGCGATAATGGTTTTAAGGTGTACCATGAAAAAAGGGATTGCAGATGTCATATGACCGACAAAATAAGGTGACGCCACATTCACGGCATAAGGTGCCACATCTTCAACAATACCGGAGATCACATCAGCCAATTTCTTTTCAGGTGTTTCACTGATAAGGGTATTTGTAAAACCTGATGACAGTTTCATCAGGCTGATTTCCTCGGTTATACCGACATGTTTTTTGAGAAAACCCTGTAGACCGAAAAGTATCTGTTCCATGTATTTTACTAGGGTTGCTTTAGCAGCGTCATTTTCCGGTCTGATGAAGGTTCGCATTAACGCCTGCCAGTCAGCTACAAGTTTTTCCTGTTGTCTTTTTTCTTCTTTAGTCATAATTCGGTTCTAATAACATGGGCAGAACCTGATTCCAAGCGTTTCTTTCAATAATCCCTATTTATTCTCTTAGCATCGTATGTACACGGGATAGGGCCATCTTTTCTTGACATAAAAAGTGTATTATTTTAAAAGGGTTAAGTTGCCAGTCCGTATTATATGGGATAGATTGGAAATCTTCATAAAATTGTATCAAGTTAGGTCTTTATGAAAAGAAAATTATTAATTTTTATATTAATTGCTGCTATGTCTGCTGTTCTGGTATGGGGCCTGTTCAGGTCATTGTCAGAACGACCGACAGCCGGGAAGAGCAGACCAGTAGAAAATGAAACAACAACAGCAGAGGTAGCACGGCAGCACGCGGAGAGAGGTCCTGTTTTTTTATATTTTACGGGAAGTGACCGCTCTTATCTGACCGGGGAGGAGAGAGTTATCGATATCTCCGATGATCCTGCAGTGTTTGCCCGTAATATTGTGAAAGCGCTGATAATGGGGCCCCGCGGGGAATTGACAAGAACGGTTCCTGCAGGCACATCTATTAACGCGCTTTATGTAACGCAGGATGGTACGGCGTTTATCGATCTTTCAAGGGAAGTAACCGGAGAACATCCCGGTGGTATGCTTACTGAAATGATGACAGTGTATTCCATTGTGAATTCCATTGTTCTTAATGTTCCGCAAATAGATACGGTTAAATTCCTGATAAACGGTCGCGAAGCATCGACACTTGCCGGGCATATAAGCCTGCATTCTCCTTTTAAAGCGGATATGCTGATAATACGATGAGTAAAAAGACTTCCATAGCTAGAATACGCAATATCGGTATTATTGCCCATATTGACGCTGGCAAGACAACAGTCACCGAGAGAGTCCTTTACTATACTGGTCGATCACATAAAATAGGTGAGGTCCATGATGGTGAAGCTGTGATGGACTGGATGGTTGATGAACAGGAGCGTGGGATCACGATTACTTCAGCTGTAACAGCATGTCGGTGGAATAATCTTGAGATACAGATTATTGATACCCCGGGTCATGTCGATTTTACGATTGAAGTTGAACGGTCACTGAGGGTGCTTGACGGTGTGGTGGGGGTTTTTTGCGCTGTTGGGGGTGTGGAGCCCCAGTCTGAAACAGTATGGCGTCAGGCAGATAAGTACCTGGTTCCTAAGCTCGCTTTTATCAATAAGATGGACAGGGTAGGGGCGAATTTTTTGGGCACCATAGAAATGATGAAAAACAAGCTGAGTGCCAAGCCCCTGATTATTCAGCTCCCGGTTGGTGAGGAAGAAAATTTTGAAGGGGTTATCGACCTGATCACAATGAAACAGATTTACTGGGATGATGAAACACTTGGTGCTGAATTTACAGTAAGTGATATATCGAAAGACAACCTTGAAAAAGCTCGTGATTATCGTGAAAAGCTGATTGAAACACTTTCTGACGCAGATGATGATATTATGGAGGCTTATCTGGCTGAAGAGGAGATTGATGACAAACAGATTGTTGAAGCGGTAAGAAAGGCGACCATCAGCCTGAAGCTTGTCCCGATACTGTGCGGAAGCGCGTTGAAAAATAAAGGGATACAGCCGCTGCTTGATGCTGTCACAAGTTTCCTGCCCAGTCCTGCGGACGTTCCGCCAATGACCGGTATTCATCCTGAAACAGAAGAAAAGATTGAATGTGAGTCAAAGGACAGTGCTCCGCTTGCTGCGCTAATTTTTAAAGTGTCCATGATAGAAGGGCGGAAGCTTTCTTTTGTAAGGGTATACAGCGGGAAACTGAAAGCCGGTTCAAGTGTGTTTAATCCTTTACGTGAAACCAGTGAAAAGCTTGCCCGCATCCTGAGGATGCATGCCAATAAAAGAGAACGGATAAAAGAAGCAGGCGCAGGGAGTATTGTCGGAGTCGTTGGCCTGAAAAAATCTTCAACCGGTGAGACACTCTGTGAAAGTGACAACCCGGTACTCCTTGAAGAGATGGATTTTTACGAGCCGGTCATATCTGTTGCCGTGGAACCCAAGTCCCATTCCGATCAGGAAAAACTGGACGTAGTGCTTGAAAAATACGTGGCCGAGGATCCGACGTTGAGAGTTAAACAGGATGAAGACACAGGGCAGACTATTTTGTCCGGCATGGGTGAGCTTCATCTTGAAGTGATTATCAGCCGTATGCTTCGCGAGTTCAAGACAAGTGTTAACGTGGGGAAACCACAGGTTGTGTACCGGGAAGCGATTGAGAAAGAGGCTGCTGCTACAGCTGTGTTTGATAGAGAAGTGGCGGGCCAGCAGCATTTTGGAGGTGTAAGTATAAAACTGGCACCCTTGGAAAGAGGAACAGGAAACCGCTTTATTAATAAGGCGCCTGAAGAAAGCATACCGGAACAATTCATCCCTGCCATTGAGAAAGGTATAATGGAATCGTTTGAAAGTGGATCATTGATGGGATATCCGGTTGCTGATGTTGAAGCTGTGTTGACCGGGGTGTCGTTCAAGGAGTCCCTAGGTACGGAACTGGCTTTCAGCGTGAGCGCGTCAATGGCATGCAAAGAAGCCCTCTCAAAAGGGTCCCCATATCTGCTTGAACCGATAATGGCTGCAGAAGTGTTTGTGCCTGAATTGTTTATGGGTGATGTGATAGGAGACCTGAACGCGCGGGGCGGGAAAATAGAATCTCTTGTGGCCAAGACCGGCGTGCAGGTAATAAAAGCGGTTGTCCCTCTTTCAAAGATGTTTGGGTATTCCACTTCACTAAGGTCAGCAAGTCAGGGCAGGGGAACGTTTTCCATGCAGTTTTCGCATTTTGACAGAAGTTGATGGAAGTTGTTATAATCAAAAAGCTTTCCAAATGCCTAAAGCAATACCTGATAATATGAAAGCGCTTGTGCCGGGGCCCATCAAAGATATTATTAAGGGCTGTTTTTTCCGCTACAGACTGTTGACCGTTTCAAAGCGGATGCTGCCTGGATTTATTATTATCGGCGGTCAGAGATGCGGGAGTACATCCTTATACCGTCTTCTTGTACAGCATCCGCGTGTTCGCTCTGCCTTTAAAAAAGAAGTTCACTTTTTCAGTTTTTACGTTAATAAAGGATTAAACTGGTATAAGGCACATTTCCCTTTACAAGGCACTATCAGTGAAGAAGGGGAAAGGATTATTACCGGGGAAGCCACACCGTATTACATGTTTCATCCTGCAGTTGCAAGACGGGTTTATGAAACAATTCCGGACATAAAGCTCCTTGTCATACTCAGAAACCCGGTTGACCGGGCGTATTCCCATTATCAGCATGAAGTCCGAAAGGGCAGGGAAGAAGAGAGCTTTGAGGAGGCCATCAGGCTTGAAAGCAAAAGGCTTGAAGGTGAGAAAGAGAAACTCCTTAACGTAAGCGGCTATTACAGTTTTAACCACCACCGGCATTCATATCTGTCCAGGGGGTTGTATTCAGAACAGCTGAAGGAATGGCTTGCCTATTTCTCTCTGGATCAGATGTTTATTATCGACAGCCGGGAACTGTTTGACAGTACCGCGGAAACCATGAACCAAGTGTTTAGATTTCTGGGATTGCCTGAACAGGATATTACTGATAGGCGGGCGTATAATGCCGCTAAATATTCACCGATGAAGCCTTCTCTTGAAAAGGAACTGGCTGATTTTTTTAAGCCAGCTAATGAAGCGCTGTTTGACCTGCTGGGCCGGCGGTTTGAATGGTGATTCTGTAACATTATACAGTTGGAACCTGACAATAAGCAATAACAGACAAGGAGAACCTTTTATGTTGAATTTAATAAGATTAGTATCGGTATTTTTTCTTTTTATTTTCGTGCTCCTTTGTCCTGATGTGCAGGAAAGAGTGCTTGGACAAACAGGAGACAGCAGTGTGATTATGGAAAAAGGGAATGAAACCGAATCTAACAACACATCTTCCTTTGGAGCTGATAAAATTGACAGGGCAGGGGACACCCTCACAAAAGGGATTAACAGCATAGAGAAAAAGAGGATCGGCAAGTGGTTTAACCGGAATGTGTTCGCGGGTATCACTTGGCTGAAATTATGCGTGTGCTTGGGTTTGCTGGTTATTGTCCTGGCAATCGGACAGGCCCTAAAAAAGCTTTTCAACGTAAAACCCAAAGCCACCGGGGAAGATACTTATGCAGGGGCAGGGAGACGTTTGTTCTTCCGGGCTGCATCCGGACCGGTCTCCCTTTTTATCTGGGGATACGGAGTGTACCTTTCGCTCTATCCGCTGTACATCCATTTCCAGGCAGAGGACGGTAGCAACCTCATTCATAGCGCAGCCCAGAAAACAGCCGGTATAATTGGCATAACCGCTATTGTCTGGTTCCTTTTCAGACTGATTGATGTGGCTGGCACACAGATAAAAAAATGGACGGCTGCTTCAGACACAGGGTTTTATGACATGAAAGCCCCGATTATCAGAAAGGGGCTCAGGATTTTTATATTAGCCATCGGCATCATTATTATCATCCAGAATTTGACGGATATTAAAATCGGGCCCCTGCTCGCGTCGTTAGGAATCGGTGGTCTGGCGATTGCCCTGGCTGCTAAGGAATCTATCGCCAATTTTTTCGGGACTCTTACTATCATGTTTGACAGGCCGTTTAAGGTGGGTGAGCGGATCATCATCGATAGCCATGATGGTGTAGTGGAATCAGTCGGTTTCAGGAGTACCCGTATCCGCACACTGACAGGGCACCTTTTAACCATACCGAATGAAAAAGTGATCAGCTCTCCCTTGGAAAACATCGGTAGACGGCCCCATATACGGTGGACAACAAACATTGGGATAACATACGATACACCACCAGACCAGGTTGAAAAGGCTGTTCAGATTGTCCGTGATATTTTAAAGGATCACGAAGGGATGGATGAAGAATTTCCGCCCCAGGTCTATTTTAACAGGTTTAATGACTGGAATTTAAACATCGCTGTATTTGCGTGGTATCATCCGCCGGTTTATTGGGATTATCAGGCATGGGTCCAGAAAACATGCCTGGAGATCATGCGCCGGTTTAACGCGGAAGG
This sequence comes from Desulfobacterales bacterium, assembly GCA_028277765.1. GTDB lineage: Bacteria > Desulfobacterota > Desulfobacteria > Desulfobacterales > SURF-7 > JANQFQ01. The sequence goes on from JANQFQ010000035.1 coordinate 100,351, forward strand.
GATTGAGTTTGCATTTCCATCGCAGACAGTTTATCTCTCAGAAAGCGAAGAGACGGATGCTAGATGCTAGATACTGGATGCTAGATTGCTGGTCGGAGAGAAACGTAGATCCCGCTGGTTAATGAAGGACTGTGGACTGAGTGAAAGGAGGGATATGAGATTTAGGGCTCAGTATCTAGCATCTAGCAACCAGGATCTAGATTGCCTATTGCTTTTTTTCCCAATATACGTCAGCATACATTAAAAAAACGGATGATGACTATGGGAAGACCGGATAATTTAGCGTGTGATGAAAAACTGTTTGGGCATATCAGTTCGAACCTGAAACGGTTTAACGTGCGCGGTCATGATAAAAAAGCGGGTAAGCAGGCGGCTGTTGCCATAACCGTGGCAGATACAGCCTATGGGACAGGGGTTTACGGTTTATCCCGCCATGACCACTGGAGCGATGATGCGGCCCTTATTCTTACGACAAGGGGCTCAAGGCTTAACAAACACGCGGGCCAGTGGGCGTTTCCCGGTGGGAGAATTGACAAGGGGGAAACCCCTGAAGAGGCAGCCTTAAGAGAACTTGAAGAAGAGGTGGGACTCAGTCTGGGGCATGACAGGATCATCAGCCGACTGGATGATTACACCACCCGTTCAGGGTTTACCATTACTCCGGTGGTTGTCTGGTGCGGCCCAGTTAAAGACCTGACACCGAATCCAGATGAAGTGGCAGCGATTCACCGGATCCCGTTTGACGAAATTCTCCGCCCGGACGCCCCCATCCTCGAAGATATCCCTGAAAGCCAGCACCCGGTCCTCCTCATGCCGATCGGATACAGCTGGATCGCATCACCCACCGGTGCTATGATCTACCAGTTCCGTGAAGTAGCTATTCTTGGGAAGGATACAAGAGTTGCGCATTTTGAGCAGCCGTATTTTGCGTGGAGTTGAATATCTAATTATGCCACTTCGTGTAGCAATGCGTGTAGATTGTAATGTCATTTATAGAAACATTCAATAAGCTTCCTTTGCAATAGATAAAAAATGTAGGGTGGGCTGTGCCCACCAGCAATTGGTTAATAAGGCATTCTGACAATTTGGTGGGCACAGCCCACCCTACGACAACTGTGAGAGGTTCTTTTATCCATGTAAAACCGAGAAATCAGTGACGTCAGTTTAAGCAGCGTGGGTAAAGTCACCCTATTACTTTATATCTTCTCTTCCAACGCTAAATGACTATTTGCTTCAGTAGAGTTAAGCGTTAAATACAATTTAACAAAACGTCCGCCAAAATTTCCTAAAAATATTTTGTCGTCAGATGGTTGTATATAAAAGTTGTTTTCGAGTTCATCCAAACCATCCAAATCATTTTCCATTAATAAGAGTGATGCGTTTTCAATATATACAAAAAAGTCATTAAATGTTTTATTTATCTTGAAACTGTATTTTCCCAGGACAAAAGGAGAGACCGCATCACGAATTTTGCCGGACATACTTAAGCTTCTTGCAATAAAGAAATGATTTATGGTGTCATGTTTTTTTATGTATTCGTAAGAATGGATGGCTTCACATTTAGAAAGCCGAATTAGATTTTCTCTCCATTTGTTTTTCCAATGCTTATAAAGGAGATACACATTTTGATTGTCACTTTTTATTATGGATCCATGTTTTATGATAATCGGTTTTAGAACATTTAAAGAAACAAAGCTGTCATTTCTTGATATACAATTGAGATTATGAGAACAAGATAGTTTTGTAATTTTATATAATGGGTCTTCATATTTTATATTATTAATTTTAAGATAGTCTATGTGCAGCAGATATAATTTTGAAATCGTTTTAAATCTATTGTAAAAAGTAAGTTCATCTTTAAAATCAGGGTCATACATTTTTTCTGGAAAGCCAATGGAATCATATTCACATACTTTATCTACAAGGTTTCTTATGTTTTCGGCTTTTATCCAGGCTTTATTAACGTTTTCCCAAGAAGGTTCCTTATTACAACGTCCCGGGTAATTCTCTATCAGGTTTGATATTTTTTAAAATCTTTGGTGATTTCACTTCTATTGTCGATAAATAAACTTTCCCACAATTCACTTGTCTCTTTCCAGTTTTCAGGCAAAGGTGATATCTCTTCAAAATTGGTTGTAAAATTAATACCGGGATCATCCAAGTGTTTCAGAAATGCTCTTAATGAAAAATGTGTAAGAAATATAAGTATGGTGAATATAAGAATGGTGATGAAGGTGATTTTAATTGCTTTCATGAATTATTCTCAAAGAAGTTTGTTGTTTATATGGTTAGCAGCAATTAAATGCATTATTGTATTTGTATTGTAACACTATAATTCTCATCAACCAGAAAATCAGCTTTTCTCCTGTTTTTTAAATGTTCCTCGAACAAATGAACCTGTTGAAGCACCTCAGGATTGTCGCTTTTGTCCAAATATACCCTGCTGACAAAAACCGGATAGTTATAAACATCATCAAACCTTACCAGGTATGCATTGAAATTGTATGATATTGTCCGTCGGTTGAGCTCTCCCTCATCCATCCTCGTTGCATATTCACTGCAACTGAATGTATCCTTATTAACAACCACCCCTTTAAGGATCGAGCCCGGGTTTATATTTGACAAAACCGCTTGATTAGCATTGGCAGCGGCAACTTTGCTTTTCTCAATTATTGGATGAAACCTGGTTGATATGAGCGATGCGATAATGCCGGAAGCGACAAAAAAAACAGTGATTATGCCTAGCGCTTTGAGGAATGACATTCCCATGCGTTCCTTAAAATAATTAAATGTGCCATCCTGGTTTAATGGTTTTTCAAAGATCCCTAGGTCAACAGCATGATACATCATCAGAAAAAAACCGGCCACAAAACTGCAACAAAGGAACATAACCACAATTAAATTTATAAATATATAAAAAAAGACATGTGTAAATAGTACGGTGTAGTTCTCATGGCCGGGATGTTTTATCATTACTCTGTCATTTACTGCTTCCTTGAATGTCTGTCCCGGATATAGATGTGGACCTGCTAATGACGTTGGCATCAGTTCATACTCTTTTATACCCTGGTCCGGTTTTTCCGGATTAAAAGTGATCAGTGTTTCCTGTGTTTGACCAAGAACGACCACACCTTCTGCCTTTCCGAACAAGAGCAGAAAATGAGTGCCAAACGATGATAAAACAAGTATGCTGGAGATACATATCAGCAGTACGGAAACAGTGGGCAGAACAAATCTCTTGTTTTTGTAAGCCCATATAACGGAACTGAAATATTTTACCGGCACGATTTTTTGAAGTATATAAATCGTGAATGAAAAAGCCCCGGCAAAGAATAAAAGCCCACAAATGTTTGCAATTATTTTCATTTAGTTATCTCTCGGAAATGTGTTTTTTTCATGAGATATTGGATTGGCTATGCCACTTTAATCTCAATCAAGGTTTCAGATTTATAGAAATTATATGTATTTCGTTTTTCTTTTGCACGGTACATGGAGATATCCGCGAAACTCATAAGTTGATCAATATCCTGTGTGTCTTCGGGATAAAACGCCACCCCGAAACTTGCGCCAACAGACACCTGTTTGTTATCGATATCCAAGGGCAGGGATATATATGAGTGTATTTTGATGATTACTTTTTCAACATCTTCATCACGTGCAATGCCTTCGAGTATAATTGCAAATTCATCGCCGCCAATACGGCAAACCGTGTCTGTTTGACGCAGGCCATTTTTCATACGTTGCGCAACAGAGTGGAACACTTTATCGCCAGCTATATGGCCCATTGTATCATTAATCGGTTTAAACCCGTCAAGATCCAGATATATCAACGCAAACGACTTACTGTTTCGTATGGATCGACTGATCGCTGTCTTGAGGCGGTCCGCGAACAGTGTGCGGTTGGGCAACCCTGTGAGGGCATCATGGGTTGCAAGATAAACATACTGGTTCCGTTCATGCTGAAGCTTTACTGGGACGAACCAATCAATCAGAGCCAGGATTTTTAATTTGGAGAAAACGGTTTGATAGAGGTCCTCAGTATTCATATATAAAGGAAAAATGATTTTTATTTCACAGCTTTATTCAAGGAGGTATGATCGCTCCCTTAATTAACTTTAACAAAACGAATTAAATCATCTTTCTTAGGCCATGTTATTATCATCATCACAATAGCTGGAAGGCCTAAAATGGCAAGCCAGATTTTGCCGCCTAAAAAAACAGATCCTACAATTCCCCATGCACCTAAATTAAACCAGGCTGCAAATGAACCGAGAGTAAAAAAAAAGTAAAAACCAGAAGCCCTTTTTATCCTTTTATCATCTATGGCAGTGGGATCTAGTCCTGCCAGGATATTCTTAATCCATTTAACCTTATGAAAATAACTGAGACAGATGCCGCTTATAGTTATAATTATAACGGCTAAAGTTACCGCAAGTTTAATCTCAGGTGGTCCTTCATAATTAGGGAGATCAGTGACAACACATAAAACAAGCATAGCAATTAGAGCCCCAAATAAAAGAAAAGACGACCTATTTGTTTGAGCAAACCGTTTTTGAATAATATCATCGAATTCATTGCTCATTAGTACATTTCCTTTGAAACACCCTAATGTCGTACTTTTTATGAAATATTAAGGTTAGCTTTTATGCTCTAAATCTCAAGCTTGCTGATTTCAATGAATGCCTTTTCCATTTTATTTTTATGGCTGTTCTCCATATCCGCAAGACTTTGAAAAAGTACTTTTTTCCCCTGATCCTTTATTGCCGCTGCTAGTTCGGTATATAGTTTCATAGCTTCTTCTTCATTTTTTATGGCAAGGGCAAAGGCCTCGGATGGTTTCATTTCCGAAGAAATAACCGGTTTTTCGATGTTTTCGGAAATCTTATAATCGATGGGTTTGATAAACGACAGAGTTGCTTCTTTTATAAGCTGGTTTTCCAGCATCTGTTTGTGCTTTTCTTCATCTTCAGCAAATCCTGCAAACATTTTTCCAAGATGTGGATCTTTGATTTTACTTGCCACGAATTTGTAGAACTTTTTGGCTTCCACTTCATTTTTAATCGCAAATTTTATTATTTTTTCAAACTCGGCTCTTTTCATAAATCTCTTCCTTAGATTCGGTTATATTAAGACAATCCATGCTCATTAAAACAACGAGCATATTCTTTGTCATCTCCCATTATATGATTTGTCCACCATTCTGTCAGGAAATCCATCAGTTCCATTGAAACCAATAACTTGCCTTCTCCAAAATCCTGTTTTAACGTTGAAATTCTCTGGGAAAACTCTTTATGCTCTCTCTTGTGTGCAAGTGTGCCTGGAAAATTGAACTTGTCAAAATATTTTTCTTCTGTTGCAAAATGGTCAATAATATAATTGTCCAATTTTAAAAATATATCCCTTAAAATCACTCTGCTTTTTCCTTTCTTCATAGCCCTATTTAATTCATCAATATATAAAATTATTTTTTTATGTTGCTGGTCAATTGTTTTTACACCAACACTAAACTGATTTTTCCAAGTCATCATATCTTTTCCTCCTTTTAATATCCCGTGACACGGTTATTAAACGAAGCATGTGTTTCGAGTGTTTTATTACTCAGATGCAGCGATAATATCTTTGTATTCTGCATTTGCAATCGTCTGCTTTTTTTTAACGGATAATAATACCTCTTCATAATTTTCAAGTAGAAGATCAACAATCTTTTCATCAATCCCATCGTTTTGAGCGATATTTTTTAAAATGCTTTCAATCTTATCACGTTGCATCCCAGATCTGTATGGCCTATCTTCAGCAAGAGCGGTAAATATATCAGAGACTGCCACTATCCTTGATGCTGAATCCAGTTGTTTACTATTGACATGAAACGGATATCCAGATCCGTTTAGTTTTTCATGGTGGAAGGCAGCCCACTCCGGAATATGGTCCAAACCGCCAATTGAGTTTAATACCATGTAAGTAAAATACGTATGTCTTTTGATGATAGCAAATTCTTCTTTTGTTAATTTGTCTGGTTTATCCAAAATTGCGTTTGGTACAGACAGCTTCCCAATATCATGAAAGTGACCAGCCAGTTTAATGAGAGATATTTCATTTGTTGTTAAACCAAATATTCTGGAGAGAATAGAAGCGCATTCGGAAACGCCAGTTGAATGTGTTGCAGTGAAAGGAGATTTAAAGTCAATAAGGTTTCTAAAAAAAGTAGATATAGAAAAGATTTGATCGATTTCAATGTCGACTCTTCTGAATGGACCAAAATGTAATAGAATAGAATATAGCCTGGGCGAAACCAAATCCAGCCAAAATTCTTCACGGTTTTGAACATCTACAAATAAGTCAACAATATCTGAGTGGAGTTCAGAGCCTGCCATGGAAGTGATCTTTTCAACGAGTTCTTCGTTTTGGTGCAATATATATTGATCTCTATTGATTGACCGTTCAAGATAGTCAGCAAGATATAAGACTTGTGATTCAAAAGCATCTTTTGAATCAATGCCTGTTGTCCACTCTTTCCAAGGTTTATGATGCCATCTTATCATTTCTGAGGATTCTTTTAGCAAAGGGCATAATCCAAACAGTTTTGCCCCACGAATACAATGAATATTCACATTGGTTTCTTCAAAATCGTGAAGTCTTATTTTATCCTCAGGAGTCAACGCGCCAACATCATGAAGTATACTACCGGCAAATATTTTTTGAGTTGCTTCTAAAGGTAATTTGGCAGCGTTCGCCATTTGGCATGTAACGAATGCCGTCCTCATCTGATGAGCAGCAATTGATTGATCTATAAGATCTATAGCATCAGAGAAGGAAAGCAGGATATTCCCTAAGTTAATAGAAGTTTCATTTAGCATGTTAAGTACCTCCTATCAGAAGTAATTTTTCTTGCTGAAATTGAGCCTTATTTTCAGGGCGTTGATTTTCTTATTTTTGACTTAAGTAAATAGAGAACGAATTACTACAGCTTCAATATAGCCGGGGAAACAGCTCTTATAATATGAAATTTTATTGTAAATGAACATTGGTAGCAAAATTCTTCATAACAATACAATATTTATCGTTCGATTTCAAGCAGATAGTACGATTTGTATCTAAACAAAATTTCCAATAATAATTATTTGTCCCTAATAACCTTTTCACCTCTTATAAGCAAAATACGTTGTTCAATTTTTTTCTAGACATGAGTATAATCCTTTATCTTTGCTTTCACTAGCCGCCTCTTGCAACCGCTTGCCAATCTGTTTATATCAAACTTAAGGAAAACACAAGATCTCGTGTTTTAGAGTTCTATTATCTTTTTTTGTAGTCACCAGGGATTATTTGTCTGTCATTTTTTTAGCCCTTGTAAAATGAGGAGATTTTGTTTGACATTTTGGTATATTTCTATATTTTATATTTAAACATTCAACATGAAATAATTTCTGTATTACTTCCTTTTTTTTATGAATATGATTAGTAAACATGATATTTTAACAATGACGCTTTCTGATGGTTATCAAATGCATTATCGTATTTGGGGCCCTCGTGAAGGAGAAGACATCATTGTTATGCTCCATGGCGGCATGAGTCATTCCGAGTGGCAGTCTCCCCTGGCAGATGAGATTCGATCGTTGTCCGAAATAACGTTTGTGGCTTCTGACCGCCGAGGATGTGGCCTGAATACAGAGAATAAAGGGGATTTGGGATCTACGGAACTGGTTATTGATGATGTTATCCAGCAGTTGAATTTTTTTTCAAAATCTTTTACTCGGGTTCATCTGGCTGGCTGGTGTCAAGGTGGCCAATTCGCTTCTGTAGCGGCTACCATGGCAGAAGGCAAGGATTCACCGTACAGCCTCATATTGGTGACCCCCGGTTTTTTTTGGAGCGATCAATTTTCCTCTCGACTTGATGTCGCCCGGAATATCATTTTTTCCTTTCTTGAAGAATTCGAACTTAATCCAGATCCAAATCGTCCATTCATATCGGTTCCCATGCAGCATTCAGATTTTACATCAGATAATGAATGGCTTTCTTATATTGAGGGTGACACATTAAAAACCACAAAAGTTTCCTTAAATACCGTGGCAATCATGGATGCTGTGATGCAGCAGTCAGCAATATCCATTTTTGAGGCCAACATGCCGATACTCGCCATACTGGCAGAAAATGATCGAATCGTAAGTAATGACAAGGTCAAAAACCATATCAGTGAATTCATCAGTTCCTCTCCGCAAAATCGGCTGATCTTTTTTCAGACTGCTCACGCAATTCATTTCCAAAAACCTGTTGAACTTGCACAGGAAATAACATCATTTATTTCTTCGCTTAAATAACACGAGTATGCTCACTGTACGGTTGATAAAGGAGCGGCAGCGATATTTAAAAACTGAAAATGGAACCTGTCTGTTTTTTTATCTTTTAATTACTGATACTATTGATGCTACAACAATAGATAATATGAAAATATAAAGGAAGCCACCTTTTAATATCAATAAAAATCCCCTAAAAAAGACGGTATACATAGGCGGAATATTTCCAACTTCAATTCCTAAGAATTCAAATGAAACACCTAATGGAAGAGCTATCGATGTAAATATTAAGGCTAACATTAATGTCATAAAAATGATATTTAAAAAAACTTCCGAGCTTTCTTTGAAAAGTTCATGAAATTTTGCAATCAAAGCACCAACAACTAGTGAATAAATTAAAAAATATAGTATAAAGTAACTTAATATAGAGAAAAAAAGTGCTATTGCCACATCTAACACAAATATGCCTAATATCCACATTATATACTTGCGCAGTCCTGATGAGTTCATTTTTTAAATCTCCTTGCAAGGCGTCGTTTCTGGTGCCTTGTTAATAGGCTATGATAGCGCAAGTTCAGCACGCCCCCATTTATAGTTCATTGTTAATTCATTAAAGGGTACCAGCCATACAATATCATACGGCTGGAGACTGACATTTATCTGTTTTCCCCGGGCGTCGAATTCCTGTCCGTTTACAACATCATACCATTTGGTGTCAAGTGCACCGAGGTCTGAAAGGGGTATTGTGACATCGCAAGTATCATCGGTAACATTGGTCATGGTTAAAACACGATGGTTTTTTTCGGGTGATATCCTGAGAACTGTGAAGACTTTTTTTGATATTGTGAGGATTTTCTGTTCACCTCGTGGATGGAAAGCTCTACTGCCGGTGCGGAGAAGGTGGAGACGGCTACCTTTTTCACGGATTAGCGCGGTTTTGGAGCTTGGATCTTTCAGGTCTTTAGCTATTTTTCTGATGTCAATAAATCCGCGGTTTACATCTCGGCGGATCCCTGTTCTATTAGCAAGATCATGATTGTTGGATGTGCCCATGACACCATGGGTATAGAGACCTGGAACACCCCTGAGCATAAGGGCAATACTTCTTGACGCGACAAACCGTTTGGCCTGGAGGGTGATATCTTCATCTGAGTTTTCCGGGTTAATCGCGTTCCACCAGGTTGTGTTTATTTCATATGGTTCCTCGGTCATATTCTCGGTCATTTTATTCGATATAATGGCCCCGTGGCTTTTCGCGGTCTGGATAATAAAATCGATTTCTTGTTTTGACAAAAGTTCCTTTACGCCCATAACACCGATACCGTCATGGGTATCCATGATATTGAAAAATGTGGCATAATCAGAATCTGTTTTCAGGTCCTTTGCCCATTTGGAAATGGCTGTGGTGTTTCCGGTATAAAAGGTGTGAAGGATCAGTGGGGGGAGGGCAAAGTTATACACCATATGAGCTTCATCACGGCCGTTGCCAAAATAGGAGATATTGTCTTCATGTGGGACATTGGTTTCTGTGATTAACGCTACACACGGTTCCACTGCGTCCATAACATCACGCATGAATTTGACAATTTCATGGGTCTGGGGCAAGTGGATGCATTCGGTTCCTGGTTCCGCCCATATAAAGGTGACTGCATCCAGACGGATAATATCAGCTCCATTACGCGCGTATAAGAGCAGTCCTTCAAGAACCGACATTAAGACTGCGGGGTTTCTAAAATTAAAATCCACCTGGTCCTTTGAAAACGTCGTCCACACGTATTTGGGCCCTTCCACGGTATGAAACTCTGACAGGATGTCCGAGGTCCGGGGGCGGAAGATCTTGCTCCGCTGATCAGAAGTTAAATCATCTGGAGAGTCGTACGCGATAAAATGATTTTTGAAATTGGGGTTCCCTTTTATAAATTCACTAAACATGAGGCTTCTTGAAGAGCAGTGGTTCAGAACACCGTCAAACATAAGATCATAGTCACTCCCGATTTCCAGGATATCATCCCATGACCCAAGCTTGGGATCAACACTCTTGAAATCGATGATGGCAAAACCCCTGTCTGAAGAATAAGGAAAAAACGGGAGGATGTGCACCGTGTTAATCGCTCCGCGGATATGCATTTCAACAAATCTGTGCAAGGTAGCAAGGGGGGATATTTCTTTGCCCTGTACAAGGTCACCATAGGTAATCAAGATCATATCTTTTTCAGTAAACCGCTCCGCAGGATCGAAGCTTTTTTCAGCTTCTATCATTTCTTCAGGTTTATAGGCGTAATGAACCTTGAGAATCCGTTCAAGTTCCGGCATCCATTTGTCAGCTTCTTTTCCACCATAAAGAAAGACCAGACGATTGCGCAGCTTCTCCCGAACATCATCCGGAAGTTCAAGAAGCGGTTTTGTAAAATCAGGATCTGACTTGTAAAGCATTCTGTTTTTGTTTAATTGTTTTTTTTGCATGCTGTTGTTCCTTTTTTTTTACCACCTGCTTTGCTCGAGGCACAGGGGACACAGAGGGATTTTTCTTTGTGCCTCTGTAGTGAAATCATTTTAGGCACTTTTACTAGGGTTATTCGTTATTACAAAATTGTCGGTATAAAAACAAGATGAAAAAAAGGCTTAATGGGGTCTGGGGGAAAATATGATTGTCAGAACAGGATAAAAAATATATATTTATAAAGTTGTTTTATGAATCTGGTTATCGATTTTCAGAAAAAGTATAACAGTTTCAAAAAGGAGACAACAAATGACTTATGGTGAGCATATTCACGAACTGGCGGAGATAAGTGGGAAAGGTGATTCAGAAGCAATGCACAAAATACTGGCATGCGCCATGACCGATGAAGAAGCTGGTTTTGTTCTTGCCCTGCCGGCTTCTGACAAGGACCTTGCTGAGAAGTTTAGGATGACGGAAAAGGAAGTAGGAGAAAAGATGTTCAACCTTGCCCAGCGGGGGATTATTATTCCTGCTAAGGAAGGTTATAAATATAATCCCATAACCGCGATTCTACATGACCATATCCTATCCAGCGCTCCGGAGTTTATACCGGAAGGGATGGAAAAACTTTGGATGGAGCTGTACACGGATGAGGAGTGGTGGAAAGAGATTGCGGAAATGTATAATTTTTTTACCGATCCGATTCTCAGAGTGGTTCCGGCTGAACAATCGGTGGATGGGACTGAACTCATGGCAAATGAACGCCTTTCCAAAATCATAGAGGCGAACAGCGATCTGATCAGTTTGCGGCAATGCTGCTGCCGAACAGGGGCAGACTGCTGCGATCATCCACGGGACACCTGCATTCAGTTTAAGCAAAGGGCCGAGTTTGACCTGCACAGGGGTAGTGGAAGAAAGATCAGTACGGACGAAGCGATCGGGATTTCCAGGTCCGCGGCAAAGGCGGGCCTGGTGCCAATCGTAACCAACCTGTCTTCAATCGATAAAATTGAGTTCATATGCTTCTGCTGTGGCTGTGCTTGTCTTGGACTGAATCCAGGTATCCGCGGGAAGACTCTGGATAAGCTTTTAAATCCAAGCCGTTTTAGGGCAAACATCAATCATGAGTCCTGTAAAAGCTGTAAGCAGTGTATGAAGCGCTGCCAGTTCGGCGCTGTGGAGATGAAAGAATTTTCGGGACTTGAAAAGCCCCGTGCAGTTCTTGATCCGGATAAATGTCTAGGGTGCGGTGTCTGCCAGGTAAAATGCAAGTCAGGATCGATTACCATGGAGGAGGTAAGATCGCGGGATTTTATTCCTGATTCCATTGCTGATGAGGCGGTGCTTAATTTTTTTCAATAGAGCAATTGCGAGGTGAACACAAGGTTCGCCCCTACCGATTTGGGAGTAATGGTGATGATATGAATGATGTATTGTTAAAGGATAAAAAGATACTGATCACCGGGCTCACCGGTCAGGTTGCAGGCCCTGCTGCTATGGCGTTTTCAAAAGAAAATGATGTGTGGGGTGCGGCAAGGTTCAGTAACCCGGTGATAAAGGAGAAACTTGAGGCAAGTGGTATTAACTGTGTAAAAGTAGACCTTGCTGAGGGGGATTTTAAGGAGTTGCCGGATGATGTTGATTATGTGCTCAATTTTGCAGTGAGTTATGATCCGGACTTTGATAAGGCTATCAAAACAATCGTTGAGGGTCTTGGCCTGCTGATGGGGCATTGTCGTAATGCCAAGGCTTTTCTGCATTGTTCCACAACCGGCGTTTACCAGTTCAAGGGGCATGAACCGATCAAAGAGACTGACCCTCTGGGTGACAACCACAAGAACATGTTTCCTACATACAGTATCTCCAAGATCGCTGCAGAAGGGATGGCTCGTTTTGCGGCAAGGCAGTGGAATATCCCTACTATTATTGCCCGCTTGAATGTACCATATGGCAGCAGTGGAGGCTGGCCTGCCATGCATCTAGAAATGATCCTTCAGGATCAGCCTATACAAGTACACACAAATAAGCCAAGTTTATACAATCCCATACATGAAGACGACATCATCAGGACTATCCCAAAATTGCTGGAACATGCTGCTGTACCGGCGACCATTGTTAACTGGGCAGGAAAGGACCAGGTCAGTATTGAGGAATGGTGCGGCTACATTGGAGAGTTGACAGGCCGACAGCCGCGTTTTGAATATACGGATCAGACCCTGGAAAGTGTATGTGTTGATACGGATAAGATGAAACAGCTCATCGGAGAGACACAGGTGGATTGGCAGGATGGTTTCAAGCGGATGATCAGGGATCTCCATCCTGAGATTGAATTGAAAACAGTTTAACTTATAAAACTATTCACCACGAAGGGCACGAAGAACACGAAGAAAAGATGTTTTTCTTTCGCTCCGCGATGAACAGCAACTATTTTGTAGTGACACAACTAGCCTGCATTTCTCATAAAGAATTTGTTTTACGGTAAAAAAATGAAATATGTATTTTTCAAACAAAGCCTTAAGGGGGAGTTAGGATGCGCGTTAAAAAAGCAGTCAGTGTGAAGAATTTATCATTATTCACCACCGGCATAAGTTTCGTTTGAATAGTAAACGACCCTATTCAACGCAACTTTAAAAAACAAATTCTTTGTATGAAATAAAATTCTATTTGATAAATCTCCCCAACCCCTCTTTGAAAAAGAGGGGAGCAAATCTTCCCCCTTTTACAAAGGGGGATCGAGGGGGATTTTTTTGAAACA
>JANQFQ010000038.1 GCA_028277765.1 Desulfobacterales bacterium
TCCACAATAAAATTGCTCATATCCAGGATATGTTCACTGCCGTCAATACCCCAGTATGAGATCTGTTCCAGTTCGTATAGCTTGCCAAACGGGATATAAAACCCTGTGTCAAAATATTTTGCCTCATCTGTCCCTGTCCAGGAATCTAGAAAATACGCCCATTTTTGAAGCACCAGCCGCCGTTTTAAAAACTGCTCTGCCTTGTTTACAGCAGCAGCCAGTTTAAAACGGATAAGCGCATCATGGGAGGTATCGGTCCTTATAATGCTTAAATGGTCCTTGACCTGGTCCATGGTCACCGGATAATGCAAAGGGCCTGTGATAAGTTTTACCGCCATTTATTGATCCGCCTTTTCTCTATCGCCAGCTAATGTTAATGTTGCCTTTTCTTTTTCCTTGGTTTTTTCCTTATCTTTCTTCTTATCTTTTTCAGCTTTTTTGCACTTGCCTAAGCTGATCAGATACATCGCTTCCTTTTCCGGCAGCGTCACTGTATCCCCCTTATCCTTTGCTCCCTTTGATGTGATGGTGTTCCTTGTAAGTTTAATCTTCATTTATGTTCACCTCCTTTCAGGGCTGTCATAATGACAGCCCCTTTTGGATTAAGTCATTAAGCGGTTAATGCATCCACCATGGCAGCAAAAGATTCTGCATGCCGTATGGCTGTGTCCACATCCTGAAGCGCAACCACACGAACAGTGCCGCTTGTGCTGTGGGTATAAGGATCAACTAAAATATCCAGGCTGCCCCACATCCCCACCATCAGGTCTGCCCAGTTGCCAAAAAATAGAGCAGAGCAGTCAGATGAGGTCCCTTTGACAAGATCGCTTTTCACCTGGTTGGTCACATATGCATTGTATCCGTTTAAAGGTGTCCCATTATCAGCCCAGAGCATTTTGCCGGTATCAGTCCCTTTATCAGTCTGTTTGCAATATCCTCTTACTTTTGCATTGGTGATATAAGAAAGCCTTCCGATATCCGCATTATCCTGGGCAACTTCGGTTTCTAAATCCACGATATGCCCCCAGTTAGGATTGGCGCCATTAGCGCCGCCCACAACAAGGCCGATGCCAGGCGTGTTTGCTATCCCTAATGGCTCGGGATCAGTCCCTGACCCGTGAAGGGTGGCCAGATCAATGGCAAGGGCTAAGACAGTGGCAAGGTCAGTCCTCACGAAATTTTCAACATCAATTGAGGACTGGAGCAGAAGTTTTCTGGAATAATCCGTAAACGCGCCCACGGTTTTTGGCTTTAATTCCACCTGGTCCACTGCCTGCTGGCTTTCTGTAGGAGAGTTTCCTTCAGTTACCCAGTAAGCTGTTGCCCCGGATGTCTGTCTGGGAATAAATATATTACCCACAAGACCGGACAAAACAGTTGCCCCTGCTTGCTGGACCACCATTTTGTTCCTGAGCATGTCGATAAAAGATCCAGCCCGTAATTCATCTTCCACAAGATCGCCGCCAGCAGAAGGTGTGCCCACCACAAGATCCCTTCGTTCCAGCCAGTCATGCGGCACAAAAAAACCTTGAGGGTCTTTTTTCATCCGCTTTGCCACCTCATTGCTGGCTTCATGCTCTAAGGTAGCTTCAGACCAGTTGCCGTTAGCAGCCGCCCGGATCGCCCTTACAAGGGAGTACTGCCTGATCTCCCGGTCCTCCATGCCGATATTAGGATCAAGGTCAGGCGGGTTGCCGTTGATGGTTTCGTTCATCCTGTTTGCAAGGTTAATGGCGTCGCGCTCTGCCTGGATCTCAATTTCTAATTCTTTCGCACGGTTAAGGTCTTTGTCGCGCTGCGTTTTGTTTTCCTCTGTACGGTTTTCTGGATCAAGGGCGCGATACTCTTCAAGTCTTGCCATGATCTCTCGAAGTTCTTTTAAAAGTTTTTCTATCATTAGAATATTCCTCCTGTTTTTAGTCTGATTAAGGTTTCTTCAACTTCCTGCATGTCATCTTCAAGGGCGGTCGCACCCATATCATCAGCGGTCGCGCTGATGTTTTTAAAGTCTTCAAGTGACCGAAGGGCCACTGTAGTATCAGGATAAGCAGGGAACACCACCGGCGATACATCATAAAGTTCATCGATTTCTATGATTGTTCTTATCTCCGGTCCGTCATTTGAAGGTTTATCCCAGGAATCCTCTTTTACACTGAATCCAAATGACTGGCCGGTTATGTCCCCGCGTTCAATTGAAATCATTAGATCACGCGCAGCCTGGGTGTCAGGCGGCATAACCTCCATGAAAAGGCCGTGGTCATCTTCTTTTAGGGTAAGTGTGCCTGCAGACTGTCTCCCCAGGACAATATTGCTGTCATGATTAAAAAGTGCGCGAACATCAGAATTTTTCAGGGCATTGGCAAAAGCGCCTTTTTTAATCTTTTCCCTGAATGCTCCCAAATCATCTGAAAGGGTGTTAAACACAGCAGCATAGCCGGATATTTTGACCGGGCCGTCATCAGATCTGGTCACCCTTAATTCTGCGTTAATAATGTTTCTGATCTCTTTATTTTTCATTTGAAAACCTCACTTGTATGTTATGAAACAGTCGCATCCGCCGTGCAGGGCAGGATATTTGGTTAAGCCTCTTATTTTCATAGGACCGCTGTCAGCGCCCTCGGGTTCAAAATTGCCCGGTTCTACAAATGCCTGGCCGGATTTTACTGCCATGCCTTCAAGGGATCTGCAGTAAGGGCATGTCTCATCTCCCCGGATAGCCCATACAGCAGAAAAACCAGCCGCAAGAAATGAAGCGCGGGCCACCATGTTTGCCATGGACACAGTTTCGTTTTTGGATGTTTTTTGTGCCCTGGTGGGATCAATAGTCCAGTCAGTTGCTCGATCCGCCACTGCATCAGGGCCTCCCTGTTTAAGTTGATCTAAAAGCTGGTTTAATGAGGAACGAACATATTTATTTGAAAAACCGTTAATATAATCATTAATCCGTTTCTCCAGGTCTTCTGATATCCCGATTTTATCGCCGATCTCGGTTGCAGCAGCTTCCTGGATGGATTCTGCAAATACTCTAAATGTAGGAGCGATGATCGCTTTTACTTTTTCATCAAAGGTTGAGTAAAATTCATGTAGAAAACCTTCAAGGTCGTTAAACGCTCTTTTTTTGTTAAACTGGTCAACCTTTCTGGTGACAGCGTTTTTTTCTATCCGGGTGATCTTATCAACAGCGTTTTCAAATAAAGGATAATAGCGTTTGATGATCCGGTCTCTTGTACGAACAGAATGAAGGATGTTTTCCTGGGATCTGTTTTCTTTTATTCTTTTATGATTTTGCTCTAATGAAACAGGTTCCTGCCTGTCCACTGAAACAAAGTTTAGCGGCACAAAATACTGGTCGCCGCCTTCGATTGGATTTGCGTCTTCTTTTTCTCTGATATCATTCGGAGACATGGCTCCTACCTGGAACATTTTGTTATAGTATTCTGAACGTGCTTTTGAATCGCCGCGAAGTAATCCTGAAACATTGTATTTGATGAAAAAGCCTGCTTTTCGTTCAGCATCCGTTAAAAGCTTTGCATTCATGGCCTGTTCATCTCGTACTAGCCAGGGAAGAAGGCAGGTGTTGACAAAACTCAAATTCTCCTGTTCGGTGTTGTTATAATTTGTATTTGTGCCATGGATGGATATTTTAGAAGGCGGCACTTTAAAGATCCCGCAGATATCAATCTTTTTTGCTTTAACAAGATCTAAAAACTGAGCGTCAACCAGTTTTACATCAACCTGGTCAAACTTCATGCCGTTTTCTAATGTCATGGGAACATGGTGTTTAGCTCCGCCCTGAAATCTTCTTCTGACTGCTGCTCTCCAGCCTTCTGCATTATCACCAAGTGTCTGTCCTTCAGGAAGATAAAAAACGCCGCCGGGATTCATCCCTTGTTCGAAAAAAAGTGACTGGAACTCTTCAAGGGAAAGGCCGATTCCGATGGTCCCTTTGGCAAAGTTCGTGATTACGCTTTCTCCTGTAAGGCCGTTAAAACCAAAACCCGGCACATGGAGCATGTCTTTTGAAGGGATTATTCTATTACTCGTTCTCTCCTGTACATAGTAGACCAGCTGGCGGTTAATCTTTTTTACTTCAACATAGGAAGGATGTATCGGCCATATTGATTTGACGCCGTACCTGGCTCGCTCGATCCAGTTAAATTTATTTCCTTGCAAAAGGATGTGACCTTGAGCGGTTTCTCGCCAGGTAAACGACGTCATATCTGAGTTGGGCTGGTTTTTT
>JANQFQ010000070.1 GCA_028277765.1 Desulfobacterales bacterium
GCTTGGAAACAGAAAACCAGGATTCAGCAGGAGGCGAATCTTTATGACAAAAAAAGCCGTTACCAAAAAGAATAAATCAGCAAAAACTAAAAAAAGAGCATTGAAGAAAGTCGCGAGGAAAAAGGTAGCCGTGAAAAAAGCCACGAAGAAAAAGGCAGCCATGAAGAAAGTAGCTAAGAAAAAAGCAGCTGTGAAAAAAGCCGCGAAGAAAAAGGCAACTATGAAAAAAACTGCAAAGAAGAAGGCCGTCGTGAAAAAAACTGTGAAGAAAAAGGCGGCCAAGAAAAAAGCCGCAAGGAAAAAAGCGGGGATTAATAAAGAGGCGGTAAAAAAGAAAATTCAAAGGCTGCTGAAAAAGGGACAAAAGCAGGGGCTGCTGACATACAATGAGGTATTTAAACTCCTTCCTAAAAAGATGGTTTCTCCAGAGCAGATAGATCAGGCCATCATGATTCTGGAAGATGCGGGGATTTCGGTTGTAGAAAAAAAGGGTAAGAGGAAAAAGGCGGCCAAGAAAAAAGACGCGTCTGTTGTGGATTTCGGCACAGTAACCGACCCTGTCAAGATGTACCTTCGTGAGATGGGGCTTGTAACACTTTTGAGCAGGGAAGGTGAAGTTGAGATTGCTAAAAAGATTGAAAACGGTGAGCAGGATGTTTTATACGCAATGCTTTCCACAACCATAGGGATTGAGAGTATCATTTCTCTTGCCGGAAATATTGAAGTCGGCAACCTCAGGTCAAAACATGTTCTACGCGATATAGATGAAGGGGATACATATATTGATGAAGTCCAGCAGATAGATAATTTTTTAAACACAATCACTGAAGTAAAAAAACTGGATGAACTAAACCAGGAAGAGCAGGAACAGCTAAGCTTTGAACACAAGGAAAAACATCAAAAGATAAAAAAATCCATAAGCAATCGCACGGATCACATTTTTGATTTGCTTAAACGCTGGCGGTTTGAAAGTGGGATCATTGACAGCATAGAGGATAAAATCAAGGAACAGATAGAATGGTTTACAACCATGAGTGATGTCATCTCAAAATGTGCTGACGCTTTTGATACATCTTTACGGGAACTTCGTGCCAACCTGACCAGCGAATCTGGTTTTGTCAAATGGGCTCAAGGGAGGACCGGTCTTGGCAGAAAAGATCTGATCATTTTGTACCATGATTTAAGTGAAATTTTAGAACAGATCGAAGAAAAAGAAAGGGCTATCACGTCGGACGGGATGCTGCTTAAAAAGATTATGAACCGGGTAAAGGTGGGCCGACTGGGGACCAAGCTCGCAAAAAGAGAGCTTATTAAGGCCAACCTACGGCTAGTGGTCAGCATCGCTAAAAAATATACAAACAGGGGACTTCAGTTTCTTGATTTAATCCAGGAGGGAAACATCGGCTTAATGAAGGCGGTCGACAAGTTTGAATACCGCCGGGGTTATAAATTCAGCACATATGCCACGTGGTGGATCCGGCAGGCAATAACCAGAGCGATAGCTGACCAGGCGAGAACCATACGAATCCCAGTACATATGATAGAAACAATCAACAAGCTGATCCGTACATCCAGGTACCTTGTGCAGGAACTGGGACGGGAGCCTTCGCCGGAAGAGATAGCTCAAAAAATGGAAATTCCATTGAGTAAAGTGCGTAAAGTGCTGAAGATTGCCAGGGAACCAATTTCACTGGAAACACCGATTGGTGAAGAAGAAGACAGCCATCTTGGTGATTTTATTGAAGACAAGAAATTCATGCTTCCCTCTGACGCGTCTATAAGTATGAACCTTGCAGAACAGACAAGAAAGGTCCTTGCGACACTTACTCCCCGGGAGGAAAAGGTCCTGCGAATGCGTTTTGGGATAGGTGAAAAGGCAGATCATACACTTGAAGAAGTTGGGAAAGATTTTGCTGTAACGCGTGAAAGGATACGGCAGATTGAAGCCAAGGCCTTAAGAAAATTAAGGCATCCCACAAGGAGTAAGAAGCTTAAAAATTTTATTGAATCATAATACCAAATAACCCGGTGGGAAATGATTCCTTGACAAAATGACTAACAACAGTTAGTTAGTCGCAGTTTATGCCTTTAACGGGCCCATAGCTCAGTCTGGCAGAGCCACCGGCTCATAACCGGTCGGTCCCTGGTTCGAATCCAGGTGGGCCCACCAGGCAAAACATAAACGGAACATAGATAATGACAAACAGATATTTTCAGCTATGTATTGTAAGCATTTTTTGATAAAAGAAAGACACCTATGTCTAAAGAACTGGGAGGCGTGGTATTTTAATACCGCGCCTTTTTTGTTTGTGGGAGATTGCAAGGTATGATTCCGGAAGTAAAAGATGTTATCAGGATTATGGAGGAGATAGCACCTTCCGGTCTTGCCGAAGAATGGGACAATTCAGGCCTTCAGGCCGGCCAGCCAGAGGGGGCTGTCCGGAAAATATGGATAGCTCTTGATCCGGGAACTGATGTGGTTGACGCTGCCTGTAAAAACAGTGTTGATTTGCTGATAACACATCATCCGCTTATATTGAAACCGATCCAATCTATAGATTTCAGTTCACATCCTGGTTCAGTGATTAATGCTGCTGCTGTTCATAAACTGGCTGTTTATGCTGCTCATACCAGTCTTGATTCAGTTGCTGGTGGATTGAATGATATTTTTGCCGAAAAAATCGGACTGACATCCCTTCAACCCCTGGATCAAACGATTAATTCTGAAAAACAGCATGGGCCGGGCCGGGTAGGAGAGTTTGAAAAAAAGGTTAAACTCGCAAAGCTGGCAGGAAAGATAAAACAGGCACTCGACATATCAAATGTGAAAATGGCCGGAGATCCTGATCTTTTAGTTAAAAAGGCCGCCGCCTGTACAGGTAGCGGTTCCAGCATGATGAACGATTTTCTGGCATCCGGCGCCCAAGCTTTTATCAGCGGTGACCTGAAGTACCATGATGCCAGAATGGCCCAGGAGGCAGGGGTAGGCGTTATTGACATGGGGCATTTTGCTTCCGAGCATATTATTGTCAGTGCGCTATCTGTGAGACTCAGTGAAGCGCTTTCCCGGGCTGGATTTGATGTTAAAGTTGAGGCATGCGGTCTTGAAACCGATCCGTTTATAATAATTTAGCCTGCTGTTATCACAGCAATTTACGTTTGGATGGATATGATATTAGATAAACAATAAGTTAACGAATATATTTTTATGAAAAAGGAAACGCTATGGAGAGTATTTCAAAGGAACAGATTGCCATACTGCTTGACTATCAAAACATTGAAATTGAAGCTGATAATATCAATGCTGTCCTGAGTTCTTTGCCTGAAAAGATAGATGCGCTGGATCATAAGCTAAGCATAGTTGAGCAGGAAATTAAAGAAAAAGAGGAAGCTCTGGAAGCACTTAAAAAGGTTTACCGGGAAGATGAATCAGATGTACAGATGAATCTTTCTCTTGCTCAGAAGAGTGACGAAAAACTGATGGCGGTAAAAACCAACAAGGAATACCAGGCAACATTAAAAGAGATTGAGAAACTGAAGCTGGCCAATTCAAAGATAGAAGATAAGATGCTTGAAAATCTTGATCGTATTGAAGAGAGTGAAAAGGGTATAGAAGAAAAAAGGAGAGCGTTTTCAAAATTAAAAGATGAAATACAAGTTGAAAAATCCGTTATTGAGCAAACAACTGTTGATAAAAAGGGAGAATTGGCCAATCTTGATGAAAGGAAAATGATTGTATCGGCAAAAATCGAGCCGGAACTTCTTGATAGATATAGTAAACTAAGGAACCAGTTAAATGGTGCAGCAGTGGCGGTTGTCAGGGATGCTGTTTGCTATGGCTGCCATATGAACATACCTCCCCAGATGTACAATGAGCTTCATCAAACCGATACCTTGAAATTTTGTCCTCATTGTTATAGAATTCTTTATGTTAATGATAGTGAAGAGAGCCAGGAAACAGATAACAATGAATAAAACGGTCGGAGCAGACCAAACGATCGCCAGGCCATTAACCGTATTACGGTTTTAGGCCGGGAGGAAAGTCCGAACACCGCAGGGCAAGGCGCTCCGTAATACGGAGTCGCGGCAACGTGAAGGAAAGTGCAACAGAAAGGAAACCGCCCGGCACTCAATTTCTGCGCAACTCTCTTGACGCGCTTAAATATCAGTTGGGCAGAAATTGAGTGCCGGGTAAGGGTGAAACGGTGTGGTAAGAGCGCACCAGTTCTCCGGGTGACCGGGGAAGCTATGTAAACCCCGCCTGGTGCAAGACCAAATAGGGGAGCGCTTGAGGACGGCCCGTCCAAGCTCCCGGGTAGGTCGCTTGAGATGCTGGGTAACCAGCATCCCAGATGAATGATCGTTATCCGGTTTTGGGTAACTGAGACCGAACACAGAATTCGGCTTATTGTCTGCTCGGACCGTTTTTTATCTTTAGTGTATCCGGATTAAAACCGGATTCTTTGTATGCAAAGAAAGCCATGACAGAACAACAGGCCTGCGATATCAGTTTTTATGAAAGGGTCAAGATTTATTCCTTTGATTATCTTAAATGCTGTATTTATATTAATACACAGGATAATCCCCAACACGTTTTTACAAAGAAAACTTATTCCAAGCTTATATCCTCCTCTCACTTACTTGAAGAATTCCTCGATTTTAACGGGGCAAAAAACAACAAGGACTGGTTTTTTTACAGGGAGCTTTCAGCGGTTGTACGCCATCTGGGACTTGCAGGCAATTCACAGAAGCATCTAAACAACAGGCTTGCGTTCTATGATCTGCCAAAAGATGACACTTTTATCAAAGCTGGTGAAAAAACTCATGATTTCATTATGATGACGATTATCTCCACCGCAAAAGAAGTCCTTAAAGAAGCAAAGCGGCTTGACATCATCGTACCAAAAGAGGGGTATAATCAGGATTTTTTTCCGGGTGTGATTACAAGTAAAATGCTTGAGTTCGACATTGATGATGAAGAAAAAGACCAGGACAGACAACGTATTGTAAAAATTGCCAGTGAGTATATGACCATATCAAAAAATTTTGATCAGTTTGGATTTTACGAGCCTTATAGTAAAAAGAAGCTAAAGGAACTTGTCCCGGAAAAAGTTAATGAAGTTGAAATAAGACAGTTTGAAATGGTCATTCACAATCTTCAGTCTTCTTTTGACACATATGTTATATACGGTGGTTTCAGATACGGTAACAGAAAGTTAAAGCAGCTTCGCGGTTTTATTTCGGTTGTGCTTCACCTGCTGCAGATGGCTGGAAGCCTTCTCCATTTTTATGAACGCCATCTACTGGGCAGGGGCTACAAAACCGTCTATCAGAAAGTACGCAAAAAACTGACTAATATTGTTGATCCTATATGGCTCCTTGACCGCATTATTAACTATGGGCTCTATTATGTATGCCATTTCCTTGATACAGGTAAAACACTGGCACAGGAAATAATTAATGAGAATATTGAAAGGTCTTCCATTACCGTAAGCATTCCTGAAAAGCTTGGTTTCCATAACCGCCCCAGTACGTTAGTCGCCAAGATTGTTCAGCACTATGGCGGCGAGGTGGAGTTATGTATTGGCGAGGACAGGTTTGATGCCAGCAGTGTGCTGGATCTCACCTGGGCTGGCGGAAAAATCCTGAAGGAAAAAATCAAAAAAGTAACATTTGAGGGAGATGTCCGGTCTCTGGAAGACATCAAGATCCTGGCAAACGTGAATTATGGTGAAGATACTATGGGAAAGGGGATTCCCCTCCCAAAAGAGTTGAATTATTTGAAATAAATAAAGTGCCTAAAGTGAGCTAAAGTGCCTAAAGTTGATGTATCGCTTTGCTCTGCCTTTTTTAGTAAAGTTCCTGACCCAGAGGTTCAGGTTTTAACAATTCCTTAACTTTACTTACAAGTATTTATTTGAAACACATTGTAACTTACAATTTATATGAATCGTTTCACTTTTTTTTTTAAATAAAAATAGCAGCATTCTATAACGTTAGACACTTATTTTACTTGTTAAAAGGAGAGACTCATGAAAAAGACTGTGGCAGTTCTGTTTGTTATCTTTGTTTTCACAGGGAATGCTTTTGCTGAAATCACCTTGAAAATCGGGGCGGACATTGCTGGTGACCATAAAATTTCAGGTAATATTTCAGATTACAACATCAGCGGAAAAGATGATGTTGAAACGAGTTTCTCTTTATCAGGAGAGTATATCAAGCGGGTGCAAAATTTTGAATTTGGTGCTGGCTTGACATTAATGGTACCTCGCTCTCTGGATGAATATACTGGGGATTTTTACTTTATACCTGTTTACGGCCTTTTTAAGATACGTTCAGAGTCAGAAAAAATCGCTCATTATTTCACTGGACATTTTGGGTATAGTTTTTTTCTTGGGGACAATGAGTATGAAGCAAGGGGTATTTCCCTGAAAAATGATTTATATCTTGCCGGCGGCCTTGGGGTTATTATAGGGAACAAGTGGCAGGTTGAAGTCCTGTATACCAGCAATAATGGCGAGATTGAAATATACGGCCAGAACTTTGAAGTTGAATATAAAAAGGTCACGTTGTCGTTGGGTATTACTTTTTAATTCTGGTAAATAAGAATATGAATGCAGCGATTATTGTAGCGGGCGGCAAAGGCGCAAGAATGGAAGGGGATATCCGGAAGCAATATCTCTTGCTTGCCAATCGGCCAATTCTGGGGCTTACTCTGCTCCTTTTTAATGGATGCAGCGCAATTGACAGGATCCTGCTTGTGGTGCCGGAAGATGATATTGATTTCTGTCAACAGACCCTGTTGCCGCCGCTTAAGCTTCATAAGAATATCGTTATGGTTGCTGGCGGGCCTGAACGGCAGGATTCGGTTTACAACGGGCTCAAGGCGATGGAAAATGCTGATTCCAATGATATTGTTGCTGTGCATGACGGTGTCCGCCCCTTTGCCGAACCAGGCATGATTTCAGCATGCATATCCAAAGCAGAGCAGTCAGGAGCGTGCATACCCGGTATTCCAGCGTTCGATACCTTAAAAAATATTGACGACAGTACCGGCCGTGTTTTGGGAACAGTCGACAGAAAGCATGTATGGCTTGCCCAGACTCCCCAGGTGTTTCAATACAGCATTATCATGGAAGCGCATGAGCGCGCAAAAAAGGACGGATACAAGGGCACAGATGATGCTTCT
The DNA here is from genome assembly GCA_028277765.1 of Desulfobacterales bacterium. Lineage (GTDB taxonomy): Bacteria > Desulfobacterota > Desulfobacteria > Desulfobacterales > SURF-7 > JANQFQ01. The sequence goes on from JANQFQ010000070.1 coordinate 7,190, forward strand.
CTTGTGGAAAGGATCGACAGAGAGGTCATCATGATCCGCGGCAGCAGGAACAACATAAAGATTACCACAAAAGAAGATCTCCTTCTTGCTGAAGCGATTCTGGCGATGTAAAAATAGTTTATTAATAGTACACGGATGACACGGGTTATACTGATTTTCACAGATCAATCTCACGCAAAGACGCTAAGGCGCAAAGTTTTTTAGTCACAGCCCCACACAGACTTTTTTATGCAAAATCATACTGCTGTTTTTACCTCAAAGGGCTCGAAAAAGAACAGTATTTATAATCCTTTAATCTGTGAAAATCCGTACCATCCGTGTCATCCGTGTGCTATGTTTTTTAAGTTTATTATAATCAGGTTGATGGCTTCTTCCGGTGTGTTCGCGTAAAACAGCATTCCCTGCTGTTCATTTGTTTTAAACACATCACCTGGTTTAAACTTCAGGCAGATCACCTTTTTACCGTTTTTCAGGGCCAGAGCAATTTCGGAGATGGTTCCGGTACCGCCAGGGCAGGCCACGATGATGTTGCTTGACAGTACATTGATATTGTTCCGCGCGTTTCCCATGTCTGTGTATATGGGAATCTGTATAAAATCAGATGTCCCGACCGGCCCGGCATCCGGAAGGATACCGACAGTTAAACCACCGTTTTCATTGGCTCCTTTTGCAGAGGCCTCCATAATTCCCGCAGCCCTTCCGCCGTTCAGGAGAATCCAGCCCTGTTCGGCAATAAGCCGGCCGAGTTTGTACGCGGCATCAATCTCTTCAACGGTTGCAGATCCACCGCCCATTACCCCTATGATGTATGGTCTTTTCATGATAATATTCGCTGTTTATTTTTCATAATTTTTTGTCAGAGGCGTTTACAATTGTCCCTTTTATATGATACAAGACTTAAAGTTTTGTCAAATCATTCTAGTCAAATCTATGAATAATAAAAGGGGTTCTGATATGAAACAAAAATTATGTGTTTTTAGTTCTTTAATCTTTGTTCTGCTGGTACAAGTTACTTTTTCCGCGTTTGATTCTGCTGATTTTGCATCTGAAAAACCATTAAAAATTTCAAGAATTACACCTGATGGTAGAGATGTTCCTGCGGGAAGGCAGATAGTCATTCAGTTTAACCGCCCGGTTGTTCCGTTAGGCCGGATGGAGCGGAAAGATGAAGAGATTCCCATAGAGATAACACCTGACTGCAATTGTGAATGGCGCTGGATAAACACAAGCGCTCTTGCGTGCCAGCTGGGAGAAAAGGATACACTGAAACAGGCGACAAAATATAAAGTGACGGTTAATCCCGGCATTAAAGCTGAAGACGGCACAACCATCTCAGAGAGATATGATCATCAGTTTATTACGGAAAGGCCGAAAATCCGCCACGCATGGTTTTACACATGGAAGTCCCCGGGTCTGCCGGTCATACGCGTTACCTTTAACCAGGCGGTATTAAAAAACTCTGTTGAACAGCATCTTTTTATGAAAACGTCCAGAGGTAAGAAGCGGTATACACTGAAAGTTGAACCTGATCCGGACGACCATGAGAAACCAAAATTTCTGCCCCTTTTTGGCGAAGGGCTTATTTTGTATGTAGGCGATACACCCCCTGAAAAAAGTGATGATGATGCACAAACCGTAAAAGGGGTAGAGGCACGCCGGATCTGGCTTGTTTCGCCCCATGAAGAACTGCCGCTGGACACTTCTATGGAATTCAGGATAGAACCCGGCCTGGTTTCAGCTATCGGGCCTGAAAAAGGGATAACAAAAAAAATCAACACCAAGTTCCATACATTTCCGGAATTTAAGTTCCTTGGCATCAGGTGTAGAACAGATGATTTAAATCTCCTGGGTGCAAATTTTCATATTTTTAACAAACGGGAAGTACTTATTGATCCAGGAAAACCATTAAACGCACAGCCCAAATGTGATCCCTTGGCCAGTGTATATTTAGTGTTCAGCTCACCGGTAATCAAAGAAGAAGTGCAAGAACATATTGAATTTATACCAGATCTTGCAGGGGGTCGTGATGACTATGACCCTTGGGAAAATGTATACAGCTATTCACGATTAGATCGTCCCCATAGAAAAGGCAATTTTTATACAGTCCGTTTTCCCGAACTTTTAAAAGCATGGCACAAATATCAAATAAAATCTAAACTTGGAGATTTAAAAGATGAGTTCGGTAGAACGCTTCCTGAACCCATAGATTTTGAATTTTTTACTGCCCATCGCAAACCGGATTTTACGCTCACCCATAATACTTCTGTACTTGAAAAGAATGTAGATACAGATGTGCCCTTATATGTAACCAATCTTGAAGATGTGACTCTTAACTTTACAAAGCTGACATCCGAAGGAAGCAAGGGAGCACTTACAAGCAAAATAGATATACCTGAGGTTGAGGATGTCTCTTTTGCCGTACCCCTGGGTGTCCGTGACATGCTTGAAGGAAAAACTGGTGCTGTATACGGGCATCTTTCAACAAAGCCGAGTGTAAGTAAATATGATTGCGAGTATGAGTTCTTTTCCCAGGTAACCCCTTTTCAGGTACATGTGAAAATAGGTCATTTCAATACCGCTGTATGGATAACCGACATGACTAGCGGTGAGGTTATCAGTGATGCGGTCGTAACCATATACAAAGATTCCATGTCCAGACTGTCTTCAGACAAAAAAATATTGAGCAGGGCATCAACTGATAAAAATGGTGTGGCTGTTCTGGCTGGCACTGAAACGTTAGATCCAAAACTTGACCTGTTTTACTGGTGTTCTGACTGTTTCGGTTGCGAAAGGTTTTTTGTCAAAGTTGAAAAACAGGGTGATATCGGGATTATACCATTAGATCCAAAATTTGAAGTAGACACTTGCAGGGCATCAAATTATTCAGTCTATCCGTATGCTAAAAAAAAATATGGCCATATTCGTGTATGGGGAACAACTGCCCAGGGCGTTTATAAGGCTGGAGATACCATCCAATACAAGATTTATGTGAGAAACCAGGACAACAACAGGTTTGTCCCTCCGCCGGCATATCCATATAAGCTGAAAGTGTTGGATCCAATAGGAAAAACCGTTCATGAACAAGACAAAATAGAATTATCGGAATTTGGCAGCTGGCATGGTGAATTCACTGTCCCGAAAACAGGGGCTGTGGGCTGGTACAGGTTTGAATTGAGCACCGGCTTTACTGATTATACATGGCAGCCCATGCAAGTGCTGGTCAGTGATTTTACCCCGTCACCCTTCCGTGTTTCCAATGAGATAAACGGCGATCTGTTTCATCAGGACGATGAAGTTGAGGTCTCTTCTTCTGCCAGACTCCATGCAGGCGGCCCTTATACAGAAGCGCCTTCACGGATAACTGCCCACCTTCGGGGCTGTGATTTTACTCCCAAACACCATGAAGCAAAAAGATTCAGCTTTGATACATACAGGCATCAGAGTTCTCGTTCATATATGGTTTTTCAGACCAAAGAAGCGCTTGACGACAAGGGCAACCAGACAAACAGATTTGTTCTTCCGGATAAGGGTATTTTATTCGGCAGATTAACGGTTGAAAGCGCGGTTCAGGATGACAGAGGTAAATATATTGCATCATTTGTTTCAGCAGATTATGTGGGCAGGGACCGTTTTGTCGGCTTAAGAAACACAAAATGGGTTTATAAAGAAGATCAAAAAGCCCGTGTAGAATTCATGGTTGTTGATGACCATGGAAAACCGGTAACAGGCACGGATGTACATGTAACTGTTGAAAGGATGGTTACTAAAGCGTCACGGGTGAAAGGCGCGGGAAATGCATACCTGACACAATATATAGATGAATGGATATCTGTCAGTGATAAAACCTACAAGGCAAAAAAAGGTCCTGTATCCTGCAACTTTATTCCTTCCGATCCTGGTTCATTTCGAATAACAGCGGCTGTCAGTGATACAAAGGGCCGAAGCCACAGCACCCAGATATATGCATGGGTAGCGGGAAAAGGTAGGGTGGTCTGGAGGGAGCCGGATGACAACAGCCTCCAGATAATACCAGAGGAGAAAACATATAATATTGGCGAAAAAGCCAGATATCTTGTTAAAAATCCGTTTCCCGGCGCAACAGCCCTGGTAACAATTGAACGGTATGGCGTTTTAAAAACCTGGACAGAAAAGCTTAAAACCAGCACACCCATCATTGAATTCACGGTTGAACCGGATTATGCACCGGGTTTTTATCTGTCCGTGGTGGTTGCCTCTCCCCGTGTGGAAAAACCTCTGGGAGAAGGGAATGTTGATCTTGGAAAACCAGCATTCCGTATCGGGTATGTGTCCGTGCCCGTAAAAGATCCATACAAGGAAATCATAGTAAACGTTAAGCCCGAAGAAGACGTTTATAAACCACGAGATAAGGTGACCGTTAAGCTGAACGCCAAGCCGAGGCATCTTGACAAAAAAGAACCGATTGAACTGGCAGTGATTGTTCTTGATGAAGCTGTTTTTGATCTTCTGGCGCAGGGACGTGATTACTACGATCCTTACAAGGGGTTTTACAAGCTAGAGAGCCTTGATCTTGAAAACTATAATCTTCTTACCCGGCTGGTGGGGCGGCAGAAGTTTGAGAAAAAAGGGGCAAACACAGGCGGTGATGTTGGATCGGATATCAGCATGCGCTCGGTATTTAAATTTGTCAGCTACTGGAATCCTTCTTTAAAAACCGATAAAGCCGGAAACGCGTCCATTGAGTTTGAAGTCCCTGATAATTTGACCGGCTGGCGGGTCTTTGCCATGGCGGTTACACCGTCTGACCGGATGGGGCTTGGGGATGAGGGATTCAAGGTTAACCGTCCCACTGAAGTAAGACCGGTAATGCCGAATCAGGTGACTGAAGGGGACAGCTTTAAGGCTGGATTCAGCGTTATGAACCGTACAGATAAACCCCGCAAGCTTTCTGTAGAGATAAGTGTATCAGGCCCTGTTGACAATACAAAAACAGCGTTAACCCATACAGACCGAATAGAATTGGCTCCCTACAAACGATCCACTGTCTGGATGCCGGTTCAAACTAAAGATGACGGCGAGCTTGTTTTCACTGTCACGGCCCGAGATAAAACAGATGGTGATGGTTTAAAGCATGTGGTGCCGGTTAAGAAGCGGCGGTCCCTTGAAACTGCTGCCAATTACGGCACAACAACGCGCGATCAGGTTACGGAAAGCATATTGTTTCCTGAGGCGATACATGATGATGTGGGGAGCGTGAGTGTTGTCACATCCCCGACAGTTATCGGGAATGTTAAAGGTGCTTTTAAATACATGCAGCATTATCCCTATATGTGCTGGGAACAGAAGCTGAGTAAGGGGGTTATGGCGTCGCACTACCTGAATCTTAAAGAGTACATGCCTGAAGATTTTATATGGGAAGGGAGCGATACGCTTCCTGAAACGACTCTTGAAAATGCGGTTAATTTTCAGGCGCCGAACGGAGGAATGGTCTATTATATACCGAGGAATAAATATGTAAGCCCGTATCTTTCCGCTTATACCGCGCTGGCGTTTAACTGGCTCAGGCACAGCGGTTATAAAATACCAGAACAGGTTGAGAAAAAGCTGCACGCATATCTTGACGATATGCTGAAAAAAGATGTGTTTCCAACCTTCTTTTCACCAGGCATGTCTTCAACCGTGCGCGCAGTTGCCCTGGCCGCGCTTGCTGAGCATGGGAGTGTATATCTTTCGGATCTCAGGCGGTACAAGCCCCATGTTCCGAATATGACGCTGTTTGGCAAGGCCCATTATCTTCAAGCGGCCATAAAAATAAAAGGGGCTGAATCAATTGCAAAAGATGTTGCCACCCAGATTCTTGCCCATTCCAGCCAGACAGGGGGCAAGTTTTTCTTTAATGAAGAACTGGACGACAGTTTTAAACGGATACTGGCAACACCGATGCGGGCAAACGCCGCTATTTTAAGCGCGTTTACGGCACTTGGGGAAAAGAAATACGGCGCGTCACTTGTAGGGGATGTTCCATTCAAGCTGGTGCGAAGTATCACACAGACAAGGGGCAACAGGAATCACTGGGAGAATACTCAGGAGAACATGTTCTGCATGAATGGATTGATCGAATACAGCAGGCTTTATGAAAAAGAAACGCCTGACATGACAGTAAAGGCGCTTATGGATGCAAAACTGCTGGGCAAAACAGAATTTAAAGCGCTTCGTGATGACCCGGTTACTTTTGAAAGGCCGATAAAAGAAGGGGATCCCGGCCGAAAAACAGAAGTCCGGATTGAACGGAAAGGTAAAGGCCGTTTGTACTATTCTGCCAGAGTGACATTTGCCCCTCTTGAAGAGCACGCTACACGGACAAACGCAGGTATTGAGATTCGGCGGGAATACAGTGTTGAGCGTGATAACAAATGGATCATGCTGAAAAGCCCCATGGAGATAAAACGGGGAGAACTTATCAGGGTAGATATTTTCCTGTCTCTGCCCACCGTACGCAATTTTGTGGTTGTAGATGATCCTATCCCGGGCGGCCTTGAACCGGTTAACCGGGATCTGGCAACTGCTTCAGATGTGGATGCTGATAAAGGTGACTTTCAGGCAGCAGGCGGGTCGTGGTGGTTTACCTTTTCAGACTGGTGTTATTATAACGTGTCCAGATGGAGTTTTTATCATAAGGAACTGCGCCATGATGCTGCGAGGTTTTATTCCGACTATTTGCCGGCCGGTAATTATCACTTGTCTTATACTGCCCAGGCAATCGCGGCAGGTGAATTTGTTGAAATGCCGGTGCATGCTGAAGAGATGTATGATCCTGATGTTTACGGCAAGGGTATACCAGGAACACTGCGGGTGCTGGATGAATAAATTTTCGGGAAGGTTAAAACGTTTTCAGGCAGTTCTATCATGAAGAAGTCTGGGTCTGCATTAAAATCTGTTATTATCGGTCTGGCAATCCTTGGGTTATTTCTGGCGATAAAAACAGGACTTGATTTAAAGCCGGTTCCTGATTCGCTGACACGGTTGATCTCAGATATCAATAAGTTTCAGGCCATCGATTGTCACGGCAATCCGTTGACGGTTACGTATCAAAACCGGTGGAATTCGTATAATTTCCTACCGCTGCATGATATACCCGAATTCCTGCAGCAATCATTTATTATTGCCGAGGATAAACGGTTTTATGATCATAATGGTGTTGACTGGAAGGCCCGCTGCCGTGCGGTCTGGCAAAATGTAAAAAGACTGGCAGCAGTGCGGGGCGCAAGCACCATATCAGAACAGGTTGTCCGGCTTATCCGTCCCAGGCCCAGGACTCTCTGGTCCAGATGGCTGGAAGGCTTTGAAGCCCGGTCTCTGGAGCGAAATGTCACAAAGAATGAAATTCTAGAGTTCTATCTAAACCAGGTCCCCTATGCGTCCAACCGACGTGGCGTTCTCCAGGCAGCCCGGTATTACTTTAACCGTGATCTTGACACCCTGAGCATGAAAGAGATGATGGCCCTCTCTGTACTAGTAAGAGCACCATCACATCTGGATCTGTATAAAAATCCAGAAACAATTGAACCATCTATAGACCGCCTGGCCCTGAGACTGCAATCCGCGGGACTGCTATCACAGGAAGACTGCCGTCAGATACAGGATGACCGATTCCAGCTGGAAAAGCCTGTCCTGCCGGTATATGCCGGGCATTTCATCAACTATATCTTTAGTACAGCGTTTGAGGAATTTTTTCACGCTGAGCATGTCCTGCGAACAACCCTTGACAGCAATATACAGAAGTTTTCACAGGAAATTCTGGATCAGCGCCTCACTGATTTAAAGCCAAGAAAAGTAACGAACGGTGCTGTTTTAATTGTTGATCATACATCAAACGAGGTTTTGGCATGGGTAAACGCCGGAAAGGGGAACCCTGATGTCCCCTGCAGTCAGATTGATGCAGTAACAGCATTGCGGCAACCCGGCTCTTCCATGAAGCCCTTTTTATACGCATTGGCTTTGGAGAGCGGATGGACAGCATCTCATGTACTGGATGATCAGGCCTTAATGGAACCAGTAGGACAGGGCCTGCATGCTTATCATAATTATAGCAGGACCTTTTACGGTCCAGTATCATTACGCGAGGCTTTGGGGAATTCATTGAATATACCGGCCATCCATACCATTCAGTTTGTGGGTGTAGACCATTATCTTTCCCGATTACGCTCCCTTGGATTTGAGAGCCTGTTCCAACACCCTGATTACTATGGCGATGGACTGGCACTTGGCAATGGCGAAGTAAAACTTTTGGAACTGGTACAGGCATATACAGCTTTGGCAAACCGGGGAACGCTAAGACCTTTAAAAATGCTTGCAAATCAATATTCTTCTGGGGGTAAAAAACAGGTTTTCTCAGAAGAGATCGCTTCTATTATTTCAAATATCCTTTCGGATCCAGGCGCCAGGCATTTGGAGTTCGGGGCGAGCAGTCTTCTGAATTTTACGGTTCAAACAGCTGTTAAAACCGGTACATCCAGTGATTACCGAGATGCCTGGGCCATTGGATATAATTATAAATATACTGCCGGCGTTTGGATGGGGAATCTTGATGGCAAACCCATGGATGATGTTAGCGGAGCAATCGGTCCAACCATGGTGCTGAGAAGTATTTTTGCTGAACTGAACAGGTTTGATGAAACAAAGCCGTTATATTTAAGCCCGCACCTGGTCAAAAAAGAAATATGCGATCCTGCGATTCAGCTACTGGACGGCGACTGCCTGAACAGGACAGAATGGTTTATCGCTGGAACAGAGCCAAAAGCTGAAAAACAAGAAACAGCTGAAGCTGATATTCGGCTTGTGAGGCCTGCCGACGGTATACAGCTGGCAATGGATCCAAGAATACCGGATGACAGGGAAGCGTTTGAGTTTTATCTGGCCGGAATAACAAAAAATGAAATGGTTGACTGGATTGTCGACAATAAAAGCTCAGGAAAAATTCAAGGCGGCAGATATCTCTGGCCAATGCAAAGAGGTAAGCATGTAGTCAAAGCAACTGTCTGGAAAGAACAGACCAAAGTACTAGAAACAGGTACGGTTCAGTTTATAGTCAAATAAAATCATACGGTAAAAACATATTGATTAAGATATATTCATGTATAAAAAGCCTGGGATTGTTTCAACGTAAAACACGATATGGCTTAATTTTTATTGCCACTGCTGTCTTAATTGGAGCTGTTTGCCTGAAAGCCGCCCTTCCTGATTTAACCAATATAAAAAACCGACTGACCATAACCACATATGACAGGCAGAAAACAAAGGTTTACCGAACACTGTGCCCGTGGACAACTGATTTTGTTATGTCAAAAGACCTACCGCGGCATGTGATTGGTGCTATCATTGTTTCTGAAGATTCTACTTTTTTCAAACATAAAGGTATTGACTGGCATGAAATTAAAGAGGCATTTAAAAAAAATTTAAAAGAAAAGCGATATGCAAGGGGCGCCAGCACTATTACCCAGCAGGTTGTGAAAAATGCTTTTCTCACAAAGGAGAAAACCCTATATAGAAAAATAATTGAAGTAATTACAGCTTTAAAAATGGAACGGATTCTTTCAAAACAAGAAATTTTAGATTACTATATCAACTTAATAGAACTTGGCCCGGGGATTTACGGCATTCATGATGGAGCACTATACTATTTTAAAAGGAAGCCAAAAGACCTGACACCATACCAGGCTGCATTGCTCGCCTATTTTATTCCTAATCCCAAAAAATACGGGGGATCTTATCTTTCAAACAAGTACAGCAAATTCAGGAATGAAAGAGTGAAAAAAATCATTCTCGAAATGACACGGCAGGGATATCTTGAACAATAAGGCTATAAGACATCATTGCCAGCCCTGCGTGGTCGTGGTCGGGTTTAAAAAGTAGTAGGTTGGGTAGAGCCGAAAAATTTTAGTTGGGTTGAAAAACATAACCCAACCTACGATTTAGGTGTTTGCTTAACATGAATGGTGATGAGGCGAAACCCAACATTACTTTAGGGTAAAGTGCCTTGTATAGTGAAAAACATAGTGCCTAAAGTTGTGGTATCGCTCCGCTCTATCAGTTTTAAAAAATCGTGGTCAGCACTAAAGGGAGTGACCAGTATTCAGTAATCAGTTTCCAGTATCTGGTCTCTAGTTTCTAGAACTTGGTCAGGGAAGCGGTGATCTTGATCGTGTTTGAATAAGAGATCAGTTATCAAATCTCCCCCAGCCCCTCTTTGCTAAAGAGGGGAGCAAAAAAATAGGCGTGGTCGTGATCGAAAATATTCTATGATATGTCAATTAACGGAGGGGAAATTAAGACATATACTTTTCACTACAAACTTGTGTCATATAAATTTAATGATTTTTTATGGAAACAGCGCGGATGGATTAAATGATATCAAAACCATGAGGCAAAATGGAATTGTATAGTCAATCATATCGAAAAATAATACTATTTATTTTTGCGGCATTTTGTATGTCTGGATGCTATACTCAGCAGGGCGAAGACTATATCTCGGAAAAGAAAATAGTTTTAAAAAACAAAAACACTTCATTAAGGATCGGCTTCTGGGCAAGGCCGGAAGCATCTGGTTTTTATCTCCCAGGGATTTATGAAAGAGATGCTTGGCATGAACCATATACCTTACAAATAGATGCGTATATATGTTCAACTTCTGATGTTGATAAAACACCAGTAAATTTAGTTATTGATAATATTGTATTGCACCGAAAGAATGAAAAAGACTTTTTAATAAACAAGCAACCAATATTATTTAAACTTGATTCACATGAAATAGTATCCTTGTGTGACGTAAAGGAAACTTTTTTTGTTATTTATAATTGTCCAGATGATTTGCCGGTGGATTTTTACAAAGATACCACATTTGATATCAGCTTTGATATGTCTATAAACAACGAGGAGAGCAAGAAGTATTCTATTGGCTTTAAAGGCGAATTACATAAATCGACTAGATATATATGGGAAAACAATTGTTTTTAACTAAAGCATCTCTTTCAGCATGTTTTCAGCCCATCCAGGGAAATGATCTACCTTATAGTCACACCGTCCCTTTTTTATAACCGCCACAAGCTGAAAAGGATCTTCACGTGAGGAATTGTTTAAGAACCTGGCCTGGTTGACGATGGGGAGGATTTTTGCAACATGTTTCATTGTGCGGGGGATGCGGCTGTATATTTTGTCTGAAGGAACATTGTGCCCACCCATGGTAACACGCTGGATCACCCTGGCTTCATTCAGTTCTGGAATGTCCAGATGAATAAAAACAAGAATTATTTCATAACCAAGGGATCTGGCTTTTGCCGTGAAATCAATTTTAGATTCATGTGAAAATACAGTTTCATAGCAAAAAGAGATACCCTGATAGAGCAGGTCTTCGATCAGCCATGACGCCCATGTTGCTGCTTTGTAACTCGCTTTTTCCGGATTTTTAGGATCGATTTCTTTGGCTATTAGATCGGCATTTACAACTTTAATGCCTTTTGGTGCCAGATACATACGGTAGAATGTTGATTTGCCAGCGCCATTGCCGCCGGCTATCAGCCAAAGCTGCTTTTCTGTTGTCATCCCTGAACCTTGAATTCTCCGTTTTGAAACATCCCTGTCTCACGCTTCCCAGTAGCGGAGTCCACTCTGTCAAGAAGGCCGGGTTGTTTTTGGCTGACTTCGTAATACATAGCAGAGGATGTTACTTTTTCAGCTAGAGCGCCGATTTTGCGGTTTTTTTCAAGCTCTGAGAAGATGTCATCCGGGTTTATAGTTACAGATTCTTCCAATTCTACCCTGATTTTTTTAAAACCCTGGAGAATGGCGATAACGTCAGTATGCGCTAATAAACGCTCCACTGCTTTGCCTAATTCAGCCCAGAACTCGATCTGCTTTGGTGCTGTGCGCTTCTGTACAGCACCTTCTTTTTCAGCAGCCCCAACCAGTTCTGGATCTAATCGCATCGGACTTGCCATGATTAAATATCCTTTTTATGGTTAATCATGCTACAAATGTAGCATGGTGCTGCAAAATTATCAACCAAAATTTAAAAAATGCCTGCTTTTTTCAAAAAACCTTCTACATCCTTCCAAAAAACACCCCAGTTTGGCGGGCAGTCATTATGGCCGGAATTATAGGTGATAAATTCGCAGGACTTGGCGACTTTGCTCAATGTAACCCCATGGGAATACGGGATAATCTCATCATGATTGCCGTGGATGATCAGGATGGGGGATGAGTATTTTTTTACCAGGGAGATGTTGTCAAATTTGTCCAGCAGAAGAAAGCCCGGTACAAAATAGCCGGACGCCATTTTTTTTGCACTTATAAAGGGAGACATGAGGATAAGCCCGGCTGAAGGCCGTTTTTCAGCAAGGGCGCAGACCGCCCCGCCCCCCAGGGACTGGCCAAACAGGACGATTTTTGAAGAATTAATCTCCTCTTTTGCAGCAAGAATGTCATAGGCGTTCACGAAAGTTTCCGTAATGGATCCCTGGGAAGGAGATCCTGCGGAACGGCCATAACCTGGATATTCGACCAGAAACAGACCGACTCCCAGATTTGTGAAGGGTTTGTAATATTCCGCCAGGTAATCGATCAAATCACCGTTTCCATGGGCGAAAATTACAGCAGGGGCCGGGCAAGGACTCCCTTGCTTTGGCGGAAGATACCAGGCTTCAACATCACCAAAACCAGTTTTTATCCAAATGGTCTCGATGCCGGGCATCCCCTGATCTGGTTTTGGCGGCACCGGTATCATGGATCGCGGATACATCATCTTCCGCTGCATGATAAACAACATGGCGCAGTAACCCAGATAAATCAGGATCCCCAGCTTTAAAGCTTTGAATATTAGTTGTATGATGTTTTCCATTTTATTTTTATGGGACACGGATTTGCACGGATCTTCACGGATTTTTATTTTTTTGAGTTATCATGTACTTTTCGCATAATTTCAGGTTTGGGTCCAAAATTTAACAAAAGACCAACTTTAATATTAATGGGACACGGATTTGCACGGATCTTCACGGATTTTTATTTTTTTGAGTTATCATGTACTTTTCGCATAATTTCAGGTTTAGGTCCAAAATTTAGTAAAAGACCCACTTCATATTTTGTTGCTTTTAAATAGTTCAGTAGTTGAGCTTCATGTTCCACGGCTAAAGTTCTTGCCGATTTAATTTCTACAATAATTTTTTCGTCAACTAGAATGTCCGCAAAATATTCTCCCACAGTAGTACCTGAATAAACAACAGTTATTGGAGATTGTGATATGGCTGGAATTTCAGCAAGTTCAAATTCAACCATCATGGATTTTTCATAAACACTTTCCAGAAAACCATAACCGAGTGTATTATAACACGGTAGAAAATATTGATTATTCTATCTGAAAGTGCTTCAAATTTCATAACTGTTTTACCCGCTATGCAGAAACAATCTGTGTTTATCCGTGCAAATCCGTGTCCCATTTATTTTTTAGTTTTTCATAAGCTTCCTGGATTTCAGCCACGCGGAAACAATCTGTGTTTATCCGTGCAAATCCGTGTCCCATTATTTTTTTAACTTTTCATAAGCTTCCTGGATTTCAACGAACTTTTTCTTGGCCATCTCCTGAAATTCTGTTCCAAGGTGAGTGACTCTGTCAGGGTGATATTTTTTTACAGCTTCCCTGTATGCTGACTGGATTTCATCCTGGCTGGCGCCGGGTTTGATACCGAGGACCTCGTAAGGATCTCTTGGGCCTGGGGCTTTGTCGTCAGCTGCTTTGCCTGTATCTTCTTTTTTGTTATTATCTGTATGTGTGGAATCATTTTCAGCGCCCGTGTATTGTTCTGAATACTGATGATACGGATCACTATATCCCTGGGCCCTTCTCCAGAACGCAAGAAAACCAGGGATTCTTCCTGTGCGGTATATATAATAAATCAACCATAGGATTAAACCATCATCCACCCATCCCAGTAAAGGGATCGCGTCCGGCAGGATATCAAAAGGATTAAACACATAAAAAAGAATAAAAACAACCAGGAATATTTTAATAAATGAGGACATGGGAGCTAGATACTAGATGACACCATAAGCTTGTACATATTCAGCAAGCGGATGCGTTTATTTGTTTTCATGTTTTTTTTCTATTTTCAACAGGAAACTTTAGGTCAAAGGTTTCTTTGTTTTCAATAGATTCAATTCCTAATGATGTAATCGCTGCGGAACACGCTATAAATGGCGGGCTTTCATAGGATCGGCCCAGTTCAACAAATTGACATTTTTCAAGGTAAACAATATTCCAGTTAAGCTCATCCGCATCAGCAGAAGATTCCTCTGCTATCTGAACAAGCTCTATAGTAGAATATGGGAATTCTTTGAAATTTTTATAGAGCATTTCCATTATAAAGCGCCGAAGCTTTAAACTTTGCTGTACCTGGTCTGTATATTTGTTTTCAGTCATAAAACCATCTTGATGCGGGACAAACCGATTTTCAGAAAATAATATAATTTTTTTTATTTTCCCGCAAGATAATATTGACGAGAAAAGATACTGTAGCGTAATAATGTTTATGACTTTGCAAAAAAAAGCGATCGCCCTTGGGGCGCGTTTAAAAGACTGTAGAAACATTACCACGCTTGGAGTCAGACCCAACTTTTCTGACTACAGCGAAGAAGAAGCTGGATTAATCCGCAATGCTAAAACAATCTATTACCCAACTTCTTTTTACGCTGACCTGTTTAATGCCATGGGAATAAACACCTTCCCCTGCTATCACACATACATGTACGCCCAGGATAAGATAAAACAGACCACCATGTTTGATTTGCTCAACATACCGCATCCTAAAACAAGAAATTTTTTTGGAAAAAACCAGAAGAAAAAAATTCTCGACTTTTTTGATTTTCCCTTTGTGGCCAAGGCCCCCAGGGGATCTGCCATGGGGAGGGATGTGTTTCTGATAAAAAACCAGGAGGAACTTGATTCCTATTGCAGGATTCCAGGTCCGGCATACATCCAAGACTTCCTTGAATCAGAAAGGGATATCAGGGTTGTCATTATCGGGGAGAAACCAGTACTATCTTACTGGCGCATATCAAAAGATGGTGAATTCAGGAGCAATGTTGCTGCCGGGGCATCTATCAGCCTGGATGATGTGCCGGAACAGGCTGTAAAACTGGCTCAGCGCGCTGCAAAGGCGTGCATGTGGAACGACGTGGGGATTGATATCCTGATGCATGACAGTGATTTTTACGTGCTGGAGGCAAATATGCGTTATGGTCGAAAGGGATTTAAAGAAGCAGGTATTGATTATATCAAGATGATGGAGGAGATGATTGAACGAGGGGAAATCTAGATACTGGATGGCTGGTCGTAGTGAAACGGAGATCCCGCTGGTTTTTAGCGAGGATGCTAGTTTCTAAATATCTCCTCGTCCAACCACTTAGTTCATTGCTTTGCGCCTTGGCGGTTTTGCGTGAGACTAGAGCAAATTCGTGTCATTCGTGGCTTAAATATTCTTTAAAGACCCTTGCATTTACCCTGAATCTATAGCATAGTTATAACAGGTATAGAAAAAATGAAAAATCAAATTACGTTAAAAATAAGTCCTGAATTAAAAGAAAGAATTACCAATATTGCCAAGAGAGAGGGTAAAGAGCCGAGTGATCTGGTAATAGAACTGCTTGAAGAATATATTAAAGACCGTGATATCGGCGCTTATATTGATGACCTGTGGGCCAGAATAAACAGGAGGCTAACGAAAAGAGGGGTAGAGCTGTCTGATGTCTCAAAAGCTGTTAATAGTTCAAGGAACTGATTTTAATGCGGATTGTAGTTGACACAAATGTTTTTGTCTCTTCGTTTTTCAATGGTGATCCCCGGAAAATTATCGACCTGTGGAAAACCGGAAGTTTTACCCTGTGTCTTTCAAAACATATTGTTGAGGAATACGCTGAGGTCCTGGTACGGCTCGGACTCGGCAGGGAGAAGGAGATAAGCGAGCTTTACAGCCTGTTTGCAAAGAATTATCATATTCTTTTTACAATAAAGACACCTGAACTTGATATTATCAAAGATGACCCTTTTGACAACAAATTCATTGAATGTGCCGTAGGTCTTAATGCTGACTATATTATCAGTGATGATCCTGACCTGATAGCTTTTGGTAGCCATATGGAAATAGAGATAGTAACGCCAGAAAAATATCTAAACATTTCAAGAAGATAAAACCCAGCCCCCCATGGTTTTCATAAAGAACTTGTTTTAAAATGAAAAAAACGGATAATTTTTGGCAAAATAAATGATTAAAAACATATTTTTTCCCTCTGAGTAAACAATGAACCCACTTGAAACGATTAAATCCAGGCTTGATGAACGTGAAAGGGAATTCCTTTCCCCTTTGGCTTCCTACAGTTCAAACGGGATCAGGCGGAAGCATGAAGAGCGTCATGAAGCAGGATACCGCCAAACCTATTCTCTGGATGTTGACAGGATACTCCACTCCCTGGCCTATACCCGTTATATTGACAAGACCCAGGTGTTTTACCTTATAAAAAATGATCATATAACTCACAGGGTTCTCCATGTACAGCTTGTATCAAAGGCCGCAAGAACCATAGGGCGTTTTCTCGGTTTGAATGAGGATCTTATTGAAGCGATAGCCCTTGCCCATGATATCGGACATGCTCCTTTTGGTCATATGGGGGAACGGTTTTTATCAGCTTTGTGTGAGGAATATGGTATCGGCAGTTTTTATCACTCTGTTCAAAGCGTCCGTTTCCTTGACAGGGTTGAGCGGAAGGGGAATGGCTGGAACCTGTGCCTCCAGACTCTAGACGGCATTCTTTGCCATGATGGTGAAATCCATAATAGGGAGCTTCAGCCTGAAAGGAGCAAAACATTTGAGCAGCTGGACGCGGAAATAATTGAAAAAACATCGAATCCTGAAAACAATCTGGTCCCCATGACCATGGAAGGGTGCGTGGTCAGGATGACGGATACAATCAGCTATATTGGACGAGATATTGAAGATGCCATTCGACTCGGTCTTATCACCAGGAGCGATTTGCCGGATGAATGTGTAAAGTTTCTCGGCAATACAAATGGGACAATTGTATATAACCTTGTAACAGACATCATTCAAAATAGTTTTCAGCAGACGTACGTCTCTTTCAGCCCTCAAATGTCTGATGCCCTGAAAAACCTTAAACATTTTAATTACGAGCATATATACCATAATCCCGCGATCACAAAACATTCAGATATCATAAAAAGTTTATTCAGACAGCTTTTTGAACAGTTTCTTGAAGATATTGAAACAGAAAACCACTCATCCGTCATTTTTACCGGCTATCTCAAAGACATGGCCAAGGATTACACGGAAAACTTCAAAAAAGAAGAGATTGTTCGGGATTTTATCGCAGGAATGACCGATCACTATTTCCTTGAGCTGAGCGGGTCGGATTTACAGCCAGAACAGTTGTTTGAATAAAAATTCAGTCTTAATAAAAAGGCCGGGCCCGGGAAAAACTCCCAGACACCCGGGATCTTTCCCCGGGAAGAAATGAACCCGGCACTCTATATACAAAGTAGTGAAAATCTGTTAAAATTCATTATAATTTCAAGCATCAACATTGTCTATAATTTGCTATAAACATTTAGAATAATTATCAAAACAAACATCAAAAGGAGGGCCGATGAGTTTAAATTTTAATATTTACATGCATCGAAACAGTGAAAACATACATCTTAAACTCATAGGTGATTTTGACGATTCTTCTGCAAATGAATTGATTGGATTTATTGAGAAAAACTGTAAAGATGTTTACAAGGTATATATTCATACTAACGGCCTGGGAAAGATCGATCCATTTGGATGCGAGATTTTTCAAAACAATTTTAAACGACTGAACAGCCTATCAGAACGGTTTGTATTTACAGGTGATAATCCGATCCATATGGAAAATATAGAAAGGATGGCGAGTTAAATAGGGGAACGCACGCAGGCTGGAACTGCCATTTTTCTAATCAAAATGGTCAAATTTTAGCCATTTCTAATTAAAAGGGGCTACATCGCAAGATGTAACCCCTTTTTTATTTACTGGTAGGCGCGATTGGATTTGAACCAACGACTTCTACCGTGTCGAGGTAGCACTCTAGCCACTGAGTTACGCGCCTTTATTATCCAAATCTGATATCACTCATTGGTTTTTATGTCAATGGGTGAATCAGGCTTGCTCAGTTGGGAAAGACTTTGTTTTTTAAAGCTGAGTTGAATAGTGTCGTTTACTATTCATACGAAACTTATGCCCTTTTCGGTATAATAATATTATTGATAGCTTTGAAATATATGATAGGAATAAAATTATTGAAGAAATATTTTATTTTTTTGCATGGGAATTGCATTTTCCACTAAAGTACGATTCTCTGTACTTTATAGGAAAACTATCCAATAATATATGTTAGCCAGAGAAATTATATGAAGAAGTCATTCCAAGTTTTAAAAGATAGACCCAAGATATCCGTGATATTAACGAGAGATTCGGTTTCAGCTGGTGATGACTGTGATGTTCCTCATGAAAAAACGATCAAAATAAACTCATTTGTTGATCCAGAAGCTTTAGCCAGAGAATCATCATCGGGATATTTACCTAAGGTTGCTGGAGTCGGTCACAGTTGGATTTGTGTACTAAACGAAATCAAGATTGCAGAAATAAAAACAACAGGAACTCAACCTCTTGTAAAAGAGGTTGAGTTTAATGAAAACAATAGGATTCACTTTAAGTATAAATCAACCAGGTATTAAAAAATATGGCATAAGCGATGAATTGATGCATGGAAGAGAGAGAAACCAAGCGTATGGGACGGCTAAGCAAAGAGAGAAAACGTGAACTGAAACGTCAGTACAAGGAAATGCAGGCAGGGAAAGAAAAAGAAAAATCCGGTTCTTTGCTACTCAAAGTGTTGTGGTTTATTGTCTTCGTTATCACGATTGGTATGGCTTGGATAGCAACGAGTAGTGTGTATTACTCTATTGAAAGCAAAGGATGGCCGACAGTGCCGGGAGTTGTATTAAACTCTGATATAGAATACGATCCCCCCGATGCCTCATCTTCGTCGTCAAAGGGTACCTACACTGTAAAGATTGAGTATCGGTATATTGTGAATGAGGAAATGTACATTGGAAAAAGACCGCAATTCGGTATGGTTTCGTCTCAGAATCAGAGTAGGGCTGCTGAATTGGTAGGTCGCTACCCAAAGGGAAAGACTGTACAGGTCTATTATGATCCTGATAAAGCGAGCCGATCAGTACTCGAGCCAGGTTTTCGCATAGGAACTCTCTTTTGTTATATCTTTGCTGTAGTCTTCGGCGTACTTACCATAGCTCCGATTATTGAAAAAGTTATAAATAGGAGAAGGTCTCTAGGACATCAAGACCAACAAATAAAGGATTAGTTCCGAGTCGAGTGAAACGAGTGCTCGGAACTAATCCATGGTTCAAGAAGCCGCGGAGCATAGGGGAAAAGGTTGATAGTTT
>JANQFQ010000108.1 GCA_028277765.1 Desulfobacterales bacterium
TTAGTCGATCCTGAAAAACCCGTTTATGAAGCAGCGGCTTCAATACAATTTTGATGCAAACTTATTATTAAGGTCATAATAATTTGGCGCAAATAAGCTGCTATCCACTTGAGCAGCTTCCTAAAATTCATTCCGGCAGCACTAAGGATAGCATTCATCCCGTCTCCTTCTGTACCTTTTAGACGGTTACGATCCATTCGGTGTTCTCTTTTTAAATGACCAATACCTGGCTCAATCGCTGATCGCCTCTTCATCCAGCGCCATAAACTCTTTGGTGTCCTACCCCTACGTTGTTTATCTACATGTACCTCAACCTCTCCATCGTAACCGTGCCCTCGATATCCCTTGTCTACAAATGCTCGCTCTGGTCGTCTTGATATTCGCTCTACCTGTTCAAGAGTCTCCGTCAATGTGTGACCATCATATGGATTACCATGGAATGCCTTCGCTCCTACTATCCACCCCCCACGGCTAGTCGCTGCCACACTTACTTTACATCCAAACTCATATCTCTTATGAGCTTTGCCCTTGCTGATACATTCAACTTCCGGAGCATGGACACTGTATACTTTGTTCTTGTCATGACGCTCCTGCAAGTAAATCCTTTTGCCTACCTCTAAAAGCTCCTTTAACTCCAAATCCGGTGTGTCACATTTCCTTTCAATATCTCGTATAACTCGACCCAGGTATGTCTTAAGCTTGCGGGTACACTTCCTTGCTCGTTTCATCTGTCTCGCATGGGCATATCTGCTCTGCTTATGCAAAAACTCCTTGGACTTCCTGTTATAATTCTGACGTAATACAATATCTCGCTTCTTGGCCGCTTTTACCAGACGCTCCCTTGAACGATCATATAACCGCGCATCTGTGGGAAATCGAACTTCCTTCTCCTGTACTGTTGTATCCACATTTACGCGCTTTAGCTGAAATGCTTTTACAGCCTTCAGCTTCAATCCAGCCTCTATTGTCTCCTTCAAAAGCTCCTCAGCACCTGCCTCTCCTATACGCTTGCGCCACCTCGTCATGCTTGATGGATCAATGGGAAGCTCATGCTCAAACCATTTCATGCCGCTGAAGTATTGCCAATACGGGTTCTCCACCCAGTCGCTAACAACTTCTTCGTCACTCAGATCGTTTGTATACTTCAGATAATGAAGAGATACCATTAAACGTGTGCTTACACCAGGTCGACCATTATCAGTACAATATGTCGAACCAAACATCTCTTCTAAACGATCCCATTCTACAACCTTTGCCAATTTTACCAGCCCATGGCCCGGATCTATTATCCGTGACAACTCAACACGGAACAGATCACCCTGCTTTTCTTGTATCGGAGATTTCTTTGGTTTCATATGAATTATTTGCAAGAAAATTAAAAGTTAATACTAAAAAACCCGTGATTTATTAACTTCAATTTAATACAATTTATTAATAATATCAATAGCTAATATGCTTTTTCAGGAGCGACTAAGTTAATGAAAAGAAATGATTAATGCTTAGCCGCTCGACCCTTGCTGTTACACACCATCATGTTGTTATAGGTCCCTTCAGTAAATAGAGTGGAATTTCTTGACTAACGAAGTTCCAGCACCGGGAATTCTAGTCGGTCTAGTAAAATTCCGAATATTGCCATTTTTATCAATATAAGTCTCTGGATACGAGATATATAATTTGTTGACATCAGGAGGATCAATGATTTCCCAGCACCTGACGGCTTCTTCATTATTTCCCATATTAATACCTATAACGCCAAAAATCAGCGGCGCGGCCCTTTGCGTCCGCTGGATTTTTTGTTATGCATTTTTATTTAATTTCAGCATATTATGCAGCAGGCCCCCTGCGTTTGCTATTAATCAAAGCTTTTAGAAACTTAAAGCAATAAAATACTCCCATAGCCCATATTAAGCTATTGAGAACAATTAAATCATATTTCGCGAATAGACCAATACTACCTCCGGTTAAACTAAGATAGGGAAATACAATTGGCATCATAAGAATAACAGTGAATATTTCAGAAATCCTATCAATTATAGTAGGACTCAATCGTGCTAACATATTAGTTTCGAGCATCTGGTAAGTAATAAAAGCATGAATGATTGTAAAGATTGTCAAGAATGCAGCTACTTTCATTTTTTTCTTCTGCATAACAATGATTAATGAGAATTAATTCTCGATATCCCGATTATTACGGACAAATCGAGAAAAAATTCTCTTTTATATGGGATATCTCCCATAAACGAGAAAAAATTCTCTATATCACAGGTAGTTGTTGCAATTTAAAAACAAATATATATATTTATCAACGCTATGTTTATATAAATAAAAATTGCGTGAGTTTAATTTTTCACTATTTATTCTTTTGTTATATTATAATTTTTTAAAATTCAAGGAGGAAATATGATTAATTGCTTGATAAAGTCCGCTTGACAATATTCATGTCTGATGTAGTTTTAAAGTCAATATGAAAAAGAATTTCAAAATAACCATTGAATATGACGGTACCGGATATCATGGATGGCAGCGGCAGACTTCTGACCGTACGATCCAGGGGGAAATTGAAAAGGCGGTTTCCTCAATGGCTGATCAGGAGATTACTTTGAACGGATCGGGCAGAACGGATGCTGGTGTGCACGCGTACGGGCAGGTAGCGAATTTTTTATGCGATACGGACCACACCCCTGAAATCTTTTTGAATGGGCTGAACAGCCTTTTGCCGGATGACATTGTCATTAAAGCATGTGAAGAGGTCCCGGAAGACTTTCACGCCAGATTCAGCGCTAAAAGCAAGACATACCATTACCGGATAATCAATCGGCGTGTCCCGCCTGCCGTGGGCAGGCAGTACGCGTGGTTTATAAGAAAAAAACTGGATGTTAACGCCATGCGGAAAGCAGCGGAGATTCTGGCAGGAAAACATGATTTTAAAGCGTTTGAAGGAGCGGGAAGCCCACGATCCAGCACAGAACGTCATGTGATGAAGGCGGAATTGCATGAGCAGGATGACGGGCTTCTTATATTTGAGATCCAGGCGGACGGTTTCTTGAGGTTCATGGTCAGGAATATTGTCGGTACACTTGTGGATGTGGGATTTGGTAAAGTTACACCTGATCAGTTTAAAGAGATACTTACTTCAAGGGACAGGTCGAAGGCCGGTGCCACGGCTCCGGCGCAAGGTCTTTTTTTAATGGAAGTTGAATATTAAAATAAGTGATTAAAACCGGATATCGAAATAAAGTTGCAAACTTTCATGTCTTAAACTCGAAATAAATTCGAAATCAAAATATTTCAAATGCTCAAAACCATAAACACCTAAATTTTCGAATTAAGTTCCTATTTGTTTCCGGAATTTGAATTTTGGTCATTTGATATTGTTTCGAATTTCGATATTCGTGTTTCGGATTTTTTATTATGTTGCCCCATTCACCTTCTTCATCCGCTTTATCTGCTCATTGTAATACTGATTCAATGCCCTCCTGCTCAGCATTCCGATAAGTATGCCATTATCATCTTCCTGTACTACGGGGAGCGAATCTATATTTTTCTGTGTGAATTTATTAAGAACCGTGCTCAAGTCTTCTTCGGGTGTGGTAACAATAATCTCAGAGGTGCAGAGGTCCTGCATGATCACCAGGTGTTCGATTTCAGGTTTAAAAAGCACGCCCCGGATATCAGTACTGGTGAAAACACCCACGAGCTTATCCTCCTTATTCATTACAGGGAAGTAGTGCTGTTTTGTGCCTGAAAAGAAATGTTTGAAATCCTGGAAGTTCAATGTATGGGAGATTTTGTGGATATCTTTTTCAACTATATCGATGATATCTTTTACCTTAATTGTCTGAAGTACATCGAGCAGAAACACGCCGGCATGGGCAGGGGAGTCAATCTTTCTCCTGACCTGTTTTTTATAAATGGTCCATTTTGTACTCATCAGGTAGCACAGGGAACAGACAAGCAGACTAGGGAGCAGCAGGTGATACGAATTGGTCATTTCGCTGACAAATATAATGGTGGATATGGGGGTGTTGGACACTGCTGTAAAAAAACCGGCCATTCCGACGATAACAAAGGCACCGGGCTGTGTTACAAGTCCCGGCAGAAAATTATGATAGATTTTTCCCACAACACCGCCCATGGCGCCACCGATGACAACAGAGGGGCCGAATACCCCGCCGCTTCCGCCGGACCCTATGGAAAAGGATGTTGTTAGAATCTTTCCAATAGCAATGGCAAACAGTACTGAAATAGCCAGCTCATCGAAAAGGGCCTGCTGAACAATGCCGTAGCCGAATGAAAGCACGCCCCATCCGTTATTGCTGTTGAGAAGTTTATATAAGGAGAATCCAATGATGCCCGTGCAGAGTCCGCCAATGGCGGGCTTTAAGAAATTGGGGATGTTTAATGACTTGAATATCTTAGTAACGCCATAAAATGCTTTAACGTATAAAAATCCGGTAGCTACCAGTACAATCGCCAGAACAATATAGGGCCATAGTTCCAGGGGGTTTGTAAATTTAAAGTCAGGTGCCTCAAAAAGGGAGCCCCATCCAAATACCAGGCAGAAAAGGCAGTAGGCTACAACAGAAGAGATACCGGTTGGGATGATAACGTCGGATTCAAATTCCGGATCCCGGTACAGCACTTCAGCCGCGAACAGCGCGCCTGCAAGGGGGGCACGGAAAATACTCCCGACTCCTGCACCGATACCGGCAGCCATCATTATCCTCCTCTCACGGTCGGACAATTTTAACTTTGTGGCCAGGAATGATCCGAACCCGGCCCCGATCTGGGCGATGGGTCCCTCCCTTCCGCCAGAGCCTCCAGTTGTTAGGGTGATGGCCGATGCAATCGTTTTAATAATGGGAACACGGCCTCGGACAAAACCGCCCTTGTTGTGATAGGCGTCAATGGCTGCATCTGTACCATGACCCTCTGCTTCAGGGGCAAACGTGTATACCAGCCATCCGCTCAGAATACCGCCCAGAGCGGGAAGGATCAGGAGCAGTAAGGGAGCCAACGGGGTATCGGTGAGCGCGAAAAGATGGTGTTCACCTGCGGGTGAACCAGGCCGGTGACCGGCAATCAGATCCATGAAATAATGCATGCCAAGCTGGCAGAGGAGATGGAACACAATCGAACCAGCACCGGCGATAATACCGATTAGTATAAAATTGAACACCCATTTACTGGCAAGGGCGATATTTGCTGAACTGTCTTTACCGGTAAGAGCGTAATAACTGTTTTTTACCCTTGCAAGGAAACTCATTATATTCTCCGGTCAACTGGTCTTTATGCAGCCCTTCAGATTCTCTTCAATTACCAAAAACAGTTCAGAAAAAAACTTTATTATCCTCCTGAAAGACCTTCCGATTTATTTTGAAATCTTTTTTAAAAATGAAGGTAACGTACCGTTTTGAGATGAAAAAAGTCAAGGGAAAATGCTATAAGGACAAGGACTGAAACTAGATACTGGATACTAGATGAAGTAAAGAAAAGGAATTGGTCTTATTGGTTTCATTGGTTTCATTGGTTTTATTGGTTTCATTGGTTTCATTGGTCTAATTAGTTTCATTGGTTTCATTGGTTTCATTGGTTTTTTGGTTTTGTTGGTTTCGTTGGTTCTTATAATGATATTAACCAAGCAAACTCATTTAACCGACTAAAACCAATTAAATCTTTTGACCTTTCCCCATGCCTTCAGCTCTCAAGCATCCTCGCTAAGCAACATGGCGAGGAGGCTCCGCCACTTTAGTTTTTAATTCCTAAATACACCAATCCCTAAAATCCCCCTCGGTCCCCCTTTAGCAAAGGGGGAAGTAATACTCCCTTCTTTATTAAAGAGGGGCTGGGGGAGATTATAAAATACTCAATTCCTAAATCCTTAAATTCTTCATCTTTCTCATCCAGCATTTAGTATGTTTGCTAAACAACAGCTGGATCTACGCTTCGCTACGACCAGCCATCAAGCATAGTAGGTTGAGGATGAGCCGACTTGCCTGTGTTAGGTTGAATATCGTGACCCAACGTATAAAATTAGTTATCTAAGGTATAAGAAGTTCCAAAGACGAAACAAAACAAAGGTATTGCGGAAACACTTATCCATTAGTCTGGATATCTCTCATCTTGAGGAGATATATAAGACGGTATTATAGATTATCTGCCGCGTTTGGATGCTTTGAGCGGATTAATCTTGGTTTTGTTTCCCTTGGGGGTGGTAGCTAAATGTGTGGCGAGGTTGCACTTGCTGATTTTCCATTTTGATGATGGATCAGGGCATGCACTGCAGTACCAGCCTGAAGAGAGTTCAGCGGCACGCGCGCATCCATCGCACTGATCCACTGTCTCATGGCAGACGCCACCATTAAAGGAACATCCACTGTTTGTCATAAAGGGACATTCCGTACCTTTTTTAATTGTTTCGCAAATCATGTTTTTTCTCCTTGTTTATAACCCCATTAAAAAAAGGGCTTTTTACAGCCCCGCTGTATAACATAACCGTGAATATATATTTGCCATGATGCTATATGTCAATAAAAAAACAAAAAAATGATTGTTTTTCAGCCTATGAATATCGACGGATGAAAGATAACTTGCTTTTTTACCTGAAAATTGTCAACTTTAGAGCAGGTGTAATCGAAATCGTAGCTTTTTCGTGGAGGTGACATGAAAAAT
This sequence comes from Desulfobacterales bacterium, assembly GCA_028277765.1. GTDB lineage: Bacteria > Desulfobacterota > Desulfobacteria > Desulfobacterales > SURF-7 > JANQFQ01. Next base: position 6,673 of record JANQFQ010000108.1, read on the forward strand.
GATCGGATTGAAACAGAGATAGAAGCCCTGGGGAAATCGAGGGTGATTTCGCCGATTGAAAATAAGGATGGGAAAAGCGTATTAAAACAGCCGTTCATCACTGATAAAGACGGTGTATTGATCAGTGTGGATGCCAGAATATCCAGAAAAATGATAGAGCTGGGGGAGCCTCTCCCTGCGTTTGAAAAGGCGGGCCCACGAAGAAATATATACTTTGATCCCAGCAAACTCAGGTGCGCCATAGCCACATGCGGCGGATTGTGCCCGGGTCTGAACGATATTATACGGGCTATTGTTATGCAGCTGTTTTATGGCTACGGTGTAAAAACTATCTACGGTGTTCAATACGGTCTTCAGGGGTTTATCCCGAAATACGGCCATGACATTATCGACCTTGTTCCTGAGGTAGTCGAGGATATACTCGACATGGGCGGCTCTATTCTCGGGTCGTCACGGGGGCCGCAGGATATTGATGAGGTTGTTGACTGTTTGGAAAGGATGAATATTGGCATACTTTTTATGGTAGGCGGTGACGGCACAATGAAGGCCGCCTCTAAAATTGCTGACGTTATTACTAAACGAGGCCTTAAAATCAGTGTTGTTGGCATTCCTAAAACGATTGATAACGATATTTATCTTGTTGCTCGTTCTTTTGGTTTTGACACCGCGGTTGATGTGGCGACTGTCGCTATAAAGGGCGCGAGTAAGGAGGCTGAAGCGTATCCAAATTGTATCGGACTTGTAAAGCTGATGGGGCGGCATTCAGGTTTTATAGCTGCTACAGCAGCTCTTGCTCAGCAGGACGTTAATTATGTGCTTATACCGGAGGTTGAATTTGACCTTGACGGTCCCTCCGGACTTCTGGCAACACTTGAAAAACGCCTTAAGGCAAGGGGGCATGCGGTTATTGTGGTGGCTGAGGGGGCCGGTCAGAAATTTTTTGATCATTCAGGTGATGCCAAGGATAAATCCGGGAATGTCATTTTGAAAGATATCGGCATTTTTTTAAAAGTGAAAATCGGCGAATATCTTAAAGCAAAGAATATGGAGTATTCTATTAAGTATATTGATCCAAGCTATATGATAAGGAGCCTGCCTGCAAATGCCAATGACAGCGTGTTCTGCGGTTTTCTGGGCAGGGATGCCGTTCACGCTGGAATCGCGGGAAAGACAAAAGTCATTATCGGTCACTGGAACAATCAGTTTGTGCATGTTCCAATGGCTGCTTCAATTGGAAAACGGAAAAGTGTTTTACCAGGAGATAAGCTGTGGCAGACGGTTCTGGAGTCAACGGGGCAAGGATCACTTGTAAATGGATGAGAAATGCGTAGTTATTCAGAGGGATTTATCGGTGCTTGATCTTTATCAAGCTCTACAAAACGACGTCCCTGTATTTTCAGCAAGTACAGCTGTTTCAGGGCGTTTCCTTCATTATCAAAAGACGTGATACCTGTCAGCCCCTGGAAACCGGTAATTTTTTTAAGCTCTTCTTTTATTGAAGCTTGGAACTTCATATCTTTCCCGCTTATAAGGTTAAACAGGATCTTGGCAGTATCACAAGAGAGCGCTTCGATAAAAATTGGCCGTTCCATGAAGGTCTTTCCATAACCGGTTACAAAATCGTTTACCACTGGAGAATCACTCTTTTCAAAGAAAAGCTCAGGTATGATGGCATTCTGGCTGTACGGCCTGGCCATATGGATGAGCCTTTTGGAATGCCACAGGTTTGTACCGAGCAGGTAAACATTTTCAATACCGTTATACACAAGCTGCGGAAGAATCAGCCCGACTTTTTCAGGGCCGTCTGGAATAAAAACCGCGTCAAAATCTACAATAGGCTCAGGCTCTTTTTCTTCCTCCTCCTCTTCTTCTTCACCTTCTTCTTCAGTTTCCTCCTCTGCAAGGGGATCTTCCGTTAAAAGATCGGGATCTTCGATGGTCTCTTCTTCTATGGGTTCATCCTCGGTATTTTCAGTAGCTAAAGCAAGCGCCTGCTCAATTGTCTCTTTCAGATCTTCAGGCACATCGTAATAAAGGCCGACAAGTTTCTTAATCGGTTTTGCGAAATCGGTGTGCGAGGTCTCGTATGATTCCGCCCCTACAATTTCTCCACCATAATCGGTTACCTTATCCCAGAACAGGTTTAAAAAAGTTGTACCGTATTTTTCTTCAGGATAAAGAATAGCAAATTTGTTGATATTAAGTGTTTCTACAGCGTAGGAGACAATCGTGTTTACCTGCATTTCAGGTGTCAGCTGGTTCCTAAAAACATAGGGCCCGATTTTATGGATATCTTCCTTTTGAGTCAGTGTAATAATAGGGATACCCCTTGCATCTGCCTCTTTAGCGGCAGTCTCAGCGGTAAAAATTGGTCCGATTATTGCCGCTACATTTTTTTCCGCGAGTTCCTTGACCGCGCGATCGGTTTTTATTGGATCAGCACCAGTATCCCTAATAATCAAATTGATCGGCTTGGAACCGTTGATGGTAGCATGCCTGTCCAGGGCGTATTCTATACCATTCAGCGCTCTTCTCCCAAAGACTTTGTATTTGCCGCTTAACGGCAACAGACATCCCACGGTATAGCGGTTATAAATTGTTTTTTTATTAATCTCTTCCAGCAGGTTTTTCGCGTCCCGGACGCTGTCATGCTTTGGATATTCTAAAATAAATGTCTCAAGACTTTTTATTGCTTCTTCGAATTTTTGTTCCTCAACGTATTTAAGGCAGTTAAGGTAAAATAGAGAACCAGCAGGCACTCTACCTTTAATACGGTTAAGTAAGATTTCTGCATCTTCAGAATCAGCTTTATTAATAGAATCTTTCAGCTTTAAGAAGACACTGTTTTTTTCATGTCCTTTTGCTTTTTTATAGGCGATAGTGAACATATCGACCGCTTCTTCGGGATTACCACTTGCCAGATAAGCGTCACCAGCAATCGCGTATTTCCGTATCACAATTTCATTTGAAACTTTTGTATCGTCGATGTCCTCCGCGTTTTGGATCACTTGGCTGTAGTTACCTTCATTGTAATTGATGACGAGAATATTGATCATACCTTCCATGGCAAAAAAGCTGTCAGGATATTGATCGATCAGGGTTTGATAAATGTTGAGGGCTTTTTCGCTGTCTCCTTTGGCAGAAGAGATATGGCCTGTTTTCAGCATTGCTGCTGGGGATAGTTTCTGGTTGGGATACAATATCAGATAGTCATTATACAGCTCAAATGCAGTATCATACTCTCCTGTTTCATATAGTTTTTCAGCCTTAAGGAAAAGCTTGTCACCAGGCTTGTCACCAAGAGGTATGTGCTGTTTGATTGTCTCTGGGACGCAGGCCCAGACAAAGAGAAAAGCTACCAGTATGGCAATATGTTTTATTGCTTTCATCAGAAAAATATATTACACGTCCTGTGTTGCGGTTGTCAAATCATTGTTGAAAGGTGTAATGATCCCATAAAAAAAAGGGGCGGTCATTTACGGCCACCCCTTTTTAAAAAGTATTACTTGTTTATACCGAACATGGCATAAGTTTCGTTTGAATCCCGCTATAGCAGGATTCAACTCAGCTTTAGGAAAACACCACCGTTGCCCTGCCGGGTGAATTCTGTTTCCCGTCATTATCCTGTGTCCAGATCGTCAGGTCCACAAGTTTTTCACCGTTTTCCTCATATTTTTTTTCAACAGTCCCTTTGCAGATAATATCCGCTTCAGGAAAATCCATGCCACGGTGTTCACAAAAAATGTTTTTAATCCGGCCACCCTGGTTATGTCCAAGCCATGTCTGGACCAATTCGCCTAAAGATGCCGCCCGGAAATGACCCTGGACAAGAACTGATCCAAGATATTCACATGCGAAATATTTTATATCATGATGCAGGGGATTAAAGTCCCAGTTCCCTGCAGCGAATTTAACAAGTTGTGTTAAGCTCGGTTTTTTATGCAGTTCCGGCAGTGTATCGCCTTCATTTATACTATCCCATGTAACAGACATGATTATACCTCCATTAGTGGTTAATGACTTTCAGTCTTTCAATAAGAACAACGTTGCCGTCCTGGTTTGTGAATGTGAACTCTAGTGACTGGATCAGCATGGTCTTGCCGCTTGATGTGATTTTTGTGTCCAGGCTGGCCATTTTGGCGACAGACGTCAGTGTGTCGCCAGCACAAATCTGGTCAAAATATTCATATTCTGTACCACCGTCCATTATATTCGGGAGCTGACCGGGTTCGAGTGTAATCGTCACATCACATTCAAGGGGTGTGCTGTATGTCTCTTCAGATTTACCGGGGATGTATACAGGTGTTCCATGAAATGTGGGCGGGGCAGGCAGGTCACGGTAACCAGCTGCCTTGGCAGCATCGATATCATAATATATCGGGTCAGTATATCCTGTCCCCCTTGCAAAAGCCCTGACTGCCGATCTGGAGACTTCGTAAGTCCATGGCGGGGATTCCTTCCCGACCTTGGCCTTCATTTCTTCAGTAATTTCAAATGTTTCTCCCATATGAAAACCTCCTGATGTTAGTTTGTCCCTGATCAGCACACGGCTGAAGAGGGTATTAAATTATAAGAATAATATGATAATACTTAGCAAAAAATAAAAAGGGAATATAAGTGAAAGCAGGATGTTGTGTCAACAAAAAACAGGAGAATTGATGACAGCTGATGATGGATAACAGGGGATTTTTTTGCTGTTATCTGCCTGTTAATATTATATTTATCATATAAATCGCGGCTGTTATGGAATACATATTTTTAGGTTAAGAATAATAGTTTTTTCTTGACAAAAAAAGATAATGATTATGTAATACGTGCCTTATAATATTTAGAATATTATTAAGAAACATATACAATTTAAACCTTTTAATCTGGGTATGTGTTACATAACCAAAGGAGGCAAGTATGGGAAATTTATTGGAAGGAAAGGTCGCTGTGGTAACAGGCGCGGGAACCGGGCTTGGCAAAATTGAGGCTCTGGCCCTTGCAAAAGAGGGAGCGCGTGTTGTTGTTACTGACCTTGGTACAGCGGGTGATGGAACAGGTTCATCCCAGGATCCTGCAAACCAGGTTGTGGAAGAGATCAAGGAGATGGGCGGAGAAGCAGTGGCGGCATTTGGTGATGTGGGCGAATTTAAAGATGCTGAGGCAGCCATAAACAAGGCCATTGATACCTTTGGCGACCTCAACATTCTTGTTAATAATGCTGGTTTCGGTCGCGATAAAACCATATTCAAATTAACCGAGGATGACTGGGATTCTGTTATCCGCGTTCATCTTAAAGGCCATTACAATCATATAAAAGTTGCCTGTGATTACTGGCGAAATAAATCCAAGGCTGACGGCGGACCTGTTTACGGCAGAATGATCAGCACCGGTTCAGAAGCGTTTATGTTTGCTCCTCTGGGACAGCCGAATTATGCTGCTGCTAAAGCTGGCGTGGTTGCTCTTTCCATGTCGACTGCACAGGTGATGGGTCGCTACGGAGTTAACATTAACGTGGTTTGTCCCCGTGCCAGGACACGTATGACCATGGACAGCCCATTTGCGGAGATTTTTGAAGTACCGGAAATGGATCCGGAACATATCGGCCATCCAATTGTTTGGCTCTGTTCACCTCTTGCTGAGAAAATTTCAGGTTATGTTTTTGTATGCTGGGGCAGGCAGATTACCATTGTTGAGCGTCCTAATATGGATACTAAGATTGAGAACGATGCTGACTGGACACCTGAGAGTCTGACTGAAAAAACAGCGGATTATTTCAAAGACCGTCAGCCTGTTACAGACGGTTTCTCAGTACCGCCTCAATAGAAATAGTTTTTTTCAACACTGACATATATACAAGGGACAGGGCGTTGTTCGTCCCTGTCCTTTTTTTAGTTAGGACTAATGGGAGAGGATTTAAAAACAGGAAAAAACATGACCAATCGGCTTAGGTTCGCTCAAGCGTTGCGGGCGTTTGCTGCGGAGATGGTTGCCTGTGATGCACCAGATGATGCTTTTGCCGAGTTTTTGAGTGAGATTGACGGTTTCACGAAAATACTTGCAAAAACGCCGCGCAGATTAAGGAAAGTTGGGCCAAAGTATAATCAACAGGGAGAAATCGTCGGTTTTGATTATGGGAATGATATGCATTATTTCAGCCCTGTAACAGGCGAGGGGAATCCTTTATCGCCACCCATGCAGATGCATATGGAAGGTGATACAGCTGTAGGTTACGTTAATTTTCCCGCATCTTTTGAAGGGCCGCCAGGACTGGTTCACGGCGGTTCTGTGGCGGTTGTTTTTGATGAACTGTTTGGTCTGGTACTTTCCATGACAGATAAGCCAGGTATGACCGGGATGCTTACGATCAGATACCATAAGCCCTGCCCGATTCAGACGGATCTTGTTCTCAAGGGCCGCGTCCACAGTCTTAGCGGACGAAAGCTTATTACAAAAGCTGATATTAATGCCGGTGATCAGAAGGTTGCCTCAGCAGAGGGGCTGTTTATTATGGTTGATTTTGAGAAGTATATGGGGTTCGCGGATGTAAGGGACGGAGGCTAGATACTAGATGAAAGACAAATCCGAAATCCGAAGCACGAAATTCGAAACAAATTCAAAATCTAAATGTTCAAATGCTCAAAACACTAATCAATACTGGATCTTGGATGCGTTTGTTGGGTTTCGCCTTTGGAATTTCCTGTTCCACAGACAACTGACCTCATAGTCGGTTGGGTTAAGCGGTTATGGCTTTGTTGGGTTAAAAAACACAAGCCAACCTACTATATTGTCTATACACGAAAAAAGGATTGAAGCGCAACCCAACATGATATTTCGCAAAAAATGAATTATAACACAACCTCAAAGCTATGGAGGGATTATAGGATTGATTTAGGAATTGAGTATTTTATAATCTCCCCCAGCCCCTTTTTTAATAAAGAAGGGAGTATTTCTTCCCCCTTTACCAAAGGGGGACCGAGGGGGATTGTAGGATTAGAGGATTAAAAGAGTTTAAGAATGTAATTTATGAATTAAAGAATTGTAATAGCGGGGTATCCCGCCAGCAAGCTCAGTCCTCAGCACTCAGGCCTAATATAGATATGGCTAAAGAGAATAATAAAGACAAGTATAAGAACCGGCGGCGGATTGCTGCTTCTGTTCGTCAGCTGATGGCAGAAGCGGTGGCGTGTGACGTGCCTGATGATCTGTTTGCCGGGGCAGCAGAGAAGATTGAGGGTTTTACAGAAAAACTGGCCGTATATAAAAGACGTAAAAGAGTATATAAACCGTTTACAGAAGATTCAATGAAAAGAGACGGGAAATATATCTCATACAGAGAAATGGAAGATTTAAGTCCAGTGACCGGCCTTTCAAACCCGGTGTCGCCGCCTGTCAGGGTATATACTGAAGATAATATTACTACTTTTGGCGAAGTGACATTCCCTGTAACATTTGAAGGGCCGCCCGGGCTGGTGCATGGTGGTTATGTTGCTGCGGTTTTAGATGAGTTTTTGGGTATCGCCCAGACCTTTGCCGGCGTTCCTGGTGTGACAGGTTCACTTAAAATTCGTTTCAGGAGTCCCTGCCCGCTGAACACATTACTATTTCTTGAGGGAAAAGTAACTTCCGTTGAAGAAGGAAAGAAATTTGTTACAGGTGTCATGAAAGCGGGTGACACAATGATCGCGGATTCAGAAGCGGTTTTTATTATTATCCAACCAGATGATTTTCAAATGTTTGCTACAGCAAGAAATAAGGAAAGATAGGGAAAACAACAAAAAATAGGACTGAGTGCTGAGGACTGTGTGAAAGAAGGGATACTAGATGCTGGATTCTAGATGCTAGATGCTTAAGGCTGGGTTTCCCCGCACAATAGACTTTTATCAAGTATCCAGAATCAAGTTTCAGTTAAGGTATAAACATGACGGAAATAAAACTAAAATTAGAGAAGAAATTCGAAAATTTCGGCCGTGTTGTATACCGAAACTGGATTATATTTCTGATAGGCGTTATTATTTTTGTGACATTGCTTGGGATCAGGATCCCGAAGCTGACTGTTGATACGTCATGGGAGGGGATGCTCAGGAAAAATGATCCGGGGAGGATTGCTTACAATGAGTTCCGTGACCAATTTGGACAGGATAGGATCATTGTTGTAGCTGTTAAGTCTTCAGAAATTTTCAGTGAAAAATTTTTAATAGAACTACAGCACCTGCACGAACGTCTTGAAACTGAGGTGCCGTATGTAGAAGAAATACACAGCCTGGTTAACGAACGGAGTACACGCGGGGAAGGGGATGTCCTGCTCGTGGACGAACTCCTTGAAG
>JANQFQ010000123.1 GCA_028277765.1 Desulfobacterales bacterium
GCCAGGAAGACAATATGTTAACTTAATGAAAAATCTCCCCCGGCCCCTCTTTTAAAAAGAGGGGAGCAAAACTTCCCCCTTTTGCAAAGGGGGATCGAGGGGGATTTTTGTATAAAATTGTAAGTATTTTATGCTTCGTTGTGATCTTACGAACATGGCTGTTTATAAGAAATGCGGCCTAAGATCATTCCATCAAGCAGAGTGTGTCATCATTCAAAGATAATGTGAAGATTTGTGTTTTTTAAGAATCGGTTTCCGGTTTGACCGGGAGGGGGAACTTGAAGATGGGGACTCCTTCTTTTTTTAAGAGCTTCTCTTCTTCATTGGAGCTGACGCCCCTTATATTTCTCGGCTCAGATGTTCCGTAATGGATTTTCAACGCTTCGCTGGTAAAATCAGAACCCACATTGTCAAAGTTCTTTTCAACAAAATCGACGATCTGTTTGTTAATATTAGCAACCGCCATTTTCTGGTTAGTTATTCTCCCCTTTTTTTCCCTGGCCGTTTTCATTATCCCAAAGGAGGACGGCAACCGGTTTACTTCTGTCTCATTACAAGAAGGGCAGATGACTTGGCCTTTGCGCTTCTGTCTTTTAAACGATTTTTCATCCTTGAACCAGCCTTCAAAAAGATGGCCATTGATACACTCTAAATCTAATGCAATCATAAACAAAACCCTTTAATCTAATAAAACCGAGATTTTACATTCAAAACCTGCGGATTTAACTACGAATTTCTAATTGTTATAATAAAATATAATTAACAACTTTTCAAGCTAGCAGGTGTTAATTTTAAAAACATTTTTGATACAATTGATTTTTTACGCCAGATAATATAAAAAACTGTTTTATTTTGAAACAGTTATGATATAAGAACCTTTTTTATATACAAGGCGTTTTTTTTAAATAAATTTTGGAGAAATATTGATATGAAACGGATATTTGTATTATTTGGAATATTTCTTATGGCCCTTTCAACAGCTTCGGCAGAAACAGGTTATGTTACAGATATTTTAAATATTACATTAAGGTCAGGGCCGGGTATTAATCACAGGGTCATAAAAAACCTGCCTTCTGGCCAGGCGTTAGAAGTTGTATTTCCAGGAGGTGAATGGACAAAGGTACAGCTGGCTGACAAGACAGAAGGCTGGGTGCTTACCCGTTTTATCCTGCATGAAAAAACCGGGCGCTTAAAATTTAAGGACATGGAAAAGGAAAACAGAAAGCTTAAAGCAAGGCTTTCGAAAATTAATAAAGGAAAAAAGGAGTATGAGGAGAAAAACCGGCTCTTGTCAGCTGAACTGGATGATATCCGGGAAAAGCTTAATACAGCCAGCGTTTCCTATGAAAATCTGAAGATTGAATCTACTGGCTTTCTTAAAATAAAAAAAGATTGCAGTAAGATTTCAGCTGAGCTTTCAGAGATTAAAAAAAAGGCCGCGGATCTTGAAGAGAAGTTAGAAAGGAGAAATATTTATCTGGGTTTGCTGGGTGCCGGGATCGCCTTTGTCGGCTTTGTTATCGGGATTAATATTAAGCGTCATCGGTACAGCTCGTCATTAAGATAGTCCATAGTTCTTATGCTGAGTTTATTTTTATGAAAAGAGTAAAGCAATACATCATCCACTGTCATATCTTTGACTGACAGGGCCAGCAAACGGTAAATAATAGATAAGTGATAAATCATGGATTATAAAACAGATTTTTTAATAATCGGAAGCGGTATAGCAGGACTGGCATATGCTCTGAAAGTGGCTGCGTTTGGAGATGTGGTGCTGGTAACTAAGAAAGAGATCATGGACAGCAGTACGAATAAAGCTCAAGGAGGGATCGCGTCTGTTTTCGGCAAGCTTGATTCATTTGATATGCATATACAGGACACGCTGGATTCAGGTGACGGACTATGCGACAAAGCAGTTGTTGAGATGGTTGTAAAAGACGGCCCTGACAGGATACGCGAACTCATAGATCTCGGCGTTAAGTTCAACATTGATGAGGCTGCTCAGCAGAAAACAGGGGAGCCGGATTTTGACTTGGGCAGGGAAGGGGGGCATTCCCACAACAGGATCGTACACGCGCAGGATATGACAGGCAAGGAGGTCGAAAAGGTACTGGTAAGGCTGGCTGAAAAACATGACAGGATTACCATCCTGGAAAACCATATTGCAGTTGATCTTATTACATATTCCAAAAGGATGAAAAGGGGACTGGTTACAACTACCCATGAGGACTATTGCTGCGGGGCATATGTTCTTGATATATCAGAAAAAAGAGTGAAAACATTCTGCTCAAAAATAACGCTCCTGGCTACCGGGGGAGCCGGAAAGGTCTATCTTTACACGAGCAACCCGGACATTGCCACAGGAGACGGTATTGCTATGGCTTACCGGGCCGGAGCCACTGTCGCAAATCTTGAATTTGTGCAGTTCCATCCAACATGCCTGTACCATCCAAAAGCAAAGAGTTTTCTAGTCTCAGAAGCGGTAAGGGGCGAGGGCGCGCGCCTTATAGATGCAGATGGGACTGCTTTTATGGGACAGTATGATTCGCTGAAGGACCTTGCGTGCAGGGATGTGGTCGCGCGGGCCATTGACACAGAGCTTAAGAAAAGCGGAGCAGATTCAGTATTTTTGGATATTACACATAAAGACCCTGACTTTATCAAGGAACGGTTTCCAAACATATATGAAGAATGTTTGTCATATGGAGTCGATATGACAAGAAATCCGATACCTGTTGTTCCGGCAGCACATTATATGTGCGGTGGCGTTGCTTCGGATGTGTTTGGCAGAACAGACATCCAGCGCCTTTACGTTGTGGGGGAAACCGCGTGCACAGGACTGCACGGAGCAAACAGACTTGCCAGTAATTCTCTCCTGGAAGCCCTTGTTTATGCCAATACGGCTGCCGGTAAATCTGTCGAAGAATTTAGGCATGTTGAAAACTCAAACGCCAATGACATAGTTCCATGGGATGATGTAGGGACAACAGACAGCGATGAAGTGATAACCGTTTCGCAGAATTGGGATGAGATAAGGCGTTTTATGTGGAATTATGTGGGGATTGTCCGTTCAGACAAACGCCTAGCAAGGGCTGACCGCCGGATTGAGATTATTCAGAAGGAAATAAAAGAGTATTACTGGAACTTTAAGGTTACCGCGGACCTTATTGAACTGAGAAATATTGCTATTGTTGCTGAACTGATTATTAAAAGTGCGATGCACAGAAAGGAGAGCAGAGGACTCCATTATAATATTGAATATCCCGAGAGGAATGACAGATTATGGAATAAGGATACGGTGATGCGGAGGCCTTTTGTAGGTTAGCCCCTGCTATTGACAAATAACAATTATGCATTAATTTTGTAAAATGTTAGCATAATAATATCAGATAGAGATATAAATGACCGATAAAAGAGTTTATTACGAAGTGCTCGGGATCAGCCGGGACGCGGATGATAAGGAGATAAAGTCTGCGTACCGCAAACAGGCCATAAAATACCATCCTGACAAGAATCCAGACAACAAGGAAGCAGAAGAGAGTTTTAAGGAAGCTGCAGAGGCTTATGAGGCCCTCAGGGACCCCCGGAAACGCCAGATTTATGACCAGTACGGGCACAAGGGACTGGAAGGGAGCGGGTTTTCGGGTTTTGGTGGTTTTGAAGACATTTTTTCAAGTTTTGGTGATATTTTTGAAGATTTTTTCGGCTTTGGCGGCAGGCGGTCGAGCAGAAGGAGTACCCGTGGGTCAGATTTGAGGTATGACCTTACGATCAACTTTATGGAAGCGGCTTTTGGTGTTGAAACCGAGATAGAGCTGGAAAAAACAGAGATCTGTACCGAGTGCAGCGGCAGCGGATGTGCGCCGGGTACACACCCAGAGACATGCAGCCAATGTCAGGGCACGGGACAGGTATCACAGACACAGGGTTTTTTTACTGTAAGGACCACCTGCCATACCTGTCGAGGGGCAGGGCAGTCTATTCCAAACCCGTGCAGCATGTGCGGCGGCTCAGGACAGGTGATGGCGTCCAAAAGGGTCTCCATTAAAATTCCTGCAGGCGTTGATACTGGTTCAAGGCTGCGATTGACCGGTGAAGGGGGGGCAGGTGCAAGCGGAGCGCCTCCGGGTGACCTTTATGTGTTTATTAGCGTAAAACCACATGAGTTTTTTGTCAGACAGGAGACCAATGTCATTTGCAAGATACCTATTACGTTTGTTCAGGCGGCCCTTGGCGACAAAATAACAGTACCTTCCCTTGAAGGCGAAGAGGAATTGAAAATACCGAAGGGAACACAGTATGGAGATATATTCCGACTGCCAGGGCAGGGGATACCGTCTCTTCGTACAGGGCGTCGAGGAGACCAGATAATCCAGATTGATATTAAAACACCAACGGGTCTGAATAAAAAACAGGAAGAACTCCTTAAAGAGTTTGCCAGTATTGAATCCGGCAAATTCTCTTCTAAACTTAAAAATATATTGAAGGGAAAAACAGCGAAACAATCAGGCTGATAAGACTATATCATGTATGAATTAAAGGTAATTTCAAATTTTGCTGCCGCCCACCAGCTTAAAATGGTTTCCCAGAAGTGTGAAAACCTTCATGGACACAACTGGAAAGTAGAAGCTTGTTTATCAGGGGACCAACTGGATGACGCGGGTGTACTTATCGATTTCGGTATAATAAAAAAACATCTTTCTGGTATAATGGAGGCCCTTGACCATAAGTTCTTGAATGAACTTGACTATTTTGATGGAGGGAATCCATCTTCGGAAAATATTGCCAGGTATGTGGCTGATACACTTGACAGGCTGATTAAAGATACACCTGTGAATGTGTCGCGTGTACGTGTTTGGGAATCAGAAAATGCGTGCGCAACATATATCCCTTAACCCGCAAGTATATTTTTCATATAAAGAATATCAATCCATAGAATAATCTTTCCATTTCAGTAATATATCTCCTTGATTTTCATAAAATGACGTATTACAATTCAAAAAATTTTTATATGGTTTTTTAGCTTGCTGAAAAAACAATTATTCTGTGCGGAGAGATACTCCGTTCGATTTCATGCCTTTAATTTATAAGAAAGAAATTAGTAAATGAAGAAATTTTTTATTGCCCTGCCGTTTCTGATTATTGCCTGTGTTGCTGTTTTTGTTGAAATAGGCATTAAAAATGAAGGCGGAATCCTGTCTTTAAAAGACGGGAGTAAAATTACAGCTGATAAGATCTGGCAGGAAGAAGGCCTGGTCTGCTATAAAAAGGGCGGAAGAAAATTTGTTCTTATAAAAAGTGAAGTCACACATATTGATGAGGCCCAGCCAAAAAGATTAAAGAGAAAAGAGCTGATTGATTACTGGCTGGATAAGTTTAAAAGAAAAACAGCTGATTTGACCGGCGAAAAACCCCCGGAAGTTGAGGCTGTTGACCGCAAGATGATGTTTTACCTGGCAATCGCAGTAGGTGGGCTTTTTTCCCTTATCCTGCTCGTCTTTTTACTGAAGAAAATGCTCGCTTTCATGAAGCGGGCCAGTTTAAGAAAAACATTAAGGGCACAAAAGAAAAAAAATCAGGTCAGCGAAGAGGGTACTGCTTATGAAGTGGATTTTGACAGTATGTCTGATCAGGATAGAACCGTCTATTTTTTCCTGAATCTTTATAAGTACCAGGTTGGCGCGACTGAAGAAGCTCCCGCGGAATTTAGACTGGCAGAAGAAGAAGCTTCCGGGCCTAATGATATTTACGAACTGCGTGTAAAAGTTGAAGATGAGTGGATTGAAAGGCGGATGTCAATCGGTCCGATCGGCGAGGACAGCGGCAGTAAAAGCAAATGTTTTTATGTAATTTATGATATACACATGGTCATCAAACTTCCTCCTGAACCAGTAACTGCTTTTAAAAAATATATAAATGACATTAATAAAGAGCGACTCATTATTGAGCGGCTTGCGCCAAAGGAATGCATCGCCCCCAAAGTTTCTGTTATTCTTCAGAGAGTGCATGAATTTAACGAGATGGATGAAACAGGGCCTGATAATTTTGAGGTAAGGTATATAGAATGGGTCGCGAAATATAAACAGTACCAGGAATACCTTAAAATCGGTGATACTTTTGTGTTCTTCATGGACCTTTCAAAATATTTTTTCCTTGGTCACATTATTGATGAAATGCATGACCTGAAGAGAAAAACATACCTGGAAATTACCGAAAGGCCGGATTTGGTTTGGAACATAAAAGAGTTTGAAGGGAGATACGGAGAAGATACATCTGCGGTCTGCGAGAGCGTACAAGGGATGTATGCTGATATTGAGCGGGAAATCAAGGAACTTAAAAAACAGTACGGGATGACAGAAGAGCTGTTTAAGTATCAAATGCAGAGGTGGTTCCTGCTGCACCTGGCTGAAAAAGAGATCGGGACAAACGAGAAGGGCATATCATCTGATTTTATAAAAGGGCTGAATACGTTGATAAAAGGATACTGTGATAATAATGCTGAAAAGGTTGAAGAATATAGAAATATTATACGGGCATATCTGGAGGAAAGCCTTTTTTTAAAGAACAGGGCTAACATGGGCGGGATTATCGAAAACACCCTGGAGCTCCTGGCTTGGCTCAAAGAAAGAGATGTGGCCATGCGGGACCTCAAACCCGACAATCTGCTTGTTGCCGGAGATAAAGCAAAGTATCCTCAATTCCTGTCACATCCTGAAGACTATTCCGTGGGGCTTATTGATGTTGAGACAGCGGTTGTTATAGACACATCAGGAGATAGTATTATTGAACAGCCGATTCTTGGCGGCACGCCTTATTACGCAACCCCTTCACACCTTTTTTCAAATGATCTGCTGCTGTATGTTTTTGGAAATGTTGCTCATATAATGCATCTGCAGGACTGGTATGCGACAGTTGTCATGATTTATAAAGTTATTACAGGGAAACGGTTGTTCGGAAAGAGCGGTCTGCTATTGCCGGGTATAGCGAAAAAAATCCAGTCAGCGCTTATGAAGAAAAAGGATCTTGATGATGTCAGTAAAGACGTCAGCTGTGAATTCTGGGTGAATGCTGTGGCTGAGTTTCGAGAGAATACCGACAGGTACGCGTGGAAACTGGGATCTGTTAATCTGGACCTGCTGCATTCCACCAGAGTTTTGCTCAAAGAAGAATTTGATAAAGCACTTCCGGTGATGAAAGATGCATTAAAAAAATATATTTATTCCCAGAAACAGTTCGCAAGCGACAAAGCCAGAGGGCAGATTCTACAGGCTTCGTCTAAACAGCTGGGACAGATAAAGAATAACTGGGAAAAAAAGCCGGAGGTCACAAAAGAACACATTAGGGTACTGGATGATATTGAATACATGAAATCACAGACAAATAATATTGCCGCTATATTGAAAATAGTTACAAGGCCTGCCGAAAAGATAACAGCCCTGTCCCTTCTTAGGGGGATGTTTGATTTAGTGTGTTTTTTTATGTACCAGGAAAAATGGGGTATAGTTTCATCTGACGATTTTACTGTCTCGGAAATTGAGTCGGTGGATAATAATGACTATGAAGCAACAATTTAAGAATGCTATCTTGCCCAATCGTCATCTTTAACTTCAAGAGTGGTTGAGAGCTTGTCCCTGATTTTTTTAACCTTGCCGTTTTTTTTAGCCTTTTTTGATTTGTCACTTTTCACAAACGCCTTCAGGTTTTTTTCTTTTTTATTGTTTTCTCCGTTTTCGAATCCTTTGAGGACTTCATCCCATGAAGCTTCATCCTCGTCTTCAGATTCTCCTTCCATTAGATCGCCCTGATCTGGCAATGGCGCACCTGCCATTTCAGTTTCAATGACAGTATCACTATCTTCCGTTGGTTCAAATTCCCATTCCTCATCACTTAAGTCTATTTCAGGCGCATCAGCTTCTTCAGCGGCTTCATCTTCTTCAACTTCTTCAACTTCTTCAATATCGGCTTCTTCAGCTGTTTCAGCTTCTTCAATTTCCTCAATATCGGCTTCTTCAGCCGTTTCAGTTTCTTCAACTTCTTCAATATCGGCTTCTTCAGGTTCATCAACTTCTTCAGGTTCAACAGCTTCCACGGTTTTTTCTACAGCCGCTTTTTTAGCTTTCGCGGCTTTTTTGGCCTTTTTAGCTTTCACGGCCTTCTTGGTATCAACTGTTTCAAGCTCTTCAGTTTCAGCATCTTTATTTTTGTCAGCCGCTTCTTCCCCTTCTAAATCGATTTCTTTCTCTAAATCCGCCATCGCTTTATCAGGCACAACAGTGATAATATGGGCCTTGTTTATGATAACAACGTCGCCATCTTCGTGATTGGCAACATCAAACAACAGCACATAAGGATTTGTGCCCTTAATAAAAAAATCGCTCAGCCGATCAATCCGTCCCAGTTCACTTTTTAAATTGATTTTTCCTCTAATGGTTGCACCGTCTAATGTTTTTATTTTTACGTCCACGGGTTTTACTCTCTTCTTAGCCATGTTGTTTTTCCCCTCCCCATAAGACAGTGATGAAAAAAGAAAAAATGTGTTTTAACTACAGCACCTATTGTATCATTTTCTTAATACAGCATCAATAGGTTCCTCCTCAGGTTCAGGGGGAAGATTCGGTTTGATAAGGAAGTTCTTCTGAAGAGATTTTAACACCTTATCTACATCTTCCATTAAATCCCTCCCTTCCGATATTCTGCGCTGGACAGATTTCATAACATCAGGTATATCCTGGCTTCCCTTTTCAACGTTAGTTAGAGTTTTATTGAGCATTGTAACGCTTTTTTCAATATCTCTAAAAATTGTTCTCAGAGACTTCAGGCTGTCTTGTACATACCCCATAGAATCCGGTGCTTTAACGGAGGCTTGATTTATATTTTCCAGTATTTTGTCCACCTTGTCAAGTTTGTCGTGTATATCCACCATGATCATTTCAATGCTGTCCATAGTACTGAAAAGCGGTCCCTGTGGATCACGGATAATTTTTACGATTTCCGCGATGTCCTGGATCGCTTCTACCAGCATTTTAGATGTTTTTTCAACCTGAAAATCGTTTAAAAGATCTGCAAGTGACTTTTTTTCCATGGATCGTATATCACTTCCAGGTTCAGCAGGGGACACAATGATCCGGCCGGGTGTTATGGATATATATTCATCGCCTATAAACGTTGGGCTTTCAACTGTGGCAATGGAATCTTTTTTTATCATTCCTGCGTATTCTTCAAAAACATCCAGCCGGACCCTTACTTTATTCTCAACAATACTAATTTTCTTTACTTTTCCAATATCTGCTTTATGCAGTTTTACCGCAGCTCCGGCCTTGAGGTTATATGCCTCATCAAATGTGGTATAAAAGGTTACATTTTTTTTAAACCAGTCCTGTCCCCGTCCGATAATTACCACTGTTGACAGTAAGAGTACGGCAATCACAATAATAAACAGGCCGACTATTTTTTCTCTTCTGTTAAATTCAAGATCCATGTTATTCGCGATAATAGTTAAAAAAATTAATCTTCAGCCGCGGCAATACGGCTGTTTGAAATAATAATCGTTCTATTTGAAAACCTAGCAACAAATTTTTTATCATAGGAAAAAAGAACTACACTGAGCCCGGTCTCTAGCAGTTCTTTCAGGCTCTCCGAAAAAATGTTTAAGTTCCTATGCCCGATATAATCCTCTGGACGTTCCAGGAGAAGCAGGTCCGGTGCCTTGGCGAGTTCTCTGGCCGTAACGGCCATGTGTGAACTGAGCCGGTCAAGACGTGCAGCATGTACATTCAGTTTACTGTTCAGGTTAAAATCAGCGCAGAACTTTTTTGTGCTCTCTGTGAGTTCTATGGCCAGTGAGTCCTCATGATAGAAACGTCCTAAAAGAAGGTTTTCCCGAACAGTCCTGTTGCTTAACATGGCTGCACTGGGAGCAATATACCCTATTTTTTTCTTATAGGGAAGTAGTTTTCTATAATCTGAGAAATCAAGCTGGTCATCATTAAAAAGGTAAGTTCCGCTTACAGGACGCATAAGGGTTGCCAGTGCACGCAAAAACGATCTGGCATCATCACGGGAATCAGTCTGGATTGAGCAGACATCTCCCTTTGAAATGGAAAAGTCAAATCGTTCCAGTCCTTTTTTAGAGGCGTCCTTTTCAATCAGATAGTTTGTTAGCTTGCAAAGACACATAAGCTAAATATAAAAAATCGCAGAAATCACAATGTTAACCATCAGGATATAGAAAAAACATTCCACAGCAGCAGAGGATGTAATCTGCGGCACACTGGTTATCTGTTTCTGTGCGTTGAAACCTTCGTAAAGACATACAACGGTTATGGTGAAACCGAAGAAAAGCGCTTTGATGATTCCAACCAAAATATCAGACAATGTGATGGCTTTCCCTATCTGTTCAAGAAGATTCCCCATAGGCGCGTAAGTTATAATCCATATGACCAGGTATCCCCCGATAACAGCAACCAGGTCAAAAACGATAAAGAGGCAGAGAATTGCCGATGTTATCCCCACAAGCCTTGGCAGTCCCAACAGGCGGACAGGATCGATACCGGCCATCTCAATCGCTTCAATTTCGTTAAAAACATTCATATAGCTGATTTCGATTGTAACGGCTGTGGCAGATCGCAATATGACCACCAGGGCTGTTACAATCGGCCCCAGTTCGCGGACAATCAGGATGATGACCATTTTACCCATGTCATACTGGCCAGCCAGTTTTGTAAAAATAAGTATCATCATACTGCCGATGATCAGGGATATGGGTATGATCACAGGGAGGGCCTGAACCGCGGTAAAATAGATCTGTTCGATAATGCCCCAGCGGTCTACTGCGCTCCCTGTTTTTCTCCTTTTAAAAGCAAGAGCCAGTATCCTGTTGCCAAAGGCCATCAGGTTAAGAATGCGGTTGAAAAAAGTTATGGTCTTTCTGCCGATATAACCGGCTGTCTCATCCATAGTTGTTCCATCCAGTGGAGAAAAGGGATAATTATTGATGACTTACCTGTCAAATGTTGACATGCGGGCAATCATACAATATAAATAACAATCAGGTCAATATAATATGTAAGGCAGAAAACCAGGTTAATATTCATATCATCTGACGTTTATGATATTATTCTGCCTGTCACTTCAACCAGGATAATTATTATGGCAGAGAACCAACGGAAAAGCACGTATATCCCTTTGTTAATTTCCCTTTTTGTGATTATCATAGGGATTATATGCTATTATACCGAAGTGACCTTTCTGGAAGTCGTCGAGCTGAAGACAATTGACGCGCGTTTTGCTTCCAGGGGACCGCAGCCTACCATGAACAAAGTGGTATTGGCGGTTATTGATGAAAAAAGTCTGGACATGGAAGGGAAGTGGGTGTGGCCCCGGTCAAAGTTCGCTGATCTTATCACCATCCTGTCAGAAATGGGGGCAAAGGTTATCGGATTTGATATCGGTTTTCTTGAGCCAGATGAGCATGGGAGCGTGCAAACCATCCGGAATATCCAGAAAGAGGCGAGCAGGTTGAAAAATAGGGATGCTGGTTTTGAGCACTACCTGGAAAAGACAAGAAAGGAGCATGATTATGATCAGCTCCTAGCTGATGCCATAAAAAACGCTGAGGCAAAAGTTGTGCTCGGATATTTTCACCAGATGTCATATGAAGGCCTGGAATATGTGAAAGAAGAGGATATTCAGGCACACAAAGAAAATTCAATAAACTCAAAATATAAACTGGTTCATGCTGATTCACAGGAAGCTTGGGATTCGAGGCGTGTTTTGGAGACGGTTTACCCGGAATCTAATATCGCGCTCATAGCCAACAGCACGGAATACGCCGGTTATTTCAACATGCTTCCGGACCTTGACGGTGTGTTTCGATTGGTACCTGGGTCGCTCAGGTTTCAGAATGAGTTTTACGCGCCATTATCCATCAAGTGCCTAGAGGCATACCGGGGAGAGGATATGATTCTCAACCTAGCTGAGCACGGCATCAGTCATATAGAGGCTGAAAATTTTGACATATTTACGACAATAAACGGCGAGGTTATGGTAAATTTCCGGGGAGGGAAGGCGACATTCCCCCATATTTCGATTACGGATATATTAAACGGCAGAATTTCAAAGGAAAAGATACAGGGGAAAATCGTTCTTGTGGGAGCAACCGCCATTGGTATATTCGACCTAAGGCCAGTCCCCTTTGAAAAAAACAATTATCCGGGTCTTGAAATCCACGCCAATGTTATTGACAGTGTGCTGGCCAGAGATTTCCTGAAAAAGCCGTCCTGGGGTGAAGCATTTGACCTGATGGCTATTATTATGGCCGGCCTGATACTTGGGCTTATTCTTCCCAGGGTGGGGGTTATATACAGCTCGTTGACAGGGACCTTGTTTTTTATTGGTCATATACTGGTCTGCCAGTCGCTCTTTTCCGGGCCCGGTTGGATTTTGAATATGATATATCCCCTGATGGTACTGGTCTTTACCTATATTGCTATTATTGCCTACAGGTATGTTGTGGAGGAGAAGGAGAAACGGTTTATCAGGGGTGCTTTTTCCACGTATATGGCGCCGGCTGTTGTTAAACAGCTTGAAGAATCTCCTGAAAAACTTCAGCTGGGCGGAGAGAATAGGGAGATTACAGCGTTTTTCTCTGATGTTCAGGGCTTTACCGGTATCTCTGAAAAACTTGAGCCGCCCGAACTGGTTGAGCTGCTTAACGAGTTTCTTACAGAAATGACCGATATTGTTTACAAGCATGAAGGGACCGTGGACAAATTTGAAGGCGACGCAATCATTGCGTTTTTTGGCGCACCAAATGATCTTCAGAATCATGCTGAAAAAGCCTGTGACGCGAGTATTGATATGCAGAAAAGGCTCGAGCAGCTCCGCGTTCACTGGGCTTCATCCGGACAGCCAGAGCTGAGAATGCGGATAGGTCTTTATACTGGATACGCGGTTGTGGGGAACATGGGATCAAAGACCCGGATGGATTACACAATGATGGGTGATACGGTTAATACTGCGGCAAGACTAGAGGGGGTTAACAAGATATACGGCAACTATACCCTTGTGGGTGAAACCACGTACAGGAATTCCGGCGATACCATCTTGTTCCGGGAGATTGATTCAATTTATGTGATCGGTAAGAAAGAGCCGGTAAGGGTGTTTGAGCCTATCGGGTATTATACTGAAATCAACGAGGAGATAACCAAGGCAGTTGAGTATTATACAAAAGGGCTTTACGCATACAGGGGCATGGAATGGGATAAGGCCATCAACCTTTTTGGTGCGTGCTTGCAAACGTCACCATATGATGGCCCCAGCAAAACGATGATGAGACGCTGTAATGAATTCAAGGAAAACCCGCCTGAAAAGGGTTGGGATGGTGTCTTTTCCATGACTTCAAAATAAGCGGGTCTTAAATACGTTTTCCTATCTAAAGAGTTATAGCCTGACCACGACATAAAACGAAGCACGCGGAACCGGGAGAAAGGGTTACTATTTCCGCTCTTACGGATATATGAACTATCTGGCAGAAGATTTAAACACGATTGATGAGAAATCAAAAGGTTATATTGCCTGGAACTGGAGCGGAACCTTCAGGCGGCAGTGTTCAGTTTTGTTTCAGGCAATGATAATTTGTTGCCTGGTGTTTTGTACCCTTACAGGAACAGCAGCTCCTTTTAACGATAAACAGGTCACGGAAAAAGCGGGAAAACTTCTGAATGATGGTAAATATTTTGAAGCGCTCGGCCTTTACCATGAAATAGCTGAGTTTTCAGAAGATCCCGAGGTAAAGGCAAAAGCCCTCTTTTATATCGGGCGCACGTACAGCCTATATCTTGATCAGTATGATTCAGCGCTGAAACAGTTTGAAAAAATTATTCAGGGGTACCCTCAAACCACTGTGGCGGAAGAGGCTCTTTTTAACACTGGAATGGTATTGTATGAACAGGGGAACTATGTAAAGGCTCACGAAGCGTTTAAAAGGTATATTGGCAGGTATCCCGGCGGCAAACGGCATCAGACCGCAACAGTTTGGGCTGACAGTTCAACGTCCATGATGGCAACAACTGGTGTTAACTATCCCAGGACCAAAGGAGTCCATATTTCTGATACAGTTATACGTGTTCTACTGAAAAAGGCTTCAGAGAGTGTCCGGGCAGGTTCAGAAAAAGGGATTTGTGTTCTGGATGGATCTTCAGGGAAACGGGTCTGTTTTGATGGGGGGGAGGTACTATTTACCCGGCAGGGTAGCAGATTGGCAATAAACGAGAATATATACAGCTCTGGCAGGTGCAGGGTGACTCCGGCTGGCGATACATTAATCAGTCTGGACGGGAAGAGATACCGGGGCGATTTTACGATAATTGTTGAGCAGAAGGGTCTTTCAGTGATAAACTATGTTCCTGTTGAACGATACCTTTACGGGGTTGTGCCGGTGGAGATGCCTCATACATGGAGCCGGCACGCGCTCATGGCCCAGGCGGTTGCCGCGAGAACTTATGCTTTGCAGATTAAGGGGAAAAGAGCTGATAAGCTGTATGACGTTGAGGCAACTGTATCATCACAGGTATATAGCGGTTGTGCAGTTGAAAAACAAGCTGCCAGCCAGGCAGTTGACTTGACCGAAGGGCGGATTATGATCAGTAAAGGGAAGCCGCTAGCTGCCTATTTTCATTCAAACAGCGGGGGGTACACCGAGAACCCGGAGAATGTATGGAGCGCTAGCGTTCCATACCTTAAAGGTGTTTCAGACAGGTACAGCGCGAATGCGCCTGGTACAGAATGGGAGTATTTTCTGCCGTATGAAAAAATAAAGAATGTCCTTAATAAAAACGGATACAATACAGGAAAAATAACCGGCCTAATTCCAGAAGGAAGGTCAGCATCGGGCAGGGTATTGAATGTAAAAGTAATTTCAGATATGGGTGTTATAAGGCTGACCAGTAATAAATTCAGGACCAGGGTCGGCGGCACAAAAGTGAAAAGTACTCTGTTCCAGGTTGCACCTTATTCGAATGGTGTGTTACTAAAAGGGCGGGGTTATGGTCATGGTGTAGGGATGAGCCAGTGGGGCGCATATATGATGGCTCGTACTGGTAAAACCTATCAGGATATTTTAAATTTCTATTACCAGAATATAAACATTATAACATTAAATTAAATCGATATGAATAAAATCAATCAGCTGATAAAACAGATACCGCTATTCAGTTCACTCGATAAGAAGGATCTTGAGACGCTTGCTTCATCCGGCCGTCTGCTCTCCCTGAAACAGGGAGAAACGCTTTTTAGAAAAGGGGATGAAGGTACGGCCCTTTATATTGTAAAGCATGGCAACATAAAGATCGTCCTCCCTTCAAAAGTGGGTGATGAAATTATTGTCACTATTTTTTCAGATGGCGATTATTTCGGTGAAATGGCCCTGCTTGACGGGGAGGCAAGGTCTGCTGACGCTATTGCAATTGATGAGTCGGAAGTATTTATTCTTAAAAGAAATAAATTCCTTGAATTCCTCAAGTCGAATGTTAATGCAATCAAATCAATACTTTCTCTGTTGTCAAAAAGACTCCGGATGACGGATGAACTCCTTGAAGATACCTGTTTTCTGAGTATTTCGGCTAGATTAGCAAAAAAACTGTTGGAACTGGTTGCCTCTTACGGCCGGGAAGAGGAAGGGGAGGTACATATTGATCTTTCTCTAACACAGAAGGAACTTGGTGATATGATCGGCGCCACCAGGGAAAGTATAAATAAGGAACTGAAAACACTTAGAAAAAGAGGAATATTGGTCACGGATGGCAGCCATATCAGCATAAAAGATATAGAGCTTTTAAAGCTAAGGGCAAAACGGTTTTAACCCGTATTTATTATATAAATTTGTTTTTTTCAGGAAATAAGCCCAAGTTCTGGGGTGTGGTGGATTTCATACCTCCACTGTGAAGCATTTCATTGTCAATAATTCCAACATTATTTATATTATATGAAGAGTTGGGTTTTTTTCGCGGTAGGATGTTCACCAAAAAGATTTTTAAACTAAGATCTTACAGAAAAAAACATCAACTAAGCAGGCTTGAATAGGAATAACAGACGTAATATGGAGAGAAGAGATTTTATAAAGATCCTCAGCCGCTACGTTTTGGCTTCATATGGTTTGATGCTCTGTCCATCAATTGCATTGGCTTCGGATTCAGATGAACTCGCGTTTCAGGGACAGGAACGCCTGAATTCAAAAAAATATGCTGAAGCCGTGGACCTGCTTAAAAAAGCTCTGGAAATGGATCCGGGAAACCATTGGGCATATGGTCTTCTCGGTCGTGCCTATACAGGACTTGACAAAAGGGGAGAAGCTGTTGCGGCATTTAGAAAGGCGGTTAATATAAATCCAGAGGACACCTTTTCAAGAATGATGATAGATCAGCTGACCCAGAAACCTATTCCAAAAACGCAACAAAAAAAGAAAGCGCCTCCAGGACCAGAACAAAAAGCCCGGCAGGAAGAGGCTGCTGCGCTTAACCGTATTAGTTCGGATTCAGGGCTCGGATACAAGGTTGAGCGGGTGGTTATTGACGCGGGACACGGCGGCTTTGATTCCGGCGCAGTCGGACTAAGGGGCCTTAAGGAGAAGGACCTTACGCTTGATATTGCTCTAAGACTTCACGAAAGGCTGAAGTCCGAGGGGAAAATAAAGACTTTTTTGACAAGGACTGGGGATTACTATGTTCCTCTGAGTGAAAGAACGGTGATCGCCAACCAGCACAACGCGGACCTTTTCATCAGTATCCATGTGAACGCCAGCACCAACAGAGCATCCAGCGGTTCTGAAACATACTACTGCAGCGCCAAAGCTTCAAGTAAGGAGGCAATGAAGGTAGCGGAACTTGAGAATTCAGTATTAAAATATGATGAGGGTTTTAAACAGAAGGCCGGCTTTTTTGATTTTGAAAAAATTCTCCGCCAGATAGAACAGCGGCTGTACTGGCGTGAAAGCGGAAAATTCGCCTCCATTTTCCAGGGACGGTTTAAACAGTATCTGCCTATAAAAAACAGAGGGGTTCATTCCGCGAATTTTTATGTTCTTCGCACAGCCAAGATGCCTGCCATTCTTCTTGAGGCAGGGTTTGTATCCAACCTGGATGAAGAGATGATGCTGTACCGTCCGGATTTCAGGGCCAGGATAGTGGAGGCCATAGCAAGGGGGCTTGTTTGAAGCGGTCATACAGAATAAAAACAAAGGGGATGTTACCCGCGGTTTTACTGATAATAGCAGGACTGGTGTACCTTGTTTTCCCTAACACGGTTTTATCGGCGGATGTCGATGCCCTTGTTTTTGAAGCAGCCGACCTTCACTATCGGGGATATATTGATGAGGCGATTAAAAAGTTTGAGGCAGCTGTGCAGGTAGACCAGAGAAATGAATACGCCCGTAACCAGCTTGGTCTGTTGTACGCAAAAAAAGGATGGTTTGACAGGGCATACCAGGAGTTTGGAGCGGTGGTCAACATTGACGGTAATAATACATTCGCCCTTAAATGGCTTGGCATTCTGGAGCTTTATGCGGGAAGAACCGACAGGGCATACAGCTGGCTGTCTAGAATTATTCAAATCGATCCTGACAATTCAGACGCCTATTACCTGATCGGTACGATTTATAATTTCAGACATAACCCTGCCATGGCAGTTGAGTATCTTAAAAAGGCCAGAGATGCTGATTCTGAAGAACCTGCAACCCATTACCGCCTTGGTCAGGCATTTCATAATCTGGGCATGGTTCAAAACGCCATGTTTGAGTACAAGAAGGCTCTTGAGATAAAACCGTCGTACACAAAGGCGATAAACGGAATAGGATGGATATACTATTCCCAGGGGAAGGCGGGGGAAGCGATCGCCCAATGGAAAAAAACCTTGAAAATTAACAGCAAGGATAGGGATGCGATTTTTAACCTCGCAAAAGCGTATAATGACATGGCGTGGCATTCTGTTAGACAGGGCAGGAACCAGGATGCTGTAAACTACTGGAAGATGACACTTAGTATTAATCCAGGCAATAAGGCAGCGAAATATTATCTAACACAATATGCAAAGAGGTAGCCCAACATTCTCATAGCGTATTTATTTTGAGACAGTGATAAAAACGATTTAGAAAAACGCAAACGGAAAGTATTTTTTTGCTTTCATTTTGCTTAAAATATGGGTATTGTTATAGCCTGTAAAATAATAAAAAAAAGGAGGTATTATGAAAAAAATTCAAATTTTAGTATTAATACTGACTGTAATGTTCCTGGTTCCGGCTTCAGGTCTCAGCAATGAGTTTGTTGAGCAATCTGCGAATGGGAGCATTAACTGGTCAAGCGGGACAATTGAGGCCGTTGGGATTGGTGTGCCGCCCCAAAGATTTTACGGTAAACCCCAAGCAAGGCCGATGGCGCTTAGGGCGGCCAAGCTTGATGCTCAGCGAAATCTTCTTGAGATTGCTAAAGGAGTCCGGATTGATGCTCGTACCACGGTAAAGGACTTTGCTGTTGACAGCGATATTATCATGTCCAGAGTTGATGGAATGGTTAAGGGCGCTGAGGTTGTTAAGAAGGAATATATGTCTGATGGGACTGTTGAGATTACGATGCGGATGAGCATGAAAGGCGGTTTTGCTGAAACAATCCTGCCACAGGACATTAGACCCCTTGACAACATTATTCCGATGGAACCAGCGTATCCCCCGCCAACTTCGTACCCGCCGGCAAGTTATCCGCCAC
>JANQFQ010000052.1 GCA_028277765.1 Desulfobacterales bacterium
TGGATTTTATTTTCATCGCTTCATTCATATTGTTCCAGGACCTCCATGATTTCCTTTCGCTTCAGGTTGCCGTATATCTCACCGTCAACACTGATGACAGGTGCCATGCTGCAGCACCCCAGGCAGCGAACGGTTTCCAGGGTGAACCGCATATCCTTTGTGGTACTGCCGTCTTCAAATTCAAGGTTGTCTTTCAGCCAGTTTAAAAATTTTTCCGAACCCCGCACATAGCAGGTAGTCCCTGAACAGACATTGACGATATGTCTTCCCCTGGGAATTAAACTGAAGGCATTGTAAAACGTAGCAATTCTGTATATCAGGCTTAAGGGTATGTTCAGTTCAATCGAGACATACCGTAAAATATTCTCCGGAAGATAATTAAACCGGGTGTTTATTTCCTTTAAGACCGGCATCAGGTTCCCCTTAACGCCTCTGTACCTGCCGATGATATCATTAACTTGTACAAACGCTTCTTCTTCCAGATGTATCCGCGGTTTTTCCTCCGATTCTGGAAAAATCTCATATTTCACCGGGCAATTCTGGATGCATTCACCGCAGCCGTTGCACTTTTCTTCATCCACATGCCTGGCTGTTCGCTGAATTGAAGCCTTGAAGTTACCGGGTTCACCCGTAAGGCCCACAAGTTCCGAAAGGGTCAATATTTCAATATTACGATTCCGGGCGCATTCGACATATTTTGGTGAGCCGATGCATGTGGCGCAATCCCCGGTGGGAAAGGTCTTGTCCAGGCGTGCCATCATGCCGCCGATTGACGGTTCTTTTTCCACCAGGTATACCTTGAATCCCGAGTTTGCCAGGTCAAGGGACGCCTGCACCCCTGCGATTCCGCCGCCCTGTACAAGCACAGCACCTGTCTTTTTTGCTTCTATTTCTATCATGAGTATCTCTTTTTATTTTCGGACGGGTTACCATCCTGAGTCTTTTCAATCTCGATTTTCTTTTTTCCTTTATCAATGCTCCTGTAACAACGGGGACAATAATTTTTCCGTCGATTAAGTAACGGCCGACATCCTGCTGTCCGCATTCATCACATTTTAAGGATGTGGTCATGTGGCTGCAGATACTCCTGAAATAACCGCCCTTGTCACCTTTTCCGGGGGGACCATTAGTTTGTTCAATCCCGTTTTTTCCCTTGAAGCACCCAGGCAGAGTGCCAGCAGCTGAGTAATATACAAAATCGGCAGGTTATACTGCTTTCCCCTGTTTCTTTCGATATCCAGCTGCCGCATGTCCAGATTTACCTGGCACATGGGGCAGGCCACGGCGATACATTCAGCCCCGGCAGCTTCAGCCATGCTTAAAATCGAATCCGTCAGGCTGATAACCAGGTCTGTCCGTGTCAGGGCAAGCCCGCCGCCACAGCACTCAACCTTGTGGGGCCAGTCGATACTTTCCCCCCCCATAGCGGTGATCAGCCGGTCCATGGACGTGGGATTTTCAGGATCGTCAAACCCCATGATCTCCCTGGGCCGCACCAGCAGGCACCCGTAATAGGGGGCTACTTTCAGGCCGTTTAAAGAATACTTCAATTTTTCCTGAAGTGCGCCCAGCCCCAGGTCATGAATCAGCACTTCAATAAAGTGCCGGACATTTACGGATCCATCGTATTCTCCGCCCATGGCCTCGCCGACTTTTTGACGCATTCCAGGATTACTTGAAACTTCATGGTTTGCTGTTTTCAGCCGGCTGTAACAGGAAGCGCAGTTGACCACCACGTCCCGCCCGGCTTTTTGGGCCAGCTGCAGATTCGCGGCGCTGAGAGATGCCGCCAGCACCCGGTCGGTCTGATGGGCCGGTGTGGAACCGCAGCAGGACCAGCCTTTAAGTTCTATAAAATCGATACCAAGGGCCTCGGCCACAGCCTTGCTTGATGTATGCTGGTCCCGCGATGTTGATTCTGCCGAGCAGCCCGGATAGTAAGTGTATTTCATTTTTTTTACCTTGTTTTCACGGTTTTATTAAAAATCCGTTTGACCGTCTTCTTGTCAGCATCCCAGGACGGCAGGAGTGCGATTTTTCCTTTTTTCAGCATGGCTGGAAACTTGTCCGTATCCTGCAGGTATGTCGATGTCCCGATTTTATAGGCCGCGATCATCCCCAGATCATACGTGCGGCCGAATATTTCAACAGTCTTCAGGAACGCCTTGTTAAAAAGCGGCGCATTCCCCGCCGGCACTTTCGCGCCTCTGGCCATAGCAAGCGCCCGCAGGGCGTCCATAACAGCGGCTGTGTCGATCCTCATGGGACAGCGCGCAAAACATGTTTCACAGGACGCACATGTCCATATCAAATCGCTATCCAGAATCTCATTTCCCGCCCCCAGCTGCAGCCGACGGATTATTTCTGCTGGCGGTGATTCAGAATGGGCAGATACCGGGCAGCCGCTCGTGCACTTTTTACATTGAAAACAGACACTGAGATCAACGCCCGACATCTCCTGTACACTGCTTATGATGCCGTTGATTTTTTTCCCTTTTTTAATTCGTATCGTCATGTTTTTTATATATCCTTATCGTCCAGCCTGGCTGTGTCATAATCCTTTATCAATTAACGTCATGTTGGGTTTCGCTCTATCCTTTTGTTTGCATATACACAATTTAGTAGGTTGGGTTTTTAACCCAACAAAGCCATTATCGCTCAACCTACAACCTACAATAATATTTCATCCTTCCCTTATATGGTTTCCCCTACCGTTTCTTTTTTCTCGTCTGCAATTTCTACGTTTACACCTGCTTTTTCCGAAATGGCCTTTCCCACGCTCACCGGAACCACCTTCCGGTAAACCTGTTCCGGGAACAGTTGTTTGCCGTCAACCGTCAACAGTTCATCAATTTTTATCTTGAACAGCCTCTCATTTTCTTCCAGATAAGGCAGGATCAGTTCCCAGTCTTCATCCGTCAGGGGAAGAAACATGCTGCCGTTGAGCTGCTCATCAATCAGATACCCTTGTGGGTCACGGACAAATATGGCCCCGCCTGAAGCCAGAGAGAACAGGTTGCTACCGGGATACGGTTCTGGCAGAGGAACAACATTTCCGTCATCGTCAAAGGTGATCCCGTTCAGAATGACAAAGCCGCCGCCATTATGGGGGTCACCTGCCATAAATGATTCCGCCAAAAAATCAAGGCAGGTACCGTTGATCACTACCCGCGGTTTTCCCACAGAATTGATCAGCGGCCGTCCGGCAGCATTTCCCATCACATACGTAGCGCCGCCCTTTGCACCATATAGAAACGTTTGGCCCACATCTCCGTAAATAACCAGTTTTCCGGTTTTGATGATCTGGCCCAGCTGGTCCTGGGCATTGTTGTGAACCGTGATGGTAAGCCCGTCAATGCCGGATCCAAGATAGTCTCCAGAACTGCCGTATACATCGATGACAACATCTTCCGTTTCTGGTCCCAGGCCGCAGCCAATATACCGCTGGCCCTTACAATTAAAAGAGACAAACCGCCGCCACCCCATTCTATAGGCATCCACAAGGAGCGCGGCATCACATTCATCCCCTTCAGGCAGGAACCGTTCTGCGTTAATGACCAGAGTGGTTTCGCCCGTTTCCGGCCCCCGTAATTTGGCGCGGGATTTATAATCAATCAGGCGGTAGGCACTCCCCTTGTCGTCTGCATCAACATTGGGGAGGCTATTAAACAGCCTGTCCAGTTCACTCCGGATAATATGGATAATATGGCCCCGCTTTTTAGTGCCAACAGGGTATTTAAGATCGTTCAGCATCGTCAGGGCTTTAATCGCCTTTTCAGTCTTTTTGGGTTCTTTTCCGTGCTGCCGGAGAATACCGCAGGTAATCTGCACATCATCAATACCCCACCTTGAAATATTACCTTGGACATAATTGAAAAGGTCTTCCGTGTCACCGGTGTCAAATATTTGCGTAATAGATTTTCCGATATCACCACTGTGTGCAGATGACATGGGGGTATCTTTTGTAAAGTCACATCCTTCATTTTGATACGGCATTGGTACCGGCATGCCGAATTTATCCGTGCATGACATTGTTAACTTTCCGCGGTCATCCTTTTCCAGATTGAAAATGAATGCCCCGCCGTCCGTATGGCTCCCGCCGCGGGCATTCCAGTAACGGTCTGCTACAGGGCATATCCTTTTATCGTCTTTTGAAAGACTCGCAAGGGTTGCATCAATTGCCTGTTTTTCCGAACCGACCAGGCCCACCTGGACGTCCCCTTTGGAAAAAGCAAAAACCTGCGGACGAAGCATGGCCGTATCTGTTATTCCCAGGAGTTGATATCTTTTCTCTTTTGCAATATTCCTCGCAATAATAAAAAACCAGGGCCCGTCCGGTGAACCGTGCATATGCGCGGCCTGTATGGCGCGGTAAGTAGCCTTTTTTTCCTCGGGGAGGCGGTCAAAATCAAGTTCCGTCGTCGGCGCCAAGGCCTCAATGATATTTTCCAGGGGATAATGATATATCCTGTTTAAGAGGTCGAACATCAGCGCGGACACCTCGGTGTCGGTGAGAAACTGCGGGTAAATATTCCGCTGCAGCAGGTATTCGGTAACAGAATGATAATTGGCAAAGTCTCCGTTATGAACCAGCGCCATGTCTATGCCTGCAAAAGGATGTGCGCCTCCTGGATGCCAGACACGGCCCTTTGTGGGAAACCGCTGATGCGCTATCCAGACATGCGCGCGCAGGTCTTCGATTTTGTAATACTTAACAATTGCTTCAGCGTATCCCACAACCTTGAGGATCATGATATTTTTTCCATGGGATAGAACAAAGGCCTTCTGGTCGCCCAGGGAAGCGTAATATTCCTGGTTAAGATTGAAACTGTTCTGGTTCACAAACTCATCTTCCGCTTCATCCCGGTCCAGAGCTTCAAATCGATTCTCCTTGATAAACGCGTCAAGTCTCCCCTGTTTTACGCGAACAAAATACCGCCACACATCTGGTGGTCTTACTTCCAGGCCGGCTACGGATGTCCAATCATCAACGGTTTCAATTTCCCCGGATCCTGATACGTCAAAATTGGACCTAATATACTTGTTTTCAAGTTCTGAACGAATGTCAGGATCAAGAAAAGCGACATGGAGCATATAGGAATCATCAAGCACCTCACGGCTCACACCCAATTGTTCCGGGACCAAACCGACAGCAGCAATACCGCCGCCCTTCCCATTACCCCTGTTGTGCATCAATCTTGAAGGCTCATAGATATGCCGGCCAGCCATAGCTTTGCTGCAGCAAAACCCGACAACACCGCACCCGCCTTCTTCCTCGCATTTTCTGATTGTATCCGGAAGCGCAGCCTTTTTAATAAGGCGTTTCTTGGAAGCCAGAATTGCTTTTACGCGTTCATACGCCATATGATTATGCTCCACACAACTTAAAAGTTAACAAAAAAAGGCGTCTCTCCCTAAAAATAGGAAACTGACGCCTTTGTCTTGCACTATATTTCAGCTCAAAAACTTCTTTGTGTTTGAACTGTTAAAAAATAATTAAGTTTTTTTAATTGATTCACTCAGAATTGTCAAGCATAAAACGTATAAATATCAACATATTAAGCTGTTCTTACGCTTCATGGCGATTTATTATTTCTACTAATCAAAACAGTCGCCATAATTGTATATATATAATTTTTAAGTTTTTAAACTGAACAGATTAAATTTTCCGGTGAACACTTTTAAAAAAAACATTTGTTATTTTTTATTTTTCCAGTTGTTATAAATATAATAATATGTAAAGTAATTTTAAAGTTACTTCATAAATATTGTTTTTAATACATAAAGTTATAAAAACCATGCCTGTTAGAAAAAAAAAGGTGACATCCGGTGTAAACCACCTGGATAAACTTCTCGGTGGCGGCATTATTATCGGGGACAACGTTGTTTGGTATGATGATGCTGGCAGCTTAGCACCGTTATTTTGTCAAAATCTTATTAAGGCCTCCCAGGAGCAGAAAAAATCATTAATTTATATATGTTTTGACCACAGCCCAAAAAATCTGCTTGAAAAACTGGGCCCCCTTTCAAAAAATACCTATTTAACAATTCTTGACTGTTTCACAAACGGAAAGGGGGAGGGTGCTGATATTTTTCAAAAATTTTACAGAAAGAAACAGCCTGAGAGTGGATGCCGGACAATTAATGTAGACCAGCCACATAATGTTGATCATGTAACCGGCGCTTTTTACGGCCTTCACAAAACCATGAAAGGGGATGTCCGGTTTATTTTTGACAGCCTCACCGGTATGCAAGGATTGTGGGGTGGTGAAGATGAGATCCTTAAATTTTATTCACACGCCTGCCCCCGCCTCTATGAATTGAACACAATCGCATACTGGATTATAGAAAACGAAGCACATTCCCAGCACTTTAAGGCGCATATCAATAAAATAACCCAGGTTGCTATTGATCTGTCATTAAAAAGAGGCAAGACAACCCTGTCCATATTAAAGGCAGACAAACGGAATCTTGACCTGCTTAACAAGCCTGCCAGCTACTGGAATAACGGTCTCGATATTACCTTTGACGCAGAAGGTGAAACCACAAGCCGATTGAATCTTGGAAACCGTTTAAAAGAACTGAGAACAAAAAGAGGGTTTTCACAGACAGAGATCGCAAGGTTGATCGGTGTAACACCAAGCACCATATCACAGGTGGAAAACAATCAGATATATCCTTCCCTACCGGCACTTATTAAGATGTCCGAAATTCTATCCGTTGATTTAAGTTCCCTCCTGCAGGGAGTCTTGAATAAAGACAAGCCCATAGTATTTCCTGCAGCCGATTCGGTTGATGTTCATCTGCCGGCCGCCCCCAAGGGGAGCATTAAATCCAAGCTGTTAATCCCTGAAGGTTTTAAAGCCAGAACAGAACCGTATATTATCGATATTCTCGCCGGCAGTAAACTGCCATCTCACTTTTTTAATCATAAAGGAGAAGAGGTTGGATATGTTTTATCCGGGGAGCTGCGATTTAAAACAGAAAACGGTATTCTGACAGCATCTACAGGAGACCTTATCTATCTTACCTCTGAGATGCCAACGCAATGGGAAAATTCAGGAGTGGAGACAGCAAGCCTCTTATGGCTTAAAGTTAAATAATATTTAGTATTTATCCCTTTATACGATCTAGAACATTTTCTGTCTGGAACATTTAACAGGTGAAAAAAAGGTTTTATTTTCATGTCAAAAAAAACTAAAAACAGAGCGCTAGAAAGTCCAGATAAATACATCAAGGCGCTTATGGATATCAGCCAGGCAATTACGTCTGAACAATACATTGAAGATATCCTGAAGCTGATTGTGATGGTGACAGCCAATGTAACCGGTGTTGAGATCTGCTCCCTGTGGTTAATCGAAGAAAAAAATAACAAGAAACGAATTCATCTTAAGGCAACCCAGGCGATTGACCAGGAGTATGTGAAAGACCGGACACTTACCCTGGATGAGGGTGTTGTCGGCCATGTTGTCTCAACCCAAAAACCTCTTATTATTAAGAATATTCTATTCGAGCCTAGATTCAAAGAAAGAGAAATGGCAAAAAAGTTGGGACTGGTATCAATGCTTGGCGTCCCCCTTCAGGTCAGGGATGAGGGGGTTATTGGCGTTCTGAATTGTTTTACGGCAAAAGAACATGAGTTTTCTGAAACAGAAGTAAACCTTGTTACAGCTGTGGCAAACCAGGCAGCGGTGGCCATTTATAATACTAAACTGATGGTCAATGCAAAGGTTATCCAGGAAGAGCTCGAAACCCGGAAACTGGTTGAGCGTGCAAAAGAGGTTCTTATGCGAGTGCGCAACATGGATGGCTCCCAGGCGTTTCGGTGGATGCAGAAACGGAGTATGGACTCAAGGAAATCAATGCGTGAAATTGCCGAGGCCGTTCTCCTTTCAGAGGATCTCTATTAATCATTTCGATTTAGCGGGACTAACAATGATTGTTGTGATTCAGTAAGACTAATAAGCCTTGACAATATTGAGTTTATTCATTAACGTAAAATTTTTAATGGTTGCAGAAGAATACCATTTAAAACAAAAATTGACAGAATGACAATGGCGTCAAAACTTTAAGATTAAAGGATATGACGCTTTTTTTGTTTGATAAAGGAATAAAATGACGGTCTTTTCCAAAAGAAAATTTGGCAGCCTCCCTTCAGCCCGGGGAATGTATGATCCCGCAAATGAACATGACAACTGCGGTGTCGGGTTTGTGGCAAACATAAACGGCACAAAAAGCCACGATATCATTGAGCAGGGATTAAACGTTCTTGAAAACCTCATGCACCGTGGTGCCATTGGCGGTGATATGACGACCGGAGACGGAGCAGGGATACTTTTTCAGATTCCACATATTTTTTTAAAAAAAGTATGCGATTCCATAAACATAACGCTTCCTGAACCAGGACAGTATGGTGTGGCCATGCTGTTTATGCCCAGGGACAAAAAAATTTATGACGCCTGTTCCCACATTGTTGAAAAAACAGCTGAATCAGAAGGACTGAAATTTCTCGGATGGAGAGATGTACCATATGATGACACCTGTATTGCCGGCCAGGCTAAACAGCAGCAGCCGGTCATCATGCAGTGTTTTATTGACGGCTGCGGGCTTGAATCCTCTGCTTTTGAGCGGAAACTTTATATAGCGCGAAGACAGATAGAACTGAGAACTGAAAGTATCCTCTCAGAGAAAGACTGCTTTTATGTTTCAAGCATGTCTTCCAGAACCATTGTATACAAGGGACTTTTTACAGCACCCCAATTGACCGGTTTCTATACGGATTTAAAAGTTTCAGACATGGAAAGCGCCATGGCAGTGGTTCACCAGAGATACAGTACTAACACGTTCCCGTCATGGGAACTGGCCCAGCCCTTCAGGTATCTAGCGCATAATGGGGAAATCAATACGCTTCGCGGCAACATTAACCATATGCGTTCGAGCCAGCTGTCTCTGGAATCCGACCTGTTCGGTGAAGATTTTGAAAAACTGCTACCGATCATTGATGAACGAGGAAGTGATTCGGCCTGTCTTGATAATAGTTATGAACTATTGGTCTCTGCCGGCCGTACTCCTTCCCATGCTATGCTCATGCTTATCCCTGAAGCATGGGGGGCAAAATATCCGATTGGGCCAGATCTTCGCGGTTTTTTTGAATATCACGCGGGATTGATGGATCCATGGGATGGTCCAGCGGCTGTAGCATTCTCAAACGGAAACCAGGTGGGCGCTATTCTTGACCGCAATGGACTCCGACCTGGCAGGTATACGGTAACTAAAAAAGACTTTATCGTCTTTGCTTCTGAAACCGGTGTCCTTGACATTCCTGTGGAGGAAATAGCTGAAAAAGGGGCGCTACGGCCTGGTGAAATTATCCTGGTCGATTTTAATAAAAAACGTATTCTTAAAAACGGAGAAGTAAAAACCCTATGCGCCAGAAGACAGCCTTACCGCAGGTGGGTTGAGGAGAACAAAATAACGCTTCGCGGTTTTTACAATGATGTTGAAGCGATAAAGCCCGATTTTGAGCACCAGCTTTTTTATCATAAGCTTTTCGGTTATACCCGTGAAGACTTGCAAACAATTCTTGATCCCATGGCTTCTACCGGGCATGAACCGGTCGGTTCCATGGGCATGGATATTCCTCTTGCGGTGCTGTCTGAAAAAAACCAGCTTTTATATTCATATTTCAAACAGCTTTTCGCCCAGGTAACCAATCCGCCCATCGATCCTGTCCGTGAAGAACTGGTTATGTCGCTGATGACGTTTATCGGAAACCCGGGTAATTTTCTTTCAGAAACACCCCAGAATGCGCGCCTGATTAAACTGCTTCACCCGATTCTGGCTAATGAAGACCTCCGGCGGATAAAAAACTTAAACATTAAAAGCTTTCGTTCAACCACGATTCCTCTTGGTTTCCCTTCCGGGGGAGACGGCCATGTGCTTGAATCGACCATTCAGCTGCTTGAAAGAACCTGTGAAAAAGCAGTGTTAGACGGTGCTTTCCTGCTTATCCTGAGTGACAGGGATCTTCCGGAAAATCAATCGCCGATACCCGCACTGCTGGCGGTGTCGGCCATAAACAAACGACTGGTCAAAAGCGGTCTCCGTACAAGCACCGGGCTTATCCTTGAAACCGGTGAAGCAAGGGAAGTAATGCATATTGCCCTCTTAATGGGCTATGGCGCTACGGCTGTGAATCCATATCTTGCCTTTGAAACAATCGCTGCAATGGCTGAAAAGAAACGCCTGAGCAAAGACATTGGCGCCGCAGTAGCCATAGAGAACTATATAAAAGCCCTTTGCAAAGGGCTGTTGAAAATTATGTCCAAAATGGGCATATCAACTCTCCGAAGCTATAGAAGCGCCCAGGTATTCCAGGCTGTGGGCCTCAGCAGTGACATTATAGAAGCATATTTTACAGGGACCGCTTCCGGTGTAGAGGGAATAGGATTAAAAGAAATTGCCAGGGAAGCAAATGATCGCTATTATTATGCTCACAACAAAGAACCGGATGCCCCGAAAATACTTCCCCCCGGAGGATATTACAATTTTCGGGTTACCGGGGAGCGGCATCTGTGGTCACCAGAATCAATAAGCGCCCTGCAGCAGACAACACGAAAAAACGATTACAGCCTCTATCAGAAATATGCCAGAATGATTAACAACCAGGCTGAAAAACAATTTACCTTGCGTGGATTGTTCAATTTTAAGGAAACCCGGCCGATATCAATTAATGATGTTGAACCAGCCACAGAAATCATAACAAGGTTTGTGACCGGTGCCATGTCTTTTGGCTCCATCAGTAGAGAAGCTCACGAAGCCATAGCAATCGCCATGAACCGTATGAAAGGGAAAAGCAACAGCGGTGAGGGAGGAGAAGATCCGGACCGTTATATCCCCATGGCAAACGGCGACAGCCGTTCAAGCGCTATTAAACAGGTGGCCAGCGGCCGCTTCGGCGTCACTGCGGAATACTTGGTCAACGCAAAAGAACTCCAGATAAAAATCGCCCAAGGCGCCAAGCCAGGAGAAGGCGGACAGCTTCCCGGCCACAAGGTAAACGAAGAGATTGCCAGGGTACGCCATTCCACACCCGGCGTAACCTTAATTTCTCCGCCGCCCCATCATGACATTTATTCCATCGAAGATCTGTCGCAACTGATTTATGATTTAAAAAATGTTAATCCTGACGCGCGAGTATCCGTTAAACTGGTTTCAGAGGTCGGTGTTGGAACGGTAGCTGCCGGTGTCGCTAAAGCAAGAGCGGATATGGTTCTTATCAGCGGTTATGACGGTGGTACAGGCGCTTCTCCGCTGTCATCCATAAGACATGCAGGAGCGCCATGGGAACTGGGACTCAGCGAAACCCACCAGACGCTGGTTCTGAATAACTTGCGAAGCCGTATCAGGGTTCAAACCGACGGCCAGCTGAAAACGGGCAGGGATGTGATAATTGCTGCCCTGCTCGGAGCTGAAGAATTCGGTTTCGCTACTACAGCGCTGGTTGTACTCGGCTGTATCATGATGAGAAAATGTCATAACAACACCTGCCCTGTGGGCGTTGCTACACAGGATCCTGAATTACGTAAACTTTTTTCTGGCAAACCGGAATATATCGTTAACTTTTTTTCAATGATCGCCCAGGATGTACGTGAACATATGGCGCAGCTCGGTTTTTCAAAAATGGATGATATGATCGGAAGATCTGACCTTCTTGAAACAAACACGGCCGTTGATTTCTGGAAATCCAGGGGACTCGATTTTTCTAAGATCTTAAACAGACCGGAAAGTGGCTCGGAAGGCTTTTTCAGACAGGTTGAACCCCAGCCCTGCTTAACAGATGATGTCATTGATATAAGGCTGATCAAAAAAGCGGCGGATGCTCTTGAAAATAAAGAAAAGACAGAGATTGAAAGTCCTGTAACCAACGTGGACCGCACTGTTGGCGCCATGCTTTCGGGTGAAATAGCAAAACGATACGGAAATGACGGTCTACCTGAAGACACGATTACCTGTAAATTTTCCGGCTCGGCTGGGCAGAGCTTTGGCGCTTTTACAGCTAGAGGGCTTACCATGGTGCTCGAAGGTGAAGCAAATGATTACCTCGGCAAAGGGCTGTCCGGCGGAAAAATCATTGTTAAACCGTATCCTGGTTCCGTTTTTGAACCGTCTGAAAACATCATTGTCGGAAATGTCCTGCTGTACGGGGCGACTGCCGGGGAAGCCTATATAAACGGTAAGGCAGGAGAACGGTTTGCTATAAGAAACAGCGGTGCAAGGGCTGTTGTTGAAGGCGTTGGCGACCATGGCTGCGAATATATGACCGGCGGCAGGATAGCTGTTTTAGGTCAAACAGGCATCAATTTTGCAGCAGGAATGAGCGGTGGAATAGCCTATGTTTTCGATCCTCTTCAGCGGTTTGACGAACGATGCAATCTTGAAATGGTCGATCTTGAAATTTTAAATGATAAGCAGGATATTGAAGAACTAAAAAATATGATTACATTACACCTTGAATATACCGGAAGTAACAGGGCAAAATATATTCTGGCTGACTGGGACGCAAACCTTCCTTTTTTTGTAAAGGTTTTCCCCATGGAATATCGAAAAGTACTTGGTAAAATGAGTAAAGAAGACGCGGCCATTGAAAGGGAAGGGGTGCCCCATGGGTAAGCCCAAAGGATTCATGGAATATAAACGTAAAAATCCCGGTTACCGCTCTGTGGAAGAGCGGATCAAGGATTACAACGCCGTTGAACTGAGCCTGGATGAAGAGGATATATATAAGCAGGCATCACGGTGTATGGATTGCGGCACCCCTTTTTGCCACGGTTATGGATGTCCGCTGTCAAACGTCATACCGGAATTCAATGATTTTGTTTATAAAAAACAATGGCGGGAAGCTCTTGAAATTTTACTCTCAACGAGTAATTTTCCCGAGTTTACAGCAAGAGTCTGCCCTGCT
The DNA here is from genome assembly GCA_028277765.1 of Desulfobacterales bacterium. GTDB lineage: Bacteria > Desulfobacterota > Desulfobacteria > Desulfobacterales > SURF-7 > JANQFQ01. Next base: position 12,965 of record JANQFQ010000052.1, read on the forward strand.
GTTTGCGAAGCCGCCTGTGTGGCCGGCATCAATAGTGATCCTGTGTCTATCAAACAGATTGAACTAAGCGTCATCGAAAAAGGATTTGAAAAGGGATACATTCAACCGTCACCACCTTCAGAATATAAGGATAAAAAGATAGCGGTTATCGGCTCTGGACCTGCCGGATTGGCAGCCGCAGACACGCTTAACAAAAGCGGATACCGGGTAACTGTTTTTGATGAAGCAAAATATCCCGGCGGAATATTAAGATACGGCATACCTGATTTTAAGCTTGAAAAATGGGTGGTAGACCGCCGGATCCGGCTAATGGAAAAAGAAGGGATTCTTTTTGAAACCAGCGTAAGCATTGGCAAAGATATTTCCTTCAGATATCTTAGGGACCGTTTTGATGCCATCTGTCTCGCCTTTGGTGCACGGGAACCAAGGGATCTGAAAATACCGGGACGGGAACTTACCGGTATATTCTTTGCAATGGATTTTTTAATTCAGCAGAACAAAAGAATCGGCGGTGAGCCGATTGATCCTTCTGCGGAAATAACCGCTGCAGGTAAATCGGTCGTCATCATCGGCGGCGGAGATACTGGTTCAGACTGTCTGGGAACAGCCCTAAGACAGGGAGCAAAGGAAGTGCACCAGTTTGAAATCCTGCCCCAGCCCCCCCAAGAACGGCCGGAACATACCCCCTGGCCCATGTGGCCCCTGATCATGCGGGAAACCCATGCCCACAAAGAAGGCGGGGCTCAGCGGTTCGCGGTAACAACGAAACAATTTACCGGAAAAAACGGAATCCTGAAAAAACTCCATTGCTCAGAAATTGAATGGAAAAAAGATGAAAATGACCGGCTGGTTCCCGTAGACATACCTGGAACTGAATTTGAAGTAGACGCGGATATGGTCATTCTTGCCATGGGATTTACCGGACCTAAAAAAGACGGACTTCTCCAGAAGACAGGTATCGCCCTTAATCCAAACGGTGCCATTAAAACTAATGCCCATAATATGACAAACATCAAAGGTGTGTTTGCCGCAGGAGATATGTCTATGGGTCAGTCAATTGTTGTCCGCGCTATAGCGGACGGCAGAAAAACGGCCCGGGAAATTATAAATCATCTTTCCTCTGATAATAAAAGATAATATCGCTTCACCGCTTGAGCTGTGTAATATAATTACAGGAGAAAAAATGAGTTTGAAAAAAACGAAACTGCCAAGTGAATTTTATGCACACATGAAAAAATACCATGATCTTATGACAAATAAGGTCAGGGAAGTTCTTTTTGTTTCAAGTCCATATGATGCTTTTATTATGGAGGAAGACAGCAGCATGTCCTCCAAGATTATAAATGAATACAAAGGGCTGAACTTAAGTCAGCCGCCCAGGTTAACCCGTACACCGTCAGGCCAGGAGGCCTTGTCTCTGCTTGATACAAGAGATTTTGATATGGTCATCACAACCCTTCACCTTGCGGAGATGGATGCTTATACTCTGGGGCTGAAAATTAAAGAAAAACATAAAGACATTCCGGTTGTTCTTCTTGCCCACAGCGTAAAAGGGGTTCATCCCCTGCCGGAAAACAAGGACTGCAGCGGCATTGATAAAGTCTTTATCTGGTCCGGAAACGCGGATCTCTTATTGTCAATCATAAAATTAACAGAAGACCGGATGAATGTGGACCATGACACTCGGAAATCCTCCAGTAGGGTACTAATTCTGGTTGAAGATAATCCTGTTTATTACTCGTCGTTCCTGCCGATTATCTACAAGGAAATTGTAAAACAGACCCAGTCTGTCCTTGAGGCCGGCCTGAACGAAGACCACCGGCTGCTGATTATGCGTACCCGACCGAAAATCCTCCTGGCGAACACCTATGAAGAAGCGGTTTCCCTTTTTCAGAAATACCGTCCATTTCTTTTTAACATCATATCCGACACACGGATACCCAGGAAAGGAGAAATTGATCCGCATGCGGGTTTCGATTTTTTAACGATGGTTAGAAAAAAAATACCTGATCTGCCACTTTTGATGATGAGCTGCGAAACATGCAACAGGGAAAAATCTGAAAATGTTCCTGCCATATTCCTTGATAAAAATTCTCCGCACCTATATTTTGAACTCCATGATTTTTTCCTTACCTATCTCGGCTTCGGGGAGTTTATTTTCCGCATGCCTGATGGAACGGAAATCGGCAGGGCGTCAAACCTTCGTGAGCTCGAAATAAAGATTGCTGAAATTCCTGATGAGTCTCTCTTTTATCATTCAGAGCGGAATCATTTTTCCAGCTGGGTAATGTCCCGCGCCGAGGTTTCCCTCGCGTCGGCCTTTAGGGCCTTTTCGGTTTCCGATTTTGAGGACGCGGATGAACTCCGCCAGTACATCGCTTCAAATATTCACGCATTAAGAGCATGGCGGCAGAAGGGGATTGTTTCAAAATTCCACAGAAGTCACTTTGATGCTGACATCAGGGAGTTTGTAAAAATAGGACAAGGATCCTTAGGCGGAAAAGCCCGGGGGCTGGCATTCCTCTCTTATCTTCTTCACCAGCATGCTGATATCCACAAAAAATTCAGTGATATAAACATAAAAATACCAAAAACCATGGTGATCTGCACAGACGGTTTTCAGGACTTTGTGGAAAAAAATAACCTGCGAAAATATTCATATGACGGTTACACCGACGATGAAGTTGCCCAGGCTTTTTTAGACTCTAAAATGCCCAAATGGCTGAAAGAGGACCTTGAGAGTTATCTTGCCCAGATTAATTACCCCCTGTCCATTCGATCTTCCAGTCTTCTGGAAGACTCTCAGTTTCAACCCTATGCGGGCCTGTATCAGACATATATGATTCCCAATAATCATCCGGATCTATCCGTCCGGCTCTCCCATCTCATTAAATCCGTCAAGCTGGTTTACGCGTCCGCTTATTATGAAGACCCGAAGGCGTTTTCTAAAAACACGTCAAATCAGCTTCAGGAAGAGGCCATGGCTGTTATTGTCCAGGAGGTTGTGGGAGATACTTACGGGGACTATTATTACCCTGCCGTTTCAGGTGTTGCCCAGTCCCACAATTTTTATCCGGTCTCCTATATGAAACCGGAAGACGGAATCGCCCATATCGCTTTAGGGCTTGGTAAAACAGTTGTGGAAGGTGGCAAGACACTCCGTTTTTCACCGAAACACCCCAATGTTCTTCCCCAGTTTTCACTAGTTGAAGATATCCTTAAAAATGCCCAGCGCAATTTTTACGCGCTAAAAATTAATAATTACCCTGATAAACTTAAATTTAAAAATTATTCAAACTTGGAAAAAAGAGATGTTGATGACGCAGAAAATGAGTTTCCGGTAAAAAAAATGGCCGGCACATATATACCGGATGAAAACCGCATCAGAGATACATGGTATGTACCAGGACCTAAGATATTGACCTTTGCACAGGTCCTTAAATACAACTTAATTCCCCTTCCGGAAGTACTAAGCGATCTTATAGAACTGGGACGCAAGGGGATGGGGTGTCCCATAGAAATAGAGTTTGCTGTGAATCTTTATTCAGACAAAAAACAGAAAGGTGATCTGATACTTCTACAGATACGGCCGATGGTTGCAGATGAAGAGCAGCTTGATGTACAAATAACCAAACAGGATATTGAAAACGCATTCTGTCGTTCATCCAGGGCGCTTGGTAATGGAAAAAATGAAACTATGGCTGATATTGTTTATGTAAAACCGGACGACTTCAGTGTTGAATCGACCGTTCAGATTGCTGAAGAAATAAACCAGATGAATCGACGGCTTCAGGAAGAGAAACGCCCATACCTGCTTGTGGGGCCCGGCCGATGGGGGTCTTCAGATAGATGGCTCGGTATACCTGTTGAATGGCGTTATATATCCGGTGTCGGTGCTATTATTGAACTGAGGAATGACATGCTGAAGGCGGATCCATCTCAGGGGTCACATTTTTTCCAGAACATAACATCTTTAGGCATTCACTATATTACGGTAACCGAAGTTACTGAAAAAAAAGAAAACACGGAAAGTGATTTTCTTGACTGGGAATGGATTAATGCCCTGCCGGTTCTTTCCGAATCCACATTCTTGCGGCATGTTCGACTTGAAAAGCCGATGACACTTAAAATTAACGGAAGAAACGCTATGTGTGTCATTACCGCTTAGCAAGTAAGCATTGAATTCTTTGTAAATATGTAAAATCGTGCCTAATCAAAACGATGTTACTACTTTGGCTTATACCGATTCAAAATTAATTTCAGCTGACATTTTTTTAGAAATAATTAGTAAAAATAATATTGACAAAATAAAACCGAGTGATATAGAAGGTAAAATTACTTCAGACAATGGTGTTCGAAGTTCTCATTATTTTTCAAGACAACGGTGTCTAATAAAAAAGTTAGGCGCCGTTTTTTTATTCTTTTATCAAAAAAACTCCGCCGGACCAATGGATCGCTGTGCTATAACCTTATATAGCCGTTGACCTGAAATTATCATCAAATATATTTTTGATGAGAAATAATATTTAGTTAATTAATCGGCGAAAGCCACCATATTTTAATCAGAAGGAGGATTTTATGTCAGATTTATTAAGTTTTGTAAAGGATAGAGATCCTGATCAGAAAGAATTTCATCAGGCTGTGGAAGAGGTGCTGGAATCGGTAATGCCGGTTCTTGAACGGAATCCCGAGTACGTGAAGGCTAAAATTATTGAAAGAATCACCGAGCCAGAACGCTTAATTCAGTTTCGGGTACCATGGGTAGATGATGCTGGTAATGTCCAGGTCAACAGGGGATTCAGAATAGAGATGAGCAGTGCCATCGGACCCTATAAAGGCGGGCTCCGTTTTCATCCCTCAGTCACCTTGAGTATTTTAAAATTTCTGGCGTTTGAACAGGTTTTTAAAAACGCGCTGACAACACTCCCCATGGGCGGCGGAAAAGGCGGTTCAGATTTCGATCCCAAGGGAAAATCGGACAATGAAGTTATGAAGTTCTGCCAGAGCTTTATGTCAGAACTCTTCCGCCATATCGGACCGGACACAGACGTACCGGCCGGCGACATCGGTGTTGGCGGCAGGGAAATCGGCTACATGTTCGGTCAGTACAAAAAGCTTCGTAATGAATTCACAGGTGTTTTGACCGGTAAAGGCCTTGCCTGGGGCGGAAGCCTTATCCGTCCGGAAGCAACAGGGTATGGATGTGTCTATTTTTGCGCTGAAATGCTGGCTACCAAAGAAGACTCTTTAAAGGATAAAACCTGCCTGGTCTCAGGCTCCGGAAACGTGGCCCAGTATACCGTTGAAAAGGTCCTGGACCTTGGCGGAAAATGTGTGACGCTTTCCGATTCTTCCGGTTATATCTATGATGAAACCGGAATTGACGCAGATAAACTGGCATTTGTTATGGACCTTAAAAATGTCAAGCGTGGCCGGATCAAGGAGTACGCGGATAAATATTCTGAAGCGGTTTACACGGAAATCGATTCAACACTCGATTATAACCCCCTGTGGCATCATAAGGCTGACTGCGCCTTTCCAAGCGCTACGCAGAATGAAATCAATGGAAAGGACGCGCAAAACCTGATTGATAATGGTGTTTTTGTCGTGGGAGAAGGTGCCAATATGCCGTCAACACCTGACGCCATCAATATTTTCCTGGACAATAAAATTCTGTACGGCCCGGGCAAGGCTGCCAATGCAGGGGGTGTTGCTGTATCCGGCCTGGAAATGTCCCAGAACAGCATGCGTCTTGACTGGACCAGGGAAGAGGTCGACACACGCTTAAATCTTATTATGAAAAATATCCATCAGGCATGTGTTGATGCTTCTACTGAATATGGCATGGAAGGCAATTACGTGGCCGGTGCCAATATCGCTGGATTTCTTAAGGTAGCTAATTCCATGATCGACCAGGGCATTGTATAGCTCTTTGTGAAATCATCTGTTTGTGTTTCAGTAGAAATTACATGTAATACAGCTTTTTTTAAAAGCTTATTTTCTCCCTAACCGTGCTGGATGTATGCTGGCACGGTTAGGGTTTCTTATTTACAATGATGATGAATCCATTTTTGACAGTATAACCAAAGGAAAATATCATGATTAAAACCGCATTCATAGGCTGGCGTGGCATGGTAGGATCTGTTCTTATGGACAGGATGACAGAAGAGAAAGACTTTAAAGGTTTTGAACCCCTTTTTGCCTCAACGTCACAGGTGGGTCAAAAAGGGCCGGATATCGGCATGGATATTCCGCCCCTCCACGACGCGTATGACATTGACGCCCTGTCATCCATGGACATTATCGTTACCTGCCAGGGGAGCGGCTACACGAAAAAAGTGTATCCGGAACTGCGCGGTTCAGGCTGGAAGGGATACTGGATAGATGCTGCTTCTTCGCTCCGCATGGAAGAGGGGAGTGTTATTGTTCTCGATCCTGTCAACCGGCCGGTAATTAATGACTCCCTTGATTCCGGCATAAAAGATTATATTGGCGGAAATTGTACGGTCAGTCTCATGCTGATGGCCATCGGAGGCCTGTTCCAGGAAGGTCTTGTTGAGTGGATGACGTCAATGACATACCAGGCGGCATCTGGGGCCGGCGCAAAAAACATGCGTGAACTTGTTGCCCAGATGGACTCCATCACCGCTGCCTCCCGGGACCTTCTTGATAATCCTGCGTCAGCAATTCAGGACCTTGACAAAAGGGTTCTAAAAACTATGAACCGCTCTGATTTTCCAACGGACAATTTTAGTGTTCCTCTTGCAGGAAGCGCTATCCCGTGGATTGATTCCCCCATGGACACAGGGCAGACCCGTGAAGAATGGAAAGGTTACGCAGAAACAAATAAAATTCTTCAAGCGGAAAATCCTATACCGATTGACGGTATCTGTGTCCGTGTCGGCGCCATGAGGTGTCACAGCCAGGCTTTGACATTAAAACTGAACAGGGAAATATCAGTAGCAGACATAGAAGACATTATTGCAAAATCAAATGACTGGGTAAGCGTTATTCAGAACACAAAAGAAGAAACCATTAATAAACTTTCACCCGCCGCGGTTACCGGCACACTCACTGTCCCTGTGGGGAGAATCAGAAAACTGAACATTGGACCTGAATATTTCACTCTATTTACCGTTGGCGATCAGCTGCTTTGGGGGGCGGCTGAACCGATACGAAGAATGCTTAGAATAGTTCTTGAATATTTAAAATCATAACATTAAGATGACGAATTAATATAAAATATATAATCTTAATTTTATAAAATAAGGAGATAAAACAATGTCCGACGCACTGCTTCAAACAGAATTTCCTGAATTAAAACTACTGGCAAGGGGGAAGGTAAGAGACATTTATGATCTGGGCGACACGCTCCTGATGGTTGCAACAGACCGCATATCAGCATTTGATGTTATTATGCCTAACCCGATACCGGATAAGGGAAAAATACTTAATCTTATGTCTCTTTTCTGGTTCAGACACATGGAAGATGTGATAAAGAACCATATTATTTCAAGCGATGTTGATGAATTCCCGGAATCTTGTTCGCCGTATAAGGATATTCTCAGAGACAGAAGCATACATGTTAAAAAAGCAGAACCCCTGCCGGTTGAATGTGTCATCCGGGGGTATATTTCAGGATCAGGATGGACAGCATACCAGGAATCACAGGAGATCTGCGGCATTAAGCTTGCTGACGGTTTAAAGGAATCGGAAAAACTACCTGAGCCGATTTTTACACCAGCAACAAAGGCTGAAGCCGGTGATCATGATATTAATATCGATTTTGAGGAAGCAGCAAAAATATTAGGGGAAGAAAAGGCGAACAAAGTAAAAGACATCAGTCTTGCAATATATAATAAAGGTGCCATGATCGCCAGGGAGAAGGGAATAATCATTGCTGACACAAAATTTGAGTTCGGCATGGTCGATGGTGAGCTTTTACTTATTGATGAAGTGCTGACGCCTGACTCTTCAAGATTTTGGCCGGAAACGCTGTATAAGCCGGGCAGGGGACAGGAGAGTTTTGACAAGCAGTACCTGAGGGATTACCTGCTGTCTATTAACTGGCCGAAAAAGCCTCCGGCACCGGAACTGCCTGAGGACGTACAGAAGAACACGCGCGGAAAATATCTTGAGGCCCTGGAGCTCATCACCGGGAGTACATACGGACTGTAATGGCTGAGTTAATAAGGATACTGTAGAAGATGAATGTTATTGCTAAAGAATTGAACGAGACCATTGAAAAGGCAAATCCGCATATTATGGAAATGCTTTCGGATGTAGGGAAAAATCTTTTTTTTCCAAAAGGGATTTTAAGCCAAAGCGCCGAAGCAAAGGAAAAAGCCCATAAGCTGAACGCAACCATAGGTATTGCCAAGGAAAAAGGTGGAATAATGCGATTCCCATCAGTTATGCAGAGTATCGAGGGTATACTGCCCGAAGAATCTCTGGCATACGCACCCTCCTTTGGCATACCGACACTTAGAAAAGCTTGGCAGGAATCACAGTTTGAAAAAAATCCTTCTCTCCAAGGCAAGAAAGCTAGCCTGCCGGTTGTTACCTGCGGTATTACCCATGCTGTCAGTGTATTTGCAGAGGTCTGGATCAATCCTGGTGATGTTGTCATTTTACCGGACATGATGTGGGGAAACTACGCTATGATTATGAGCGTAAGAAAAGGGGCAAAAATAAGCCATTATGATTTTTTTGCTGGTCAGGGATTTAATATTCAGGCCTTTGAAGAAAAGATCAAGGAAGAAGCAGAGAAAAGAGAAAAGATCATCGTTCTGCTGAATTTTCCTAACAATCCAACCGGTTACACCGCCACTAAAGATGAAGGGGCACAAATATCAAAAATACTGATTGATACAGCAGAAAGCGGAACAAATGTCCTTGCTGTTTTTGATGACGCGTATTTTGGTCTGTTTTTTGAAGAAGAGACCATGAAAGAATCGATCTTCGCCAAGGTCTGCGGGAGCCATGAGAGGCTCCTGCCTGTCAAACTTGACGGAGCGACCAAGGAAAATTATGTCTGGGGGTTAAGAGCCGGCTTTATCACGTACGGGTGTAAAACAGCTGATGATCCCGAACCCGTATTTGACGCACTTGAGCGGAAAACAGCTGGATGTATTAGGGGGAACATATCGAACAATTCACATCTTGGCCAGTCGATTGTCTTAAAATCGATGCAGGATGAAAAATACGCGGATGAAAAAAAAGAAAAGTTTGAATTGATGAAGTCACGGGCAAACCAAGTGAAATCAGTTCTGGAAGATTCAAAATACAAAGACGCCTGGGATGTATACCCGTTTAATTCAGGCTATTTTATGTGTATTAAGCTTAAAACGGTTGATGCTGAACCCCTCAGGATTCATCTTCTGGATAAATACGGTGTGGGATTGATCGCTCTTGGTGAAAAAAACCTCAGGATCGCCTTCTCATGCCTTGAGACAGATGATATCCCGGTTCTATTTGATACCATATTAAAAGGTGTGGAGGATTTGGAAAGGTAGGACGGATAGAACACGGACGACGCTGATCTTGCTGATTTTCTCGGATCAATTTTTATCAAACGATACTGCATCCTTGATGCTAAATACTAGTTCGTATTTCTCACAAGTCTGATTCATTTGCAAGTCGCAGATCCCGCTATTCGGGAGCATCCAGGATGAAGTCACGCCTGTGGCGTGATTAATGATGAGAGTTTTGAACATTTAAACATTTGAATTTTAGATTTGTTTCGAGTTTCGTGCTTCGGATTTCTCCTTATCCAGCATCTAAGCAAAACAGGCCTGACCGCTATCGCAGTTCAGGCCTGTTTCTTTTTTTGATTATTATTCAGCCTACCTCACAAAAAGCATCTCCTGGTATGTGGGAAGGGGCCAGAGGTCATCAGCTACAATATCTTCCAGCTTGTCAGCTGTTTCACGAATTTTAAGCATTACCGGAAGAATCTCACCGCAGCAATATTTTGCTGCAGCAAGTGGATCATCATCTTCTCTTGACATAAGAGATATAAGTTCATCGATTCCAGCTTTAAGGTCTTTAATCAAGCTCGCCGTCTTTATAAGAGCGGACTCATCGGAATCCACACCAAGCTCTTTCATCTTTAGACAGCTTTCAGCCAATTCTGTCTGGTAACGGATTGCTGCAGGATAGATAATAGTACTCGCCATTTCAGCAACGGTTTTAGCCTCTACCCCTATCTTGAGATTATACTGTTCAAGGTAAGTTTCATAACGGCTTTCAATCTCTTCTTTTGAAAGAACATCATATTTACTAAAAATCTCAATAACATCTTCATCAATAAGAACCGGTAGGGCCTCAGGTGTTGTCTTAAAGTTAGAAAGCCCCCTTTCCGCAGCTTCTTCCTGCCATTCATTAGCATAATTATCGCCATTAAAGATGATGTCGCCGTGTTCATCCATAATTTTTTTCAAAACATAATGCACAGCATCATTAAGTTTTGATATATCACCGCTGGTCGCTTTTTCAAGTTCAGTTGCAACATAATCAATTGATTCCGCGAAAATTGTATTCATCGCAACAAGGGGCCCGGCTATGGACTGGTCAGAACCAACTGCCCTAAACTCAAAACGGTTCCCTGTGAACGCGAACGGGCTTGTTCTGTTTCGGTCGCCTGCATCCTTGGGAAGATCCGGCAGCGCGTCAACGCCGATTTTCATTACACCTGCCTCTTTTGAAGAGGTGGGTACACCTTTACGAATCTGCTCAAAAACATCTGTCAACTGATCCCCAAGAAAAATTGAAATAATCGCAGGAGGTGCTTCATTCGCCCCAAGACGATGATCATTGGCTGCAGAAGCGACAACCGCGCGCAATACTTTTGCATACTTATGAACACCCCTTATTATTGCAGCGCAGAACACGAGGAACTGGGCGTTTTCATGGGGTGTTTCACCTGGATCGAGCAGATTGCCCTGGTTCGCGTTACCAAAGGAATAATTGCAGTGCTTACCAGAACCATTAACTCCGGCAAACGGCTTTTCATGAAGCAAGCATTCCATACCATGTTTCTTAGCAATTTTTTTCAGCGTAACCATTACAAGCTGCTGATGATCGGTCGCAAGGTTTGCTGTTTCAAAAACAGGAGCGACTTCAAATTGTCCCGGAGCAACTTCATTATGCCTTGTCTTAACTGGAATCCCGAGCTTGTAAAGTTCACGCTCCACTTCAAACATAAAAGCGAGCACACGATCAGCAATCGCACCAAAATAGTGGTCATCAAACTGCTGCCCTTTTGGAGAAGGGGCGCCAAAAAGAGTTCTCCCTGCGACCTGTATGTCAGGACGCGCAGAATAAAAGTGTTTATCAATTAAAAAATACTCCTGTTCAGCACCACATGTTGAAGAAACAATTTTACCTGAATCATCTCCAAACAACTTTAAAACTCTCTGTGCTTGTTTATTTAACGCCTGCATTGAACGAAGAATCGGGGTCTTCTTGTCAAGCGCTTCGCCTTTCCATGAAACAAAGGCTGTTGGAATACAGAGGGTGGCACCGTTCGGGCTCTCCATTATATATGCAGGACTTGTCACGTCCCAGGCAGTATACCCCCTGGCCTCAAACGTCTGGCGAAGGCCACCACTGGGAAAGCTTGATGCATCAGGTTCTCCTTTAATAAGTGTACTTCCTGAAAATTCGGCTATGGCATTACCAGACACATCCGGTACCAGGAAACTATCATGTTTTTCAGCAGTTGCTCCTGTAAGCGGGAAGAATACATGCGCATAATGGGTAGCCCCTTTTTCTATTGCCCAGTCCTTCATGGCACTTGCTACAACATCGGCAATGGCACCATCAAGTTCTGAAAAATTTTCAACTGTTTTGCTTAAGGATTGGTAGATATCCTTTGGGAGCCTTTTTTTCATAACAGACATACTGAAAACATTTTCGCCAAATACATCAATAGAGTTTTTCTCTTTATATGCCAGTGTTGTTTTCGGTGTTTTGTTCTTGTTTATTTCCCTTAAAATTTTTGCTCTTCCGCTCATTTTCTTTATCTCCTGATTGTTTGTTTTCCCTTTAGGGGAGTTAATAAGCCATATTTTTTAATTACTTTCATTATAGAGCAATTGCTATGCCAACAGACACCGCTAGCGTTTATATGGTTGAAATAAAACATTATATTCTAATTTTAACAAATTAGCTATGTTTATAAAATTACAAATATGTAGTTATGTTTGGACACAACTTACAATTTTGTAATATCAACAATTGAAATACGCTTGTGAGAAATGCGGGTTAGAATATGAGGTTTGAGGGCTGAAGTTTGTTCAGTGTCAATAATTCCCTTTTATTTCTGATCTTCTTGTTTATCAGTATCCCTAGTGCTCACACAGTGAACAGTGTAAGGCCTTTTGTGCTTTGATAAACTGGTCCCGGTGAACAATGAACTGCATGTTTGTCTGGCGAGTCGTTTGTGATACAGCGAGTATATTAATTTTTTCGGCCGCCAGAGCACCGGCTGCCTGCGACATTACTCCCGGCTTGGCGATGTTTGAGCCGATAGCGCATACAATGGCCACCTCTTTTACGGTCACTACTTCAAATTTTTTTTCAAGACTTTTTAAGAGATCCGGTGTACAATCCTTTTCAGAAATAATCATTCCAATAGTGTTGGCGTTTGTAACTTTGCTTATATAAGAGACATTGTGTTTAAAAAACACTTCCATGATTCTTAGATCAAATCCCACCTCGCCGACCATGTGTGTATCATGTATTTCAAGGCATGATACCTGATCAGATCCCGTGATAATTTCAATTTTTGATTCAGGACAGATATATTCTTTGGTAATAAGTGTCCCCCCGTGCTCAGGCTCAAAAGCATTTGTAACACGGATAGGAATGTTGTTTGTTTCAAGCGGCTTGGATGCCTTGGGATGAATAGCCTCCATGCCGACGTCAGCCAGCTGGTCTGCAACATCATAATTTGTGTTGCATACCGGTTTAACATTCTCTTCGCCAATGATCACCGGGTCGCCTGAACAAAGGTGGTATTCCTTGTGAATCACAGCCTCTGCTGCTTTAAGTATAACGGCAACTTTAGAGAATGTAACCTCTGAATAACCGCGATCAAATTCCCGCATGATCCCTTCGGTCCCCTTTGTGTAACCTGTTGCAAAACAGATTGTTTTCTTCGGATCTATTGCTTTGAACGAATCTTCTATCCGCTGGTCGATGGTCATCTCCCGGCTGTCCTGCCATCCGCTAAGATCAACAAATGTTGAATCATGACCGCGGTTTTGAAGTATATTTGCAGAGTTGAATGCGCTATGCGTTTCACCCAGAGAAGCAAGCAGTTCACGCGCAGCAAGAAGTAGCCTATCTCTTTTTACATAACCTGATGCCAGAACAGTACCCATGCTTTTAAGCAGGCTGACAGATGAATCGATTCGATCGCTGATAAAACTGTTTGCCGTATCAATATCAAGACCGTTTTTCGCAAAACCTTTGTTTATTTTACATAAGGAATTCTTCAGCGTCATCATGGCGGACTGATAATCGTCATTATCTTCAAATTTTTTATAGATCCCCGGCTGTCCTGTTTTCTTATGTTCCAAGAGTTCGTTCGTTACTCCGGAATAGGCAGATACAACAAATATTCGATTATAAATATCATCCGGTTTACGGAGAATGATATTTTCTACGATTTCTGCAAAACGTGACATGGAAGTGCCGCCAATTTTTTCGACCCTCAGATCTTTGGTGCTCATAGCTGTTCTGTTCCTTTGTACTTGTTAAACTGTTTTTTACTTCTTACGAAAGCATCACTATAAAAACAAGTTAAAAGTCGATATGAAAATACAATATCCTGGTTTTCGGCTTTATAGTCCCAATTCTTTTTTTCAATATTAACTGCTTTTAAATAGGCTTTTTTGTCTCGTTATCGATTATTATACCAGAATAGGGTCCGTAGGTATGAATTTTTGCACAACCAGCTGCTACAAGAAAAAGAATGATACATGATAACATGTCAGTTTTGCTGAATGTCATTTTTTTACTCCTCACTACTCTTGAAATACAGAATTGTTGTAAATCACCTCGCCGGCCTAAAACAATACCTGTTAAATCAAGGTATTAAAGCGTTTACAGACAACTCATAATATTAACTAATATATAAACTTAAAATAAACACCAGAATAAAAAGGAGACTTTTTATTGGCAAGAAAAATACAGGACTTTTTTTATCAGAAACAAGAAAATTCACAATGAGATAATTTTAACTTAAAACATTAGTTAAAGTTAATGGCTTGTATAAACGTACCCTATTCTATAAAGTTGTGAAACAATTATCCGATTTCATTGGTTATCAAGGTTTTGTTGCTTTCTGTGTCATTAAGACCAAGATATCGCCTGGTGAACAGCACATTAGCATGGCTAAATCTTAAACTAATATCTTCAAGACTAGCGCTGAATTGTTTATACTGTATATAACCCCATGTTTTTCTTAATGTATGCGCACCATAATTCCCTTTTACGTCTGCCGCTTTTGTCCATTTTTTTATATAATTGTTCACAGCCTGAATCGTTATGGGTTGGTTTCTACCTTTTTTACTTTTAAAGAGAAAATCATCTTCTGAAGGTTTTAAAATACCAAGAAAATTTCTTAAGGAGTTATAAACCGTATTGTTGACGACCAGGATATCTTGTCTTATCTTTTTACCTTTTCCTGTTTTAATTCTTGTTGTTTGACCTGCGTGTAACCTGCTGACATCTCTTACTTTTAACCCTAAAAGATCCCCTGCTCGTAAGCTGTTGTTAATTCCAAGGATAAAAAGTAAATGGTTTCGGGGTGAAGATTTTAATGAAACAGCTATCTTTCTTACATCCTCTGTCGTTTTTATCGGTTCAACAAATATGCGAGAACCCTTTTTGGGTGCGTGGGGATTTTTTGGTCTTCTCAACCGTCTTAGTTCTTCTGGTGACGGCGGTTTAATTAAGGGTTTATTCTGGCTCTGTAGAGCAGTCCTTTTCACAGCTTTTGGCCGGTCTGAAGGGGGAATTTTTCTTCTTTCCTTCTTAACCGGCGGTTTTTCAACATGCTCCGGCTTCATTATATTCTTAATATCACTCAGCCAGTTGTCAAGCTCTTCGTGTGTGGTGTTTTTCTTATCCATTGGGACCTGGTTTATTTTTAATTATTATATTAAACTTAAAATAAAAAGTAAAGAAAAATAAAAAAGAATATCTATTATAACCAGGGCTTTTCAGATATATAATTTAACTGCAAAGGTATTTATCATTACGTAAAGGCAAAAGATCTATATTTTAACTATAAACAATAGTTAAAGTATATAAGGGGTCCAAAGTAATTGTTACTTTCCAGGCTTAAATATCAATATCGTAAACATCTGAATAGCTATGTTTTTACCCTTTTGATTAACATAGGACTGCTCAGCTGTAACAAAATGTCCCTTACCAAGCTGTGTCTTTTTTTCAGGTGTTACACTTGAAAGTTTAACTTTCTGGGAGATCCTGTCTCCTGGTTTCATGGATGCAAAGAATTTAAAAGAAGTGGTTGTAGCTACGATGCCAAAGTAGCCATCTTCTTTAAACAATTGTACTGCTTTTCCAAGCGGACTGGCTGTTTTTTTTACAACAGGCCATATGGGAGACATGGTACAAGACTGTACCATCATGGGAGGCGCCACAATACCTTTGTGTCGGCTCTTTTTTGCATAATCCTCGTCTAAATAAAGAGGATTTGCATCCTGCATGGCTTCGCACCAGTGTCTTATTGTTGCCTTGCATATCTTGTCAGGGCCCGGATCTGTTTTAGATTCTTTACCAAGCAGCATTTTAACTTTAGCATAAGCTTTGCTCATAAGTATGTTCCCTCCAGAAAGAAGCATTGATATTTAGAAATAGAAGCACTTAAAATTTTAATCCTGATAACACAAAATTAATTATTTTAAAACCTATATCAGGAATTGACATATTTAAAATAAAGTTATATGTACGTTTTCAGACAGATAGACATCAAATACAAAATCATAAAAAACTTAATTTGATTATTAAAGGAGAAAAAATGCAAAAAGCAGTAATTTTCGTAAGCGTAATTTTAATCGGTGTTTTCTTTTCTACACTTTCAATTTCGCAAACAACAGCACCCAAGAAAACGGTTAAAACGAAAAAAACTTCATTTAAAAAGAAACAAAAGGTAATAAAAAACAACCTTGGGATGCGGTTTGTATATGTTCCGCCAGGCATTTTCTATATGGGAACAGGTGACAGGGCCTGCAACGCGAGAAAGCATAAAGTGACGATTACCAAGGGTTTTTATATGCAGACAACAGAAGTGACCCAGGGGCAGTTTAAAAAAATAATGGGTTACAATCCATCTGTATTTAAAAAATGCGGGGCAAACTGCCCTGTTGAAAAAGTAAGTTATTATGACGCTGTTGAATTTGTTCAGAAGCTTAATGAACTAACCGGGGCTGTCCGGTACCAGCTACCTACCGAGGCTCAATGGGAATACGCCTGCCGCGCCGGCAGTAAAGCCCTATACAATTTCGGAAATGATTTTAATAAGCTTGGTGACTACGCATGGTTTATAGGCAACTCAAACAAGAGAACCCATCCTGTAGGCAAGAAAAAGCCTAATGCATGGGGAATACATGATATGCACGGGAATGTTAGAGAGTGGTGCCGAGACAATTATGGCACATTCC
Organism: Desulfobacterales bacterium; assembly: GCA_028277765.1. Taxonomy (GTDB): domain Bacteria; phylum Desulfobacterota; class Desulfobacteria; order Desulfobacterales; family SURF-7; genus JANQFQ01. The sequence goes on from JANQFQ010000052.1 coordinate 29,662, forward strand.
TTCCTAATCCGGTTGCTGATCCCCTGGGAACCTCTTCAGATCCTAACCGTGTTACGCGCGGAGGAAATTTTATTGACAATGCTTCAGAAAACCGAACCGCTTATCGTTTTAAAGACGGGCCGTCAAACAAATCTATTGGACTGGGCTTCCGGTTGATAAGACTCAAATAGTATTAATGTAATTTCAGGGGCCTGGAAAACCACGCCCCTGTTTGTCTGTAAAACCTCACATACGATCTATACAGGAATTGGCGCTTTCTTCCTGCTCATCAGAATATCATCCAGCACAGCTACCATGCACGGTATAAAGAAAAGGGTTACAATCGTGTCAACCAGAAGGCCGAAAAGGATAACATTAGCAAGGGGCGACCACATTTCTGATATACCGCCGATCCCAAAAGCCATGGGTATCAAGCCGGAGACAGTGGTTAAAGTGGTTAAAATAATCGGCCTCAACCGTAGGCGTCCTGAGTTCACGATGCTTCTCCAGTACTGAAAAACAGTTGTTTGTTTCCCCTTCCGTCGTCTGTTGATAAAATCAATCATAACGATGGCGTCATTAACAACAATTCCCGCCAGTGCAACCACACCGAACAGAGCAACAATACTGAATGGGTTTTGTGAAATGATAAGCCCGAGCAGGGCACCGATCAGAGCGAACGGTACGGAAATTAATATGATCAGCGGCTGAGTATAGGAGTTGAATTGGGTACCGAGTATTAAAAAAACAATAATCATACTTACCACAAAAAGGAATAAAACATCTTCAAACACGTTTACAAATTCATCAAACTGCCCCCCGAATTCAAACGATACACCTGGTATTTTCTTTTCAAGATCAGGAAATATTTTTTTTGCTTTAAGATTGACCACGTCCATTGAAACGATTGCCTTGTTAATATCCGCAGTAATAATAATTGTCCTTTTCCTGTTAAATCGCTTTATTTCTGTAGGTCCAGGTGTGATCTCGAATTTAACCATATCGCGCAGGGCCACAGTTTTACCCGCCGGATTTGTCAGTTTAAGATTCAGGACATCATCAACTGATGACCGACTGGCTTCATTATACTTAACCACAATATCAAACTCATCATCGCCATCACGGTATTCTGTGGCTTCAATACCATCAAATGCGCATCTGACGCCGGTTGATATATTCTGTGTCGTAAAACCGTATAGCGCTGCCTTTTCTTCGTCAGCGACGATTTTTATCTCATTTTTTCCCAGCGGAAAATCATCCGTAACCGCATGTACACCATCAATCTTTTTTAGAAAAACCTGTAGGGCCAGTGATGCCTTTTTCACGTCCTGAATATACTTGCCGGACACTCTGATTGAAACCGGCTTACCGACCGGGGGACCGCCTGACACCTGTTCAAACTCTACGGAAAGCGGCCCCTCAATATGCTGAATCCTCTTCCTCAATATCTCCATGTACTCATCTGTATGGATATCCCGGGTTTCCTGGGGCGTCAGCTGTACCAGTATTTGTGACACGCTTTTGCTGACAATCCAGTCGCTTGCTGCCTGGAGAAGTCCGATGTTCACAATGACAGCGTCAATATCTTTATCGTCCAGATTCATGGCCTCTGTTTCGAACTGTTTCATAATACGGTTATTCTCTTCAAGGCTGATCCCCTGGGGAAACCTGATCAGGACCTTAAACTGGTCCAGATCGTCTTTCCCAAACATATCTTTCTCAAGCTTAAAGGTAATGCCGATGGATATTCCCAGCAGGACAACCATGATACCGAGAAACACGTATCGCATTCGAAGCATTTTAATCAGGAGTCGACTGTATCTCTTTTTTATTTTTTTAAAGAATTGTTTTTCACCGTATTCATGAATTTTAGACTTTTTTGTCCAGTCTGCATAATGGGAAGGGAGCAGGATAAAAGCTTCAAAAAGGGATGCCACAAGGGCCATGGAAAAAACCGTCGGAATAATCCGCATAAATTTACCGGTGATTCCGGGAAGCAATATCAGGGGCAGAAATGCCGCAATATTGGTTAAAATCGATGTAAATATAGGCGTAACCACTTCCTCTGTTCCGCGTATTGCTGATTCACGGGAGTTAAAACCAAGCAGCCTGTACCTGTGGCAGTTTTCAATCACGATAATCGCGTCATCAACAATAATTCCGAGAACGATAATCAGGGCGAATAGAGATGGTCCGTTTAAGCTGTAGCCGAACACCATCATAAAAATAAAGGTGATGAAAAAGGATATGGGAATACCGAGGGCTGCAAGCAATGCGTTCCACCCTCCCAGGAAAAGAAACAGCACAAAGACGATGAGGAAGATGCCGAGCCAGGCATTATTGCGTAACACCTTTATAATACGTTTTATATATATCGAGTTGTCATTTGTAAACGTAAATGATATACCATCCGGCACACGGTCTTCATAGGCCCTAACGACAGCTTTTATTTCATTTATGACATCAATTGAATTGGCGTAACTTTTTTTTGAAACAGAAAATGTAATGGCATTCTCCCCGTTTATTCTGGAAAGGATGTCCAGGTCTTCACGTGTGTCATTAACTTTAGCCACATCTTTTATTTTAATGAATTCACCTGAAGGGGTTGCCCGTATGACGGTTTCGCCGATCTCTTTTACGGATTGATATTCACCAAGGGAACGGATGATATATTCTGATTTTCCAAAAGAGATGTTCCCCCCAGGCATATTCAGGTTTCTTGCTTTCAGGGCAAAGATAATTTCTTCAAGCATTACTTTGTATGAATTAATTTTCTCAGGATCGACTTCAACCCAGATTTCCCTTTCTGCGAGGCCTGAAACCTGAATTTTGGCCACGCCGGGTATATCGTCAATATCCTCTTCAAGGTCTTCTGCAATCTTCTGGGCATTATCCTCTGGTATGGCAAAAGACATGTTGATAGTAATCACCGGCATGATATCGCCGCTGGAAAACTTCTCAATTATCGGATCTTCAGCCTCTTCAGGAAAATCGATCTGGTCAACCTCGGACTGCAGGTCATTATAGCGCTGGTTGAAATCAGCTTCGGAAATATCCTCAAACTTAACGAGAACAAATCCTAGCTCTTCCCCTGCTGTTGACTGAATTTCATCAATATTGTCCACATCCTGAATCTCGTCTTCAATAGGATCAACAATCAGGCTCTCGGTCTCCTGGGGAGCAGCACCTGGATACAGGACGGTAATAAATATCCAATTAAAATCAATGTCCGGGTCAAGTTCACGCGGCATCTGTAAAAGCGCGATCCCTCCAAAGATAAAAAGCCCGACCATAAGAAGGTTTACCAGGACATGGTTTTTTACTGAAAATTTCGGTATGGACATGTGGATTACATCTCCTGGTGAACAGTCTTAATCTTAATCCTGGTTTTTACACCAAGATCGTTCATCCCCTTTACAACGATTGTATCGCCATCTTCAATACCATTGGCAATAATTACACTGTTCCCAATGGTTTCAGAGAGTGAAATTTCTGACAGTTCAGCCAAACCGTCTTTGATCCGGTAAACATGTTTCAGTCCTCCCTTATTGACCACCGCCTTTTCAGGAATAACCAGATGCTGCTCCTTATCAACAACCTTTAATACAACCTTAGCCGTCATCCCCGCTCGGATGATCATCTCCTCAGTATTCTTTACATGAACTTCTGCTGTAAACGATCCGCTTTTTTCATCAGCTTGAGGAGAAATGACTTCAACAGTACCAAAAAAGGTTCTGTTGTTTAAAGGGGAGATAACGACATCCGCTTTGCTTCCAATACTGACACGGCTTATGACTGTCTGTGGAATGCCGACTTCAATCTTAACAGACCGGATGTCAACCACCCGATAAACAGGCATACTGGGAGTGATCATGCTCCCTATATCAGCGTACTTTCTTGCCACAAGCCCGGGAAAAGGGGACCTGACCTTGGTGTCATTATACGTTTTTTCTACAAGACTCAAATTTGCGAGGGCCGCCAGTCGCTCAGCTTCAGCGGTTTTAACTGCCAGAAGGGAGGTTTCATAGGCAATTTTTGATATGTCACCGTTTTCAAGCAGTTCCTTGTCGCTTTTAAGGTTTAACTGAGCTATCTTCAAGTTGTTTTCAGCAGACAGGACCTGTGATTGCGCCTGCCGGTATTGTCCAAGGGGAACCTTATCATCAATTAAAGCCAGGATATCGTCCGTTGTTACGGAATCGCCTTCCAGCTTATTAATTTTTAAAATTTTTCCGGAAACTTCAGCTATAATATCAACCGAATGCTTCGGCTCGATCACACCCGTCAGCCGGATTGTCTGCTCCACTGGTTTTCGCGTAACCCTGAGTGCTTCCACCGGTATTCCTTCACCATCTGACGCGTTCATCTCTTTAGCACTATTTTTTTTAGTATCCTCCTTAGCGCATGAAAAGAGAAAACATAATAAAAAAAAGGATAGACAACTTATTAAAAATTTATTTTTCATCACGTACCCCAAAAGCTGTATCTATTTAGATTGTTTTATAGATATCCTCTATTCTTCCGAGAAGATAATAGAGTTCAACTAAAGTTGAAATAAAATCATAACGCGTGCTGATCTCATTAAGTTTCGCGTTCTGCAGGTTAAGCTTTGCATCAATGAAGTCAATGTTTGACACCAGCCCTTTGTTCTTCCTCTGTTCAACAATACTATAGTTGTGTTCATTGTATTCCACGGTTGTTGTGGCCAGTTCTCTCTGAGTCTTCAAATTAATCAATCTACTGGCAACATCTGTCAGTGCGGACCGTATGCTTTGCAGGTGGTCAGAAAAATCCTCCTGGCTTTTTCTGTATTCATAATACGCTGATTTAGTATTTGTAAAATTCTGAAAACTTGAAAAAAGAGGCATACTAAAATTGACCATGACGGTTTCTGGATTATAATCGTCAAGGTCTATTGTATCGTTCTCTCGCCATGCATAAGAATAATTCATGGTCACCTGGGGCATGTAAGAAGCGTATGTATTACGATACAGTAATTTGCTTATTTTTTCATTAGAGCTTGCCGCGGATAAAGAGTCATTTGCCTTAATAAGCTGTGTATCACTTATGTTAATCATCGCCAAAATCGTGCCATCTGAAAAACCAGCCATTTTTTCACTCTCTTCGACCAGACGTGGTAGTATTTTAGCCTCGGTTTCAATTTTTTCATGAAGGCCGATATTGAGCATCCGGGTTAAAGCGGTCATACTCCGCCGAACATCAGACTGGCTTGCCACAACAATGCTCCGCTGCTGCTGAAAATCGACTTTCCACCGGAGCACTTCTGTGACAGAATATCTATCTGCCTTGTGGAGGCGCTCAGCGCGTTCATAGTTTAACCGTGAAAGATCCAGATAATCGAGCTGAAGTTGTAATATGTCCTTATTTTTCAGGACATTCAGATAGCCGCGGATCACCTGGAAAATAATTTCATCACGGATCGAACTGTTCATCTGTCTGGCCATGTCCACATTTGTGTTTGCTATTGAAATACCATACAGCAGGGAACCATTATAAAGGGGCATGGAAAGGTCCAGAGAAGTATAGTATGAATCCTGGTAGGCGGTTTCAGGAAGCTCCGGAAACACCGGCGCTGATATACCTGGAAAAATCGCCTGGGACACTCGGGACATTTCATCCCCTAGCTCTCCCATAAAATCGCGATAAGCATCCCGTTCCGCAGACGTCTCGTCATCTATCCTTGTATATCTTGAACTCAGCTGTAGTGTGGGGAAAAGAAGCGACCACGCGTGCTTTTTATCCCAATCCGCTTTTTTTACTGAAAAATTGCTAGACCGGACCTGGTTATTCCTTGTCAGGGCTCTGTATACCGCATCTTCCATAGTCAAAAAAATAGTCATCTGGTCCTGGGAGGCACAACTCTTTAAGGGATCAAGAAAAAACGAAAACAAAATAATACTAATGATAATGTTTTGTGCTGAAAAAATCATGGTATTATCTGATCCTTATAAAGTTAAAATCAATTTCGGCGAATAACGCGAAATGTGGTCTATCGTACTGTCTGTCGTTATTGCTCTTCCAATTCTCTTTTTATACATTCGAAGACTTCATACCATTTACGGGTCGTTTCAGGGCCAAGTTTTTCAGCCAGATCAACAATCGATTTCAGAATCTTATTCTCCACTTCTTCTATGGCTTTAATCGCATCTTTAGATACACTGACAACAACCTTCCGCCTGTCTTTTGTGCTGTGTTCCCTAACCAGGAGACCTTTTTCCACCAGCCTGTCCACCATAGCTGAAGCTGACGGAGGAGAGACATTAAGTATCCTCGCAAGTTTTGTCATTGTAACCTGGCCTGCTTCATGTGTGGCTAACATAGCGTGTAGCTGAGAAGACGTAAATTCATAATAGCCGACCATCCCGCAGGCATCACTTGCCTGTATCTTCCATATCCAGTCTCTCATCAAAGTAGTTGTTTTGTAGATAAGCCTTGCCTGTTCTATAATTGTATCTCTTGACATGTCCGACCCCTGTTTAGACAGTTTAATATTTAGACAAACTAAATATATGCCAACCTAATTGTTTTGTCAACTTCTTATAAAAAAAACTCTTCACAAAAAAGACAAAATCGGTTATAATATTGCAGGTGTTTAAGAGTACTTGAAAAATCTTCATTTTATACGGATATAAAAACTTACGGGGGGGGTGAGGTAATCTAAAACTATACTTTTTAGAGGGGAATAACTATGCCGGATAATTTATCTAAAGAAGCTTTTGGAAAAAGAAAAAACAAACGATTTCAATGTCTCAATAGCACCCTCCAATTTGATAATACCAACCTTATGGACTTTTTTAAGCAGAAGCAGCATAAAATCGCCATGGTAAATCTTAGTACAAACGGCATCCAAGTCGTATCTGACAAACCCATTAAGCCAGGAAAAGTAACCAAAATAAAAATCTCTGTACCGTGGTTCAAGCCCATGCGGATAAAATCTAAAACCGTCTGGTGCAAAGTGTTTAAAAGGAAAAACGGTAATAACTATTACAGAGTCGGTCTTAAATTTGTCAATCTGGACAAACAAACAGAAAACAATCTGATCAAGCTAAGGGATAATCCCAAGCTTAGACAGATGAATAAGACAAGTGATAATACATTAAAAAAGTTTGCTGATTCCCCTTACCGCCTAAGTCAGTATTAAAAACAAATTTTAAGAAGAATCGTTTTTAATAAAATCTGACACTATTTATAATGTCAAATCTAGACTTTTACACCTGTATATGTCCTCCATATACAATCTGGAAAGGCTGCATTTTATCAGTTTGCTGTAAAAAGGAAAAACCAGTTATTCAGGACGGGAGATGTTAACTCGATCAACCCTTATAGGTGTTATAATTCTATTTTCCGGAACCTTCTTTTTAACTGGAAGGAAAAATGTTTCTTTGTCTTTTTTCACTAAGAAAAAACAATCCCCTTTACCGGCCGTGTAAAGTATGTCTTTAAAATTATTGTTCATTAGCTATTAATACCTGTTCAATAGATTCCAGAAGTATGTCCGGCTCAAACGGTTTATCAATTATTCTGGAACAATTAAGTTTTTCAAGGTTATCAGAAAGGTCCTTATCACGATATGCTGTGATCGCTATAATTGGAAGCAGGCTGAAATCCTTTCGGACAGTATAGATTAACTCAATGCCGGTCATTATGGGCATAACAATATCCGTTAAGAGTATATCAATATCTCCGTTTGATTTTAAAAGAATATCCATCGCCTCATGGCCATTACAAGCTTCTTTTACCGAGAAGCCGGCACTCTCAAGTACTGTCACGATCGATCTTCTGGTCCTGTCTTCGTCTTCTGCCAATAGTATCTGTCTCATCAATAAACTCCGCTATCTGTTTTAACGCGGCCCTACAAATAATATTACAAACATAGAGCAAAGGTTATGCCATTGGTCTGTTATTTTTATAACCAATTGTAATTTAAGGCTTAATTGATCTGTTCAGGTTTTTATGGAGGACAAAAAGCATACAACCAGAATTGTAGGGGTTAGATTTGATCAGGCAAAAAACATTGTAAAAGCAAGCTACGGAAGAGCGCACAACCAATGTTGTTAATACAATATTTGTTGTAGGTGTTTAATCCACATTTCATACAAAAAAACTGTTTTAAGACCGTTTAAGGGATGAATCCAGGTTCTTGGCGGTTATCAGTCGCTGGTTGGTTTGCTTTTTTTAAGACGCTTGCTCAACGCCTGCTGGGAAATGCCGAGTATCTTTGCGGCAATTGACTGGTTACCGTTTGTCTGTTTCATAGCTTCGTTTACAAGCGCTTGTGTGGCTGTCTTTATTGTGGGAAGTCTTGTTGAAAACCGGATAACTTCTTCTCCTTCATCACTTGTATCATCGGTATCCGACCGGCTTTCATGTTCCCTGGCAATATGTGCTTTAAAGACACCCAGTGAAAGTATCCTTGATTTGTGCCTGCTTACTGAATCAAAAATCATTGTCTCCAGTTCCCTCACGTTTCCAGGAAAAGAATATGTCTCCAGCAGGGTGACCAGTTCTTTTGGAGGGGTCGGCTTTTTTTTGTTCAGCTCTTCAGCCGCCTTGGCAAGAAAATGGTTCACAAGAAGTGAGATATCATCCTTTCTTTCCCTTAAAGGTGGAATATCAATGTGGTGGGTCCGCAGCCTGAAGTCAAGGTCCTTACGGAAAGACCCTTCTTTCTGCAGAGCAGTAAGATCCTTGTTTGTGGCCGTTATAATTCGGGCATCTGTTGTTTTATGTATATCCTGCCCAAGCGGAAGATATTCGCCTTCCTGGAGAAGCCGAAGCAGTTTAACCTGTGAAGCAATGCTAAGGTCGCCAATTTCATCTAAAAACAGAGTCCCGCCTGAAGCCTGTTCAATAAGACCGCGTCTAATCCTGTCTGCCCCAGTGAAAGCCCCTTTTACATGACCGAAAAGGGTGTCAGAAAAAACAACATCATCAAGGCCAGCCACATTAACCGCTACAAAATTTCCCTTAAGATTGCTTAACTCGTGAATTGTTTTAGCCACTAGTTCCTTTCCGACACCGGTCTCCCCGGTAATCAGTACGGACTGTGACGTTGGAGCTATTGATTCAATATAGAAAAAAATCGACATCATTTTTTTGTTAATGGTTATGATATCCTTAAACACTTCAGGTCTTTCAAGTTCCGGGGTCATGATATGCTCTTTTAAGGCGGAATTTTCCCGCTTAAGATCCCTGAACTCAAGGGCGTGACTCACCGCCGTGTAAAGTCTTGCTTCTTCCACGGGTTTAACCAGATAATCAAACGCTCCGCTTTTCATGCACCGTACAGCCGTATCAACATCAACGGCCCCAGTAACAACTATAACCGGCATATCCGGATATTCACCAGAGATTATTGGCAGCAGTTCTTCACCATCCATATACGGCATTGTAAGATCTAAAAGTACAGCCTCAACTTCATTTTGTGACAGAATACTCATCACCTCCCTGCTGTCTTGACAGGTCATAATGTTATTAATACCAGCCAGCTGCAGTGTTGTGTCAATTGCCATAAGAATTGATTCTTCATCGTCTACAACCAGTATCGGCTGTAAAGGGTTAAGTCTTTCTGTCATCTTCGCACCTGAGTTTTAGGTTGTGTCCACGGGAAAAGATACCCTGGCTATCGTTCCTTCGCCCGATTCTGTTACATAATCCATTACTCCGCCATGATCCTGAACAATTTTTTCTGATACGGCAAGGCCCAGACCCGTTCCGCCAATATCCCGCTTTGTGGTAAAAAAAGGATCTTTAATCCGATTAAGCACTTCAGGCGGCATACCTGAACCCCAGTCTTGTATTTGAATATATATCGATCCCTGTCCCTCACCAAAACCAGTAGAAACAGTGATTTTTAAGTCGCTGCCGCCAGGAAAAGCCTGACAGGCGTTTAATAACAGATTTATAACTACCTGCTCAAGCCTCTGCGAATTTCCCTTAATCATTGGCAGGTTTTCTTCGTAATCTAAAGAAAAATGATCAGCGGATTTTATCATATTTTTTACAAAACTAACCGCTTTTTCCGCGATGGTGCTTATATTAATATCTTCATTCATTTCAGACGGACTTTGCCTAGCAAAGTCTTTAAGGTCGCTTACAATCCCTTTGACCCGCCTGGCTCCTTCAGTGATATCAGATAAAAGCAGAGGCACTCGTTCACGCAATTTTTCATAGCTCATGTTCCCTACGCTAAAGCCACCATATGTACTAGCGTACTTATCCAGAATTGGTAAAACCGAGCTCCAGACCTTCTCAAGAATAGGCGTGTTCAGCAGAACAGATGTCACAGGATTGTTAATCTCGTGTGCGACACCGGCAACAAGGGTTCCGAGGGATGCCATTTTGGCTGTCTGGAAAAGCTGTTCCTGGTGCATCCGGGCCTCTTCTTCAGCCTGTTTTCTTTCAGTAATATTTCGATAAATACCGTGTGCAATAATATTGTTATCTTCCTGAAGTGGTGTAAGGTTCCCTTCCACCAGGACCGTTCCCCCGTCTTTTTTTAAGAATTCAGTTTCAACACCCGACACAGGAACCCCTTTAAGCACGACATATATGATTTCTTTGAATCTCTTGGCCTGGTCTGTAGAGATAATATCAAAAAAGTTCAGATCTTGAACCTCCTCTTGTGAATAGCCCAAAGTTTTCAGCCAGGCGCTGTTCACAAAAACAAGTTTTCCATCAGCATCTATGCTTTGTATAAGGTCAAAAGCGTTTTCAAAAATATTTCTAAACATCTTTTCGCTCTCACGAAGAGCCTGTTCAGCGCGTTTCCTCTCTAACAGTTCTTCCTGAAGCTGGATGTTCAACTTTTTAATCGAATGTGAAAGCTTATAAGCGCGCAGCAGCGCAGTAATGGTTGTAAAAAGCTTTTGTGATGTTAGTTCTACCTTGGATTTATAATCATTGATACCATATTCCAGAATAACCTGCTGCTCTGGTGCCTGTCCGGGCTGACCAGTCCTTAAAACAATTTGAACGATATCATTTTTTAGCTCTTTACGTATGTAATGAACAACCTCAAGCCCTGCATCATCGGTTTCCATTACAACATCAAGCAGGAGAACAGCGGTGTCTGGATTATTTAGAATCATTGCTTTTGTTTCCTCGCCAGAATAAGCGCTGATAAAGTTAAGTCCCCGGCCTTCAAATAAATAATCCTCCAGAACCATCTTTGTTATTTTGTGTACCTCTTCCTGGTCATCAGATATGATGATTTTCCATGGTGGAAGTTCTTGTGTCTCATTTATTGTCAAAGAGCTGTTTTCTTCCTTGGGTGATATATTTTCATTAAGGTGTTCTTGCAAACCAGTCTCCATTTTTTGTTTTTTTAAATCATACCGTACGTCCTTGTATATCTGTCTGGACATTGCATGATGAAACTTTAATTTTGAAAAAGCCTGGAGCTTAAACTCTTATCAGGTCTGTAGAGTGATAACCAGAGGTTTTTTTATATTACCAGAAACTTATACTCATTGCAAGGCCCTTAAATTAAAAGTTTTTTGTTTTTTTAAAACGGTCTTTCTACCCCACAGTAATTATCACAACATTAGTTGTATTGACAACTTATATTGTAAACAGAAGGATTTCTTATTATTGTTCGGTCTTTACCTCTGACACCTGCAACAGCCACAACTTATATTGTAGGTCTTTTTTGGCCAAACACAGCCCCGCCAAACAATTATCGTTTTATATTACAGTCGGTTAGTGTCGTTTTTGTTTTCGGCATAACAATTGCTCTTTATAATTCTAACGTTTTAGATCATCTCTAAAGAAACACTAAAACGTCTTTTTAAAGCGGTTACCCCGGGATTATTAAATACAAATACTGTTGGGGGATCAATTATGATGAACACTTATTCTCAAAAGGAGTACTTACCATTGGATTCTGATTATAAACTGTCCTGTTCTCTACGGGAATCTAAAATCTACGAAGTAATAAATGACAATAATGAATTAGAGGGGATTGACCTGCTTGAGCTTTATTATGGAAACCTTTGGAAAACAGTACTTGACCGGCTCCACCATAGAATGGACGGCCATGTATTAAAATTTACCTATCAGGGCCGGGTCTATAATGTTTTCCGTAAATGCGGACATCGCAGGGATAGCTTGATACCGCGACTCCGCTTGGTAAAGTGATGCGAATATCGCGCAGGACAATGAACCAGAAAACACATAATATTTAATAGCACCAATCTTTTATACCTTTGGAGGTTATTTATGAGTGACTACAATAATCAAAATAATGGTAATTCCGCAAACTACGACTGGAACCAAAGGAATCGCGGGCATACCAATTATGGATGGCAGAACGGGCACGGAAAGAGCGGATATAGAAAACATAATCGCTATAATCACAACAAACGAATTAGTTTTTTCGAAAATATAAAGCCATCCATTGAAGACTTTATTAAGAACCATTCCGCTCTTGTAAAAAAAATAACAGACCTGTCTGAACGCAAGATGCGGGCAGAAGAAAAGAAGGCTGATGCCCTTTATGTGTTGTCGATAGCTTTGGCAAAGATCAGCGGCTGTGACGATATCGCTGAAAAACTGTCCGCAGATATTTCCTCTTTAATGGAAGATGAAAATTACACTAAAGACGTCTCCGTAAGCGATAAAAAAATCGCTTCAGATGATCCGGATGTTTACGAAGAAAACGCTGCTGATGATTACAAAAATCCGGATGAAACAAGCCCTAAGGACGAAAATAAAATTACTGAAGATGTTAAGTTTTCAGACCGGAACAAGATTCTTTCAGACATAAACGGATTGAGGGAAAACGGTATGTCATACGAAAAAATTGCTCGTTTTCTAGAACAGGAGAAAGTTCCGACAATATCCGGCAGGGGTAAATGGCATGCTTCAACTGTTTCAGGTCTTTTAAAAAGTGCTCCAGCAGACTAAAACGGTATTGACCAGTACTTGATTTTACATACAGTATAAGATCTCATCGAGTTTTATTTGTTTCCACATTTTTAATGCCCTTCTCAAGACAATCTCAGCAGTTTACCGCACCGGTTCTGGCTGGCAACTGAAAGTTTCGTTATACCAGGATTTATCGCTTCACCTACTGTATTAACAGCTATTTCTGGCGTATTATTCTCCTCGCTCAAATGAGCCAGTATGACATGTTTAAGCCTGCTGTGGTTAATCTCCTTAAGCAGTTTTCTTGTATCTTCATTGGAAAGATGGCCGGTCCTTCCTTTAACGCGTTGCTTAAGCGTCCAAACATATGGACCGTCTTCAAGCATTTTCAGGTCATGATTAGCCTCGAGAACCACGAGAGAACACCCCTTAAGGTGTTCTTTTACCAGCGATGTTACAATACCCAGATCAGTAGCAATCCCAATTTTTACACCGTTTTTGTTTACGGTAAAGCCCGCAGGGTCTTCAGCGTCGTGGGATACTGAAAAAGGATGTATTGTCAGTCTGTTGATCTTAAAGGAACTGCCACAGCTAAACTGTTTTATATCGTGCATCTTTCCCAGGTTGTTTGAAGCAGTTTCAAGGGTTTTGGTGTTCATATAAACAGGAAGGCTGAATCGGCGCGACAGGACTCCAACAGACTGGATATGGTCGGAATGTTCGTGGGATACAAGTATCGCGTCAAGGTTCTCAGGTGATAATCCCCTGGTCTCAAGCCGTCTTTCAATCTCCTTGCCTGAAAGACCGGCATCAATCAGTACTGCCGTGGAACTATCAGAAATATAAATAGCATTACCCTTGCTACCGCTGGCAAGGATGCAGAATGTAAGGTCTTCTCTGTTTTCCCGGGCTGCTTCAGATGTCATTCGAATTTCTGGTATAAAAACTCTATACGGATTGAATTATCAAACGCCGGTATGCCCAAAACCTCCGCTGCTCCGTTCCGTGTCATCTAATTTTTCTACAACAGTTAACGTTGCATGGCAAACTTTTTTTATTACCATCTGGGCTATTCTATCTCCGCGAAGGATTGAATAAGGCTTTTTACCAAGATTAATAACCGCAATTTTAACCTCTCCCCGATAATCAGCGTCAATCGTGCCTGGAGAATTTATAATGCTGATACCGTGTTTTACTGCCAGTCCACTCCGGGGGCGGATCTGCGCCTCAAATCCTTCTGGAACAGCCACGGCGAATCCTGTCGGTATCAGAGTAATAGCTCCTGGATCTAAGGTTACGCTGGTTTCTACAGCAGCGCATATATCCATTCCCGCAGAATGCGGTGTCATATACCTAGGCAGGGGGATATCCTCATCCTGCCCTTGCCTCATTCGCAAAAAAGCTATGGTTGGTGAATGTATCATTAAAAATCGTTTATGATTTTTTCAATGGTTTCTTTTCCTGAAGCAGGCCCCAGCATGGTAACGGAGAACTTGTTCCCCTTAAACAGGTTTCCCGCAAGTTCATAGATTTCATCTTCTGTGACACCGTCTATTAAATCCATTACTTCCTGAATGGGTATATAACGATTGAAATGAATCTCATTTTGGGCAATCCGAACCATCTGGTTGTCCGTACTCTCAGATGAAAGCATGATATTCCCTTTTGTATATTCCTTGGCCTCCTGCAATTCTGAAGGATCTACTCGTACTTCCCTGATTTTTTTTATTTCATCAAATACCAGTTTAGCCGCCTCCAATTCATTTTGAGTGGCCACTCCCAGATAGGCACCAAACATTCCTGAATCCCGATGAGAAGAGATAAAAGAATAAACAGAATAGGCCAATCCCCTCCTTTCCCGGATTTTCTGAAAAAGCCTGGAACTCATATTCCCGCCCACAATCGTGTTCAGCAGTGAAAAAGCGTACCGTTTTGGATCGGTTACACATAAGCCTTCTGTGCCCATGCAGATATGAATCTGTTCAAGATCCCTATGGACCAGTGTCACTTTTGAACAGGGAGTAGGCTTTTTTCTCTCTGGAAGACGGCTGCTTTGCTTTATAGTCTCAAAAAAAGGTCTTAACAAGCTGACCACATGATCATGGTCAACATTGCCCGCGAGGGAGATAACTATCTGATTCGGCTGATAAAATCTCTGAACAAACTCCTTGATCGTTTCAGAATTAAAGCTTGCGATGTTTTCCCGTGTTCCAAGTATTGAGCGTCCCAGGGAGTGATCACCCCAGAAATCGTTTCCAAGTAGTGTGTGGACATATTCTTCAGGACTATCTTCAACCATAGCGATTTCTTGGAAAATGACCGGACGTTCTTTTTGAACTTCTCTCTCATCAAATTCTGAATTTAAAAAAATGTCTGAAAGAATGCTGGTCATGGTTTCAAGGTGGGTATCCATAACCTTTGCATGATAGCAGGTCAGCTCCATGGATGTAAACGCATTGGTGTGTCCCCCAATCGCATCAAACTCTTTGGCAATCTGAAGAGCGGATCGCTTCTTGGTGCCCTTGAAAATCATGTGTTCTATAAAATGAGATAATCCGTTTTCCTGTAGAGATTCATCGCGAGCCCCCACATTAACCCAAACTCCCATTGACACAGAATGGACATGCGGAATTTTTTTTGACAGAATTCTTGTTCCGTTATCAAGAATTGTTTTGTTTATGTTCTGATCCATTGTTCTTTTCTAAAAGCACCTTGCGGCTTAACCGGATTTTTCCATCCCTGGTGATTTCAAGAACTTTGACCTTAACTTTTTCTCCTTCCTTGATAACATCTGTAACTTTTTTAACATGGTGATGGGCCAGTTGAGAAATGTGACATAGACCATCCAGTCCGGGCATTATCTGAACAAAAGCACCAAAATCAGTAATTCTTACGACAGTTCCTTCATATACCTCTCCCAACTTTGCTTCAGGGGCCAGTTCCTGGATCCTGTTTATAGCAGCATCCCCTTCTTCCTGAGAGAGGGCCGAAACTTTGACCAGTCCAGAATCGTCGACTTCGACCCTTGTATTTGTTTCCGTCTGGATTGATCTGATCATTTTTCCGCCTGGGCCGATAATGTCACGTATTTTTTCCGGATTAATGTTTATTGAAATAACTTTAGGGGCATGTGGTGAAATTTCAGCCCGAGGTTCTTTCAGGGATTCCAGCATCTTATCAAGGATATGCAGACGGCCGGTACGCGCCTGTTCCAGCGCTTTTTCCATGATCTCCCTTGATAGTTCCTTTATTTTGATGTCCATTTGAAAAGCGGTTATCCCTTCCTTTGTCCCAGCTACCTTAAAATCCATGTCTCCAAAATGATCCTCATCTCCAAGGATGTCTGATAGTATAACAACATTGTCTCCATCCTGGACAAGCCCCATAGCTATCCCGGAAACCGGGGCCTTTATAGGTACACCACCGTCCATGAGCGCCAGTATGCCCGAACATACCGTTCCCATGGATGAAGAGCCGTTTGATTCCAGAACTTCTGAAACAAGCCTAATAGTATAGTCAAAAGCTTCCTTTTCAGGCAGCACTTTTTCTATGGCCCTTGTTGCCAGTGCACCATGCCCTACATCCCTTCGGGATGGTCCTGAAAGACGCTTGGTTTCACCAACCGAGTAAGGAGGGAAATTATAATGGAGCATAAACTTTCTAAATTCCTCGCCGTTTAATGTCTCCACACGCTGTTCATCCTGGCCGGAACCGAGTGTGAGAACGCCAAGCACTTGTGTTTCCCCGCGTGTAAAAAGCCCGCTGCCATGCGCCCTTGGCAGATTCCCGGTCTCGCATGTTATCGGTCTTACTTCGTCAAATCTTCTGTCGCCTATCCGTTGTCCCTTTGTCAATATAAACTCTCGGCTGATCTTGTTTTTCAAATCACTGAAGATTTCATAAATCTCTTTTTTACGATCCTCATATGCCTCCCCGAGCTTGTCAATCATATCGGTTCTAATTTTTTTTAGCGCTTTATACCGGGCAAGCTTATCCTTTATGCTCAGCGCCTCCTGTATCAAAGCGGGTCCCATGGATTCGATTTTTGATGCTAGATCACTGTCTTTTTCAGGGGGATTAAATTCTCTTTTTTCAACCCCTGCGTCATTTTTCAGCTTTTCCTGAAGTTCAATTATCGGCTGCATGGCATCATGTCCAAAAAAGACCGCCTCAAGCATATCCGCTTCGCTAACAATATCCCCTCCGCCTTCGACCATTACAACGCCTGTTTTTGAGCCAGCCACAATGATATTAATATCGCTCCCTTCGCACTCATTTATTGTCGGGTTCGCGATCAGCTGCCCGTTCTTTCGGGCCACGCGAACAGCGGCAATCGGGCCGTCAAAAGGGATGTCTGATATTTCAAGGGCTGCAGATGCACCGACCATAGCCAGCACGTCAGGATCATTTTCCCGGTCCATTGAAAGGACGGTTCCAATAACCTGAATTTCACTGTTATACCCCTTTGGGAAAAGCGGCCTGATGGGACGGTCGATCATACGCGCGGTCAATGTCTCTTTTTCACTGGGCCGCCCGATTTCTCGGCGAAAGTAATTTCCCGGTATCCTTCCGGCTGAGTATATTTTTTCCTGATATTCAACAGAAAGGGGAAGGAAATCAACCTCCCTTTCCTGGTCTGTTGACACTACTGTTACCAACACTATTGTTTCTTCGCACTGGACCGTAACAGAGCCTGAAGCCTGTTTAGCCACTTTTCCTGTCTGAATAGTTAGTGTTTTATCTCCAACTTTTGCACCATATGTACATTCCATATCTATCTCCTAATAAAGGCGGTCCTTAAAACGCGGATACATCAAACCGCCGATGCTATGCTGCCGGTCAATAGAAAGAGAAAAGCGCATAGAACACAGTATAAAGAAAAACGCTTTATACTCTGTACTCTGCGCCTTTCCGTCTTTACTATTTATCTTCTAATTCCAAGAGTCTCTATTATTGACCTGTAGCGATTAATATCCTTGTTTTTTATGTAATTTAAAAGTCTCCGGCGTCTGCCGACCAGTATCAGCAGTCCCCGCCTTGAGTGATGATCCTTTTTATGAACCTGCACATGCTCTGTGAGGTATGTTATACGCTGGGTCAAAAGCCCTATCTGTACCTCTGGTGATCCTGTGTCGGATTCATGCCGTTTCATCTTCTCTATCAATGTTTGTTTGTCATTTGCTGTTAAAACCACTTTTTTCTCCTTTATAATAAAATCAGCTTATAATCATACTCTGTCGCATAGAAACAAGCAACATCAATTGTTGAAAACACAGCAATACTTATATTTTCCCACGTCTTTCTGTTGCTTCAGTACAGCTATTAGCCGGTTGTTTTTATCAAGGATCTTTATAAGATCTTTTTGCCGGCGGCTTCCTCTGTCCAAAGACCGCATGTTCGCAAGCTCCTTGCTGGTAACCTTCCCCCCGTTAAATATTCTCTCAGCCTGAGTTTCATCTGCAACATATCCGGGTATGTCCCCCAGGGCTGATGCCATATCTATCACCTTTTCCTTCAGGATGCGGTCTGAGGTGATATTTTCAAGCCCATCCAGGGCTGATGCGTCAGCAACGTTGAAGCCCCCTGATTCCATCCGCCTCAGTTCCTTGAGATGCCCTCCGCAGCCCAGAGACTTCCCAATATCAGCAGACAGCGTCCTGATGTAAGTTCCAGCGGAACAGGTTACTTCAAAGCGGATGTCTGGCATATCAATATCAATAATGTTGATATCGTATATTACAATCCGCCTGGGCGGCTTTTGTACCGGTGTTCCTTTCCTCGCCAGCCGGTATAAGGGAACCCCCTTATGCTTCAAGGCGGAAAAGACCGGCGGCAGCTGATCTGAGGCCCCTTTAAAAGACCTGAATACAGAATGGATCCTCTTTTCATCAGCCTGCTGGGAACTGAAAAACACATCACTACTAACTGCGGTTACCTG
This sequence comes from Desulfobacterales bacterium, assembly GCA_028277765.1. Taxonomy (GTDB): domain Bacteria; phylum Desulfobacterota; class Desulfobacteria; order Desulfobacterales; family SURF-7; genus JANQFQ01. The sequence continues at coordinate 48,467 of JANQFQ010000052.1, forward strand.
ACCGGTAGCATCAAATGTGTCGGTTTCTACTCCAAGCCTGAGAACCGCGTCATACGTTTTGTCACTCTTCTGAAAAATTTCCGCCAGCCGCGTAGCCTTATTAATGCAACAAATCATCAATCCTTTGGCAAAAGGATCCAGGGTCCCGGTATGTCCCGCTTTTTTTGCCCTGAAACGTTTTTTTATTCTCCTTACCACTTCCGCGGATGTTATTCCCGCGGGCTTATCAACAAGAATTATCCCGTTAAGATCATGCAGCATACAGATAACCGCCAAGCTACAGATTTTCCGCCAGGCTTAGAATCTCTTTCTTGAGATCAAAAATGTCTGATTCAATATCAAATCCTGCGGCATTGGGGTGGCCACCTCCGTTAAAAATTGCGGCAATCTGAGCCACATCCACCGTTCCGTCAGAACGGAGGCTTATATGGTAGTGTTTGTCACCGTTCCTTTTGTCTTCAGCAGTCTTTTTCTTGTGGCCATTTGTCGGATATTCCTGTATTAGAACCGCCACCTTAATGCTCTCAATGTTCTTCGCATAATTTATCAGGCCATCTATGTCTTCATGTCGTGTTTCTGACTTGTGGAGCATGCTCTCTGTCACGGTCATTATGGATAATTTTCCATTTTTTGAAATTTCAATGGAATCCAAGGCCAAATTCAATAGTTTGAGTCTACTCAAAGAATATGTGCCGTAAACATTTTCAGCAACAACCGATGGATCAACACCGTATGAGACCATTTCTCCGCAAATACCAAAAGAATCCCTGTTTGTATTGGGAAACCTGAATGATCCTGTGTCTGTCAGGATTCCCGTATATATGGCAAACGCTATCTCCCTGGTGATATGAATCCCCATTGCTTCAATCAGGCGATAAATAATCGCCGCGGTCGCGCAGGAATTGTTATCCACAAGCTGCAGGCTTCCAAACTTATTGTTTGTCACGTGGTGATCGATATTAATGATCTCCGGTATCCTGCTTATTGCTTCTGCTGCGTCTCCAACCCTTTCTATGGTTCCACAGTCAAGGATGACAGCGGTTTCATAACTGGCTATCTTACCGGTATGATGACCCACCCGCTCAATTGATGGGAGAAAACGGTAAATAGCAGGCGTAGGACTTTCACAATACAGCTTTACATCAATGCCTGTCTCTTTTAAAGCTAGGCCAAAAGCTATCAGGGAGCCCAAGGCGTCTCCATCGGGTTCAACATGTGTTGCAGCCAGAATCCTCTTGCTTTTCTTTAGGTGTTTGATTACTTCTCTCATCGCACTTCTCTAAATTTTTCAATATTGTATCTATACGTGAACCATAATCAAACGATTCATCGTAATAAAATTCAAGATCCGGCATATACCTTAATCCAAGGCTGTCTGCAAGTCTTCGTTTAATAAAACCAAGAGCGCTTTTAAAGCCCTTGACTGTATCATCTCTCTTTTTGCGGACATTTTCTCCAGGAGCAACGGATGACGTAAAATAAATTCTTGCAATTCTTAAATCCTGCGTCATTTTCACGCCAGTAATTAATGTCATCTCAAGTCGGGGATCTTTAATCCCTTTTTTTAAAAGGTCCGAAAGACTCTTCTGTATCAGCCCGCTGACCCTTTCCGCCCTGGAACCCTGTCTCATAAACTGATTATCTCCATATCTGTTTCAATTATTTCAGCAAGCCCAAGCGACTCAGCCATGTTTAATAACTTGTCAACTTTTGAGTTTACCATCCTGGTATCATTTCCGGCAATTGCAAAACCGATCTCAGCTTTTGTATAGATATCATTCGAACCGACTTCAGCGACCGAAGCGTTAAATCTGTTGCGCAACCTGTTGATAATCGCTTTGACTATTTTTCGTTTGGCTTTCAAGCTGCGGCAGCCATGCAGCCTAAACGTTATCATTCCGCTTCCTATAATCACCTTAACCTGCTCCAAGCCTTTGCATCCAAATTTTACGTCTCTAATCAAGTACCGGCTTAATCTCTTCCAGGTTGTAGCATTCGATCACGTCTCCGACTTTGATATCATTATAATTTTCAATCCCTATGCCGCACTCAAATCCAGACATCACCTCTTTTGCATCATCTTTAAAACGCCGCAGGGAACCTACCTTCCCTTCATACGTAACTACGCCATCCCTGACAAGCCGCGCCAGTCCGCCCCTTTCGACTTTTCCGTCAAGAACATAAGAACCGGCTATAGAACCTTTCTTCGGAATAACAAATACTTCCCTAACTTCGGCCCGACCGAGAATCTGTTCTTTAAACGTTGATTTCATCATACCAACCATAGCGTCTTTAATATCTTTAATGACGTTGTAAATAACATCATAAAAACGCATATCCACATTTTCTTCATCTGCGAGATCCTGTACTTTAGCACCGGGGCGTACATTAAAACCTATAATAATCGCTTCAGAAACAGCTGCAAGAGAAACGTCTGATTCGTGAACGGTTCCGGTGGCAGAATGAACAATATTAATTTTCACCTCACCTCCGGAAAGCTTGTTAAGGGAATCCTTAAGCGCTTCAATGGAACCATGAACATCCGCCTTGATGATAACATTCAGATCCTTTACTTCTCCTTCTTCCATTTTTTCAAAAAGACCCTCCAGGCTCATCCTGCTGGACCGGGCAAGATCTTTTGAGCGCTGCTTCTGCCCCCTGTGAAGACTTACCTGTTTGGCCACTTTATCATCATCCACAGCAATCAGCTCATCACCTGCATCAGGTACACCGTCTAACCCGAGGACCTCTACAGGAATAGATGGACCGGCTGAATCCACCTGTATCCCTCTGTCATTTATCAGTGCACGTATTTTCCCGTAATAAATACCACAAACCGCTGATTCTCCTGTTTTCAGCGTCCCTTGCTGCACAAGAACTGTTGCCACAGGCCCCCTTCCTGTATCCAGCCGTGCCTCTACAACATGTCCCGTAGCTCTCTTTGACGGGTTTGCTTTAAGTTCAAGAATTTCCGCTTGCAGAAGAATCATATCAAGCAGGTTTTCAATACCTTTATTCTGCTTTGCTGAAACTTCAGTAAAAATGGTGTCACCCCCCCAGTCTTCAGAGACAATCCCGTGTTCAGAGAGTTCTCGCTTTACACGATCCGTGTCGGATTCTTCCTTGTCAATCTTGTTTATGGCAACGATTATCGGTACTTCAGCTGATTTGGAATGGTTAATCGCCTCTATCGTCTGGGGCATGACACCGTCATCAGCTGCCACAACAAGTACAACCACATCCGTTATCTGCGCGCCACGAGATCGCATGGAGGTAAAGGCTTCGTGGCCGGGTGTATCCAGAAAAACGATCCTGCCCCGTTCTGTTTTTACATTATAGGCACCAATATGCTGGGTGATACCCCCTGCCTCTGTATCTGTAACATTTGTTTGCCGTATAACATCGAGAAGAGATGTCTTGCCATGATCAACGTGCCCCATAATCGTAACAACAGGAGGTCTTTCTTCCACCTGGTCTGGTTCGTCTTCTTTTGCGGTTAGCAGTTCGGTCTCTTCAAACGTCGCTTTTTCAAGCTCATACTCAAATTCCGATGCAACAAGGACAGCTGTATCAAAATCTATGGTCTGGTTTACAGTTGCCATAACCCCCATACCCATCAATTTTTGAATGATTTCACCGGCTTTAATACCCATCCGTTTAGCAAGGTCTGAAAGTACAATAGTATCATCAATCTTAACTCGCCTCTTAATCGCCTTGGGCATTGTAATCTGGGTCTTCTCTCCCTTAAAGACTGCTGCTTTTTTAGCGCCTTTACGGGACTTACGTCCCCGTACCCGTACCTCATCATAAAGCGCTTTCCCTTCTATTATTTCTTTCCGCCTAAAAGACGTCTTTTTCTTAAACGTTTTATGACCCTCTTCATACTCTTCCCATTCTTTTTTAGCGGATTCCCCCTTTTTCTTCTTTTTTTTCTTTTTAAATCTCTTTTTTTCTTTTTTTTCAGCCTCTTCTGGAGGGATAGCTGCTTCCTCAGAAACCGCTGCTGTTTCCGGTTCTTCTTCAACAATTTCGGGTAGCTTAATAATTTTAGCGGCTGTTTTTTTCTTTTTCTGTTTTTTCTTTACCGCTTTCTTTTTCTCTTTTTTTGCGGGTTCCCTTTTTTTCGGTTTCTTTTTTACCTCTTCAGCGACATCCTTTTCTTCTGAGATTTCTTCGGCTGCCTCTTTAGCCTTTTTCTTCTTAGCCACTTTTTTAGCGGTTTTCTTCTTTTTAACGCTCTTCTTCTTCGGTTTTTTCTTTTCCAGCTTTTGCGCTTCTTTCAGCTCTTCAGTGTCTTCAACCTTTTTATCTTCTTCTGGGATTTCCTTTTCTTCAGCTTTCTCAACCTTTTCCTTCACGGCCTTAGGTTTTACTACCTTTTTCCGTCGCCTGATGACAGTCGGTTTAATCCGTTTCACTTCTATCTTAGAGGCTTCTTTGCTTCCATGGCGGAGCCCTGCTTTAATCTTCTCAGCCGTCTCGTCATCCAGAGAACTCAGGTGGCTTTTGACATCAATATCCATCTCCTTGATTTTATCAATGAGTTCTTTGTTCTCCAGGCTAAGCTGTCTAGCAAGTTCAAACACTCTAAGTTTTGCCATCAAATCCCCCTAAGATCTAAAACTAAATTGTTAATCCTTAACAAACACAATTCTCCTGTTTAGTACCACCTATTCCTGTGGTGCTTGGTCAGTGATGTCTTCTTCGTCGGACGATTCTTCTGGCGCTACCTGTTTCTCATTGTCTTCTGAAAGCGTTTCAGTCTCATCGTCTTTTGACTTCTCTGTTTCTTTCTCTTCTTGTTTTTCCTGGCTTGATTCTTCCTCTGCTATCGTTTCTTCTGACTTTGCTGCCGCCGCTTCTTCGGCTGCGATTACAGCACTACGCGCATTTTCAATTAGCGTCTGCGCCTTTTTTTCACCGATCCCTTTTAGCTGAACAAGGTCTTCCTTCGAGGCATAAGCCAGCTCCTCAACAGAGATAAACCCAAGGTCATACAAAGCGTCCGCAATACTAATGCTTATCCCCGGAACGTTCATCAGAGATTCATATCCTTCTTTAAGTGTCTGGCTATATATCGAGTCGCTCTTTACATCAAGCTCCCAACCGGTAAGCTTTGAAGCGAGCCGAACATTCTGTCCCCGCTTCCCGATAGCTACCGAGAGAAACTCGTCTGGAACAATGACCTCCATTGCATTGTTTTCTTCATCAATAATCACCTTCGCTATTTCAGCAGGCTGTAGTGAATTGCAGATAAATTTCGCTATATCGATATGCCATGGAATAATATCTATCTTTTCTCCCCTAAGTTCCTGCACAACATTCTGGACACGGCTTCCCTTAACACCGACACATGCCCCGACCGGATCAATCTCAGGATCACTTGAGCTTACCGCTATTTTTGCGCGATTGCCTGGTTCGCGGGCGGCACAGACGATTTTTACGATACCCTCGCTGATCTCAGGAACTTCTGTAATAAAGAGATTTATGAGAAAATCAGGATGAGCTCTTGTAAGCACAATCTGGGGGCCGGGAGAATCCTTGTGAACGGTCAGGATGTTGGCCCTGATCCGGTCTCCACGCCTGTATGATTCCCGTGGAATCTGTTCTCTGGCAGGGAGTATGGCCTCGGCATTCCCAAGATTAACAATGATATTACCTCGGTCCATTCGCTGGACAATACCGTTAACGATTTCATTCTCTCTATTGGCAAAGCGGGAGTAGACAACCTCTTTCTCCGCGTCTTTCATTTTCTGTATGATTACCTGCTTAGCTGACTGAGCGGCTATCCGGCCAAAAGTTGTCGTATCCATTTTTGTGCCCAGGCTATCACCAATCTCACAGTCAGGATCAAGCTCCCGTCCCTCCTCCAGTGTAATCTGCAGATCCGGTTCAGTGATCTCTTCTACAACATCCTTGAACTGAAAGACTTCTATCTCGCCGGTCTCTTCATCATACTGAGCGTCTATATCGACATTACTTCCATATTTTTTTCTGGCAGCCGACTTAAGCGCTTCTTCAAGCGTCTTTACAAGGACCGATGGTTCAATCCCCTTGTCCCTGCTCACCTGCTCTATAACTCTCTTTATATCTGACATTAACATCGGCTATCTCCGTTATAGTTAATTAGATGCGCCTTTATTATCCAGCCATAAGGTATGTCTGCTGTTTTATCCTCTAATTTCAGTTTAACACAATCTTCAGTCATTCCCTGTAACATACCTCTAAAATTCTTCTGACCGTCAACAGGCTTTTCTGTTTTAATTCTAGCCTCAAACCCCTTGAACCTAACAAAATCTTCCTTTTTCCCCAAAGGGCGGTCAGTGCCTGGCGAAGACACCTCAAGCCTGTATCGAACATCTTCTTCCATTTCCACGTCAAGAATGTCACCCATCTGACGGCTTATGTACACACAATCATCCAGAGTAACTCCTCCGGGTTTGTCCATGAAAATACGCAACACTCTTCCACTTTTTTCCCGAAGGTATTCTAAATGTACAAGCTCCATTCCCTCAGATTCAAGGAGCGTTTCAGCGATACGCCTAACCTGTATAATAAAACTGTTTTCTGTTGCGCGGGACACATGCTTTTCTGCATAATCCCTCTTTTTTTTTTCCGCTGAAATGTTATTCTTTCTCTTTTTTTTCAACTGTTTCTTTTCTTAACCGCCCAAAAATACAAAAAACGGGCATTTGCCCGTTTTTCAACTCACCAGGTAGACTTTTATAAACGCAACTTGAAAACTAAGTGTTCATGACCACGACCTTAATTAATAAATTAACGGCACAAGAACAAAGCGCTACCATTGCCAAACCTTTAATGAAAAAGGCAAACTATTCTGGAGCGGGCAACGAGACTCGGACTCGCGACACCAAGCTTGGGAAGCTTGTACTCTACCAACTGAGCTATGCCCGCTTTCAAAACGTATAACATTTATGAAAAAATAATGTTTTTGTAGCTGCTTATCCTGTAATCGATATAGATATCGATGAAACTATTTCTGTTATTGATATTGCTGAAATCACAACACATTATGGTACTATTAATATTCAAACCATCGGATATTCTGTTGGGAATATAGAAGGAAGCTCTCTCGCAGCAGGTGCTACATCAGGTCACACACATGAGGAATGGAGGGATGTGACTAACATTGAAGAAGATTATATTAGACAGAGCTTGTACGAAGACAGTTTAACGAGTTCAAATGAACAATATACCCGCGGGTGGGAAGAAGGAAAAACCTTTGAGAGAGAATTCGGAAGTAATCTTAGCGTAAACATAGGTGATACGGGTGTCTACGGAAAAATCAAAGAAGGCGTTAGTTATGGAGAATCGGGTAGTAATTACAAAGGAATGTCTGCTGAAGTCCAACAAGGTGTTGGCTTAGTCATGGAAAAAGTGAGAAAGACAATTGTCACTGAACATAACAAAGATGAATATACATTTTCAACAACTGTAAACAGGACGGGTTATCAGGAAACAATCGTTACTAATACAAATAGTATTGCAACTGGGGAAGAATGGGCAACAGCTACAACAATAGATCCGAGTAATGCAGGTAAATTAAGATTTACTTTTTTTATCACCAATACTGGAACAGACGTTGCAAGAGATATACAAGATTTACGATTTAATGTTTTTATTGGTGATAATATTCCGATTACTTACCATAAAATATCTGATCCTGCAATTAGTCTTTCAAATCTGTTTCCAGGCGACAACATTCAGTTTAGCGGAGAAATTGTAATAACCTTAGACGAGCTAAGTGATATCGATCAAGGAAAACCAATACGTTTTCGTATTGCTGATTTTAGTTATGGTGCTGATGAATTAGCGTACAATGATGCTTGGAATCGGGATGTAATCGTTGAGATCGATGATGGAGTAGCAGATGGAGATGAAACGATCGATTACTATATGACATATATTGTCAATATATG
>JANQFQ010000082.1 GCA_028277765.1 Desulfobacterales bacterium
ACTGCAATGCTTTAGGTCCATTTACTTTCTCTTGCATGTTTTTCATTCGATATAACGCTATCCACCCATCCACTATGGGCTTCTTTTAATTGATCATAGCTTTCTATATCAAGCAAACTCATAAGCCTTTTAAAATCGATGATCCCTTTTCTCTTTTTAGGGCTTTGAATCTCTTGATAGCCACAAAATTCCCATTCTGACGGATGGGTTACCGCTTTGCCTGATACAGCCATTCAATCCATCGCCTTCGATCTCTTGGAAATTTTAAAAGGTATGTTCGTTCGTGGCATCTATGGGTAATATGCCAGACATGTCCTGATAGATAATGCCTTTTTGCACGTGCCATTTTTAACCTCCCTGTTTTAATAACATCCTTGTTTCTCTTAATCGGCCAATTTTACCATGAAAACTGGCTGATTAAGCCTTTTTTCCCGATGTTTTTACAAACCTTTTTCAGGGATGTCAAGATGTTACCGTGGCGACCCGCGAGCGACCTCTCAGGTTCACGTGGAGTAATAGAGTTTGATACTCCTGTATCAGGAGTTGCTTCACCAGTAAATCGTTCAAATGCAGGATTTGTTGGAGGCGGTCAAACTGCAGGTGGTGCACGAGAATTTGTTATACCAAATAAAGAAATTACTAAGCTAAAAAACGTAACGAAAAAGGTAATTAAATAATGATGAATAATTTTAAAGATAAATATAGGGGTGAAGAAGCAATAGATTTTGCAGCGAAAAATTTAAAAAAATTGGAATCGAATCCAGAAACTTGGGAAACAGAATATATTTGCGAGGAGACCGGAAATATTTGGATAATGGATTATCCCCATAGTGACCAACATGGAGGAGGAAGTCCACGGTTACGTATGATAGAAAAGGAAAACAAAAAAAACAAAGGGGTCCGGCCGTAAATATTCAATATTGGGATTTTGGTTTGGGTTTTTATATGGGAAAGTTAATCGAGATTAGTTTTTAACCTGAAAAGAACAAGCAAAAGAGCAAACAAGACAACAAGGATGTTACTAGATGGCCAGGCCCTTACGAGTAGAGTATTACGGTGCGTTTTATGTTGAGCTCAACATAAAAAATGTTAGTGAAGTTCTGTATTATTTTTTAATCTCCTTTGGTAGGGAATAGAATCGTCCTTATCCAGTGAAGAAGGGTGTTCTTGCCGAGAAGAAATTTGTCGATATCGTCATATCGCTTGTACCTGTTGATCGGATCTGAGAAGAAAGAGGCCCTTGTAATAAAATCCTTTTCCGGATCAAGCTCTTTGACTACTTTCGCGGGATTTCCGGCAGCCACTGTGTTGGGTGGGATATCACTAACAACAATCGCTCCAGCACCGATGATGCTGTTTTCGCCAATGGTCACGCCTTTGCAAATAATCGCCCTGTCCCCCAGCCATACATTGTTTTCAAGGGTTACCGGTTCTGTTATCCCGGGGACAATGCGGTCATACAGACCATGCCAGTCTGAATCTGTTATATATACACCATTAGCCAGCATGCAGCTGTCGCCTATGTTAATTTCTTCTGAACCGCTAATCCGCACCCCCGGACAGATAAGACAGTAATCACCAATTTTGATGCCATGGATGTCGTCCCTGGCAGTCCATATGGTGAGCCTGACCCTGTTGTCAGAATCCGCGATAACATTCAGGTAGCTGCCGGCAACGATGGGTGCGCCGAAAACTTCAAAATACCAGGGGCGTATAAATGTAAAACCATTACCCAGGGATGTAAACTGCGGTCTGAGGAAATGTTTTACATACAGGTCCTGGAGCCTGAGGAATGTTTTTTTTAAAAAGAATGGACGGTGATCTTTGAGCATGTTTTATATCTTGAAATGAATTTTCAGGAAAAAGGAGAAAACTCAAATGTATTCCAGAAATCGTGGTCAAAAATTCGTCCCGCAGGTGTTATGTCGTAAAGCGCATCAGCTGCCATAAGCACAACAGCGTTTGTCCAGGTGATTTTTTCTTCAGGCCAGATGACCATGTCCGGGAAAGTAAATCCGCACCAATAAGTCCTGTCGTTAAAGCACCGGCCCTGTATCCAGCTGAAAACAATGCGCGCGAGTCGGCTGTTTCCCATGGCTGATAAGGCAAGGACAAGTTCAGATGTCTCGGCGATAGTTATCCATGGTTCATCAGAAACACAGCGTGTGCCAAGGTCTTCCACAATGAATTTTTTCCAGTATTTATCAATCCTTTTTTGCGCTTCTTTTCCGGACAGGGCGCCACAAAGTATTGGGTAAAACCAGTACATGGAATAACGGGATTTTGTAACATTAAAAAGGTGACGCCGATGTTTTATCACATCATCCAGTTTATAAAGGGCTTCTTCCCATTCAGGGACATGGTGACCTAGAAGACTCGCGACAGCAATGGCGCATTTAAGACTCATGTGCACAGAGCTGGATCCCGTCAAAAGCGCCATGGGGTCAACCACATGTTCAGGGCTTTTTGCCCAGTATATTTCTCCTGTAGGTGTCTGCATGCTTACGGCAAAATTGATAGCCGCACGCATGGTCTCCCACATTTTTTCAAGAAAGGATACGTCATTATTTATCAGGTAATAATGGAGAAGACCAACAGCAATATAGGATGTCATGTTAGTGTCGTGAGTCTTATCTTCCGGGATGCCGTTGATATATGACGCGTACCAGGTGCCGTCTTCCATCTGCATGGTTTTAAGCCAATCAAAAGCTTTTATGGCTTCAGCACGATATCCGCCGATATTAAGGCCCATAATCGCTTCAACCATATCCCATGGGTCTGTTTTGTCGTTATCGCTCCATGGGATCTCTCCGCTTTCTCTTTGGGTGTTTGCAATCATCGACGCGATCGCGTCAATATCAATGAAAAGATCTTGTTCAGGAATGGAAGATTTATATTTCATGTAATATTATTCGTATTACGGTTAAACGTACTAAAATGAATTAACAAATTATCATATAAAACAAAAAGATAGAATTATGTCAAGATTATAAATGGGTTAAAATTTGATTTTAGGGGAAAAATACAAGTGCCTTGTATAGTGAAAAATACAGTGCCTACAGTGCCTAAAGTGCCTAAAGATAATGAATGCTGGTTCATTGATACCAACAGGATATATTTCTGCTGAAAACAGATTTATCAGATGTTTAAAGGAGAATGCACAGCTTGGGTGTTATCATTCGCGATTGATGGGGAAAGGGGAGTGTAAATACCATTGACTAATGATGCTGGATATTGGTAAAATATTTTTTATATTATTAATGGAAATTGATATAACTAATTAAAAATACTATTTATAAGCTGTATCGATACCATAAGGCTTGCCACGTTTCCAACCTGATTTAATTTGTTTGATTGTTTTTTGTTTATCCAGGGTGTTTATTAAATAATGAATATTAATTCAACTTTGTATGGTTTAACACCATAGTCTTGGGAGGGAGCATGAATAGAAAAATCAGAAAAGCCGCCGTGATCGGTTCAGGTATTATGGGGAGCGGTATTGCGGCGCTTTTTGCCGGCGCTGGCATCAAGACATTGCTTCTTGATATCATTCCACCTGATTTAAAGGGGAAAGCGAAAAAGGATACCGAGGCAAGGAACCGTATTGTAAAAGCCGGAATTGATGCCGCTTTAATGGCAAGTCCTGCTGTCTTTATGCATAAGAAGGATCTTGATCTTATTCAGTTGGGAAATCTGGAAGATGATTTTGAAAAGATTTCTGATTGTGACTGGATCGTAGAAGTGGTTGTTGAGAACCTGAAGATAAAAAAAGACCTGTTCAAACGGATTTCTGGAGTAAGAAAAAAGGGGGCCATTGTTTCTTCAAATACATCGGGCATTCCCCTGCAGGCCATGTCCGTAGGTTTAAAAAAAGAATTTAAGCAGCATTTTCTAGGTACCCATTTTTTTAATCCAGTAAGATATATGCATCTTCTTGAACTGATTCCCGGAAAAGACACTCTAAATGAAGTTGTTGAATTTATATCAGATTTTGGCGAAAGGGTCCTTGGAAAAGGGATTGTCTGGGCAAATGACACACCGAATTTTGTGGGCAACAGGATAGGTGTTCAGGGTATGGGGAAAGCGATGCAGGAACTGCTTGATGCCGGTCTGACAATACCTGAGGCAGATACCCTGTTCGGCCCTGTGATGGGCAGGCCAAAGACAGCTTTGTTTAAAACATGCGATCTTGCTGGATTGGATACTTTCGCACATGTTGCGGAAAACAGTTATAAGACACTTAAAAAAGATGAAGAAAGGGAGGCATTCAAGGTCCCTGCGTTTGTCCAGGATATGTTAGAGAAAAAACTACTTGGGAATAAAACAAAGGCTGGATTTTACAAAAAAGAATTTACGCCAGATGGAAAAGTTAATCGATATGTTATGAACCCTGTAACGGCTGGATATGAGACTTTTGATTGGCCCACATTCCCTTGTGTGGAAAAAGCAAAAGCCGCTGAAACGCTCCCTGAGAAGATCAGGGCGGTTGTTTATGGCTCGGATAACGGTGCAAAGTATGTATGGAAGGTGGTTGCCAATGGCTTGATTTACGCGGCAAACAGGATTCCTGAGATCTCCGATACAATTGTAGAAATCGACAATGCCATGAAGTGGGGATATAATTTTGAAATGGGGCCCTTTGAAACCTGGGATGCCATAGGGGTGAAAAGGTCTGTCAGGAGAATGGAGAAGGAAGGGCTTAAGGTACCCAAAAATGTCAAAAAGATGCTGGCACGGGGACATACATCCTTTTATAAAACAAAAAGAGGAAAGGTCTATTTTTACAGTTTTAAGGCAAATGACTACAAAGAGGTCATTGTCAGTGACAGCATTATTTCATTAAAGGCTTTGAAAAGCGCAAAAAAAGCCGTAAAAAGTTGCGCTTCCGCGTCTCTTGTGGATCTGGGGGATGATGTCTTCTGCTGTGAGTTTCATACAAAGATGAACGCGTTAAACGGCGAAATCATCGAGTCCATGGAAGAGGCCCTTGATTATGTTGACGCAAACGGCGCAGGTCTTGTGATCGGCAACCAGGCCGGCGGCATGCCGGGCGCCTTTTCAGCCGGAGCTGACCTGAAAATGATGCTCGGGCTCGCAAAAGAGAAGAAATATTCTATCCTGGGGGACGCGTCCAGGGCTCTTCAGGATATTGTACAGCGGGAAAGGTATTCAAGCTTTCCGGTTGTGGCTGCACCCTATGGTATGACACTTGGAGGTGGTTGTGAAGTCTGCCTTGGCGCGGACAAGATCATTGCCCATGCAGACCTTTTTATGGGGCTTGTGGAGATCGGCGTTGGGCTTCTGCCAGCCGGAGGAGGGGGGCTGAACCTGTGGAAAAAATTCATCAGCAGTATACCAGAGCCTGTGGAAGGTGTTGACCTGGCTAAATTTTTTATACCAACGTTTATGGCCATTGGCATGGCCAAGGTATCCATGTCCGCTAAAGAGGCGTTTGGGATTGGTTTGATGGGACCCGGCGATAGAATTGTTTTTAACCGGGACTACCAGATAGGTGAAGCAAAAAAAGAAGTGCTGAAGATGATCAATGACGGGTATATGCCGCCTGTAAAACGCCCGATAAGGGTCATGGGGCAGGCCGGCCAGGGCATGGTAAACGCGGAACTTCACAACATGAGGAGCGCTGGTTATGTGAGTGATTATGATGTGTTCCTTGCCAAAAGGATAGCGTTTGTTATTAGCGGCGGAGATGTGAGAACTGAAGGCGAAATTGACGAGGATGTCATCCTTCAGCTTGAAAGGGAAGCCTTTATGGACTTTTGGAAGCAGAAGAAAACCATTGCAAGGGTGGAGCATATGCTGAACACAGGGAAACCCCTTAGGAATTAACTGTTACAATAAGATAAAAAAGACAGAGGCTAATGGCTGTGTCATTGTTTATGAAGTTTTTAAGCACGAAGCACGAAATCCGAAATCCGAAACAATATCAAATGACCGAAATTCAAATGACCAAAATGATAGTGAAAGCAAAGAGTGTAGTATATGTCAGTGTTTTGTATTTTGAACATTTAATATTCTGATTTGTTTCGGTTTTCGATATTCGAAATTCGGATTTAATTTTTTTGATGGAGGTAAACAATATGAGAGACGCATATATCGTATCATCAGTAAGAACCCCGGGATGCAGGAGAAAAAAAGGCGCGTTTAAAGATACTCAGCCCGAAGACCTGATATCGTTTATTTTGTCAGCAGCAGTGGAAAAAGTTGGCAATCTTGAAAAACAGGATATTGAAGATGTGATGATCGGCTGTTCGTTTCCGGAAGCTGAGCAAGGATTGAATATTGGGAGGGTCGCGATACAGATGGCAGGATTCCCTGATGAGGCTTCGGGAGCGACAGTAAACCGGTTTTGTGCTTCAGGCCTTGAGGCGATTGTACAGGCCAGCCTGAGGATTATGGCGGGATGGTCAGACATTACCATTGGCAGTGGCGTGGAGTCCATGACCTATGTTCCCATGGGAGGGAATCTGACAAGGCCTCATGGGGAATATACAAAGAACGGGGCGGACACATATACAGCTATGGGGATAACAGCGGAAAATGTTGCACAGAGATATAACATATCCAGGGAGGATCAGGACGCGTTTGCCTACAACTCCCATATGAAGGCAGCCCGGGCACGATCAGAAAACTTGTTTACTGAAATCATACCAACACCTGCTATTCAGTATATTAAGGAGAAGAGCGGTACCTATAAAAGAAAGACCTTTATCCAGAAAGTTGATGACGGGATCAGGGAGGAGACCACCATTGAGGCGCTTTCCCAACTAAGGCCAGCCTTTGCCGCAGGCGGGACCGTTTCCGCGGGCAATTCATCCCAGATGACTGACGGGGCCGCAGCCTCGGTTATCATGAGTGAAGATAAGGTCCGGGAACTCGGTGTAAAACCGATTGCAAAGCTTAGATCCTACACAACTGTTGGATGCGCTCCAGATGAAATGGGGATAGGGCCGGCTGTGGCCATACCAAAGCTCCTTAAGATGGCGGGGATGACTATTGACGATATAGGGCTTTTTGAAATTAATGAAGCATTTGCGTCACAGGCAATATACTGCCTCCGGGAGCTTGGGCTGGAGAAGAGAATGGATGATGTGAATATCCATGGCGGCGCCATCGCGCTTGGCCATCCCCTTGGATGCACGGGCGCGAAACTGTGTGCGACTCTTCTTGCAAACATGAAAGAAAGGGGAGCAAGATTCGGTATTGAATCCATGTGTATCGGTTTTGGCATGGGAGCTGCGGCGTTGTTTGAGTTGGTCTAGATTCTGGATTCTAACAATAGAAAATATCGTGATCGGATTAAGAAAAGTTATAAGTGACTTAAGTTACAAGTGCCTTAAGTTGTGGTATCGCTTCGCTCTGCCAGTTTTAAAAAAATCGTGATCGTGGTCGTGGTCGTGGTCGTGATCGTGATCGAAAATGGTGGGCACAGCCCACCCTACGAAGCTGAATACTAGATGCTGGATACTGGATTCTAAAAATAGAAAATAACGTGGTCAGGTTGGAATAAGTAAAGAGTTACAAGTGCCTAAAGTGCCTAAAGTTAATGTATCGCTTCGCTCTGTCAATTTTTTAAAAAAGTCGTGGTCGTGGTCGTGATCGTGGTCAGCGAAGCGGTGGTCGTGGTCGGATTGGAATAAGTTATAAGTGCCTTAAGTTGTGGTATCGCTTCGCCCAATCAATTGACTATTGATTATTTTAGTATCGCTTCGCTCTGCCAGTTTTAAAAAAATCGTGGTCGTGATCGTGGTCGTGATCGTGATCGAAAATGGTGGGCAGAGCCCACCCTACGAAGCTGAGTGTGGTATTCTGATATGTTTTTAAGAATTGATAGGATACTGTTTTACCTCTGTGTTTTCTCCATCATCTCAAGGCAGTAGTTAAGGTTCTGCTCAGCCCCTTCAAGGTTTGGTTCATACTTCAGCGCTGTGGTGAAATGCTCTGCAGCTTCTTTATACCGCCCTTTTTTTGCCAGGGCATATCCCAGGTTGTTGTGAGCAAAGATATAATCATGCTGAAGTTCCACGGCCCTGGAACAATGGTGAATGGCCTTGTCAACATGTCCCTGTTTTAGCAGGGCGATCCCCATATTATTATGCGCGTGTGCATCGTTCGGATTGAGCTGAAGCGATTTTGCATAATGTTTGACCGCATCCTCAAGCCGCTCCCTTATCATCATGGCATTCCCAATTTTATAATACGCCATGGCGTATTCAGGATTGATTTTTAATGCGGTTAAATAATGACTAACCGCCTCATCCAGGCGCCCCTGTTCTGCAAGGGCAACACCAAGGTTAAGGTGCGCCCTGAAACTTTCCGGAGATGCT
Organism: Desulfobacterales bacterium; assembly: GCA_028277765.1. Classification (GTDB taxonomy): domain Bacteria; phylum Desulfobacterota; class Desulfobacteria; order Desulfobacterales; family SURF-7; genus JANQFQ01. The sequence continues at coordinate 8,346 of JANQFQ010000082.1, forward strand.
TTTACTGTTTTTGAATAAAAGGTAAACGGGTCTTTCCAGTCCTGGTTCCGTTTTATTGTTGCGGCAGAATAAAAGACAAGCAAAAAAACGGTCAGAAGAATACTGATTACGGCAGGTACTTTTTTGTTCACAGGTTTTAAATCAAAAGAGAAAAGCCTGATGATAATCATCGCAAGGAGGAGACAGAAACCGAATGACGGTACATACAGGCGCTGTTCGGCTATTGGTCTTGATTCCAGGTAAATAAGATTCGAAGCAGGGACGAGCGTCATTAATATCCAAAAAATTGCAAAAAAAAGTACCGGGGATTTATTAAAGAACCTGACAGCAAGGATCACAATAAACGCTATGATGACAATGGAAGACAGAACAGCAGGGTCAAAGAATGTCTCAGGTATTAACAGCGCACGTTCGGCATTCAGGTTAATCGGAAGGACAAGGAGCTGTAAATAGTAGCCGATGGTTTTAAAAATAATAAGGCAGTTTTGAAAAAGGGTTATGCTTTCACCGTCTCCCTTTGTAGGGAAGGTTTCCAATGCTGTATGTCTGAACACAAAAAAAAGAATGATCAGGATAAAAAAAGGGGTTGTTTTGATGATGATATTCCTGAGTTCTGTTTTGGGAAAAAAACATATCGAGTAGAGTATCAGTATAAAAGGGATGGTTAGCGCCACTTCTTTTGATATAACAGCGAGTATGAAGCAGACAATCGAACAGACATAAACAAAAATGCGTGGTTTTGTTCTGGTTTCGAAATGCTCCCTGATAAAGAGAAAGAGCGTGAGAAGAAAAAAGAAAAAAGCAAGCAGATCAGAACGGTTTTTTATGTATGTAACCGATTCCGTGTGAATCGGATGAACGGCGAAAAGGAGGGCAGTCAAAAAGGGCAGGCTGAAAGATGACATCCATGATGTTTCTGAATGCGCATCTTCTCGGTTGTATCCGAAAGGCAGAAAAAAGACGAAGAAATACACCAGTATTGTATTGACTGCATGAAGCACCATATTCGTTAGGTGATAGCCCGCGGGTTTGAATTGCCACAGGGCGTAATCCATCGCAAATGTCGCTGTTCGAAGGGGACGGTACTGGCCGGATGCCTGGTATGGGTGCAGTTTGTTCCAGTAATGGGGTGTAAAAAAAAGGGGGATGCTACTCAGACTTTTAATATGCCTATTATCGGTTATTAAATAGGTATCATCCCATACAAAAGCATTGTGCAATGTATTTAAAAATACAGCAGATGAAATAATTGCAAGGATAATAATAGGAAGAAAATGTTTCTTCATGTAGTAAAATTGTTTTATTTTTTTAGCACTGTAGGTTGGGTTGAGCCGACTTGTCTGTGTTGGGTTGAACACCTTAACCCAACCTACAAAATTTGTTATTTGCAAAACAGGAAGTTCCAAAGGCGAAACCCAACAAACGCATCTAGCATCCAAGATCTAATATCTAGCAATCAACTTATATTTTTATTTGCAACAAAGCAATTGTTTTTATAGTATGTTAAAAATATGGGCCGGTCTAAAAACAAAAAAAACAGACATGGTAAGAGATCTCAGGAGAAGAAAGATCAGGAGAAAGTTCAGCATTCCGCCGGTATTTATCTGCCGATTTTTATCCTGCTGCTGGCTGCTGTTCTGCGGATGATTTACGGATACAATCTCCCTTTGAACGTGGATGAACAGAAACATCTTGAATTCGCCCGGACCATCTCCCTGAAACCGGATCATTTCAACCTGCCGATGGGGAGCCGGGTAAGCAACCATCCGATTCTCTCCTCTTATATTACTGCCCTGGCAAACTGGGCAGGGAATAATTCAGTCTATTTTATCCGTTGTGTGTTTATCGGCTTTAGCCTTTTTGGCCTTGCAGGCCTTTTTCAGCTTGCCAGAACATTATTTGGATTTCGTGTGGCGAACATTGCGCTGCTGTTTGCGGCCCTGGATCACCACCTTATTTCCTATGCGCCGGTATTTCTTGAGCCGGTCTATTTCTGCCTTGTGCCCTGGCTTATACTTGCCGTATATAAGGCTGTAACACTTGAACAGAACAGACAGTGGCTTCTGATCGGACTTTATTGCGGTATCGGGTATCAGTGCAGCGAAATATTTATATTGCAAGCCTTGCCCACATGCATCTATGTCGTTTACAGTCGGCAAATCACCCGTGTATTAAAAACACGGGAGTTCTATCTGGCTGTGATCCTGTTTGTGCTTATTATCCTTCCGAATCTTATCTGGAACTTTAATAATCAGGCGGCCAATATTGTCAGGCATACTGAAAGGGTCAGTTCCCTGGGGCTTGTCCCCCGTGTGCTGCTCCTGTATATCGGTGATTTTTTGATCTGTTTTAAAAATTCCAGCTGGTGGGTTATGGGGTTGGGGAATAAAACCTATCTGCCATGGAACATTCCGTGCCACTGGGTTACTGGATTCCTGTATCTTGGGGCTCTCTGCTATTCCTTCCGTTTTGTTAAAGAGAAAAACTATATCGTTCTTCATTTTTATGTGTGGGCTATTTTCCTGCCTGCTTCAGTATTAAATGCAAACGAGCCATGGAATGAATTCGGATGGGCCAGCATGACGGTTTTCCCGGTGGTTATCATTACCTCAGGGATCATCGAAAGTATTATTAACGTCAAGTGGGGTAGATTAGTTTATGCCATGGCCATTATTTTTTTTTCAGCTTATACGGCTGTTTTCCTGGCCGGGCCCAAATTCACATATGCCAGTCCTGTCTTGGAAAAATCTTTTCTGGGACAATTTCTTACATATTATTATTTTACGGATGATAATATCGATAAAGCAAAAGCACTTGTAGAAGAGACAGAACCAAAATGCCCGGATTGTGCGATAGTACATTATTTTAAAGGTCTGCTTGCCAAAAGTACAGAGGAAAGGGAAGCGTCATTTAACCGGGTACTTGAAAAAGAACCATATAATCCACTGGTTGCACCACACAAAGCCAAGGCATTAATGAGGCGAGGGAAAAACCGTGAAGCAATAGAACTGCTGGAAACCGTCATTGCAAAAAAAGGTGATTTTGTGATGATCCGGGAGCTTCTAGCCCAGGCAGAATTTAATATGAGAAATTATGCTGGAGCTGAAAACCAGATAAAGCAAGGGCTGCGTATAAAACCGGATGAATTTTATCTGTATCGTATATTGTACCTTGTAAAGGAACGGCAGGGAGAGCTTGAAGAGGGTCTTGAAGCACTGGATCGGTATGCCATGTCTACCGGTGTGCCGCACAAGGTCTACATCTCAGAGGCGTATAGGTATAAAATGACAGGGAAGATGAAGAAAGCGCTTTTGATGTATGAGAAGGCAAGGGAAAAGAAACCTGATTTATCGGAGACACCACCATGGGTGAAACAAGTTTCCAGTAATCAGTGATCAGTTTCATAGCATCTAAAACCAGAGATCAGTGTCTCGGATCCCCGCAAAAAACAGCGGGATCTCCGCTTGTCAGACTCCGCGTGGTTTCACTACGACTAGCCATCCAGTATCTAGTAATTAAAATCAGTCCTGATACACATCTAGTATTTACTGATCAGCCATTATTATAGATGCTATGAAGGACCATTTGTACAAACATAAAGCCTCGGTTAAGTTTGAATTGGTATAGTAAAAACTTCTTCAAAAGGAGGCAAAGATGACGAATGCACAAATGGGCGACTCAGTTTCCTTTGATGCGATCCTTTTTCCACCCATTTCTAATTATAAATCAAAAAAATAAAGCCTAGGCATAAGTGTAACGTTGCAATTGTGTGCCATTTTACACTTTTTTCTTTACATACAGCTTCAACCTTTTTCATGAATTAATAACCCATTAATAAAACAGTTAATAAAAAATATGCAAAGACATTTTTTTTTGGCATCAATTTTGAATTACTTCTCAAATCTAAATGGTCACTATAACAATGAAAATTCTGTAGTTATTGTTTAAACGATTACCTATAAATTAATACCTGAACGAAAATTCAGGTTTTTTATATTTTTTTTCGCAGGTCGGGTTTAGGTGGTATGACTGTGTTGGGATTTATTTAATTTTATTGGAAAATTAATAAAGGAGAACATTATGAAAAAAAACATTGCGGTTTTTATGATTATATTATGCGCAACTTTTTCTTTGGCAGAAGAACAAAATTATATGGATATGAGTCTGGAAGAACTTTTAAATATGGAGATATCTGTGGCTACAAAGTCAAAAATGAAGGCAGAAGATGCCCCCTCTATTGTATCGGTCATAACGAGTAAGGAAATTAGAAATATGGGTGCTAAAGACATATGGGATATTTTAAGAGGTGTGCCTGGTCTTGATATTGTAAATGCATGTGAGACTAAAACTTATGTAATTGGCGTACGCGGCTTGCAAGGCAGGAATAAAACATTGTTCATGATTAATAATCATTCTGTTTATGATTATCCATATCAGGGATATAATTATATTATTGACAGGATTCCTATCGCTAATATCAGCAGGATTGAAATTATTCGCGGACCCGGATCTGCAATATATGGTGCAGGCGCTTTTACAGGTGTGATAAATATCATAACAAAAGATGGCGGTGAAGATTCATCAAAAATTGCTGCAGAGGCTGGTTCCTTTTCGACTTATCGTCCCAACGCAGAATTTTCATATAATAAAGATGATTTAAAAATATATATATATGCAGATTATTATGAGTCAGATGGTGATGATCAAAAAATTGAATCTGATCTTGCTGGTTCTGATGTAGCGCCGATAATAAGCGCCGGGCCCTTAGTCGGACAGCCTGTATTTGCCAGTGGCACTCCAGAAAGAATGAATCTTGAAGAAAAAAGTTATAATTTACAGTCTAAAGTTACTTATAAGAATTTTAAATTTAATACGTTTCTTATAGGTAGGGAAACTAATAATGCAGGTGTCATAAAACTGTTTTCCGATGAGAATGAACAAAAAGCTCTAAATTTCGGTATGGATTTAAAATATAATATGCCTTTTAATAATGATGATGAAAAACTTTCTGTAAGGTTATTTTATGATTATCAGGATGATGATTTTCTTTATGAACTCTTTCCTGAAGAGACAGCTCAACTTCATAATGGATATGCAACTTTATTTGGTTTGCCATTTGACCAGTTCCCTTCAGGTGAAGGCGTTTATGGAAATCCCAAAAATAAAGGTCGGGGCATGGGGGCTGAAATAATGTTTGAATATAACAAAATAAAAGCAACCAAGCTAATTACTGGGCTTTATTTTGAGAAAATAAAAGAATATGATATTCAGCATTATGCAAACTCCAATGTCACTGGCGCAGATTTGGAGGTTGATGGCGTAACCTATCCTTTTTTCCCTTATGTTTATTTCGGAGGGATGAAAGATATTTCTGAAAACGGAAACTGGACAACAGATGAAACTTTAAAAAGAACGATAAGGGCAGTATATATGCAAGGATCGTTGGATTTAAAAGAACTTTTATCTATAGGTGATGGGGCGAAAAGTTTATATCTAACAGCAGGCATAAGATATGATGATTATGATGATGTGGGATCGTCAACCAATCCTCGTATTGGTATTGTTTATTCGCCGATTGAAAAGCTTTATTTTAAATTGCTGTACGGTGAAGCTTTCAGGGCGCCAATTTTTACAGAATTATATACCAGAAATAATCCAGCAACTATTGGAAATCCAAACGTTGACCCGGAAACAATTAAAACATTTGAATTATTAATCGGTTATAATTTCACAAAAAAAATAAAAAGCAATATTACGTTTTTTAAACTAAAAGTTGAAGATGTCATATCACCAGTAGCTCAATCAGGCACAGCTGTCCGTCTGTATGATAATGTAGGAACAATAGAAAGCAAAGGTATAGAAGGAGAAATTAAATATATAATTGATAAAAATAAATATGTATTTTTTAATGCCACTTATGTTGATATTGAAGACACAACAAATTTGCCTATTACTGGAAATGACACTCAAGGCGATTATTTTCCGGGAACTGCGGCTAATATTTATTGTAACATGGGTGTAAATATTGATTTTACTGAGAAGATAAATTTTAATACTTATTTAAATTATATCGGTAAAAGAGACAGAAGCGAAGAAAAAGGAACGGATTTAGAGCAGTTAGATCAAAGAGATTCAATAGACGATGTAACTCTTGTTAATATGTCTTTATCTTTCAGAAATTTTATAAAAGGCCTGGAAGTTCAGTTAAGTGTATTTAATCTTTTTGATGAAGATCACCGTGATCCTGAACTGGAACAGAAACTCAAGTATGACTTCCCGAATCCAGAAAGAACATTTTATACAAGAGTCTCTTATGCATTTTAATTAGGACCTTATATTTTTAAAGCCCTATCGATTTCCGGGCTTCCTGAAACATATACCGTGCCAGGGTGATATTAAAATTGGCAAGGATTTCTTTGGTGAACTGCATCATGTAATAGGGCCTGTAATAGACCCGGTTTTTTGCGGATTGTGTGATTTTATCCAGGTCAGCGCATGAGGTGATCCACGGCAGCTTTATCCAAGGTATGGAGTTACCATCCACAGACCAGTCACTCATGAGGGTATTGTCAGCTTTTGCTTCTTCATAGACTGTAGTGCCGGGGTATGGAACGAGCCGTCCGATATTTGCGGTTGTCGGTTTTACGCTCAGGATCAGATCTGTGGTTTTACGGACAGTTTCAGGAGTCTCTCCGGGGTAACCGATAATCCAGCCTGTGTTTAACTGTATGCCAGCGTTCATTACGGTTTTACATGCCAGGATATTCTTTTCAATTTTTGTTTTTTTGTTCATCCTTTTTAGAATTTCCTGTGATCCGGATTCCATGCCAAGAGAAATCAGATACGCGCCAGCCTGTTTTGCTTTTGTTACCAGCTCTTCATTGATGGAATTTGTCCTGCTTTTAAACCTGAAGGAGATGTTCAGTTTTTCTTCTATTATCAGGTCTAGAATTGCAATGGCGCGGTCAAGATCAAAAGTAAAATTGGCATCAGCGATATCAAAATTTCTTATCCCCGCGGAATACCTATCGACAATCTCTTCCATGACATTTTCCGGTGATCTTGCCCGATACTTACCTGCGATGTTGCTGCAAAAATTACAATGAAAAGGGCATCCCCTGCTGGTGAGCAATGTTTCAACTGGCCGCTGTTTCACCAGGATCATATAGTATTTGTTCTCTTTATAAGCGTCTGCCAGGAGAAGACGGGCGGGTTGCGTTAAGTTGTCCAGGTTTTGTATGGGTTCGCCTGGCGCATTGATTTTTATACGTTCTGCTTCACGAAAGAAGAGCCCTGGAATGTTATCGAAATCTGTCTGGTTCTCAAGTGCCTGGCAAAGAAGAAGGATGCTATTTTCACTTTCCCCTGTGAGTACCATGTCAGCACTGTCAAGCTCCTTGAGAATTGTTTCAGGTATCGCGTTTGCATGAGGGCCGCCCAACACGATAACCGCGCCTGGATACGCTTGTTTGATCTGCCTGATTAACCGGCAGGTACGGTGAAATATTTCCGAAAGAAGGGAGATACCGATCAGGTCAGGTTTTGTTTCGGTTATTTTATGGACAACCATTTCATCGGTTAAACCGAATGCATTGGCGTCAATTATCTCTGCCTGGTGATTGTTTTCAATCAAAGATGACGCCAGGTACATCAAATTAAGCGGAGCAAAGCATTTCTGCTGAAGTTCATCAGGATTTTTTGATCGCGGATTAATCAGGACAACTTTCATTATATTTCCCTACTTTTAATAACAACATCGTCTTTTATCGTGAAATACATATAAAAGGACTGGATAAAAAAGATTCCCGCAATAACAGGAAGGATATGCTCAACAAAAGAAATCAGTATGCTTCCGCCTAAAAGGGTTGCCGGGGTTCCGTATTTTGCGAAGAAAAAAATGATGGATACCTCTCTTGTGCCAAGCCCAAGAACCGTCACCGGCATATTGTTGATAATCATGATGACCGGTATGATTACCATTAAGTAAAAGAACGGTACAGTTACTCCTACAGCCTTTAACAGTATAAACGCGTTTATGAATTCTGAAGACTGGTAGACCATAGAGTAGAGGATGAGTATTGATTTATCTTTTATCCCGATATCTTCAAAGCCGCTTAAGATCTTAACGGTAATGTCATGGAGACGGGGATGTATTTTCCGGGAAAGAGTAATAAAAATGCTTCTAAAACCCCGTGAAAACAGGAGCAGGATAATAACGATAAGAGCGGCTATTGGAATCAGCCGGGGTATGTCAACATCTGTAAATAATAAACCGATAAGAGCGATACACAGCACGATAAGCAGGTTCAATGCCTTATCGAGCACAAGGGAACTGACAGCACGGGTAAAGGATAATTTGTTTTGTTTGTCCAGGTATAGTGCTTTAACAGCTCCGATGATTTCATGGGGAAAATTATTTTAAAAGGAATACACCCGGTTCGGATAGATAACACTTCCCTGTATGGTAGGTCGCAGCCCATGGCGGCCAATATTTTTCGCCATTTTGCAGCGCCAAGCATTATATTGATTGACAGGGAGATAAGAACTGCCAGCAGCAGTAGTCTTATGTTGCACCCCCGAATATTTGACAGGACGTTCTGAATATCGATTTTTGAAAACAGCAGGTAAAAAAGCAATGCAGATACCACTGCGGGGACAACATAACGGACCAATTTTGAATTCGGCATTTTCATTAGCTGATCAAGGATTTTAACTGGCTGAACATTACGGATAATTTGCCGGAGAAGGTCAGGTTAAGCTCAACCCTGGCCGCGCACCAGCAATCATCACAGGAGACCGGGAGAAGTTGAGAAAAGGCAGCTCTGCAGCCTTCGTCAACACAACTTTTAGGAGTAAACGGCATCTCTTCCCTGCTGCAGTATAAAACCTTCCCGTCTGGTTCTATGCGGCAGCTAATCCATCCGCTAGCACATTCTATTTTTTCCGGATGGGGCCATTTGGCCAGGTGCTTCAAACCATCCACTGAATTTCCAATACTTGTATTTCCGTCTTTTTTCATTTGTATCAGTTTTTGAACGGCTTCGCCATATTTATCTTCAGGCGGGGTCAGAAGGTTCGGTTCTGTTCCGCCGAGGGTTAACGGGGTAGCGGGTTGGAACATGACCCTGCTGTTAAACTGTACAGCTATATCTAAAATGTCATCAATTGAATCGAGGTTGGTGCTTGTCATCACGGTTGCGAAATTAATGTTTATCCTGTTTTGTTTTAAAATCTCCGCGGCTTCAATTACCTCCTTGAAGGAACCTTTACCGCGAATCATGTCATGAATTTCTTCAGGACCTTCAAGACTCAGGTTCATCATATCAAGATTCCCAAGCTCATTTATCCTTTTTTTGACAAGGGCTCCGTTTGAATTCAGTTTTGTTTCAATCTTTTTTTCATGAACGTGGTTAATTATTTTTCCAATATCTTCCCGCAAAAGCGGTTCACCCCCGGTAAAGGATATCCTGATAGTGCCCATCTCAGCCAATGCATCGATAATTTCAAAAACCTGTTCTGTGCTCAGATCCCGGTTCTCTCTTTTCCAGATGGCGCAGTAGGGACATTTGCGGTTACATTTGTCTGTAATCGCCCAGCCAACGGCAAGAGGTGCTTTTTTTTTCAATAGTTTAGCTTTTAAAAAGCCGAGGCCAATTGAAAATATTTTTTTTATATTCATTTAAAAAACTTGTTCCTTAAAGATCTTTTTATTCTTAAAGGGTAATACTTAAGATAAATTATATAACGGTAATCCCTTCCTTTAACAGCTACCAGGAGCTGGCCCAGGATAATCAACGGGGAAGGGATTAGCCGGAAAAACCGATAGAGGCTGAATTTGATAATCAGGCTGATCAGGAAAGAAGGAATAATCGGAAGCAGTTTGTATAATTTATTGAAACCGTCCTTTACTTGTTTTAGCTTTTTGTTTTTGATAAAGTCGGTGTGAAAAAAAGTGGAGATTTTTCCCTGGTGAATATTTTTGATATCGGTTTCATCCAGAATATTTTCCGCCTGGGCGGTCTCGATAATTTTCATGCAAGGGAAATAGGTTAAGTTGTGACACTTGATCCTGTTAAGATATTTCAGTTTGTTGTAAAAAATTAAGCCGTCTATATGATCCTTTTCCTTTTCTCCCGGAAGTCCGAACATGTGGTCAATATCGTAATTGAGCCTGTTCCTGTCACAGGTTCTGTAAGCTTCCAGCGCTTGGCGGTTTGTTTCATTACGATGAAGGACTTCTTTTTTCAAGGTCTGGTTGACTGTCTGCATCCCAAATTCTATACAGTAACATCCACTTTCTTTGAGCATGCGGCAGATTTCATCATCAAGGTTTGTGACTTTGCCGAAACACCTAAACGGCACGCCTATCTCTTTCCTGTACCTTCCCAGGAGTTCCTTGATCCATTTTTTGTCAGTAAAAAAAAGGGCGTCATTGAACATGACTTCCTTAAAGTTATACTTCTGTTTCATGACCGTCAGTTCTTCCATTACGGAACCGACACTCCTCCTCTGAAAATAATTGCGTCCGTACATCCCGTTCATGAAGCTTTCACAGCAGTAACTGCAGCTGAACACGCATCCCCGGCTTGTAATGATCATATAGTCGTCTTCAAAATTGACGTCCTTCTCAAACAGGGACTTGTCAGGCAGCGGCAGGGAATCAAGTTCGGAAACAGGCGGCCTTGGATCATTCCTGATAATGGAACCGTTTTTTTTGTACCAGAGATTGTCAATGTTGAACGTTTCTGTGTTTGAAGAGAGGCTTTCAACAAGCTCAGGAAGGGCGTGATAGCCCTCACCAACCACGAGAAAGTCAACAGAGTCATCCTTGATCACGGTTTCAGGAACAAGGGTCGCGTGGATACCGCCGAAAACCGTTGTAACGCCGGTTTCCTTTTTGAGGATACGCGCGATATCCCTTGCCCATTGATATGTGCTTGTGTAGATGGTAAAGGCAACCAGATCAGGGGATGACTGTTTAACAGCCGCGATTATATTTTTTTTTTGATCAAATATACTTTCTAAAAAAGGGATGTTAAAAACATTATCCTCAGGCCCGAACAGGCCCGGATCATACGCCAGATCAACCTCATGCCCCGCGGTTTTCAGAATACTGGACAGATATTCTATGCCCAGGTGCTCTCTGCCCAGATGTACAAAGGTAACTTTCATTATTGTTTGTATTTTGCTATTTTTTTATAAAAATCGAGTCTTTTCTTTTTATCTTCATAAGCTGTGAAGTTTTTATCTTCGGTTGATATGTTTTCCTGGCTGAACAGCATGTCAATGTATCCGAAAAACTTTCTTTTGAATTCAGAAAAAGATTTTACCTGCAGAGTTGCCTTGATGAGGAAGAAAAACCTGGAGTGAAATTTTACATAAGCCCATTTTGCAAGCCGGTCAAGCTCTTCATTTGAAAGTTCTGTCCAGGGCCTAGGCAGGGGACGATCCGTCTCTTTCCCAAGTATCCAGTCTTCCCAGTAATCTTTACCTGTCTCTTTTACCATCTGCTCCCACAGCGGTGTAAGCGGTTTTGCCAGGCATTTGGAAAACTGGACGTAATCAAGATTAAGTGTCTGGGCAAATTTTACGGTCTGTTTTATTGAGTTTTTTGTCTCACCAGGAGCACCGATCAGGAAAAAACCGAGGGCTTTAATGCCAAGCTGTTTTGTATTCCTGATGGTTTCTCTTACTTGGTCAAGGGTGATCCCTTTGTTGACCCGGTCCAGGGTCTCTTGTGAGCCGGATTCTATGCCGTAATAAATTCTGCCGCATCCAGCCTTCTTCATTTCCGTCAGAAGTTCTTTATCAATATCTATTCTCGACCGGCACGCCCACAGAATATCGAGGTCCCGCTTCTGCATTTCTCTACATATTTCCATTGCCCTTTTCTTGTCAGCGGTGAATGAATAATCAAATATGTCAATTTCCCGTATACCATGCTGATGAAAACATTCTTCCATTTCATCCACAACAGTGCCGGGCGTGCGGGGGTTATAGGGGGTTCTGCCGGCTTCGCAGAAGCTGCAGCCATATGGGCAGCCGAGGCTTGTCACCATTAAAGTAAAATTCTTTCTCTCTGAAGGGAATTCAGCATACAGTTCATTAGGGAGTAGATCCCTGGCAGGAAACGGGAAATCTTCGAAAACAACCGGTTTGGGGGGATTGATCTTTATGTTACCGTTTTCTTTGTAGGCCAGTCCCACCACGTCTTTTAATTCTCTTTTCCCTTCAAGCGCGGCAAGGAGCTGAGGAATGGTATCCAATGCCTGTTCAATGACACCATAATCTATTTCAGGATGACTGATGGAGGCTTCAGGATATACGCGCAGATTGTAACCGCCGATAACCACCGGTATATTGAGCCTGTTTTTTAAATACCGTATCCATTCCAGGGTGTCCGGGAACATATACGTTGTCATCATGAAACCCATTATGTCAGGCTTGAATTCATTTAATCGTTCAAGAACATTTTCTTTAGAGAGACATAATGTGCGCGCGTCGATGATGGTTACGTCATGTCCGGCCTTACGAGCGATAGCCGCCGTCCACGCAAGACTTAATGGGGGAAAAAGACCGAAATACTTCTGTACAATTCTAAGGTTCTCTTCATGAACTTTATACTTGAACGGATTGAAAACCAGCGCGAGTCTCATTTTATTTTATTCCCTTGATTATAGTATACTGATTGTAAATCCTGTTTCCGAAAGGATCCAGCATGACGCAAATTATTGGTATTTCTGTACATTCATAAGAACTACTATAGCTAAAATAGTATGGAGTGGGTGGTAATGTCAATATAAAGAAATGGAGATTTATCTGGTAATGTCCTTAACCGATATAATGATTTCCTCACCTTTTTCCTTGAAAGTGATCTCATAATCATGGCCGGCTTCAGCGTCAAAATCGATGAGGCGTTCGCTGTCCCATCCTTCGATTGTCCGGTTCAGCCGGTGAAGGCCGATTTTTAATGTGTGCTTTCCAGGGAGGAGCTCATATCTGTCTATATATCTTGGTTCTGTCCCGAAAATTTTCCCGTCAATGCCGCGTATGCATATGTACCTGAGTATGCCCGCGTCTTTGTTCCAGCGCGTGACTGTGGCGACGTTTTCTTTTGCCAGTCTCTGGCCAGAATATGCCTGCAGGGATTGTGTGTCAAGCGCGCAGGATGAAAGCAGGGTTACAAGGGATAGGGTGTAAATTAGAATGTATTTTCTCATAATTCGAATTTCTGGTTTAATCAAGGTTGTACAGCAGATATGGTCCAAACTTGTCATAATGCTCGGTGGCACAAAATTCAGCTCCCACATACAGCCCGTTTGTGCTTCTTACGATAACTTCCTTGCTGATTAAAGATCGTTGCGGATCATCGAGATTGAATGTCAATGTCAGTTTATCCCCAGGTTGAATGTTTTTTTCAATATTAAGTTTGAACTTAAGACCTGAACGTGAAAGATCCGTGATGGTCATGAAGCCTTTATCCACATTGACACCTGTAAATGAACCTGACAGCCTTAATTCTTTTCGGAAATCTTTACGCCTTTCCAGGAGAACAGAATAAGCATGTCCGCAGGGACACTTGCATTTGACCTTAACCGCCTTATCAAGATATTTATATTTTGAGACATTTACAGTCCTTTTGTTTTCGCATTTAGGACATACAAATGTGGCTTTATTAAAATTATTTATCATTACCTTCTTCATAATACAGCCCAAATATTCATAAATAGATATTAAGAAAAAAGTGTTTTTGGTTAATATTATTTCATATTTTAATTTAAAGCGTCATTCAACCTACTGATTATAAAGAAAATACAACCTTGTCAAGTAGAAAAAGCTATGGAAATCAAGAAAATGGAATTTGTTGTTGAGGTGTCAAGACTTGTACAAGTGCAATGATTTTAAAGGCTTAGGAGGTCTGGAAAAAGACTACGCACCCTTTTTTTGCCGGTCCATGGCCTGCTTCAGTTTTTCGCCAAGAGAGCCAACAGAGGTTTCTGAATCCTTTGTGTATTTTTTCCAGTTATCGCCATCCAGGGAATCAGATGTAAGAAGGGATATTTTCCGCTCTTTTGTGTCTATATTTTCAATGCTGACCGTTATCTGATCACCCTCTTTTAGCTTTTCAATGGCGGAAGGGTCATGGGACTGAACAATTTTTGATTTTGGAAGAAGTCCTGTGATACCTGGTTCAAGTATTATAAAATATCCGAATCTTTCTTTTTTCTCAATAGTTCCCGTCACTCCTTGGCCAACAGTGTATTTTCCTTTTATATCTAGCCAGGGATCACCTTCAGCATCGCGGATGCTTAAGGAGACGCGTCTTTTTTTTGTGTCGATCTCCTTGATAACGACCGAAACAGTTTCACCCGGGCTGACCACATCTTCTGCTTTCAATATTCTTTTTATATAGCTCATTTCACTAATGTGCACCAGGCCTTCAATGCCCGGAGAAATTTCCACGAATGCCCCAAAGTCGGTGCACTTTTTTACTGTTCCGGTAACTTTGTCACCGCGGTTGAATTTTTTATTAATGCTGTCCCATGGATCGCCAGAAGCCTGTTTTATGGATAGGGAGATCTTTGGCTGATTCGGTTTATCTGTCTGTTTGATTTCCAGAATGACCACATCCACCATGTCATTGACTTGGAGAGCGTCATCAGGTTTTTCCAGCCGAGACCAGGCGATTTCAGAGATATGAACCATTCCTTCGATACCTGAAGAAAGCTCTACAAAAGCGCCATACGGAAGAAGCCTGGTGACCCTGCCAGTATGTAGGGTGCCGGACGACAGATCTTTTAAGAATTCTTTTTTCTGTTCTTCAAGCTCTTGTTCAAGCAGTACACGTCTTGAGATGACAATATTCCGCCCGTTTTCTTCAAGGCGCGTAATCATAAACTGATAGTTTTTGCCGACATATTCTTCCGGCGTATCAATATATTTTATGTCCATCTGGCTGACAGGGCAGAAACACTTCCTTTTTGTTACTTCCACATGAAAGCCGCCTTTGCATGTTGCCAGTACTTTACCTTCCACCGGGATTTTACCACTGTATGCGTCTTGCAGAATATTAAGACCGCCGATACCGGAAAGCGCTTTTGAAAGGACAATTTCACTTTCATTGCATGACACAACATACAATTCAATGCTGTCACCAACGCTGTAAGGGAATTCACCATTTTCATCAAGGAGCTCCTTTTTCTCAGCAGTTCCATCGATCTTGCTTTTTGTGTCGATAAAGACCGTGTCCTGGCCAATGGAAATAATTTCTCCTTCTATCTTATCCCCTATTTTGATATCTTCATTCATGCCAGTGCTATAAGAATCAAGAAGATGTTCAAAACTTTTCTCTTTGTTCTCACTGCTGTAAGCGTCAAGAAGATCTGAGAAACTTTTATCTCTTTTTATTTTTGAGTTGTCTGCGGAATCATCGGACATAAAAACAGCTCCTTACAAAATTTTTTCATATTTCAACTATTTTATAAAAGTTGTCAAGAATAATAATGCATTGCAGGGGATGAAATTCATATTTATTAAATAAATATTGAAAAATAGGGAAAAAGATCCTGGACGCTAGATTCTAGATGCTGGAAAAAAACAAGACAAGGTACAGGAGGGAAAAATAAATGTTAGCAGGCGCGATATTGGCAATTAAGGCCATGCATAATAGAGGAAGTAATATAGACTTTTTCATTTTATTATTCTTTACTAATAGTTCAGTCGATTTTGGTCGTATAAACAAATTACTTCATCAGCCCCCACGTCCAAGATGCTGCTATAATGGCTACGGTTGATAACATGAAGAGAACCTGACTTTTTAAGCCGGGCCTTTCCTTAAAAAAATGGACGTAAGCAAACCCAAGCAATAAGCCGGCCAGCAAGCCGAGAAGATGGGCCATTAGATCTGTATTTTCCCCTGCACTGAACAGTCCGAGAAGCGCGAGGCCCCCGCCAAGGGGGAGCCAGGCTTTCATTCGCTGACCTGGTTGTCTGAATTTTGCAAGAAAATTATATCCGCATAGAATACCGATTGCCCCGAATACAGCAGTGGAAGCGCCGATGGCTAGATGACCTGTTTTATAGAGAAACGCGTTAAGGAGATTGCCGAAAATCCCAGAAAAGAGGATCATGAACCAGCCAAGTCCCCATCCAGTGAAGGAACAGACAGCTGTCCCGAATAGGGCAATGCCGATCATATTACCCGCCAGATGAAGGACGCTCGAATGGAGCATAAGCGCTGTCACTGCCCTGAACAGTTCTCCATGAACAATATGATAGGCAGACGCTCCACATGCCGAGATATAAGCTTTGTAATTATTCCCTTCAGAAAAGAACAGATGCATGGCAAGAAGAATACAAGCCGCCCATATGCCTGTATAGGTTCTCAGGTATTCTGGTTCAGATGTTTCTTCAGGGGGAGAGGTCTCAGGATTGTCTTCAAGATACTGTTCAACTACTTCAAACGCGATCCAGTAGTCTTCGTCATTGACCAGAATATCCCAGCCGTTAGCCTTACGAATACGGAAGATGATACCGGCTGATGACAGGGCG
>JANQFQ010000119.1 GCA_028277765.1 Desulfobacterales bacterium
TTGACAGCGATCCTAAGAGCCATAAAGACCTTTGTGGCTGGATGGCGTTGTTTTCCTGAAGATGATTTCCCGGGGATTGCCTGGCAAATTATTTCCGAAAGCTGCCCTGTTGTTTTTATCGGGCCTTGTTTTCTCTTTTTAACAATGTTCCTGGCAATTCTTTTTGAATAACGCTCTTCGCCAAGCTCAAAAAATATTTTCTTCAGATCCTTTTCACTTTTTCTATTGACGATGTCTTCAGCCTTGTTCTTGGTCCTGGTATCCATCCGCATATCGAGCGGTTCGTCTTTTTGAAAACTGAAACCACGTCCGCTTACCTCAAGCTGGTTTAGGGAAAGCCCGAGATCAAGAAGTATCCCGTCTATTGCGGGTATTTTAAGGTTTGAGAGTATTCCCGGGAGATTGGCAAAGTTGTCATGGAAAAGGCGGACATTTGCCTTGTACGGTTTTAACGTCTGTTTTGCATTTAGAATTGCGTCCATGTCCTGATCTATGCCCAGGAGAAGCCCGTTTGGAATTATTTTTTTTATAATTGAATTTGAGTGGCCAGCGCCGCCAATTGTGCAATCTGCATAAATTTTTCCGGGCAGACAGTTAAGCAGTCTGACCGTTTCTACAGGCATTGCAGAAATATGACGATAAGGCATATGTCCTATAATCCTAGTTTAGCAATTTCGTTTGAGACCTCCTCGATATTCAAGTCTTCTTCAAGTTTCTTTAATTCGAGTTCATAATTATGCTTTGACCATATTTCAAAATGCTTTATCTGTCCCACAAGCGCGATTTCCTTTGTCAGTCCGGCATTTTCTCTCAGCATAGGCGGGAGAAGAATTCGTCCCTGTTTGTCGCATGTGCAATCCGAAGCCCCGCCGATGAATATCCTTCGGAAACGCCGCATATATCTTGTTGTTTCGTGAAGCTTAAGAACCTTTTCTTCAACTTTCTGCCATTCAGTGTAAGTGTAGGAAAAGAGTGCATTGTCAAGGGTTGTCACCATAATGCCGTCGCCCCCACCGGCTTTCAGGACATTTCGGAAACGGGTCGGTATGATGATCCTCCCTTTTGGATCCATTGTTTGAAAGGATGTTCCGCGAAAATATTTTTGTTTTTTTTCATCCATAAAATGGCACATTTTTCCACTTATTTTTAATAATCAGTACATTATTATATAAAAATGTCAAGTAAAAAATTAAAAATTAAAAATTTATTAATAAATTTAAAAAATTATAGTGTTAATTGTTAGGTGGGAAAAAGTGGATGAAAATTTAAAAAAAACTTGCTTTTTTATTTCCAATACTATATGTTGAGAAAAATGAAAGAAGGTTAACAATATACTGTGGGCTTATTTATTACGTAAACATAAACTCCCAAATCTATGGAAGGAGAGTAAAAAAGAGACGGTTTGTTATAAAAAATCGGATTATACATTAAATATTATCGTGATAGGTGGTTTTAACAAAAGAATGCCGAAAAACATTTTCCATATATAGTGCTGTTTTATTCTTGACATACAATATGTATGATTTATAATACTCGCACTTATTTTTCGGAACGTACAAACTCATAAAATGAGATGCAAACCCTAACCTTATCAATAATAAGTACCTTGGAAATTTAGTTGTTTATAATCAGCGCTTTTTAGGAATATTTAAACGTATGATCGAATTATTTATTGGTGTTATCGTCTTTATTGCCGGGAGCTATATCCTTATCAAGGACGGCCAGATTACTAGCAAAAGGGATGCTGATTAACATTGCCTTTTCGGAACTGACAACAAATTTATAACTTAACTAGATCGGGGGCATCAAAATGGCAGGAAACGCAGCTGAACAAAATGACCAAATGGAGCCGCAGGAGATCAAAGAATTCCAGCCGGGTGATTACGCAGTATACCCTGTTTACGGCGTTGTCCGTGTTGAAAACGTGGAGAGCAGAGAAATTGACGGGCAGAAAAAAGATTTTTACATTATGCATATCCTTGAATCCAACATGACGATTATGACACCTACTGAAAATGTTGGCACCGTAGGCCTGAGGGATGTGATACCAAAAAAAGAAGTCTCAAAAGTTTATAAGGTTCTTAAAAGCAAAAAGGATGTTGCCAATGGCAGGTACCCATGGAACCGTCGACACAGAGAGTATATGGGCAAAATAAAGACAGGATCGGTATATGAGGTCGCAAAGGTGTTCAGGGATCTGTTCCGTATTAAATTAAGAAAAAGTCTCGCTTTTGGAGAACGGAAACTGTTTGATTCAGTTCAGGGATTGCTTGTGAAAGAACTGAGTGTTGCCTCAAAAAAAGATCAAGAAGTAATTATGTCTGAAATTGAGACCCTTTTTAAGGCTCGTAAAAAAGCTTAAACAGGCTACTTTTTTATGACAATATGATGATGGTCGCAGGCCATCATTGTTGTGGTCAGTACAAAAGAAGAAAAATTTTCTATCATATTTTTAAAGGTTATTGAGAGCCGGTCATATTCGCCCTCAAGTAGATCTGTATCGATTTGCTCAGCTTCAAAGTTCTCTGAAACATATACAGACGCAAAAGCTGGTTCCTGGCCATGATTGAGAAACGAGATACTTCCGACAAAGTCGTCTTTTCCATACTCCCCTAATAAAACAATACCCCGATCTGTTTTACGGATAATGATAGCGCTGCCCTGTTCTATTAAAGATATCCCTTTTGGTTTCCCGCCCTGTTTAATTAACAGTTTTTTTCCGTGCACCGCTGCTTTCATCATTTTTTTCATTTCCTGGCCAGAAGCAACAGCTTTTGCTGTAGTATCCTTAATCCGTTTATCAAGACTCAATAATATTTTTTTAAATTCATCTGAAAGTGCATTGTATTCAGAAACTAGGCTTTGAGAATCAAGGATGCCGAGCTGAACGTTCCCCTTTGCGAAAACAGAAGCGCTACGTACCACCTTGCTTTCTCCAATGAGCGCCGCGATACTCCCGATAAAAGATCCAGCGCCGATTCTAAGAAGAGGCTGTTGTCCCTGGGATGTAACTTTTCTGATCTCAATAATACCTTCCAGCAAGACCCATATCCAGTTTCCATGTTTTCCCTGTACAACAATAGGATCACCATCAAGGAATGTTTCTTCATCCAGAATACTGAGATAATCGATGTCCGGGCCGTTGATAACCGGGATTACCGCTTTGTCATCTGAGGAAGAACCAGCTTTTTTCAAGGATACAAAGTCGATAAACTCGGATGACTGCATCAGTTCATCTTGAAGATCTTCGCTGGAGAGGACCAGCGTGTCCAGGAGAACTGATTCCCTCTTTTTCTCTTTCAATTGTTTTGCTTCAAGCTTTGCTTGTTCTTCAGCCTTTTTTTTGGCTGCCTGTTTTTCATCGGCTTTGGCAATTCTGGCCTTTTCTTCTTCAATCTCTTTTTGAACTAAAAAAGCCTCATATTTTTTGTAGTCTGTGCCACACTCCGGACATGTTTTACTGCCGGGGCTCCTTTCGATGAGGCACTTGGGACATTTCCCCTTAATTTTATTAAGTATTTTACTGCCGTCAGGAGGTGGGCTGTCAGAAGTGTCACCCTTATTGTCGGTTTGAACTACAGGGGCGGTTTTTTTTAAGACAAAACTTACCTGGCAACTAGGGCACCGTACTTTAGCGCCTTTTTCAGGAATCTTGCTTTCATCTACCTGACTCTTTTTTCCGCATTTTGGGCATTTGGTTATCATCAGGACGGTCCTTATATGTACTCTTTATAACTTTATAATTAAAAACCCGCCCTTGTGTCAAAGGAAAAAAAGTCTTCTTTTAAAGTATTGCTAAGTATAGGACTATAGGAGAAGAGAAAAAATATTTCTAAACGGCTATACAATTTAGATAATACAAATTGTGCGCATTTGTTAAGTAGTGTTATTGGGTTGTCTCCTGATCTGATTTGAATTTTTCAGCCCTATTCTGTAGCATTTCTGCGAGCTTTGTAAGGTCCTCCGCGCTTTTTTTAACCTGGGCGCTTCTGTTTGTTATTTCTCCTGCATCCTCATTTACCACCGAGATATTCTCTTCGATGTTTTGTGATACAGTTAAGCTTTGTGAAACCTTTTCATTGATTTCAAGAATTCCGTTTGATGTCATGCCGACATTATCGGCTATTCCTCTAACGGTTGTTGACTGATCTTGAACTGAAGAAGCAATGGATCTGACGATATCATTCCCTTCATTGATGACCTTGGTGATCTGATCAATTTGGTTTACTGTGCCTGCTGCAGTATCCTGCACGCCTTCGATCATATTCCGAATCTCATATGTGGCGTCAGATGTCTGTTTTGCCAGTTCCTTGATTTCCCCGGCAACCACAGCAAATCCTTTGCCGGATTCACCTGCGCGCGCGGCTTCAATTGTTGCGTTTAAAGCTAGCAGGTTTGTCTGCTCTGAAATATCGTTTATCGTATCAGTGACTTTACTAATGTCTTGTGTGGATTTACTGAGTTCCTTAACATTTTCCGTAGTATTCTTTGCATATGCGACAGCTGTATCCGTAATTTCACGGGCCCTATCTGAATTTTGCGCGATCTGGTGTATGGTATTGGTCATGTCTTCAATGGCATCACCAACCATACCCATATTGGTTGACGCTTTTTCTGTTTCTCCTGAAATAATATTCATGTTCTTGCTCATATTTACTGCTGATCCAACTACCATGGTTGTTCTTTTTGACGTGTCATCAGCTTTCTCTGCCATCTGGCCGGACAGGGTATAAAGATTCTCCGCCATTTTAATATTTTCAAAAGAACTTGTTTTAATATCACTTGTCAGAACAGAAAGGTTTGAGATCATTACATTCACCTTGTTATAGACCTCACTAAACTCATCTTTGGTATCAGCATCCAGTTTTGTTGTAAAATCGCCTTCTGCCAGCAGTTCCAAGCAGGTTCTTAATTTAACCATTGGGTTTACTAAGTTTGTCATCACCCAATTCCCCGTATAATGGCATATGAGACCATGAACAATACATACGACACCAAAAACAATTATATGAAATTCACCCAGAAAAGTATATGCTGCACAGAAAAACATAGAGATAGATATGACAAAGATAAATATCGTTAATTTCATACGATAGGACCACTTCCAGATATAAATACAGGCAATAAAACTGATAATACATAATATACCTAAAACGATGATTAATTTAATTAAGGAAAGTGGCATGATATCCTCCTCATATAACAAAAAGGGGTCATTTTTTCATCTTCATTCCAATGCCCTGAAATAAAAAAACCAGAATGTCTATAAAAAGACATACCGGCTTATTTTTTATATAGTTGGCAACCAGGCTATCTTTTTAAGACCCGTGGCTTTCCGTACCCCTCCCTCAAAGGATTTGGTTTTCTCTATTATGTTATAATTTAATTTTACCATACAACAAAATCGGCTTTTTTTCAATAACTCAATTTTCTGTGCAACTTAATCTGAGCAAATTAAATAGAAATACTGATGATTAGAAAAAACTATATGCTAAGGATTGTAAGTGATTGTTATAAAACCAGATACTGGATACAGCATCCGGCTCGATGTGTTTAGAAAAAACAGGCCGATCAGAAAACCCTTGATATATTCCCGGCAAGTACGTGGTCAAAATTGATTGATTTTGGCTTGGAATATGTATTGAAATAAACATTTCCGCGAACTTCAGTGCCAGGTTGAAGGTTTACCACAAGGGAGTTGCTGCATTCATTCAGAGGTACCCTACGGCCGTTTTTATCAGTCATGGAAAAGAACTCAGGGTTAATATGAAGAGGCCTGGAACTGATATTTTTTAGGGAAACAAATATTTTCCTCTGGCCGGCGTAGGGACCTTTCCTTTCAACTCCGTAATCTTTAACTGCCATAACTAAATTTTCATTTCCTTCATAGAACGTGAGTTTGGCAGCAATTAATTTGTTTTTAAGGTCTTTATATTTTCTGGATTTGCCTCCGTATTTGATCGCGGTATCAATAGCGTTGGTCGCCTCTATCAGGTCTGCCCGTGTACATCTCTCTTTCTTAAAATAATTTTCAGCAAATTTGATCCCGTAGTGTTTTGCTTTCTTCTTATACAGCTTGCTTTCAGGGTTTAGTTCTATGAGACGTATAAAAATTTTGTAGTTCTGGTCAACTTCGGACGCGGGAAGAGACTGAGATTTTTTAAATAATTGTTTTTCTTCAAGCTTATTTTTTATATCAGCTAACGTGTTATCAAGTTCCGGGTAGTTATATTTGCTGAGTTCCTGCTGTACCCAGTAAAGGTTGCCTCCTTCTAGTTTGCTGTATAGATTTTCAAGAACGGTTTCTTTATTCGTGTTAAAATAGGCAACGTTTTTTCTTCGCTCTTCTTCAAGCCTGCGCTTTTCTGCTTCCTCTGCAATGAGCCGTTTTTTCTCTAGCCTCTGTTCTTTGAAATATGGAAGGTTGTAAATCCCGACAGATGATACACCGATGATTAAGAGAATAACAACAATAGTTATACCAATCATGGTCTTTTTGTTTTTAACGATTTTTTCCTGGGCCTCGTTTCTTGCTTTATCACGGACTTTGGCCGCTTTTTCTGCAGCCTTTTTAGCCTTGGCTTTGGCTTTTCGTTTTGCCTTTTCTTTGGCTATGCCTTCTTGGGCCAATTTTTGCATTTTGGCTTTTTGTTTAGCAATTCTTTTGGCTTCTTCTTTTTGCTTTTTTTTGTCAGCTTCTTTTTGCGCAGCAATACGCCCTTCAAGTTTTTTGAAGATGATGCCGCAGTTTGAACATTCCTTATCATCTGGTGTTTTATCATAACCACATTTTGGGCAGACATTATCCGAGTTTTCATCGAAATCCATGGACATGGGGGCAGCCGCCGCTGTCTCTACCTCTTCAGGCACCTCATCCTGTTCGGCTTGTTTCCTGGCCATCTCTTTAAGTTTTTTCCTATCTTCTTCTTCTTTTTCCAGAATCTCGAAATCAGCTCCGCACAGGGCACATTCTTTGTCTTCAGGCTGGCGGGCGTAACCGCATTTAGGACAAACCATTCGTTTCCTCCGGAGATTTTATTTTTTTGGTAATATATTCAAAATTTTGCTAACTTTTTATTTATATATAAAAAGAAATGACATGTCAATGTAAGTAGCTAAATTTTTGTAATTTTTTCTATGTGATCTGGCCTGGCGCAGTTGGGTAGACTTTTTTTATTGCGTCTTGACACACACTCTTCACACCATTAAACTCTTTATGAGATAAAACATGTTTGTGGCTGAAGTGTGATAAATGCAATTTACAGGTTAAATTAAGGATACTGATATGGATGTAACATTTTATGGTGCTGCAAGGGAAGTTACTGGTTCAATGCATCTTCTTGCTTTAGGTAAAGACCGGATTCTTTTTGACTGCGGTATGTTTCAGGGCCGTCGCAGGGAGAGTGAAGAGAAAAACAGAATTGTGCCTTTTGAACCAGGCAGCATAACAAATATTATTCTCTCACACGCTCATATTGATCATTCCGGCAGGATTCCTGTACTGACAAAGAAAGGTTTTTCCGGCCGTATTATCTGTACCCGTGCCACAGCATCTGTATGTAATTATC
Source organism: Desulfobacterales bacterium (assembly GCA_028277765.1). Lineage (GTDB taxonomy): Bacteria > Desulfobacterota > Desulfobacteria > Desulfobacterales > SURF-7 > JANQFQ01. The sequence continues at coordinate 7,569 of JANQFQ010000119.1, forward strand.
TTCTCAAGGATAGTGCCAAGATTCAGGAATCTGATGCTGAATATCTAAATTACAAAAGTGTCCGCGGTTTCTTGTCAAGGTTGAAAACATCTGATCGCTCAGGAAACCTGTCTCCAGGGAAAATAAAGGAGCTGAAAAAACTTTTAAAAAAGGGGCGTCATAAGATCAACCGGGAGACAGTGGAAAACTTAATGGATAAGCACGGTCTTGAAAAAATCCAACCGCTTTACAGTATGGAAGATGCTGATAATGCACTCACCCAGTTTGACGGCCGGCCTTACAATCGCTCGGTAACAATAGGAAACAACATCATATGTACTTTTTACGATGCTGGACACATCCTTGGATCAGCATTATGTATGGTTAAGGCGAAAGAAAAAGGGCGGACATATAATATTTGCTTTACTGGTGATTACGGCAGGTTCGGAAAGCCGATCATAAAAAACCCAACTATATCTTTTGAGGAAAAAGACAGGGACATAGACCTGCTTATCATAGAAAGCACTTATGGGAACCGCTTTCATGAACCAATACAGGACATGAAACAGAAGATTAAACAAGTTATCATTGAGACTTACAACCGGGGCGGATCTGTGCTGATACCGTCGTTTGCTTTTGGCCGGGCACAGGAACTTGTTTATGTGCTTCATGAACTGTATGATGAAGGTGAAGTGCCCCGCATACCGGTTTTCGTGGACAGCCCTTTGGCTTCAAACTTAACTAAAGTTTTCGGGGAACACCCTGAAGTATACAATGTCAAGTCCCATAAGACATTTCTTGAAAAGGGTAAAAATCCATTCTCCTTTCCTCAGATAAAATTTGTTCAATCCGTGGAGGAATCAATGGCGCTCATGAGGGATGAGAGGCCGAATGTTGTTATTGCCTCTTCAGGCATGTGTGAAGCAGGGAGAATCCTGCACCATCTTCGATGCAAGATACACAACCAACGTCATACAATTCTTATAGTCGGCTACATGGCGGCAAATACACTTGGGCGCCGGATACTGGAACAGGGGATTGAGTACGAAAAGTCCGGCAGGAATGGCCCAGCGCCAATACTTAAGTTTTATAATAAAGAATATCCCTTGAACACGAGAGTCGTAAAACTGGGAGGATTCAGCGCTCATGCTGATAAAAATGAACTCTTGAAGCTCATTAACGAGTCAAATCTTCGTGTAAAAAAAATCGCTGTTGTTCATGGAGAAAAGGATCAGGCGCTTTCGTTCGCAGAGCATCTGAAGAAAGAGGGTTTTAGTGTGACAGTGCCCCATGCGGGGGATACGCTTGAAGTTGATTAGACCACACTTTTCGCAAAGGTCTTGTTTATCTATTCTGAAAAGGCCGCATTTTCAATGCCTTTCTCCAGAAGCATCATGATCTCCGGAGAGTTGTACCTATGTCCCAATATCTTAAATGAGGAATCATTCGGTCCTTTATGCATGGTCAATTTTTCTATCCCTGAACCATTCTCGTAGTTTGTCTCATACTCAAGAATAACAAATGTCCCGGACAATTGAGAAGTATGCATTTTTGTATGGACATTCCATGTTTGCAGAGAATACCCTTTAAGGTTCCCATTTGCTTTCATAACAATTTTTTTAATATGCTCCCATTTTTCATTCGTTGTATACTTAAAAAATTCATCTGAGTAGAAATGATCTTTACCTGCTCCTCCATTAGCTATACGATCGTCGAAAAAGGATGACACAACTGTTTCAGCCTCTTTTTTTCCTTCAACCATTCCGCAGCTGGTGATGAAAAAGATTAATGATAATAACCAAATTGTGTTAATAAAAAGTTTCATTTCTCCCTCACTTTCCATTCATAGGTTCTTTTAAAAGAACAGTCTGCTTTTTTTCATTAAATGTCATCGCTTACTTTTTCACCTGTTTTTTAATTAAGCAAAATAATTATGGGTATTCGTCACGCC
>JANQFQ010000043.1 GCA_028277765.1 Desulfobacterales bacterium
ATATGATGAAGACGGTTTGTTCATATAATTTGAATAAATTTATTTTTCGTAAAAATAATCAGAAAATTTAGATCCAAATAATCTGAGAATCAACAACAGGTATCTGCATTGCAAATAGTGGCTGTTAATAATAATGTAAAAAAATAAAAGGCTTTAACATTCATACTCACCAACTTAATTCCTAACAGATAATTCATATGTTTTATACGATGATCTCCCAATGCACAAATGGGGCTTTCCGATAAACACTTAAATATAAAATTCCTCAAAATCTCCAACCGTTATCTTTTTGTGGCCGAAGCTCCGACATTTATTGGTATATCCTCTTTTTTACACTACATATAATAAAAACTAAAACACCTAAAATGCCACTTATCAAACAAAATAGATCTAGTTGATTGAGAGTCATTAAGCGATACATCATATTTGTATCTGTGAATGGTGAAAAAGGTTTAATATCAATGTGCATAATACTATCTAAGAATACATGAATATATGCTCCAAAAATTGATCCTATAATTGCTGATTTCATTGAAATTTTTGATTCTATGTATAACCATTTCTTTTGTCCTTTGCTTAACTTGCCATTCCATTTGTTAAAAAGCCATTGACATAGAGGCTTTCCAATTACGATGCTAACTATCAATACGATTGTGGCACCGACGTAACCATGAAAAAAGCGATGCGTTCTCAAATCATCTTGAAGAAAAAAATAAACAGACTCCAAATCTATTACTATTTGGGTGAATGCGAACAATGTAAAACTAAAATTCTTTGGTACTATAGCTTTTATTGCCAAGCCAGGACCAAAATGTAGTGGTGTAATTGGCATTTTCTCTCCATGGGCATAACACATTGCCTTGTGCAGCGCGGAGTTGGTGGCGAAGCCAGCGGTATCTATCTATTTCGAGGCGTTATTTGCCGTTTTCGTCTGTTTTATATAACCTCAATTTATCTATAAAATCATGATAATTTTTAAGAGAGAAGGCATATTCACGTACTTTTCGAAATCCATTTTCAAAACCTTCGTCATAGTCTGAATAATAACCTATTTCTTTCCAGTATACAGTATTTCCTTTAACAATCACTTTTACACCTACTGTTTTACCTGCTTAAATATTGATTTGTGTTGATTTCAAGTAATAATTAAAGCCCAATATATACTACTTGTTTTTGATCATTTGATATTGTTTCGCCTGTCCTGTCGCCGGGAGATTTCGATATTCGGATTTCAGATTTAAAACTTTATATAGAAACTTAGTTTTTAATAAAATCTGACATTGTATGTAATGTCACATTTAGACTTTTACACCTCATTCTTGACGGGCCTTTTCTGACAGCCACGTTTCTGTTCCAAATTGCTTTCTTGCTGACAGGTTCTCCTTTCTCATGCTCAGCGACTCCTGAAACTCGTCTTCAGTCATGTTTGGATCTCTGAGTTCAAGAAACGTCTTACATGGAAAGTCATCACAAAGACCACAGTGCTCAAGATTCTTCTGGTTTTGGCAACAGTCGTGGAGAGGACAAATGCCTTGGGGCATCTGATTTGTCCAGAACGGTTTGCCCTCTACACTTCCGCATCCAGTGCACTGTTTCCCGAGGAACGGACATTCGCCACAATAGATCCCACATACCGGGGCATAGTTTATATCTGTCATGATTTTGTCTCCAGGTTACGTGCTAATCTGCTGATTTACTTACAATCATCTTTGTTTATTTTAATTGTGGCAATCTCTTTACCATTTTTATCATTATAAGTATATGCGATAGTAGCACCTGCGTTAACCAGGGATCTCAAATTCGGCGCATTACAAGTCTGTTCGAGCATAATGGGTCTAATTATTTTTGATAGACTTTTTGAGTCAAACTCTCCTGACGCGACATTTATTAGTGTGTATCTATAGTTAAATGTATCACCCATGATGTTAACTGTATCCAATCTTGTTTCTTCGTCTACCATTAATGGAAGGAAGCCTTTAATTTGATTTTCAGCATCCTTCAGTAATAACTCTAAATTGCCATCAGCCGCTTTTATACAATCAGATTGCGGTTGAGTTTCTGAATATTCTTCAATAATCTGAAAACCGTCTTTGTCCTTTCGAATAACCATATAATATTCTTTATCTGTATAGCATTTTAATAAAGAATAACGATCCGCTTTTATTTTTACGGTCGATCCATTAATCGCATATGAAATATTTTTATATTCACAACGATCACCTCTTTTTTTAGCCAATGGCATTGCTTGAACGAGAAGTTCTTTCCATTGTTTGCCTGTCATCTCTAAAGCACGCTCTAAACCATGAGGATAACGCCTGTAGGCATGAATTTTTGCATCATCTGAATAATAATTTTTTATTGAAACATCAAACTTTTCACCAAGCTTGATGCAATTTTCAAAAAACTCAGCCGCTTCTTTTTCCGTTACAGCCAAAACCGGCTGGCTAAAAAATAGTATAAAAACCACTACCACAAAATTTAATTTAAACATTTTTTCATGCTCCCTTTTTTTTATTTTTTCCAATTTGTCTATTAATAAAAATAGATATTTCTTGCATTGCCTCTGTTGCTTCTTTGAAAAGAGGAGCCAACAATGGATAACAATGGACCATACCTTTTCCTGCTCTGAATGTTATATCAACACCTGCCTTTTTTGCCTTTAAGGAAAACTTCTCTCCATCTTCAAACAATTCATCATCTTCACCTGAATTAATAAAAATAGGTGGCAGTTGCCGCAAGTCGCCAAACAAAGGAGAAATAAGCGGCAAATTAGGAGGATTATCTCCCGCATAATACTTGCCAAATATTATCCATGAATTCATTGGCGCTAATGATACTTTGTTTTTTGTTTTATATGAATCACTTGAACATGTTAAATCAGTCCATGGTGAAATCGCTACTGTGGCCGCTGGCATTGAAATATTCTGTTCTTTTAGCGCAAGAAGCATTGCTAAGGCCAGGCCTCCTCCGGCAGATTCCCCAGCGATAACAATATTGCTTGGCTGAAAACCTTTATCCAGAAGCCAGATATAGACCGCGACAGAATCATTAAGCCCCTCTGGAAATGGATGTTCTGGTGCTAATCTGTACTCAAATTGCAAAGTAGTAACATTGCAGTTTTTTGCAAATTTTGAAACAAATCCTCGGTGGTCATTACAAGAACCAGATACATATCCTCCACCGTGAACATAAAGAATGACATTGTCACTGTCCGCGCCATCAGGAATTAACCATTCTGCGGTTATACCGTCAATATTTTCTTTTTTTATCTTAATACCATCTGGTATTTTTGCATATTTACTGGCACTTTTTTCACATTGCTCTCTAAAAGCCTGTATGGATGTATTAAAATCAAAAATCTCTTTTTTTAATTTTCCTTGGAATAAATGTCTGTTCCTCAAGAGGCAGTTAATAATTTTGCTTTTAAGACTTTGCATCTAAACACACTATCTTTTGTCATTACATTCTACTGTATGGTGTGCCGTAGTTTGAGCATTCCTACCAGTATATTAAACCGCTGTCTAATTACTTTAGTATACAGCTAATTGCAGCCACAGTATCCACATCTGCCCCCGGCGTATTAGCATCTCCGCAATCTGATTTAAGGTCTGTCAACCTGACAAAACCAAATCTATCACCCGGAGAGACATAGTTTTTAATATCAACTGATGCTTTGCCACCTGAAATCTTTCCAAGGTTTATCCATGAATAGCTGTCTTTACTAATCTCTAGACGCATTGGCTCAACAGCGGGCCCCACTTCAAAAACATGGAGATCAACCCCTGACATATCTACAAGCCATACATTTCCAAACTCCAAGACAACAGATCCGCCACATCCAAGAGAAAGATATGTTGAATATTTCCCTGATTTATAATTGGGTTTTCCTACAGGCCCGGTTTTTGTCATTGCCTTACTTGTTGGCGCGGGATTTCCGGCATTAAATAAGACTCTCTTAGTAACAAATGCTTTATTGCCACAGGAGAGCTCTATTTTATCACCTCTATCAAAATATGTTACAGGTCCAGTCTCATCCTGGTCAAAGAACTCAATTTTCATTATATCCGACGATGGCCTCTTAAGCTTTACACTCTGACTACTTTGGTCTTTGTATGTAATTGTCATCTTGCCACTATCCGCCCATAGTGCGGTTTCCTCCAGCAGGACAAATGCTGACAAAAAAATCATTGTCAGACGCACATGTTTGTTCTTCATTGTTACCTCCGGTTAAAAATTTTAACCGCTATAACTATCAGTGACTTTTTATTGCAATACCCGTAGCGTGTAAAGCATCTCCCGTTTGATTATATCTTTGTATTTCAATTTTATATACAGCATCACTTCCTATAATAGCTGCCTGCTTCTTTAATTCTGGAAACAAGTCCTCTAATCCAGCTTCTTTACCACGAGCGATGGCTTCAACAATGCCAATTTCAGTATATTGAAAGTCTGGATCTGTCTTGTAAAATATTCTTATTTTCCCGATTTGTTCAGCGCTAACCTCAGTATTTATAACGTTTGAAGTCAAGTTTACATAACTTCCTTTGGTTATTGTTTTTGTTGCGATGCAGGAAAGTAACAACATTGAAATAATAATCATTATTATAATCTGTTTTTTCATTTAATTTTTCTCCCTCATTTTTATAATGTCGGCAGTGGCTTTTTGATAAAGGACATTTCTTATTTCAGTTCTATATAAAGTAGTACAATGTTGAGTAATCACGGGTTTGCCACTACTATATGACGTTCTGGATGTGCAGTGCTGATAAGGAACTTGAAAGCTTTCTTTTTGAGTAAAAGAAGTGATACTGATATTGTGGATCCTGACAGGTTGTTCGCTAACATGATGTTTTTCAAGCACCTTTTTGTATAATTCAGGTATAGTGTTTAATATATTAGCTTTCAATCCACGTGTAGTAACCTGCACGACATCAATCGTTTCATCAATTGCCTTTGGTTGAGCAACATATTGAACTTGATTATATGGATATTGAGACAAAATATCCGGATTTTTATTAACGTAGTTGCAGCCTATCATGCTGGACAAAATAGCTGCGAATAATACAACAGAAAAAAATATTTTAGATCTCATCTGGCGCCTTGGTTTTTATCGGGTTTCTGTTTTTCATTTATCACATTTCATTTTTTTCTCTTACATTTCCAGCATGACGATCGGAAATTTGCTAATACCAAAAAAAATAGTTTTAGAAAAAATTTCTCCGCCATCAACACTCTCTTCCAGGTTTACAGGGTTGCCTTGTTCCCCGTTTACAAAGGTGGCAACAATATATTCACTCTTAAGAAAACGACGCCCAGTTGACATGTTTTTGACGGTAATCAACACCCATCTTTCCCCAAGCTTATTACTCATGGGCGCAAAATGCAGCATCTTAAAATCATTTTTTTTTGGTTTTAACTGCTTTGCTTCATCAATATCAAAAGAAAAATTGCCGAACCGAGGGGTGTTTTCATCAAAGAGTAAAAGATTATCTTCAGTCACATCCTTATCCTTGCTCCCTTCTCCATATTTTTCACTAGCAAATGATATTATTGGAATGATAAAAATAAAGAGAAATATTATTAGAACCTGTCTTTTAAAAAGCATTTACAACTCCTTATATTAGTGAAAAATTAAACAAATCCAGAAAAAACTTTATTGCACACTGTTCGTGGTCGGAATGATTAGGTATTTCAATCGGTTGTACATCGCCTCCCGGATTGAGACAACGATTTCAAACAATCCTTCATGTTTCAGCTTTCACTTGCATTTTTTCTCCTTACCCTATGATGCTGAAAAATGCAAAAGTATTCTACCTGTTTTGGTGGACACAACCCATCCAGAAATTCATGGTCTAGCCCGGATATTTCAGCTGAAACTTTTGTCTACTGCTGTATTTTTTATACGACAAAACAATCTCCACAAAAAAAGGGCAGAACGTATAATCAGCCCTGCCCTTTTTAAAACCATAAAGATTTATTATTTTTTCTTCGTGTCCTTTGCCTGCAGATCGTAGCTTTAGCGAAGTTCTGTGAACTTCGTGGTGAAAAGTCTTTTGTGTTCCAAGACGTTTATTTAAACGCCTCTTTACAAACATCCCCCAGCAGTCCCAGGTTCTCGCACACGGCAATCCCGTTTTCCCTCATGGCCGCGATCTTGCTCTGGCCAGTGCCGCTGCTCCCACTAATAATAGCGCCAGCGTGCCCCATGCGCCGTCCCGGAGGGGCGGTCAAGCCCGCAACAAAGCCGACCACCGGCTTTTTCACGTTTGCCTTGATATATTCTGCAGCCTGTTCTTCAGCATTACCGCCGATCTCGCCAATCATTACCACCCCTTCTGTTTCAGGATCAGCATTGAACGCTTCAATGCAGTCGATAAAGTTCGTACCGTTTACAGGATCACCGCCAATGCCGATACAGGTTGTCTGACCAAAACCCGCGTTTGTTAATGCAAAAACCGCCTCATATGTCAGCGTTCCGGAGCGGGAGACAACGCCAATGGGTCCGCCGTTTTTATGGATGGGCGCTGGCATGATGCCGATTTTGCATTGTCCTGGTGTGATAATCCCCGGACAGTTCGGCCCTATCAGGCGGGACTTTTTGTCTTTTAAAAAATTCTTAACCTTCACCATATCAAGTATGGGTACACCCTCTGTAATACATACGATGATATCAAGACCCGCATCCGCAGATTCCATAATCGCGTCAGCAGCGAACGGGGGCGGAACAAACACCATGGACGCGTTTGCGCCGCTAGCTTTTACAGCGTCTTTGACTGTATTAAATACAGGAACATCATCCATCTTCTGCCCGGCTTTTCCCGGGGTCACGCCAGCAACCACGTTAGTGCCGTATTCAATACATTGCCTTGTGTGGAATTTTCCTTCATTACCGGTAATTCCCTGAACAAGAAGGCGAATGTTTTTATCTACAAATATACTCACTTTATTTTCCTCACTTATGATACGATGTTTATTTAACAGCTGCAGCTATTTTTTCAGATGCGTCCTTTAGATCAACAGCGGTAATCATCTCAAGACCTGACTCCTCCATAATCCGTCTCCCCTCTTCTACATTAGTCCCTTCCAGCCTGACAACCAGGGGAATATTCAGGGAGGTCTCCTTTGCGGCCTGTACAACCCCGCTTGCGAGGGTGTCGCACCGGAGAATGCCACCAAAGATATTGATCAGAATACCTTTAATATTTTTGTCGCTTAGCAAAATTCTGAAACCGTTTGCGATCATCTCAGCATCAGCACCGCCGCCCACATCCAGAAAGTTCGCCGGTTCAGCCCCAGCCGCCTTGATGGCGTCCATGGTGGCCATGGCAAGACCTGCTCCGTTTACCATGTTTCCGACATTGCCGCTCCCGCCCAGATTGATATAGTTTAGGTCATATTTGGAAGCCTCAACTTCAAGGGGATCCTCCTCATCCGTATCCCTGTATTCCTGGACATCTTTGTGGCGGTAAAGTGAATTGCTGTCAATATCCATCTTCGCGTCTATGGCAAGGACCTCATCTTCCGCGGTAAGTACAAATGGGTTAATCTCAACCAGGGAACAGTCATAATCCACAAAAAGTTTGTACAGATTGAACAACATCTGCCTGAACTGCTTCATAGCTGGCTTGGGAATGTTAAGCCCAAAGGTCACCTCCCCCAGCTGAAAGGGCTGGAGCCCCACCAGCGGGTCTACATATACCTTGATAATTTTTTCAGGTGTCTTTTCCGCCACCTCTTCAATATCCATTCCTCCGGCCTCACTGGCCATGATAATATTCTTTGCTGTCTCCCGGTCAGGCAGAATGCTAAGATAAAGCTCTTTTGCAATATTGCAGCCCTTTTCAACCAGAAGCCTGTTAACAAGTTTTCCTTCAGGGCCGGTCTGCTTTGTTACAAGGGTCATCCCATGGATCTCTTTCGCATAAGCCTCCACTTCATCCATTGACTGGGCGATTTTAACGCCACCCCCTTTACCCCGTCCGCCAGCATGGATCTGAGCCTTTACAACCACAGGAAAACTCCCTATCCCTTCTGCAACCTTTTTTGCTTCATCAGGACTAAAAGCCGGTCCACCGTCAGGTACAGGAACATTATATTTCCTGAACAATTCCTTAGCCTGATACTCATGAATCTTCATCAACCATCTCCCTTTACTAAAAAACATATAATCTGGTTACCTGAACCAGATGCCTGTTTTATAATTTTAAAACGGTCGCGCTGAAAGCGCATCATCAACTTTAGGCACTTGCACCACAAAGGCATAAGTTTCGTATGAATAGTAAACAACACTATTCAACTCAGCTTTATAACTTAAGGCACTTTAGGCACTGTTCTTTAACCAATAACACACAGTATATCATTCTTCGCGACCGTATCCCCGCTTTCAAAATTAACGGCCTTGATGGTTCCGCCCGCAGGAGCGGCAAGGGCGTTCTCCATTTTCATTGCCTCAAGAATAACGACCGTATCCCCTTCATTCACACTGTCCCCTACTTTTTTCTCAAAATTCACAATCATTCCCGGCATAGGAGCGGCAAGGGGGGTGCCGTCAACATCCGCTGCAGGTGCCGGGACCGGCTTCGCAGGTGTATGAGAGGCCTTTGCAGCCGCCGGTTTTGCCTTGGGCGCCGCCGCAGGTGCGGGTGTAGCAGCAGGCTGAGCGTACGCCACCACAGGTACACCGCCGACCTCTTCTACGCCGACCTCAAAGTACTCATTGTCAACAAACACGTTAAACGTCCGAAGGGCCTCGCCTTTTTCAGGTTCATCCGGCTTTCTTTCAATCAATTCGCCCTTTCTTGCCTTTATGATAAGCTCCTGTTCTGCCAAGGATTCCTCAAGAGTCCTCGGTTTTACATCATCAGGCGCTTCTTCAACACCGTATTTCCATTTCAGAAATTTTTTCCCTGTAACCGGATAAATTGCGTAAAGAATCTCATCATCAAGATCCTTGGCAAGCCCCTTGATCTCCTCCTGGGCGCTTTCAAGTTCTGGGGTCAATACCTCTGCAGGTCGGCACGTGATCGGTTCCTCTCCCCTGTCATACCCCTTTAGCGCCTTTTTCTGAAGGTCAGGATCAATAGGTGTGGCTGTTTTGCCGTATAGGCCGTAGCACAAGTCCTTCACCTGGGCGGTGATCATCTTGTACCGTTCGTTTTCATCATCAAACAGGACATTGTTTACCGTCTGGATGCCGACGATCTGGCTGGTAGGTGTAACAAGCGGTATCTGCCCAAGATCTTTTCTTACCCTCGGCAGTTCCTTGTAAACCTCATCTATCCTGTCAAGGGCGTCCATCTCTCTAAGCTGGTTAACAAGGTTTGAAAGCATACCACCGGGTGTCTGGTGAAGAAGAACATTGATATCGATTACCGACATCTTGTTGGTAGCAAGGAGGTGCCTGTATTTTGGCATAATTTCCGCTTCAAGAATTTCATTTATTTCAGCCAGCGCTTTAATATCAAAACCCGTGTCCCTATTTGTACCGAGCAGTGTCATGACAAGCGGCTCAATGGCCGGATGTGATGTGCGGTAACTATAAGGGGACATACAGGTATCAATAATATCAACACCCGCTTCAACTGCTTTTAAATGGGACATGGGCGCCATGCCGGATGTAAAATGGGAGTGCAGGTGTATGGGTGGCTTCACAGCTTCTTTCAGAGCCTTGATAAGATCATATGCATCATACGGTGCTATCAATCCGGCCATATCTTTAATACAAATACTATCGGCTCCCATATCTTCAAGATCTTTGGCCTTATTCACATAATAGTCTATATTGTAAACATCCCCGCCCAGCCTCGGCTCGGTCATGGTATAACAAATACACCCCTGGAAATGTTTGCCGCACTCCTTGATAACCGACACCACGGTCTCAAAGTTACGGTAGTCGTTTAGTGCATCAAAGGTCCTGAAAACATCCATACCGTTTGCAGCCGCCCTGTCAACAAAAGCCCGGGCTACGTCATCAGCATAGTTCCTGTAGCCCACAAGGTTCTGCGCCCTTAAAAGCATGGAAAAAGGGGTCTTCTTGATATAACGCTTCAGGGTCCTAAGCCTCTCCCACGGGTCCTCATTTAAAAACCGGTGCATAGTATCAAACGTGGCGCCGCCCCAGGTCTCCACTGCCCAAAAGCCGACCTCATCCATTCTTTCAGCAACAGGAATCATGTCCTCTGTACGGCCCCTTGTGGCAAACAGAGACTGGTGACCGTCACGAAACGTAAGGTCCATCACCTTGAGGGGATTTTTGGCCTTTTTTCTGTCTTTGCCGTAATCCATTTTTGTTGTTTTTACTTGATCATGCTCACTCATCTTAAGGGTCTCCTCTAATATCTGGTTGCGTATCCCGCTTTTGAACAGCGGGGACTGACAATTTATTTATCTCAGTCCTTTAAACGTTCTCATCTGTACCAGGCTCCGCATCTGCATGATAGCCTGACGGCCGCTCGCGCTCCATAAGCCTGTTGCCGCTGCCGCAGGCCTTGCTGCGACCACTTGTGCCTGTGTCTGCATTGCCGCGGTCTCTTCCTGTGTCTTGATATAATGCATGACTGCTGTCATGGCTGCCGCGATTTTCTTGTTTTTACTCATTCGATATCCCCTGTTCTTATAACGGAATATTTCCGTGCTTTTTGGGCGGAAGTGTTTCACGCTTACTGCACATAATTTCAAGGGCATCTATCAAGCGTGGTCTTGTTTCACTAGGAACGATGACCGCGTCAATAATGCCTCTGTTTGCCGCGCAATACGGATTTGAGAAAAGCTCCTCATATTCTGCAATCTTTTCAGCCCGCTTTGCCTTTGGATCATCTGCGCCTTTGATTTCCCGCGCATGTATAATGTTTGCCGCGCCTTCTGCCCCCATAACCGCAATCTGTGCCGAAGGCCATGCAAATGACATATCCGCGCCAAGGTGGGGTGAACACATGGCAAGATAAGATCCGCCGTAATCTTTTCGTGTGACAAGTAGCAGTTTTGGAACCGTCGCTTCTGAATAGCTCCAGAGAAGTTTTGCCCCGTGACGGATGATTCCGCCGTGTTCCTGGTTGCTTCCCGGCAGGTAGCCCGGCACATCAGCAATTGTAAGCATCGGGATGTTAAAAGAATCGCAGAATCTGATAAACCGTGACGCCTTGTCTGATGCATCAATATCAAGACACCCAGCCATCTGCATGGGATTGTTCGCTATGATACCGATGCTTCTTCCATTCAGTCGTGCAAAGCATACGATGATATTCAAGGCAAAATATTCATGAGGTTCGAAAATCTCGCCATTATCAACAATGGACCGGATAACCGCCTTCATATCATATCCCTGGTTGGGGCTCTCAGGTATGATCTCGTCAAGCGCGGGATCTGTTCTGTTTGGATTATCACCCATGTTGACAATCGGCGGATCCTCCATATTGTTCGGTGGAATATAAGAGAGCAGTCTTTTTACCTGGTTAAAAGCGTCTTCTTCGCTTTCACACGCGAAATGTGCCACACCGCTTGTTTCATTATGTGCCATGGCACCGCCAAGGTCTTCAAAGCTTATCTCCTCTCCGGTAACAGACTTAATAACCTGAGGTCCTGTAATGAACATGTAGCTGGTGTTTTTCACCATAAAAATCCAGTCTGTCATAGCAGGAGAATACACAGCACCGCCAGCACAGGTCCCCAGTATCATTGTTATCTGTGGGATAACCCCTGATGACCTGGCGTTTTTAAAAAAGATATCCCCATATCCGGCAAGGGAATCGATCCCTTCCTGAATTCTTGCCCCTCCGGAATCGCCGATACCGATAATTGGCAGGCCGGCTTTTGCGGCCATATCCATTACCTTGCATATTTTTTTGGCGTGCATTTCCCCAAGGCTTCCTGCTCTTGCGGTAAAATCCTGTGAAAAGGCAAAGACCGGTCTTCCATCAACCATACCATGTCCGGAAACCACACCGTCAGCAGGGATCTCTTTTGTTTCCATGCCGAAATTTACACACCTGTGTTCCACGAACATATCGATTTCACGGAAAGTGCCTGGATCAAAAAGCAGGTCCAGTCTTTCCCTGGCGGAAAGCTTACCCTTGTCATGCAGCTTTGCTACGGCTTTTTCACCGCCCATCTGCAGGATCTTCTGTTCTCTTTCCTTAAGATCCTTGATTTTATCAGAAATTACACTCATTATAACACCTTTCTTTCTCTATCGGTTGATCTAATCTAATATATAAACCCCCTATCTGCAGATCAGAGGCGTCTTTACCTAATTAAAAAAAAACCAAACATGCAAAATTCTATATTAATGCCATATTGTCAAGGAAAAAGAGCAGTTCGGCTGCCGCATTTGTGGGAGATGTTGTCCCGTTTTTCACTTTACCGATGATTTCCGGTAGTTTTGCGCTTATCTTCTTATTCTCCTTAAAGCGTTCCCTGAGCCCTTCTTCAACCAGGGACCACATCCATTCAATATCCTGTTTTTTTCTATTTGCCTCCAGCTCTCCGCTTTTCGTGAAAATCCCTTTATGATCCATCACTTTCTGCCAGACGTCAGATATACCTGTCATCTCCAGCGAACTGCAGGTAAGCACAGGCGGGGACCAGTTGGATGATGAAGGACTTAACAGGTGAAGGGCTGTTTCATACTGCCTTTTTGCCATATTCGCCTTTTTTATATTGTCGCCGTCAGCCTTGTTAATCGCTAGGGCATCAGCTATCTCAAGAACTCCCTTTTTTATGCCCTGGAGTTCATCACCTGCGCCGGACAGCATCAGCACAAGAAAAAAATCGACCATGGATGCAACCGTTGTTTCAGACTGGCCTACGCCCACAGTTTCTACGATAACAACGTCAAATCCTGCAGCCTCACAAACAAGAAGCGCCTCACGCGTTTTGCCCGCGACACCTCCCAGGGTTCCACCCGAGGGTGATGGCCTGATATACGCGTTTTTATCAATCGACAGCTGTTCCATCCTTGTTTTGTCCGCCAGGATGCTCCCTCTGCTCCTTCTACTGCTGGGGTCAACAGCGAGCACAGCCACCTTTTTCCCCTGCTCTGTCAGATAAACACCGAGGCTTTCGATAAAAGTGCTTTTTCCCACGCCTGGCACACCTGTAATGCCAAGACGGACAGAACCGCCTGTGTGCGGGAGAAGGGTGTCGACAATCTCTCGCGCGAGTCTCTGGTGATCAAGCCGGGCACTCTCAATAAGGGTAATTGTCTTTGAGAGGACCCGCCTGTCATTTTTAAGCACACCATCGATATAAAACTGAGAATCGGTTGACACCATGCCTATCAACTATTTCCTTTTTTCAAGGGCATTTAACACCTGGTTGGCTGAATCGGGTATGGATGTCCCGGG
Organism: Desulfobacterales bacterium; assembly: GCA_028277765.1. Taxonomy (GTDB): domain Bacteria; phylum Desulfobacterota; class Desulfobacteria; order Desulfobacterales; family SURF-7; genus JANQFQ01. The sequence goes on from JANQFQ010000043.1 coordinate 13,341, forward strand.
CCCAAAAATACCTGAAACACCGGCATCATAAAGCATATCATAATCCCCCGGTGGAATGACCCCGCCTGCCACAACCAGTATGTCGCCGCCGCCCTGTTTTTTCAGCTCTTCAATAAGCCCGGGCACAAGTGTCTTATGGCCTGCAGCAAGGCTTGATGCCCCCACAATGTGAACATCGTTTTCAATGGCCATCTTGGCCGCTTCTTCTGGTGTCTGGAACATGGGGCTGATATCAACATCAAAGCCGATATCCGCGTAAGCGCTCGCAATCACTTTAATACCCCGGTCATGGCCATCCTGTCCCATCTTTGTAACTAGAATTCTCGGTCGTCTCCCTTCTTTTTCAGCAAACTCATCTGTTCTTTTTCTAAGTGAAGAAATAACGTCACTGTCTCCGAATTCAGAGGCGTAAGCGCCTGAAATACATTGGGTTGTAGCCACATATCTGCCGAACACTTTTTCCATTGCGTCTGAAACTTCGCCAACGGTAGCTCTCAATCTTACCGCCACAAGTGCCGCATCAAGAAGGTTGCCGTCAGTTTCAGCGGCCTTTGTTAAATCAGCAAGGGCCTTTTCAACAGCAGCATTGTCTCTTGAAGACTTAATCTCTTTTAATCTTGCAACCTGCTCATCACGGATAGCAGCTGATACTTCAAGAACATCAATATCGACATCCTCTTCTATCTGGTATTTATTAACACCAACAATAACATCTTTGCCCTGGTCGATCCTGGCCTGCTTTCTTGCCGCTGACTCTTCAATCCGCATCTTCGGCATTCCTGACTCAATCGCCTTGGCCATGCCGCCCATCTCCTCGACTTCGTCAATAATCTTCTGCGCTTCCTCTATGATACTGTTTGTAAGGGATTCAACATAATAAGACCCCCCCAGAGGATCAACCACATGGCATACCTGAGTTTCTTCCTGCACAATTATCTGTGTGTTCCTTGCTATCCGCGCGGAAAAATCGGTGGGAAGCCCAACAGCCTCATCAAAAGAATTGGTGTGTAGGGACTGGGTACCGCCAAGAGCAGCAGCCAGGCATTCAAACGCTGTCCTGATGATATTGTTGTACGGATCCTGTGCTGTCAGGCTCCAGCCTGACGTCTGGCAGTGGGTCCTGAGCATGGTGGATTTCGGGTTTTTCGGATTGAACTGGCTGATCAGCCGGTGCCATAGGAAACGCGCAGCCCGGAGCATGGCGATTTCCATGAAAAAGTTCATGCCAATACCGAAGAAAAATGACAGGCGGGGCGCGAACGCGTCAATATCCATACCGGCGTTCAGGGCCGCCCTGACATATTCAACGCCGTCAGCAAGGGTAAAGGCAGTCTGGAGGACAGAATCCGCTCCTGCCTCCATCATGTGATACCCGCTGATGCTGATTGTGTTGAACTTCGGCATGTTCTGAGAGCAGAACGCGATAATGTCTGAAACGATCCTCATGGAATGAACCGGCGGATAAATATAAGTATTCCGGGTTAAATATTCTTTCAGGATATCGTTCTGAATAGTCCCGGTAAGCTGTTCATGCTTTACGCCCTGTTCTTCTGCAGCAACAATATATGCCGCCATGATCGGTATAACAGCCCCGTTCATGGTCATGGAAACAGACATCTGGTCTAAAGGAATCTGGTCAAAGAGTATTTTTGTGTCTTCAACGGAATCGATTGCCACACCGGCTTTTCCAATATCACCGGATACCCTGGGGTGGTCTGAATCGTATCCCCTATGTGTGGCTAGGTCAAAAGCGACCGAAAGCCCCTTCTGGCCAGCAGCCAGGTTTCTCCTGTAAAACGCGTTTGATTCTTTTGCGGTTGAAAAACCGGCATATTGCCGTATTGTCCATGGACGCCCAGCGTACATGGTTGCCATGGGTCCCCTTACAAACGGGGCTTGTCCGGGAAGGGTGTTTACACACGCCATCCCCTCAATATCTTCATGCGTATAGAGTGGTTTTACGTGAATCCCTTCAGGGGTCATCCAGTTTAGCCCATCAAGCGGTTTTCCTTTCAAAAGCTTTGTCGCCATCTCTTCCCACTCGTTAATCTTTGGATGTTCTGCCATTCTTTTACTCCTTATTTTGCTTAACTTTATATTTTTTATGCTAACTTCTATTTTCTCAGTTCAGGCTATCCTGCTGCTGGCCCCGCGATGCTAGATGCTAGTTGCTAGATACTGGATAAAAGCACCAACATCTAACTATTTGGTATGATATTAATTTTACTTTATGTTTCCAGCTTCCAACCATCCAGCTTTGTATGTTGACTAAAGCGTGACCTAAAAATCCTTTGTTGGGGAACCCAACAAATACATCTAGCATCTAGTGTCTAGCATCCAGGATCTAGTCTACTTTTCACAAAGCTCAATCAGCACACCCTTTGTCGCCTTTGGATGCAGAAACGCGATCTTCTTGCCACCCGCGCCGATTCTGGGTGTTTCATCAATAAGCTTTACACCTTTCTCTTTTAATTCAGCTAGTGCTGCCTCTATGTTTTCCACCTGAAAACCGATATGGTGTATCCCTGGTCCTTTTTTCTCGACAAACTTTGCCACAGGCCCTTCTGGATCGGTTGATTCTAAAAGCTCTATTTCACTCTCTCCAACAGGAAAAAAAGCGGTCGTTACTTTTTGTTCCTCAACGGTTTCAGCGCCTTCAAACTCAAGTCCCAGGATGTCTGACCATACCCCTTTTGTGTCATCAATTCCAGTTGTAGCTATTGCCAAATGATCAATTTTTACAATTTTCATAATATACCCCTTTCAAAAAAATTTGATTATAATATGTTAGTATTTTTCAATTACCTTTTTAAATCCTGGTATAGCGTTAATAATCGTATCATCATCAACACAATATGCTATCCTAAAATAGCCTGGCCCTCCGAAACCGCTTCCAGGAACGGTCAAAATCAGCTCTTTCTGCAGAGCCTGTACAAATTTTATATCATCTTTTATCGGTGCTCGGGGAAAGAGATAAAAAGCCCCAGACGGTTTGGTGAATTCATAGCCGCATGCTGCCAGGCCGTCACAAAGAAGCTCCCTTTTTTTCGCGTAAATCGAAGCATCAATCCCCGCTCCCTGTGTCTCTGCTATAACTCGCTGCATCATACCAGGCGCGTTTACAAAACCGAGAATCCTGTTTGCCAGTGCCATACCATTAACCAGGTCATCCCTGTATGAGGCTGATGGATTGACCGCAAGAAAGCCTATACGCTCGCCTGGGATGGAAAGGTCTTTTGAATAGGATGTTGCTATAATACTTTCATTATAGCAGGAAAAAATTGAAGGCACATCAATCCCGTCATAAACCAGCTTCCGGTAAGGTTCATCTGCCACAAGATAGATTGTCCTTCCCATCTGTTCCGATTTTTCCTTTAGGCATTTTCCCAGCTTTTTAAGGCTATCTCCAGAATAGACCTGTCCTGTAGGGTTGTTTGGTGAATTTATTAGGACGGCCTTTGTTTTCTCTGTTATTGCAGCAGCAATCCCGTCAATATCCAAGGTAAAATCAGCATGCGATGGTACGGTCTTCAGTTTTCCGCCGTGATTATCAGCGTAAAAACCGTATTCAACAAAGTACGGGGCAGGCGTAATAACTTCATCGTCAGGATCTAGAATGGTCTTGAATATCACATTTAAAGCACCTGCCGCGCCACAGGTCATGATAACATTATCTTCTGTAACTGGAGCGTCTTGTTCCTGTGACAGATTTTCAGCCACAGCCCTTCGGGTGTCTGGATACCCTGTGTTTGGCATATATCCATGTATTCCAGGACGGTTATCAGAAGCAGCACGGCTAAGTGCTTTTTGAAAATTTTCAGGAGGTTCCAGGTTTGGATTACCCAGACTGAAGTCAAAGACATTCTCGGGGCCATGCTCTTCTTTAAGGTGGGCGCCTGCTTCAAACATCTTCCTTATCCAGGAAGCATTAGCAATAATGTTTTCTATTCTCCCCGCTATTGCCATACACGCTCCATCATAAAAGCACTTTCAAATAGATATAATAAATTATAAAAAAGAGCATTTATAACAAACTGTCATACTATTTACAAGAAAAATAAAGGCATGAAATGCAGGTTAGGTTTCTCTTTTTGTATAAAAATCCTGCATAAACAGATCAAAACAATCCTTCTTTATCGCTTTCCGGATGTTTTCCATCAAGCTTATATAATAATAGATATTATGGATTGTGTTTAACCTGTATGCGAGGAGTTCCTTTGTCATATAAAGATGCCGTAGGTAGGATCTGGAATAATGCTGACATGTATAACAAGAACAATTCGCCTCTAAGGGGTTGGAATCTTTTTTAAAACGGGAATTACATATATTAAGTTTACCCTTTTCTGTAAATAGCTGGCCGTTTCTCGCATTTCTGGTCGGCATAACACAGTCAAACATGTCAGCGCCAAACGAGACCATCTCCACAAGGTCTTCCGGCGTCCCCACCCCCATAACATATCTGGGCCTGGAATCCGGCAGCATCGGAATGGTATAACCCGCGACCTCATGCATGACTTCTCTTGGTTCACCAACGCTCAACCCGCCAACCGCATAGCCTGAAAAATCAGTATTAACAGTATGTTCAACAGACTGCCTTCTCAAATCCCTAAACATACCGCCCTGAACAATCCCAAAAAGCCAAGATTCGTTTTCCGCTTTTTCATCCCAAACGGTCTTACATCTCTCGCCCCATCGGGCTGTCTGTTCAAGGGCCTTCTTTGCCTCTTCTTCTGTTGCTGGATATGAAATACAATTGTCCAGGCACATCATTATATCAGACCCTAGACAGAGCTGTATTTCAATAGCCTTTTCAGGCGTTAGTATATGCTTTGACCCGTCAATATGAGACTGGAACGTAACCCCCTGTTCCGTGATTTTTGAAAGTGCAGCCAGAGAAAAGACCTGAAATCCTCCGCTATCAGTCAAAATCGGCCGATTCCAGTTCATAAACCGGTGAAGGCCTTGAGAAGCATCAATGACATCACAACCGGGCCTTAAGTATAAATGATACGTGTTCCCAAGAATGATCTGCACACCACACCCGGAAAGCTCTTCAGGTGTCATTGATTTGACCGTCCCAAGGGTACCGACAGGCATAAACACCGGTGTCTCCACACTGCCGTGCGCTGTTTTAAATAATCCTGACCTGGCAAGAGTGGTGGATGATCGTGATGTTATTTTATAAGTCATCATCATGGTTTTCGTATTGTTTTCTACAGCCTGCCGTCAAATATACTCTTGACAAATTAGACGGTTATTGTTTTTATAAAGAGTTACGAATATATTCTGGTCTGTATTAAAAATTTATCTGCCGGAATATTATTATTCAATTTCCTGTACAGCTTTTTTACACAAGTTGTGAAAGATGTCAATTTGTTGATAAAAAGCGGGGTTTCTGATGAATGACATGGAAAATGAAAAACCTGAAGAAAATCATGGGATAGAAGAAACGGAATTAGAATCTCAAGAAGAAGTGCCTGAAGATGTTCTTGGATTTGAAATTCATGAAAAGAATCCATCTGAATCCCTGGATGACGAAGATCCCCCAATTGATGATACCCCTTCAGGTGAACCTGAAGATGAAGAAGAAGTGGCTGAGGAGGTTCTTGGTTTTGAAATCGGCGGGGAAGCAGAAACAGGAAGCAATATACCGCCCATTCAGGAAGATACAGGAGAAGCTGTTTCCCTGCAGATTGAAGTGATTCAGCACAAGATTGATCTTCTTAACCAGGAAATTATAACACGCCTTGATAGGGAAGCTGACAAAGATAAAATAATCGATTCGCTTCACAAAGAACTCCAGGGCTATAAAAGCGATTCCGCCAATAAGCAATTCCTCTCTCTTGTAATCGACATTGTTAAAATTATTGATGATATAAGAAAGCTTTCGAATCACCACCGGTCCAATAATCCCGAGGAAAGTGATCCTGTGAAAGTTCTTGAGCTTCTTGAGAGCATACCCGCGGACCTGGAAGACATATTCAGCTATCAGGGAATTACTCCTTACACGTGTGACGGAACTGTTTTTGATCCTGTCAGACAGAAAGTATTAAAAAAGATAGAAACAGACGATAACTCTCTGGACAAGACTGTTGCTGAAAGTCTTCGGCCCGGATATGAATGGGAAAACAAGATTATCCGGTCTGAAATTGTAAATGTATATGTTTTCAGTCCAACTGGCGCTGATTCAAAGGCAGATGATTCTGATGAGTGATAAATCCTCAAAAATATTTGGTATTGACCTAGGCACCACCTACTCTTCTATCGCCTATGTTGATGATTACGGCAAAGCCGTTGTAATAAACAATTCCGACAATATACCGGTAACCCCTTCAGTGGTCTTTTTTGACGGAGACGATATTGTTGTCGGTGAAGTGGCAAAAGAAAGTTCAAAACTTTATCCCAGTGAAGTGGTGAGTTTTATCAAGCGCGCCATGGGTGAAGCTGATTACTTTTTCGAGTATGATTCAAAAACATACCGGGCAGAAGAAATTTCTAGCTATATTATAAAAAAAGTAGTTCAGGACGCTGAAAACACCGTAGGTGAAAAGATTTCCGATCTGGTGATAACCTGTCCCGCTTATTTCGGCATAAATGAACGGGAAGCCACAAGGAAAGCGGGCGAAATTGCGGGCTATACTGTTCGACAGATCATTAATGAACCGACGGCCGCGGCCATCGCTTACGGTCTGGCGGAATCACATGATGAGCGGGTTGTCCTTGTTTATGATCTTGGCGGAGGGACATTCGACATAACCCTTATTGAAATCAAGCCGGAATCCATATCAGTCATATGCACTGGCGGAGATCACAACCTTGGGGGCAAGGACTGGGACGATCGCATTGTCGCATACCTTGCCCAGGAGTTTCAGGACAAGACCGGCAGCAAGGAAGACATCCTTGAAGATCCTGATACATGTCAGGACCTGCTGCTCATTGCTGAAAAATCAAAAAAGATACTTACCCAGCGGCAGAAAACACCTGTCGCCATCACCCACGGCGGAGAAAAAATAAAGATTGAATTTGAAAGGGAAAAATTCGAAGAAATCACTACCGCTTTGACTGAGAGGACAATCGCGTTTACTAAGGAAATGCTGATTGAAGCCTCGAATAAAGGTTACTCTGATTTTGACGAGATCATACTTGTGGGAGGCGCCACCCGAATGCCCCAAATCACAAGCAGGGTTGAACAAGAGTTTAACATGAAACCGAAAGTCTTTGATCCTGATGGTGCTGTCGCAAAAGGAGCTGCGATTTACGGGTGGAAACTTTCAATAAATGATGACCTGATACGCCGGGTTGAGAAAAAAACCGGCAAAAGCATCGACCAGACAAAAGAAGGGGTCGGTCTGGTCAGCCTTAATGGAGAAGTTTCAGAAGAGATCGTGTCTGAAACCGCCAAGGAAATGTCGGAAGAGCTCGGGTATGCAATGCCTGCTATTGAGGGCTCTATGGTCAAGATCTCCGATGTCACGAGTAAAAGCTTTGGCATCGTTGTAAAAAACGTTAAGCTGGAAGAACACGTTTTTAATCTTATCCTCAAAAATACCGCTGTCCCGGTTAAAGCCACAAAAGATTTTTATACGGCTGTTGATAATCAGGACACGGTACTGATCCGCATCATGGAAAATGATACAAATGAGCAGACCGCACCCCTGGATGATTCTGAAAATATCGGCACAGCTGTTTTTACACTGCCCCAGGGGCTTCCCAAAGATTCAAAAATATTAATCTATTTTGATATGAATTCTGAAGGACGGCTTCAGATAACAGCTGAAGAGATGACAGATTCCAGAACCGTTGAAGTAACAATTGAAACAAAATCGGTTATTCAGGGCGAAGAGCTTCAGATTGCTAAAGAAAGAAGCCAGAGTCTTATTGTCCATTAAACAAAAAATATCAGGACACCTACCAGGCTCCTGACATCCTTATTATCGGTAATCCCATGGAAAGAGAAAACTTTTATCTGTTACTCGAGCTTCAACTAATCCCCCCGGAAGAAGATCCTGAAACTATTTTACAAGCCATAAAGAAAAAACAGGCTGAATGGGGAAAACTGCGCAACCATCCCACCAAGGGAATCATGGCAAAGCAACATATAGGCCTGGTTCCGGAAATTAAAGAAGTCATGCTAGACAACGAGCGCAGAAAAAAAGAAGCTAAAAACGCACTAAAAGAACTCAAGAAAAAAGAACGGGAAAAGTACTTAACACTTGACCGGCATCTTGCCATCTTTTTGATCAAGGGGCCGGTTACTGAAGATGAAATATTCAGGCTGTCAAAAATGCATTCCATAAGCCAGGAAGAAATCCAGGCCCGGCTGAAAAAAAATGAAAAAGAAAACTTTCTAGATTTTAACAAACGGCGGGCCGTCAGGGGTTCTCTATCCGGCGATAAATTGATCAATGAAATTGACAGGCAGATCAGCATAAGGATGGTCAATGGCTTTCTCATGGAAGAGGATATTACAAAAATTGCTAAATTTCATTCCGTAGAAGTAGATAAGGTCAAAGCCCGTATAATCTGTCCTGTTGTGCAGAAAGCAAGCGATGCCCCTGAACGCCCAAAACCTCTGGACAAGTCAATCGAAAAAGCGATAACTGAAAACCTTGTCGTTGTCTCTAAAACATCTTTGTATGACTTCCTCGACCTTACACAGGGCGAAGATCTTGATACTATTCATACAGCCATTAATAATAAACGGGCCGAGATACTAAAAGCTGGGAAAAAAACCGCTATGGTTACTGCGAGCAGCGAACTGGCCGGTCACTGCTCTGCTGTGTTTAAGGATGAAAACACACGGCTCGCTTATGATATCAACATGGCGAACGCTCTCCTTTCTCTGCTCAATTCCGACATTGAAGCTTCTGCTGAAGACGACACAATCTGTTCCGCTTATTTTGAAGTGCTAATAAAATCAGCAGCTGAATTTGGAATGAATGAAAAAGAGGCGATCAGTTATATTGAAGATTACGCAGGAAAAAAAGGATGGAAAATAAAATCAGCGCGAAAGACAAAACGCCTTGTGATTATTATATCCATCGCAGTAGTGGCAGTGCTTTTTTTAAGCATTCTTGGAGCTTTCTCCGCCGTTGCCATCAAGAAAAACCGTATAAAAAAGAGGTTCCAGGCAGTGCTGGAGGAGATTGAAACCAAAAAGCAGCTGGAGGAAAAAGAGGCTGTTATGAAAGCCTATCTCAAATCGATTGACAATAAAGTATTTGTTTTCGATGATGCCCAAAAAAAGCTGACTAAAATCCAAATACAGATTCTCAAGCGGAACAAGGCCATTGAAGATGCCTATAATTTGCTTATAAGCACGTCAGAAGCACTGACCGCTGAACAAAACTACGAAGAGGCTGTCAAGGCTTTAAGCCAGTACATGATAAAATACCCCAATAGCCATCATCTCGACGACATTAAAAAGAAAATTGCTGAAATCAAGGCTGTTGCTGAAGTCAAGGAATACGAGGCCCTTCAAAAGGCCGCTGAAGAACAAGGGGCGGACAAAATTAGTATCTATATCGAGTTTCTGAATTCACATCCTGAAAACAAGTACTGCCCAGAGGTAAAAAAAGCATTAGCAAATCTGAGCGAAACTTATTACGCGTCTATCAAAAAGCAGCTCACAGCTAATGAGAAAAAAGAAGACTGGCAGGCGTGTTTTGATCTGTGTAATGAATTTTTAAAAATATATCCTGACAACATAAAATCGCCGGAAATCAGAGGCTTACAATATTTTTACAAGAAGAAGTTACAGGAATAATAAGCTTAAAAAAGTTTTATTCATTACCTCCTATTTTCTCAGCTTTTTTAAACATTAAACCTGAAGTTAATAATATCCCCATCATTGACATCATAAGTTTTCCCCTCTAACCGAACAGTCCCTTTTTTCCTCGCTCCCTGAAACGAGCCCGCTTCCATCAAATCATCATATGCCAGGACTTCTGCCCGTATAAAACCTTTTTGCATATCTGAATGAACAACCCCAGCAGCATCAACAGCCTTTGTTCCCGTTTTTATCGTCCAAGCCCTGACCTCATCTTCTCCGACAGTGAAAAAGGATATCAGCCCCAAAAGTTCGTATGATTGCCGTATAACCCTGTCCATTGCTGACTCTGTTATACTAAACGCCTCCAGGAAATCAGCGGCCTCTTCTATTGACATCTGTGAGAGTTCGTGTTCAAGTTTTCCTTTTATAACCATACTGGTCTCATCAAACACTTGGTTATCTTTTTCAGGCGGTTTATCATCTTCGTCTTCATTGTTAAATAAAACCAACATAGGCTTGGCCGTAACAAATGCGTACCCTTTTAGCTGGCGTGCATTAGCAAGTTCAGGACATTTTCTTAGTGGTATCCCGTTTTCTAGGTTTTCTAAACACGCTTTTAAAAGAGAAATCTCTTCAGGATCGGTTTTTTTCCCCCGCTTCATATCAAGCTCAATCCTTTCGAGCTTGTTCTCTACAACAGCCATATCAGTGATAATCATCTCTTCATCAATATTAAAAAAATCCTTATACACATCGGTCTGTTCAGAATTATACCCTGTAAAATTTCTTACCACATGTATCAGCGCGTCACAGTCCCGCACCTGGTTGAGAAGGTTCTGGTCCTTTTTCTGATCAACCATTCCCGGAAGGAAGTATTCCACCTGTGCGTACACGGTTTTACGGGGTTTATACATATCGCTCAGAACAACCACGCGATGATCCGGTACCCTGATCGTACCGATACGGCTTTCTCCCCTACTCGCTGCATCCGCTTTGTTCTGGGTCAGCGCTTCAAATATCGTGGTTTTTCCAGCTCCTGCAAGTCCGATAATCCCAAGTTTCATATCATTGATTCTCCTGTTATATTTTTTTATATACGTTCATGGGCTACCTGTTTGCAATATAATTATATTCTTTGATAATTTATTTCTAAAACCGATTAATCTGTGCTATGAAAACGTCGAATCATATTTTTTTTCACTGTAACTAAAAACGTGAATCCTGAAATGATGAAAAAAATATTAATAGTATTCAGTATCCTCTGGTTCTCAATTTTTTGCCATATAACTGCTGCTGCAGAAGAAGAACTCCTTGCCGGAAAAACAATGGGGACCACTTATCATATAAAAATAATCACCGGAAAAAATAACCCCCCAAAGGATCTTCATAAAAAGATTAAACAGCTTCTTCATATCATTAACCAAAGCATGTCAACCTATCAAAAAAACAGTGAAATCAACCGATTTAACACAAACAGGACGTCTGCCCCTTTTAAAGCATCCAAAGGCCTCCTGTTTATCATGAATACCGGCCGTATGCTATATAAAATTACTGACGGTGCCTGGGACTGCACCATAAACCCGGTTGTAAATCTCTGGGGATTCGGCAGTAAAACAGAAAAACAAAAAGTCCCCTCAAAAGCCGAAATCCAAAGTCGGCTGACGGAAACAGGCTTTCATAATATTCAGGTTAACAATAACACCCTTGTGAAGAAAAAACCGTCCATCACCATAGATCTTGCCTCGATTGCAAAAGGATACGCGGTTGATCAGGTATCGGCCTTTCTTAAAGAAAAGGGGATTAACAGTTTCCTGGTTGAAATTGGCGGCGAAGTATACGCCTCTGGAAGCAAGAGTGACGGGAGCCCATGGAAAGTCGGCATCAACACACCGGAAAAAAACGGAGCGTTTGATCAGGTATATTTAGCGCTTCCTGTTAAAGACATGGCCTTTGCCACAAGCGGTGACTACAGGATTTTTTTTAAAGAAAAAGGGCGATACTACTCTCATATCATTGATCCAAAAACAGGATATCCCGTGAACAATGGCGTTGTCAGTGTTTCAATAACCGCTGAATCATGCGCTTTTGCAGATGGTCTAGCTACTGCTGTTATGGTCATGGGGCATAAAAAAGGGATTGACTTGATTAATAAACTGCCCGGCGTTGAATGCCTGATTATTGTTCAAGACAAAGATGACAAACTGCTCGATCATGCTTCAAAAGGTTTCAAGCAGTTGCTTAAGAAAAACTAAAAACCAAATAGGACACGGATTTTCACGGATAAACACCGATTGTTCACGCATGGCGGGAAAAAAACAAAATAAAAATCCGTGAAGATCCGTACAAATCCGTGTCCCTTTAATATAAAAATGGAAAAATGAAACTTCACTTAGTGAGCATGGGATGTGCGAAAAATCTTGTTGATAGCGAGGTCATGCTGGGCCGGCTTATGGAAGCCGGCTGTGAGCATACAGCAGACCCTGCTGATGCTGAGATCATTATCGTGAACACATGCAGCTTTATTAAAAACGCCGCAGAAGAGTCCATCGATACCATACTCGGCCTGGCAGATTACAGGAATCGGGGAAAATGCCAGCGCTTAATTGTCACCGGATGCCTGCCTGAAAGATACGGCAGCGACATTGCAACGGCCTTGCCAGAAGTCGATTTTTTTCTGGGCACTGGCGCGTACCATATGATCGAGCGGGCTGTAAAAGGGGAGAGCGATAATGGAATAAAATACCTTCTGCCTGACCCGGATTCATCGCCGAAATACGAATATAACGGCCCGAGAGTCCGCAGCACACCGCATATCGCTTATCTAAAGATTGCCGAGGGATGCAGCCGGCACTGTACCTATTGCATTATTCCGAAGCTTCGTGGTAAACAGAGAAGTCGTCACATTGACGAAATCATCATTGAAGCCGAGCAGATGATCAGGGCCGGGGCGAAAGAACTGGTACTGGTCGCCCAGGACACCACCGCTTACGGCAGGGATACCAGAAATGGAGAAACCTTTGACTCGCTGCTCAGGGCTGTATCTGAAATTGATGACTCTATATGGATCCGGTTCCTTTACGGGCACCCTGAAAGCATAAACAATAACGTGATTAAAATAGTGGCTGAACATGAAAATATCTGTTCCTACTTTGATATTCCTGTTCAGCACGCCTCTGATTCTATGTTGAAAAGCATGGGCCGGAAACATACACGGGATGATCTTTTAAAACTATTTGACACCATAAGGGATATTGATCCGGAAGCAGCCCTTAGAACAACCGTCATTACCGGTTTTCCCGGAGAAACAGAAAATGACTTTAAAATACTGCTGGACTTTGTCAAAAAAGTCAGCTTTGATCATCTGGGTGTTTTCGCATATTCAGATTCAGAAGACCTTCCGTCCCATGCGCTCCCAGGGCATGTACCGGAAGATGTCGCGGGTGAAAGACTTGACCGTCTTATGACAAACCAGGCAAACATCTCGCTTGCAAAAAACAAAAATCGTGTAGGAGAAACAGTCAGCGTGCTCGTGGAAAAAAACATTGGAAAAAACAACTACACAGGGCGGACATCTTTTCAGGCTCCTGAAGTAGACGGCATTACATTTATCCAATCCAGCCGAATAGAACAGGGAAGCTTTGCAAACATCAGGATTATCGGCGCTTCTGAATATGATCTTGAGGGAGAAGCTGTATGACAGACTTTATCAAAGACGGCCTGGCCCTTGTGGAAGATGATCTGGCCGGGATTGAAATAGCGCTTGAGCAAAACCTTACCCCATATCTTGAAGTAGTCCGTAAAACTGCGCGCCACATTATGTTCAGCGGTGGAAAAAGACTCAGACCCCTCCTCATGGTCCTCTCAGCAAGGATCTGCGGATATAAAGGCGATTATGATAAGACATTCTCCGTAATTTTTGAATACCTGCATACAGCCTCCCTTCTGCATGATGACCTGGTGGATGAAGCAACAGTGAGGCGGGGCAAACCCGTAGCCAATTCCATTTATGGCAATTCAATAGCCGTCCTCGTGGGTGATTTTCTCCTTGCGCGGGTCCTTTCCATCGCGTCAAGAACAGGACGCATGAGAATCATCAAGGCCATAGCGGAAATAACGGAAAATATGTCCCAGGGTGAGATCCATCAGCTTATCAATAAAGGGAAACTGGACCTGTCGGAAGAAGAATACATGGAAGTCATAAGGCGGAAGACCGCTGTGCTGATAGAAGGCGCTTGCCGCACCGGCGCAATAATAGCAGGGGCATCAGAAAAAAAAGAAAAAGCACTTGCCGGATACGGCTTAAACATCGGTCTCGCGTTTCAAATGGCTGATGATCTTCTCGACTATATTTCAGACACCAAAGTTCTTGGTAAAGAGATTGGGGCTGACCTGAAAGAAGGAAAGCTGACACTGCCCGTAATACATGCCCTGCAGAACACTGAACCCCAGGACCGTGCCCTAATGGAAAAAATCATCACAAACGACAATTTTTCAAATCAGGACTTTAAAAAACTGAAAGATCTGCTAAAAACATATAAAGGACTCGATTATACACGCAGCCGGGCAAAATTTCACATTAAAGCAGCAATAGACTCGATTGCCCCTATCGGCAACTCCCAGTCAAAAGATCTTCTTCTAATGCTTGCTGAATATGTGCTTACGAGAAAAATGTAAGATAAAATCTGAATTTGAATTTTAATATGGGGGAAATGACAATGGTTCTGTTTAAATCTTTTTTAAAGACTGTTTTTTTAGCCGTTATTTGCATAATAGCTTTTTCCGTTGTTTCTGGTAGTGCACAGATCAACAATTCAGACAGCATGCGGATCATAAAAACAATGGGATCTCACGCGATTACAGACGAAAATGTTGCATATTCAAGGAAAAAAGCGATTTCCAAATGCCTGACATCCGCCATGGAGCAGGTCATTGCCAATATTGTCCCTACAAAATCTCTTGTCTTAAGTTTTAATGATCTTAATGAGGTCCTTTACGAAAAAGGGAATAATTTTGCATGGAATAATTTTATTCAGGACTACAAGGTACTAGCTGAAGCAGAGTATGATAAAGTATACAGGGTAATTGTGCAGGTCACTATTTCTGTTGACAAGGTTAAAGAACATTTGGCCCACTCAGGAATAATGCTCAGCACAAAACCCTTGCCGAGAATTCTTTTTCTAATTGCCGAACAGGGTGTAGAGGATCCCTCAGAAAAAT
>JANQFQ010000085.1 GCA_028277765.1 Desulfobacterales bacterium
ATCAGGAGGTTTTTTATTATCAAGGCGATAACATTTTTTTATTCCACTACGGTGGAAGATGTTTGCATTTATGGTTTTTATATATAACAGGCGAAACAATATCAAATGACCAAAATTCAAAGTTCAAAATAGAAGGCAATTTGGATTGAAATTTTAGGCGTTTATGGTTTTGAACATTTAAACATTTGTATTTTGAATTTGTTTCGGATTTCGGATTTCGTGCTTCGGATTTAAAACTTTTGAAACAAATGAGACCCAATGAGATAGATATGGCACTGTATGTACAATCAAGTGTCGGTCAGGACATAATATTATCTATATTTTGCCTGGGCAGCTGTAATCTCGTCAATTTTATCAAAGAAGATATCGATCAAGTCAGGGTCAAAATGGTTTCCCCTGCCATCCTTCATAATTTTAAACGCCTTTTCATTTGAAAATGCTTTCTTATATGGCCGGCGTGTGGTAAGTGCGTCAAAAACGTCTGCTATGGCGCATATCCTTCCTTCTATGGGGATCTCTTCTTCTTTAAGACCGTTTGGATAGCCTGCACCATCCCACCTTTCATGGTGAGTCATGGCGATTATTTCGCCGGCCTTAAGATATTTTGATTGAGATCCTTTTAAAATTTCACCGCCAAATAAGGTATGTTTTTTTATCTCATTAAATTCTTCAGATGTAAGCTTGCCGGGTTTTAAGAGAATATTGTCAGGTATGCCTATCTTTCCAATATCATGCAGTGTACTTGCGTGTTTAATGATATCCACCTTCTCTTTAGAAAGCCCGGCATGTTTTGCCAGTATGGCGCAGTAGCTGCCAATGCGCTTAATATGCCCGCCAGTATCTTCGTCTTTATAATCTGAAGCCACAGCAAGACGGTGAATTGTGTCTTTTTCCGCATCTTCCGTCCTTTTGTTTGCAACTGTCAGCTCATCCATGGCCTTGAGAAGGCTTTGGGTTCTAAGGTGGACTTTTTTTTCCAGCTCTTCACCATGGGCTTTTAAAGCGTCAAGAGCGTCTTTCATTTTAAGGGTGTTCGTCGTGCGGACTTCTAATTCGGTTGTATTAACCGGTTTTGAAATAAAATCGTTTGCGCCCACCTGGACGGCTTTAATCCTGTCTTCCCTTGTGTCATGGCCAGTTACCATGATGATCGGTAAATCATTGAATTTGGCATCCTGCCTGATCCTATGGACAGTATCAAATCCATTAATTCCCGGCATGTTCACATCCATAAGCACCAGGTCGATTCCTCCCTGCTCTAATTTATCAAGGCAAACATAGCCGTCTGCAGCCTCCTCGGTTTGGTAACCGAGTGTTTTCAGCATGGTAAGAATCAATTGCCTTGTATGTTCACTGTCATCAACAACCAGGATTTTCTTTTGACGACCTGTTACTTTCCTGGTGTTACTATCGTCTGAGAAGTGGGTCACCCTGGCGCAGGAGGTGAAATTCCCGCCAGCTAATTTTTCCATATTTTCATAAGTTTGATAAGATGTCGGACATTTTTCAATAGTAATACCGCCGTTGCTGTTTATCATTTTATTTCCCCCCTTTTTTAAGACGATTGAGTAAGCTTTTAACTTTCAACAGCAATTTTTTCTTTTGAATGGGTTTTGTAATATAATCCTGTGCTCCCAGTTCCAGTCCTTTTATTTCATCTTCAATACCGGTTCTAGCGGTTAAAAAGATTACCGGCAAATCAACACCTTTCTGGTTCATCACTTCAACGAGTTTAAATCCATCCAGGTTCGGCATATTAACGTCTGAAATTACCAGGTCAAAATTACTATTATTCATCTGGATCATCCCATCAATGCCGTCTCCTGCAACCGTTATATCATAACCCTGCTTTCTCAGGATGTGCGACAGAAAATCTTGAATCGCTTTATCATCATCAACAACTAGAATAGAGGCTGATTGGTCTGCCAGCACCTGTTGAGGTGGTGTTTCCAACAAATCATCGTTAACTGTTTCACGAGGCTCTTCCATCGCTGGTGTTTCTGACAGATCATTGGTAACTGTTTCTCCAGGCTCTTTCGGCGCTGGTGTTGCCGGTTGATCATTGGTAACTGTTTCATCAGGCTCTTCTGGCTCTGTTACATTATTGGTTATTAATTCTTCAACCAGGACTTTTTCATAAACATCTTTGGGTGTAAACACCAGGTCTTTTACCTTTTGAACAGCATGGCTGCTGATAAGAAAACCGCCCTGGTCCAGGTGGCGCTGGCGTATCTCTGCAATCGACATATTTGATCGGACCATATCAGGTATATTGCCGCTGAACTCAAGCACTTCATATACCCCTTCTCGTCCGGAATACCCGGTGTTACCGCAATGCATACATCCTGCTGGGCGGGCTACTTTTTCCGGGAGGTCATCTGCAAATGGTGCCAGCATCTCTTTTTCTTCTTCAGAAATCGGTTCAATTTTTTTGCAGTGTTGGCAGAGTTTTTTTATCAGCCGTTGTGCAGTGATACCGAGAACAGTATTGGCCATCATGCCGCGGTCCAGGCCAAGGCGTTCAAGGCGGAAGATGGCCGTGGTCGCATTTGATGTGTGAAGTGTGGTAATTGTCAGATGGCCTGTACTTGCAAAGTCCATGGCAATATTAGCGGAATGCTTGTCCCTTACTTCTCCCATGAACAAAATATCTGGATCCTGCCTGACTGCAGATTTGAGAAGAGCATCAAAAGTTACCCCTGCTTTTTCATTGACCTGTTGCTGATTAGCAGAAGGAATACGGTACTCGATAGGGTCTTCAACTGATATCAAGCTCCGTTTTTCACTGTCTGCTTTGTGGAGAAGGCTATAGATGGATGTACTTTTGCCGCTCCCTGTGGCGCCGGTTATTAAAATAATGCCCGAATGCTGATTGATCATATTAACCAAACTTTCTGTCTGGGCATCGGTCATGCCGAGTTCCTGCATCTCTTTTGGCTTGGCATACGGTTCCAGAAGCCGCATAATCAGGCTCTCACCATAAGGGGTTGAGGTCGTTGCCACCCGGAAATTAAACGGCCTTCCGTCTATTGTGTCTGTAAATCCGCCATCCTGGGGTTTCCGTTTTTCAGCGATATCAAGTCCACCCAGCACTTTAAACCGGGAAGTCACCTGTGCGCCGGTTTTGGGTTTTAAGGAAAAAACATCTGTCATGTCACCGTCAATCCTGAAGCGGACAACAACTTTGTCCTCTTTGGGTTCAATGTGGATATCACTTGCTCCCCGTGATACAGCTCTAGTTACTATATTGTTTGTCGCGTAAATAACCGGCTGTTTTTTCAGTTCTTTTTCTGAAAACTGGTTGTAGTTTTCAATGACCTCTTCTTCAGGAGTAGCGTTCAAGTCATTATCGGATTCCTTTTCCAGTTCTTCTGCATCAAAAAACATTCTGATGTTTTCAGGTTCTGTAATGACGATGCCGGCATTTTTATCGATTCCATTAATTTTTCTTAATGTATCCAGGAGTTCCCACTTGAAAGGATTGCTTAATACATATTGACGGGATCCGGAACTGTTCCGCACGGCAACCAGGTTGTTTGCCTTACAAAATGGTGTGGGGAGTACACCCGCAAGAATATCATTTGGATCAATATTGTTTGTATAAGGCATATTCATAAACGTGGCGATATACCTGGCCATCTGGCTATTCTTTACACCCATGGAGGGTGCCATGGTGTAAAGGCCCTCATGGGTGATGCCGGCATATTGATTTTTTGCGTTTTCATCCAAATTTAATCGATCAAAAAGAAAGTCTTTAAACGACTCGAAATCATCTGCCATGGCGTTCAGATTACATACAGACATATCCTGGTTCAGCTGTTCCCAGCTCTGACCAGTGCTCAAATATGTTTTTATTTTATCAAGAAGAAAATCCTTGTTTACGGGTTTTACAAGGTAATCTACCGCGCCAAGGGCAAATGCTTTTGCTTTATCCTGCTTACCATTCAAAGCTGTTAAAAATACAACAGGAATATTTGCAGTCTTCTGGTCAGACTGCAGATGTCTTGCAACCTGATAACCGTCCATTTCAGGCATCATGATGTCAAGGAGTATGAGATTTGGCTTTTTTTTCACGGCAGCCGTGATGGCATTAGGTCCGCAGTCTGCGGTTGCTACCTTATAACCGCCGCTTTGCAGAAAAGTTTCAAGTATACCCAGCATTCTTGGGTCATCATCCACGCCTAATATCAATTTTTCATTTGAATTCTTCATTGCTGCCTCATCCAGTTTTTCTTGAGGGGTATGTCTGTAAATACTTATTTATCTTATTTAGAATAAGATCCTTGTCTAAAGGTTTTACCAGGTAGTCGACCACACCCAGAGCGACTGCCCAGGTCCTGCTCTGTTTCCCGCCATATGCTGTAAGAAAAATTAGGGGTATATCTGATGTCTCCTGATAAAGTTGCAGCTTGGCGGCAACCTCATAACCATCCATCTCGTGCATCATGATATCCAGAAGGATAAGATCAGGTTTCTTTTCCACAGCCACTGAGATGGCATCTGATCCGGAATCACTGGTTACCACATCATAACCACCGCTTTTTAGAATCCTGTCGATGATAAACAGTGTTTTTGGATCATCATCTACAACAAGCACTAATGGTTTATTCGAATTCTTCATAAACTACCTCAAGATCCCGGCTGGTTTTGGAAAACTTGTTAAAGCCTTATCTGTTGCCGAACCTTTTAATATTATAAGATTTGTTGTTAAATTTTCTCTCATAACTATATAAAAAGCAATTCACGTGCCAACAATGAAAAAACAATGTTGTTGGCATTTAACTAATTGTAATTATTGATAAATTTAATTTAGCCGGTAATTTTTGGAATATTACTGTTACAAAAATGACCTATCGCTGATTTGATCGTGTAACCTAATTATACGCTGATTTGAAACTTGTATTTGCCTAATTTGGCGAACAGAACGTTAAGAAGCACCGGCGCGAAGAATGAGCGTCCAGTGCTTCTGTTGGGACTTGATTTCATCGGGATCGAAATAGAGTTGCTCGGTTCCATCAGTTTTTGTGTCTTAGTCCCATGTATTTTCCCAACGGGATTTCCTTTGGTTACGATTTCGATAGCGATCCCGATAGCGATTTCGATTTTCCCAACAATATTATTTATTAAATCGACAGAAGCGGACACAAAGATCGCTCTGCCGGATATTTTATTCAAATTCTTTATAGACTACTTCCAGATTATTAAGAAAAAGGTCCAGGGAAATGGTCTGTTTTTGAATAGTATCAGCATTTTCGTTCTTAGCTGCTGTTTCAAGAACCCGTCCGATTTCGGAAATCCTGTCAAAACCGTATCCACCGCCTGATCCTTTCATACTGTGCCCAAGTGCCTTAATTGTTGGGAAATCTTTTTGTTCTAAAGCGTCCTTGAGCAACCTGACATCCTTAACCCTGTTGTCAAGGAAATCAGGGACAATATCTTCAAGGTCTTTATCAACAAAAACAGTTGTTTTATTGCCAAAACTCATTTCCAACTCAGTTGATCCTTCTTGAATGGTCATCACTCCTCCTTCATGGTTCAGGACAGATGCTCCTTAACCATTTTAATCAGTTCCTTTTTTCTTATGGGCTTTGGCAGAAATGCTGTACAGCCTGCCTCCATACACTTGTTTTTCTCTTTGGCGTCATTATGGGCTGACATGGCGACAATAGGAATCTTGGTACCGTTTTCACGGCTTCGGATCTCAGACGCAGCTGTATAACCGTCTTTAACTGGCATCTCCATGTCCATTAGGATAAGCGAAAGTGCCTGATTATTATAGATATCGAGCACTTCATTGCCGTTTTTCGCGAAAAGAATTTTATACCCGTTCTTATTTCTCAGGAAGTTTTCAATCAGTTTCCGACTGTCAACTGAGTCATCTGCCACCAAAACAACAGGTTCCAGCTTGATCCATTTGTTTATTGTTTTCAACAACAGCTTCTTTCTTAACGGTTTGGTTAAATAGTCATCCATCTCATTTTCAAGGCATTTTTTGTGGTATCCTTTTATGGCATGGGCGGTAAGGGCAATAATCGGGGTTCGCTTATTTCCACTCTCTTTTTCCCATTCTCTAATAAGATGTGTTGCCTGAAATCCATCCATAACCGGCATCTGAAGATCCATTAAAATCAGGTCATAATGGTTCTCTTTTACGGCATTAATTGCTTTTTGACCATTTTCAACGATATCATGCACAAAACCTGCGTTTGAAAGTATACGTATTGCAAGGTTCTGATTGTCTGGATTATCTTCTACCAGTAATATTTTGTAATGCTTCTTGTCAGCTGTTAAAAATTCTTCTATTTCAACATGCTTGGTCTTATTATATGTTTTTTTCCTGCCTAGTGTGCTTACAATAATGTTATAAAGATTCGACTGTTTTACCGGTTTTGTGATGGTTTCACAAATATTAAGCGCCTTTATACGGGACTGAGGCATTCTTCCCCATGAAGAAAGCATTATCAGCTTTATATTGCTGAGTAATGGATTTTTTCTGATCTCTTGAGCCAGTTCAAACCCATCCATGTCTGGCATCATATGATCAAGGATAACTAGATCAAAGCGGTTTTCTGAATTATTTAATAGAGTCAGTGCCTTGGAACCGTCTTCAACCCCATGTACATTAAAGTCCCAGGCAGTGAGAGTATTCTCCAGGATGAACCGATTTGTCTGATTATCATCTACAACCAGGATGTTTACTCTTTGAAAATCAGGATAAACAAACTCTTTTTCCATTTCTTTTGTACGGTTTCCAATCTCCATGGCAATCGTAAAATAAAAGGTGCTCCCTATACCTTCAATACTTTCCACCTGAAGATCACCGCCCATCATCTTTACCAGAGATTTTGAAATACTCAGTCCAAGACTGCTTCCGCCGTATTTTCGGGTGGTTGAACTATCTACCAGTGAAAATGTACTGAAAATCTTTTCCTGCTTTTTCTTTGATATACCAATACCTGTATCAGACACCTTAAATTGAATCCTGATTTTTTCATCTCCATCTAAACCGTATGCTTCGGCATTTATGCTGACTTCGCCCTTGCTTGTATGCTTTATCGCGTTATCGGTCAGATTGATCAGTACCTGGCGGAGGCAACTGGGATCTCCCTTTACTAAAGTTGTGATTGCTGGATCCACGTAGCACAGTAGTTCAATCCCCTTTTTGGCGGACCGGACACTCAGAATTTCAGCAACATTTTCAACTTCTGTCCTGAGATCAAACGGAATTTCTTCCAGTTCCATCTGGTCTGCCTCAATTCTTGAAAAATCGAGTATGTCATTAATAAGAGAAAGAAGGGCTTCTGAATTAAACTGGACGGTTTCCAGCAGTTTAGACTGTTCTTTTGTTAAATCGGTCTCCAGGCATAATTCTGTCATTCCTATAATTGCATTCATTGGGGTGCGTATTTCATGGCTCATGTTTGCCAGAAACTCACTCTTGGCTACATTGGCATTTTTTGCTTCAGTAGCCATTGTGTTGGCAAAGACGGTTTGTTGTTCTAGGTGTTTGTTCACTATTTCAAGATTTTTTCGTGCAGCTTCAGCCTGGCTCCAGGCTGTTTTCAGCTCTGTTATATGCTCGGACCGTTGCATTTCTGCCTGTTTTTGAGCAGTGATGTCATGAGAGGTGCCGACTATTTGAATAGGTTCCCCTTTTTTATTGTGGATTAATTTAGCGCTATTTCCTGTCCAAATCCTTGTTCCGTCCTTGCATATATTCTCTATCTCGAAACATACCGGCTCCCAGGCTTCTTTATCACCAGATTTAACCAGTTTCAGTTTATGTGCGAGAAGTCCCATCGCTCTACCGAGGGATTCAGGGGTTACCACTTCATCCAGGGACTGGGATATGGCCTCTTGGTCAGTGTATCCCCGTAGTTGGAATACTGAAGGGCTGATATAGGTGAAGCAAAGGTCCAAATCCATGGCCCAGATTACGTCTGTTACGTTTTCAGCAAGTAAACGATATTTTTGTTCACTAAGAGAAAGTTTCTGCTGTTGTGCCAGGATATTCTGGTCGGTTTGCCGCAGTTTGACTAGGAAGAAAACAAATAATGCAACCAGGAGAGTCAACATAAACGTCAAGGTTATTGCGGTGGACTTGTAAAAAGCAGTCGTTGTATCGGTTATTTGATATAAAACACCCCCGAAACATCCGATTATGAGAACCAGGACCGTTGCCAAAGGAATCTGCAGGCGATACTGGACTGGTTTGAGCCGGTTATTTTTTAACACCATCTTTTCCCATATAAGTTATTTGTTTTAGGTTATTCAGCTGGTTTGTCAGCTTTTAAGATATCAATATCATTCCTTTATGGTTCAATGTAAATACTCCTCCACCATTTTAATCAATTCTTTTTTTCTTATGGGCTTTGGCAGAAAAGCGGTACAGCCTGCTTCCATACATTTGTTTTTCTCTTTGACGCCATTGTGGGCTGTCATGGCGACAATGGGAACCTTGGTTCCGTTTTCACAGCTTCGGATCTCTGACGCAGCCGTATACCCGTTTTTTACCGGCATCTCCATGTCCATGAGGATAAGCGAAAGTGTCTGATTATTATAGATATTGACCGCTTCATTACCGTTTTCCGCAAACAGGATTTTATATCCATTCCTGTTTTTCAGGAATTTTTCAATCAGTTTCCGGCTGTCAATTGAATCATCTGCTACCAGAACAATTGGTTCTGGCTTGATCCATTCGACAATTGTCGATAGCAGCAGCTTCCTTTTTATCGGCTTGGTTAAATAGTCATCCATATCGTTTTCAAGGCATTTTTTATGGTATCCTTTGATGGCATGGGCGGTAAGGGCGATGATCGGGGTCCGTTTTTTTCCACTCTCTTTTTCCCATTCTCTGATATGTTTTGTTGCCTGAAATCCATCCATTACCGGCATCTGGATATCCATTAAAATCAGGTCATAATGGTTCTCTTTGACGGCATTGACCGCCTTTTGGCCGTTTTCCGCTATATCAGAAACAAAGCCGGCTTTTGTGAGTATCCGCATGGCCAGGTTCTGGTTATCTGTATTATCTTCCACAAGTAATATTTTATTCTGTTTTTTGTCAGCGGTTATATCCTTTTTGTTATCAGGCGCTTGATACGTACACTCTTTCTTTTCAATACGCAGCGCATTGACAATGGTGTCATAGAGTTTGGATTGCTTAATCGGTTTTGTGATGGTTTCAGTGACATTCAGCTCTTTTAATCTGGATCTTTTCATTTTTCCCCATGAAGAGATCATTATCAGCTTCATATGGCAGAAAGATGGGTTCTTTCTAATTGCTTCTGCCAGATCAAGCCCATCCATGCCCGGCATTTGATGGTCAAGCATAGCAAGGTCAAAATGCTGGCCCGGTCTGTTTAATATCTCCAGGGCTTTTAATCCGTCTTCAGCTGACTGGACATTGAATTTCCAGGCTGAGAGTGTTTTTTCCAGGATAAACCGGTTAGTCTCATTATCATCCACAACCAGGACGTTTAAATTCTTAAAATCCGGATTAACAAACTCTTTTTCCCTGTCTTCTGTGGTGTCTCCATTCTCCATGGCGATTGTAAAATAGAAGGTGCTCCCTTTGTCCTCAGCACTTTCCACCTTAAGATCTCCACCCATGAGATCAACCAGAGATTTTGAAATGCTCAGCCCTAACCCGGTTCCGCCGAATTTTCGGGTAGTTGATGTGTCTGCCTGGGAGAAAGTACTGAAGATCTTATCCTGTTTTTCCTTTGGTATGCCGATGCCTGTATCGGTCACCTTAAACTGAATCCCGGGTTTTCCGTTTCCGTTCAGACTGCATTTTTCAACTTTTAGGCTGACTTCGCCCTTGTTTGTAAATTTGATGGCATTGCCGGCCAGATTGATCAGTACCTGGCGGAGGCGGTTTGGATCGCCCTTTACTGAAGTAGTGATCAAGGGATCCACATAGCACAGCAGTTCAACCCCTTTTTGGGCGGATCGGACCTTCAATACATCAGCAACATTCTCCATTTCTGCCCTGAGATCAAACGGAATCTCTTCCAACTCCATCTGTTCTGCCTCAATTTTTGAAAAATCGAGTATGTTGTTAATGAGAGAAAGGAGTGCTTCAGAATTATACTGGACGGTTTCTAAAAGCTCTGACTGCTCTTCTGTTAAATCTGTTTCCAGGCACAATTCTGTCATCCCGATAATTGCATTCATGGGTGTCCGGATTTCATGGCTCATGTTTGCCAGGAACTCGCTCTTAGCCATGTCCGCGTTTTTTGCTTTTTCAGCCATCATGGTCGCGTTTGTTCTGGCGATTTCAAGACTTTTTTCAACTTTTTTAAGGTGAGATATATCGGTGAGGCTCTCCACAAAATATTTGCGTCCGTTAATGGTTGTGGATGATACTGTTTTTAATATGGAAATAATGGTACCGTCTTCTCGAACGATTTCACCTTCAGTATCATGCCTGGATGTGTTAAAAACATCGACCGGACATTTGCCTTTTAACGTGGAACAGAAAAAATCATGGCAGCGGCTGCCGAGCATTGCTTCTTTTTCAATGCCGAACATGTCCAGGGCCCTCTTGTTTACCTGAATTATTTCAAGGGTTTCCGCATCCATCATCATGATGCCGACTTGTGATGTTTCCAGGATTGAATTTATCCTTTCATCATTTTCTTTGATTTTATTTTCAAAACGCTTCCGGTCCGTGCAATCCCTGATAAAGGCAACAACAGAATCAATTTTTCCGTCCTTCATTACAGTTGTAGGACTTACCTCAACACAAACTTCGGTGCCGTCTTTATGATGGCCGTCATATTCAAGGACCTCTACTTTCCTGCCTGCGAGGACATCCTGAAAAACTCTGGCGGAAACATCAAGAGCTTCATGGGTCAGGAAGTTAAGATCAGCAAATTTTTTTCCAACAACCTCTTCCTTTTTATATCCGAAAATCTTTTCAATCCCTTTATTTACATCCAGCACAATCCCGTCTAAGCTGATATACATGATTTCATCATGGACGTTTTCGAAAATTGTCCTGAATTTCTCCTCACTCTCTTTAAGGGTTTTATGCGTGGCTTTCTGTTCAGTAATATCATTTATTAAGACAAGATCACCCACAATGGTTCCCTGTCTATCCTTTAACAGCGTAGCATGTACCTCACCGACACGCATGCCGTCTTTGGCATTAAAAACAAGTTCATAAGGGGGGATCTCTTCGCCTTGTAATCGCTGGTGGAGTTTTTCCAGGGCAATCGATTTACTGGTTTTTGAAAAGATTGGCAGGTCCAGTATATTCTGATTGATCATATCCTTTTTTTCATACCCAAGCCATTCATTCATTCGACCATTAACATCCAGCACGGTCCCTTCATGATCTAAGAGCATAATCGCTTCAGGAGAAAGCTCAAATATGGTCCTGTATTTTGTCTCGCTCTCTTTAACAGCGGTTTCACTGGTTTTCCGATCTGTAATATCTCGCAATACCCCTTCAGAGCCGGCAGTCCAGCCGTGTTCATTACGGATAATCTGGGCGTTCAAGGATATGTTGATAGGGTTCCCCTGGGAATCGATAATGGAGAGCTCCCGATCATTTATTGAACCGACTTCTTCCAGTTCTTCCCGGTATTTTTCCCACACCTCCATGTCCTGAAACATAAACATTTCATGCATACCAATGATCTCATTTGGATCATATCCATACCGGTGGACCGAAGGACTGACGATGGTTAAATAACCTTCTCTATCAGTACGGTAGAAAATATCATAAAAATTTTCAAAAATATCGCGGTATTTTTCTTCATTATCTATCAGCGCCTGCTGCATCTCAATTCGCGTCGTAATATCTCTATAAACAGAAATGATTACTTCTGGTCTGCCGTCTGCATCCTTTATGGCAGACAGGCTTACACTGGAGGGGAAAACCGTATGGTCTTTCCGCCTGACCAGGTATTGACGTGATGTTATTGGTCCAGAAGTACCGGAAGAGAGTGTTCCCATATCCTGCTCATATTTATCAACATCCATGTCATCAATAAACAGATCTGCTGGGGTTTTTCCTGTTGCTTCTTCAAGAGAAAATCCCATCATCAGTTCTGCGGCCTTGTTCATATCGATAATCCTGCCGTCCATGTCTGTGGTGGTAACCCCATCCACCATGCTGTCGAGGATATCCTGGAGTTTTTTACGGTTTTCCTGGAGTGCCTTTTCCACTTTTTTCCGTTTTGTAGTATCACGTAGAATACCGGTAAAAAATACTCTGTTTTCAAGGTCCACCTTACTTACAGACACCTCCACAGGGATAAGAGTACCATCTTTCCGTATTCCCTGTAACTCAGCGCCCTTGACTGGCTGTTCCCATCCAGAGTGGAGATAATGGTCAATATCATTATCATGTTCACTTTGATGGGGCCCTGGCATGAGCAGGGTTAAATTTTTCCCTGCAATTGCATTATGTTTATAGCCGAACATCTCTTCTGCGGCAGGATTGGTCGATTGAATAATACCCTGGTCATCAATGGTGATAATACCGTCAGCCGCTGTATCAAGTATACTCCTGATTCTTTCTTCATTCTCTATCAGTGCCTGTTCTGCTTTATTCCGGTATTCCATTTCAGAACTCAGCAGGTCGTTTATCAATTCAAGCTCATCTGCCCGTTTTGCCAGCAGTTCTTCCTTTGCACTGATGGAATGGCACATATTTTTCATGGCATTCAGCAACTGAAGGGTCTCGCCATTGACTGATGTTTGAAAGCTGATACTCCTATTGCCGGCTAATATACTTTTAGCAGCACTCATTGCAATGTGAAAAGGCTTCATTATACTTCGCGAAAGCAGAGCCCCTGAACTGAGATTCAATATAACGAGAAACCCGGAAAAGGTTATCAAAAAAAGTATGGCTGCTTTATTTTTCCTTTTTATCAGTGATTTTGATCTGTTTGTGAATTGTTTTACTGCGGCAGAGAATTTTTTCAGTTGTGTCACATCATTTTTCTGCCCTTTATTTATTTGTATTTGCTCAGAGATCTCTTGTATAGCCTGTTTTGCTTCGTTAGTCTTGTTTTGATAAAGAAGATTAAACACATTTTCGACACTTGATTGGAATTCAGCATGTTCCTGATCAACTTTTTTTAATTCAAAAGCTACTCTGTTCAAAACATTATTCATTTTGTTGTCCAGGCTATAGATCTGCCATATACTATATCCTGTTATCAGGAGCATCATTCCCGCTGTGAGTAGAATAAGAATGTTAATTTTCGTGCTGGTTGTCAGATCTTTTACATTCATTTTCATGTCAGTATCCATTCCTTCTATTAAGCGTTTGTCAACTGCTTCTTAAAGTTTGCAGCTTTTCCCGCCCACTTGTTTACTTCATTCTCCAAAAATGTTTGGTACTGACGTAAAAACATCGCCTCTTTTCTCATGGTTTCCTGTGTCCTTTTAAGCTCAAGAAGTTTTTTTGTTCTGGCTACTAACTCCCTGAAATCAAACGGCTTCTTTAGATAGTCATCAGCTCCGATCCGCATGGTCCTGACAATTTCTTCAGCACTTGTGTTCACTGTGATCACCAGGACTGGAATACTTGAAAAATCAGGATTGTTTTTGAGTATTTCGAGCATCTGGTATCCATCCATCACAGGCATCATCAGATCGAGCAGGATAATATCCGGGATCGTCTTATGTAATACCTCCAGCCCTTGTTTCCCATTTTCAGCAAAGTAGAGATCACAATCTTCAAACTCAAAATAAATCTCATAAAGACTGCGGAATCGCTTATCATCATCAACAATTAAAATTTTTTTCTTCTTTTTCATTTTTCGGTTCCTTTATTTAAAAGTTGTTAATTTACACGCTCACGTCTCTTGTAAGAGCAATTCACGTGCCAACATTGTATGTCATCCCAACTAATTATAATTATTGGCAAAATTAAAAAGGGCACTAGGTTTTAGGATGTTACTGTTACAAAAACGAACTATTGCTGATTTGATTGTGTAACCTAATTATACGCTAATTTTAATCTTGTTTTCCCCTTTACAATCATTTAAATAAATTTTAGGCTTCATTACGAACACTTCTAGTTGGTAAGAATTACATATTTATAGAAATATATTGTAAAAAATGACAGGTTAGTTAGGTTGAGCCAATATGCAAATGGTGGTAGAAGACTGTAATCCCTACAATATTTTGTATTTGTTGAATATGAGTTTTGCAAAGGGAAACCCAACTTTTTGAAAGAAGAAAAGGGGATTAAAGGAGTATATCGTGGACAATGAAAAAGAGAACGGCATCATTGGTGATGACGGTCTGTCGGTTCTGGGGAAAACATATCGAAAAGTAACCCATGAGGTGGGAAATCTGTTAAATAACATCAACTTGGTTACTACTGCTTTAAAAAACGAACCGATAAGTCCAAAAGGGAAAAGAATTCTTGGAATTCTGGAAAACGAGGCGACGCGGGTAAGAGATTTTGTCCAGGATTTTCTGCAATTTTCAGCTCAACCGGAATTAAATATCGCAAAAAGCCGTATTGAACTGATTATTCAGCAGGTTACCGCCATATGCAAGGAAGAAGCTGATGAAAAAGAGATTCATATTGAACTCGATTCTCCTGCTGACCTGCCTGAAATACAGATAGACGCAAACCAGATGCATTGTGTGATAAACAACCTGGTGAAAAACTCTCTTGAGGCAATGACGTCGGGTGTAATTTATATTAAAGTAGAAAAAGAAGAGGCTTCATTTTTAATTACTATCAGAGACAATGGTCCTGGTATTGAGACTGATGTTTTAGATAAAATTTTTAACCCGTATTTTACTACCAAGGGGAAGCAGGGCACCGGCCTGGGGTTATCGATCGTCAAATCGATCGTAGACGCCCATCAAGGGAGAATTGAATGTCATAGCGTGCCTGGTAAAGGGACAACGTTTTTAATCCGTATCCCAGGATAATACTTTTCATTTTTTATTTGTCACAGGCACACACAGAAACACGCATACCTTACACCGGACGATTTGTCCGGTATAAACCGGTTATAAAATCAAAAGAACAAGTTGAACCAATTTAAAAGTGTCATCTGGTTTGTCTGTAAAGTTTCAGTATAGATACTGCTGGCTTGATTGTGTACTTATGTAACGACAGACTTTCCATA
Source organism: Desulfobacterales bacterium (assembly GCA_028277765.1). Taxonomy (GTDB): domain Bacteria; phylum Desulfobacterota; class Desulfobacteria; order Desulfobacterales; family SURF-7; genus JANQFQ01. The sequence goes on from JANQFQ010000085.1 coordinate 15,117, forward strand.
TTAACGATGCCATCGCTTTAGCATTTTGACGGACTAAAACAACTTGTCAATGTGTCTATCGATATTTTTCTGTTAAAAAGTAATAGCTTATTCATGGCATTGTCATATTTGTCTATTTGTTTCAGTATCTTCCTTCGGCGTATGTTAACCTTATTTTTTGTTTTGGCATGAGCTTTGCGAGAATATATGCATGTCGCATGTTTTAACAGCAATTTTTTAAGGTTTTGATAAGCATATAAATGATCTAAATATTTCGCCGCTTTCAGTTTTTGAATCAACAGGCTCCTAGAGAAAAAAGATGAAACTCAACCCACTGGTTATTTCGGTTTTTTTTGTCATTAGTTCTCTTACACCTGTATTCGGTGATATATATATAAATGAAATTCTCACATCGAATGCATTAACCAATGTTGACCCGGATTACAATGAGCATGTTGATTGGATAGAAATTTATAACGCAGGTCTTTCTCCGGTTAATCTTGAGGGGTATTTTCTGACGGATGACTTGTCTGATGAAACCATGTACCAGGTACCGTCGGGTATTATTGTGGCATCTGAAGGATATGTATTGTTCTGGGCAGATAATATGAATAACGGTACCCATGTCAATTTCAAATTAGACCGGGATGGTGAAGAAGTCGGTATATTTAACCCACAGGGGGACTTAGTCGATTCCCTTGTTTATGATTATCAATACACAGATGTTTCATACGGCAGGAAACCGGATGGAGCAGAAGATTATTTTTACTATGACCACCCAACCCCCCAGGCATCTAATAGCTCTATTGGTTACAACGGGAAAGCGTCTATTCCTATATTTTCCGTGACCGCCGGTTTTTACACGCAGAATCAAATAATTGAGTTGTCTGCTGATTCTCCTTCGGCTGTAATAAGATATACCCTTGACGGCTCTGAACCAACGGTTATATCATCTGCTTATGCGGCCCCTCTTTTGATTGAAAATAGGACAGGGGATGCCAATGTATATTCAGAAATCCAGACTAATGTTGGGCCTTTGCCCTTTTACCCGGAATGGGCTCCTCCGTCTGGTGAGGTTTTTAAAGCGACCGTTTTAAGGGCACAGGTTTTTATCCCAGGTTTCCTTCCAAGTGAAATCGCAACAAACACTTATTTTATAGATAATGACATCCATAATAGATACGCGACACTTCCGGTAATTTCAATTGTTTCGGACTATAACCATCTGTTTGATGATGAGAGCGGTATTTATGTTCCCGGAGACACCTATGTAAGCGGGGATTGGCTTACCGGTAATTATTTCCAAGGTTGGGAAAAACCAGGCCATATTGAATTTTTTGAGACAGGAGGTAATTTAGGATTTTCAGAGGATGTTGGCATAAAAATAGCCGGCAATACCACGCCGGCAAGTCCTCAAAAAGGGCTGCATGTCATTGCTCGTGATCAGTATGGTGAGGACCGTATCTATTATCCTGTATTTGAAAACTGCATATCAAAAGCAAAAAATCTCACAGAGTTCAAACGTTTTGTACTCAGGTCCTGGGGAAGCGCAAGAGGCGGACAGCTTTTAAACGACGCATTTGGGCATATGCTTATGGCGGAAACGGAACTGGATATCCAGGCCTACATTCCGGCAGTTGTGTTTATTAATGGAGAGTATTGGGGGTTGCATTCAATCAGGGAAGCAAACAAGCATTCTTGGTATTATCAGGATCATTACGGAATAGATAGGGACAATCCCGGTTATGATATTATATCGCATGATGGCTTGAGAGAAGGGGATGATCAGCACTTTGTAGAAATGGCGAATTATTTTAATACGCACGACATGAGCTTGCCCGGCAATTATGAATATATTAAAACACAAATGGATGTTGAAAATCTTATAATGTATATCGGTCACTCTGTATATTCGGTAAAACTGGACTGGCCTCATAGAAATGAAGCAATGTGGCGGCCGCGAACCGAGAATGGTAAATGGCGATGGATACAATATGACATGGATACGTGTTTTAATCTTCCTGAAGCTTTATTCGATGGTGTGGGTAATTCCCATGGTGAGGAGTATGATATGATTCGACATGTTATATCCAGTTTAGAGGCGAATCCTGGGCTGCCGTCACCGAGCTATTTTTTTGTGCCGCTTTTGGCAAATGCAGAATTTAAGGCCTCATTTATTAACTGGATGGCTGACAGCCTGAATTCATATTTTTTACCCGACAGGATGCACTTATTGCTGGATGGCATGGTTTCTGAAATCGAACCTTATATGCAGGAATACAGTGAACGGTGGCAGATAAATTATGAGTGGGAGGACCATATAGGCATTATGCGGGATTTTATTGATAATCGTCCGTTTTTTTTAAGGCAGCATATTATTGACGAGTTCAGTTTAAGCGGAACGGCAACACTTATTGTTGATGTTTCTGATGAAAACAGGGGAACTGTCAGAATCAACAGTATTGAGATTGATGAAGAGACTCCCGGCGCATCCAATGCGCCTTATCCCTGGATAGGAACTTATTTCAAAGATATTCCGATTCAATTGCAGGCAATTCCGAATGACGGATATGAGTTTGATGGCTGGCAGGGAGTTTCAGATGATGATTCTGAAACGGTTTCAATAATCTTGACCGAAGATTCATCCATAACTGCAACCTTTAAAGTGATTAATGATAACAACAATGGGAACAAGGATGATAATGACCGCGGAGATGATGGGGGCGGTGGTGGAGGAAGCTGTTTTATAGACACAACAGCAAAACACATATCAACTGGATTTAGTAACATATTACTTTTTATATTTATAGGCGCTCTCTTATTGTGCTATATAATTGATTTGAAAGAGAATTGCAGATGATGAAAGAGAAACTGTTTTTAAAAGTTGTTGTTGTAATTTTGCTGATGAGCATTCACGCATGGGGAGCGGATCTTCGGAAAGGGCCTTATCTGATATATACCGGGACCAATACACAGATGAAGATGCTCTGGCAGTTATATGAAACACAGACCTGTAAGTTGACTTGGAGACAATTTGCTGCACATCCTTTAGGAAGTGTTGTCACCAGGGAGTATGGAACAGATCATCAGCATGCTTATGTTATTCAGGGACTCACACCCGGAGCAGAATATCATTATACCTTAAGTGTTGGAGATGATGATTACACCGGTTCTTTTTATGCGGCGCCTGCTGAAGATGACATTTCCTTGAAATTTATGGTTTACGGGGATTCACGTTTATTTCCGGACACGCACAATGAAGTTGCCGGGGCAATGGTAGCAGCGTATATGGACGATCCTGGTTTTCAGAAATTGGTTATCTCAGTAGGAGACCTGGTAACTGACGGGGATAATGAAATGAACTGGGATCTTGAACTGTTTGATCCGCAACAGGAAAACATTCATGAGATGATGGCAAGCCTGCCGCTGCAGTCGTGCATGGGCAATCATGACCTGCCGGGGGATCTTTTTAAAAAATATCTTCCTTACCCATATGTCACAGACATGTACTGGTCCTTTGATTACGGCCCCGCGCATTTTGCAATTATTGATCAGTTCGCGGAAGGATATGGGGTTATCGGTAATACTCAGATTGAATGGTTAGAAGACGATCTTGCGTTGACAGAAAAAAAGTGGAAGTTCATTGTTCTTCACGGGCCGGGTTATGGGGCTGGCACACATGCGAATGTTCAGGAAGTACAGGATGCCATTCAGCCGCTTTGTGAAGATTATAATGTTTCTATTGTTTTTGCAGGTCATAATCATAATTATTCCAGAGCTGTTGTGAACGGTGTAAATCATGTGACGTCAGGCGGAGGCGGCTGTCATCTGTATCCGGTAGATGTTAATTATCCATTTATTGTCGCGGCGGTCGAAGCTCATCATTTCTGTAAGATTGATATAAATCGCGGATTATTAACATTGTCTGCTGAAACCATTGACGGAATCGTATTAGATAAAGTTACAATCTCTGCCAAGGAGAATGATCGGTTCCAGGGGGACTTTTCTGGCGAACAGAACGTAAACAGTGCCGGGGGGGGCTGCTTTATAGAAAACCTATGGTCATATTAAACAAAACTGATTGGGTTGGAAATAAATTATTTGACATCCTTAATTATCATTTTAAAATAGTATCTATCGTTTCAATATCAGATCATGATCTTACGGGCTGTCAGCTCGCCTTATGTTAAAAAAATCTGTCCGCTTGTTTATATAAAGTCACATATAAAGGATACTATCCCATGGCTATTGTGCATAATAAAAGAAAGTTAAAAAACTATTTAATCAATACAGTTGTTCAGGGCAAAATTATATTCTATAACCTACTCCACTCATTTATTATTGTAGCACTGACCATAATGGTTTTGCTCTCAGGCGCCGGCCCTGAAATGAAAATTATCCTGATCATTGTTTCAGTGGTTCTTCTGGTGGTTATCAATCAAATCCTCATATCGCATTTAATATGCGGACCGTTAGTAAATTTTACAATTACATTTAAAAAAATTGCAGATGGGGACCTGACAAGAAAAATTTATTTAAGGCGCGATGATCTTTTAAAAGATGAAGCACAACAGATTAATAACATGATCGACGGGCTTTCGTCCTTAATAGCGGATATTATGAAGGATAGCCGGCTACTTGCTTCAGTACTAAAAGAGATCAAACTAAAAGCGGGTAATAACGAGGACTTTAAAAAGATATTTAGTGCTCTGGAGAACAATGAGCCTGATATTGAAGAACGCTTGACAAGGATTAGGCTAGTCCATGATGATTCTTTGTCTGAAGAAAAGGAGTATAAGACAGATGTTTGATTTTTTTAATTTACAGACAGCAGTTCAGCACCCTACAGCAATAACGGTGTTTTATACATTTCTTCTCGCATTCGCGCTTTCATCCATGCTTGCGTTTACCTATGAAAAGACCTTCAAAGGTCTTTCGTATTCAAGAAATTTTGTGCAGGCACTGGTTTTAAGTTCAATCGTTGCCGCGACAGTGATACAGGCGATTGGGGACAGTGTTGCAATAGGCCTTGGCATGATTGGCGCACTGTCAATTATCCGTTTCAGGACCAGTCTTAGGGATCCAAGAGACATCATCTTTATTTTTGCCGGTCTGGCAGCGGGCATTTCATGCGGTGTCAGAGGCTATAATATCGCTGTACTGGGTACGGTCGGGTTCTGCCTAGTCGCGTTTATGCTGCACTACTCACCCTTTGGACATACCAGTTTTTTTGATGGGATGTTGAGATTCAATATGGCGAATGACACGGAGAGCAAGGTTCAGCTTGAAACAGTACTTAATGAATACTGTAAAATATTCGTACTCATAACGCTTCGTGATTTAGCCCAGGGAAAACGTCTCGATTACGCGTATCATATAAAACTTCGTGATGAAAAGGATAAAACCAGGTTTGTTGAAACACTTCAAGGGATTGAGACAATCAAGGGGATCAATTTGATGCTTCAGGAGACAACTGTGGAATTATGATTTTAAGAATAGGGAACATGTCGGGAATAAAGCTATTGTATGTTGAATGGTTTATTGTTATGGCCATCATCTTGCTGATCGCGTTCATGGACAAAGGTGAATCGACTAATTTTTATGGTATTGCTGAGACTAAAGAGGTTGTCATTAATTCAAACATTCCGGTAGAAATCAAAAAGATTTACGTCGTTCCCGGTCAAGAAGTTATGGAAGGAGACACCCTTGTTGAGCTGACAAGCCCTGAGTTGATTATAAAAATCAATGAAACTTCCCATCAACTTGAAAAACTGAAAGCACAGAAAACACTTAATGACAGTGAAAAAAAGTCGCTGATCAGTCAGCTGGAATCTCAGAAAGCCTCTATCATCAGTGATATTAATTACAGGATTCAGCAGCTGAAGTCTCAGCATGAAATCAATAAGGAGCTTACATCAGAGTTAAAAAGTATCAGCCAGGATGAGGATACTGTTGTTAAGCAAAAAAGCTACAAGAACCCTTTGATGATAAAAATTGAAAGTTTAAAAAAAGAACGGGAGCACGCGGTTAATTTGGTTCAGATTAAAATAGACAACCTGAAAACAGGTGATCAAACGCCTGAAGACGCCGTGGCTATCCAGATTCAAAGCCTGAATGAAGAATTAAAACTGCTATATGAAGAAAAAAACAAACTGATAATCATTGCAAGCATCAATGGTATAATAGGTTCTGTTAACTTCAAAGCAGGTGAAAAAATATCCCCTTTTACGCCGATTGTAACACTTCACACAAAAGCGCCTTCATATGTTATCGGATACATACCTGAAAATATTTACAATAAAATAAGCAATGGCGAAAAAGTAAAAATTGTTTCCCTGACCAATATGGATGCTAAAACATTTGGAGAAGTCGTGGGGGTCGGATCCCGAATCGTGGAATACCCATTAAGACTGAGGAAAAGGCCTGAAGTCCAGATGTGGGGAAGAGAAGTCCAAGTAAAAATACCATATGACAACAGTTTTCTGCTCGGTGAAAAGGTGTTGATCAGTTCAGAAGGGATGAACAATCCTACTTATCAGAAAAAGTTAAAAAAACTTTTTTAATAGAAGAGAGAATCATGAAAATTAAAAAAAATATTTTTATGTTGATCTTGTTTCTCCTGGCTGCAGACGCTTCATCTGTTTTTGCATCAGGAATTTCAATCCATGATTATTTATCGTCAGCCTTTACAGATAGCTCTCTGGTTTTTCAGGAAGAAAAAGTCTCCTTTTTAAAAAAGTCATTATCCCGTACACCTATCATTAATGAGATTGAACTGAGAGCAAAAGTGGAAGACTTTGATGATATCAAGAAGAGCTACACCGTTAGGGTGAAACCAAACGGGCTGGATGAGATTGTCATGGGCAATAAGGCGAATGATACTACACTAAGATATAATATTGCGAAACTCGAGTTGTTAAAAAATAATGCATTAAAGGACCGGTACCATAATGTGATCGATTATATGTATACAAGGCAGAGAATTGAGTTGAACAGGAAATTGATTGTTTTATATACAGACAGGATTAATGTGCTTAATAGAAGTATTAACTCTCTTAATTTTGATGCTAAAGATCTTATTGAAGCAGAAGATGATATGATACAGATAAAAATCGATATGATCGAACTTGAAAACAAGATTGTTGAATTAGAAGACGAAATAAATGGCAACATCGGATGGGAACAGGATATTGCGTTTAATTCGGACCGAATAGCCAGCATAAGGGATATCGAAGAACGCGTATCCATGCATCCGGGCAATATCCCCAACAGGAATATTCATCTGGTCAGTTCAGAATTAAGTTTTAAACTTGCTGAAAACAATTATAACCTTGAAAAGGCGGGAAATAAGCGATTCATTAATTTTATAGAAGCATCCTATGATCATGATCTCACTGAATGGGATGCCAAAGAAAAAGCTTTTTCTGTTGGTCTTGGGATAAAGCTGCCGATTGTTAACCCCAATAAACTTGAAACCCACAAAAAAAGACTGGAACTGTTTCAGGAAAAGAGCAATTACGAAAATCGCCAAAAGGAAATTGCAGAAGAACAGGTCCGGCTGTTGCGGGATCTAAAAAGATTGATCAAACAGTATTATTTACTTATTGGAAAAAAGGAAGGGGGCTCGTCTGAAACGTCCTTTAAAAAATTCAGGAAAGTTGAAGGTGTGAATCCATTAATTCTATTAAAACTGAAAGAGAGTTCCCTAAAAACAGACATATCCCTCGAAAAGGTAAAATTTCAAATTTATACTAAATATATAAACCTCCTAGATGCATCAGGCAGATTATCAAAAAAACCGTTTAATAATTATTTATATCGTGGTCTTGAGATGATCGCACCATAAACTATAGAGGACATATATAAACATATAATGATATTTACGACAAATATGCGTTTTTTTAGTCATTACAGGCAGTTGGGGAGGCATGAAGAATAACATCCAGAAAAATGTTCTGCCGATCATTGACCGTTATGAAGCCAAGTTTACCATACCGTTTGATATGGTAGCGCCAATATCCGATTTTGTATCAATTTATTGTTATCTTGATAAATATTCCGAGGCTGTGAATAACCAGTTTTATAAGGTAAACAATCTATATTTTGATTCTCCGAATTACCTGTTTCTCAGAAACCGTCTTGATGGTTGTGATAATAGATTTAATATGCGGATGCGCTCTTATGGCGACAGTTCAACCATGCCTTATTTTTTTGAAATTAAGCAGAAGCATTGTAATGTTATACGAAAATACAGGGCAAAAGTCTCAAACGCCAAGTGGTTTGAGATGTTCGAGCGGTCTGGCTGTGAACAGGACTTCAAAAAAGATGACATGGGCATATCGAATTTGAACCTGTTTTTAAGATTAGCAATCGCTTACAATGCCGCACCAAAAGTTCTGACACAATACACGCGAAAAGCTTATATCTCGGATGTTGATGATTACGCCAGGGTGACGTTTGATATTGATTTAAGGTATCAGCCCGAAAACAATTATAACCTCGTGCCGGATGAAAACCAGATGATTCACCTTGATCATCCGTTGCGTTTTGATCCGGATTGTAATGTGATTTTAGAGTTGAAATGTTATCCGTCCCAGGTCCCCTTCTGGATGATAGATCTGATAAAACAGTTTAACCTCCAAAGGAGAAGCTTTTCAAAATATGTAACTGGTGTAACCGAAGTATTGCAACTTTTTCATTATGCGACAGATGAAAGGCAGAGTATTTTAGTATGATGTAAATAACCATAGGTGATCTTTATGACAGGTAAGAAAATCTTAATAGCGGTTCTATTTGTGCTGATGTTCTCAGACGCTGCATATGCCGGGGCTTTTGATGTAAACAGTATCGGCGTTAAAGCGAATTCCATGGGAAGCGCTTTTACCGGCATCGCGGATGATGCTTCAGCAGTATATTATAACCCTTCGGGTTTGGTTTTTTGTGACGACCATACATGGTATTCTCAAGTATACGGGAACTTGTATTTATCAAAAATTACTTATCAGGCAAACGGTATCCAAGACAAGAGCAGAGAAAAATATGTCGTTCCCGGTTTTTTTATCGCGAGAAAGCTGAAAAAGTGGGCTTTTGGGTTTGGGACCTATATCCCATATGCGAGTAATATCGGAACCGTATATAATGATTTTCAGGATTCGGATTATAAAATTGAATCCTCTTCAGGATTTGACGCATTGACTACTGTCTGTGCATTTCAGCTCTCGTCAAAACTGTCCGTGGGGGCGGGCCTTTCTTCATATTGGGGAAAAATGGAGAATGAGGTATATCAATTTATGGAGGTTAAAAGTGAATATAATGACAGGGCTGGTTACGGTTTTAATGTTGGCATCATGTATAAAATTACAGATGAATTAAGCATGGGGCTGGTATTTAGGAGTAAGGTTTCCGTAGATATGGACGGTTTTGTTAAGGCTGATGATATAACAAATGATTCTGACATAGAATTTGAACTGCCGGTTTATTATTCAATTGGATTGGGCTATAAGCCTAATCCAAAGCTGACCCTGGGTGTAGATTATTGTTATATGCGATGGAAAGATATGGATGAAATCGAGTATAAAACAGCCGGGATTAAAACCAGCCAGCGGACGTTTTATGAAAACAGCTGTCGGTTAGGACTGGGACTGGCATACCAATTTAAAAAAGACATGGCGATTAGGCTTGGAATGAAATATGAAGAAAATGCCACAGAAAAACAGGGGCTTGAAACATCAGATGATTTTAATATCCTTGTCCCATCATCGTGTGATGTTGATCTGTTTACTTATTCAGTAGGTATGGCTTATAATCTTTCGGATAATACTGAATTCAGCCTGACCGGTTTTTATGTTGAAGGGAAAGAAAGAGAGTATAATTTTAAAAGATACAGCCAGGAGCACAGTGCTTTGCTCATTGGATTCCGGTTTAAGTATTAGTAAAAAAAGTGAATCTTTCGTAGTTGCAACCGAAAGAATGCCTGTGACGCCACCCATTTCTCCCCCATATTTAATAAGTTTCCATTCATTCCTCCCCCCAAAAAAAATATGAATATTTTTTATAAACTTTGACATTTATCAGGGTTTTTGTTAAAATTACCTCAACTAAACTCAACTGGCCTCAATTAAGCGCAACAATTATGTTGCAAAGTTCCTGATTTATATTTATCGTTCTGAATTTACGGAAGTTTTACAAAATATTCTTTTGTAAAAGGAGATAACTATGTCACGAGTGTTCAAAGCTGCTGAAGCAGCTGAATACATCGGCGCCCATGTGGAGACCGTCAGGCGCCTGGCAAGACGCGGGCAGATTCCATCCTTTAAAGTCGGCAAAGACTGGCGGTTCAATGAAAGCGAACTGCAAGACTGGCAAAAGGCACAGCAGGGGAGTTCTGGTATTGTTCACGTCATGGCAGTGGATGATGACGCTGGAGTCCTGACTACTTTTCGTCATATACTTGATGATGAAAAATACCGCTTATCCACATTTACCAGCGGTGCACATGCGCTTAGGGTGATGGTGGGTGATATGCCGGACGTGATACTTCTTGATCTCAAAATGCCGGGCATGAGCGGTCCTGAAACCTTATGCGAAATTCGAAAACTGGATAAAACGATGCCGGTGGTCATTATTACCGGCTATCCGGATAGTGACCTTATGCTGAAAGCCATGGAATATTCACCCATAATGGTTCTGCACAAGCCGGTCAAACCGAAACAGGTTATTGATTCTGTTGATATGGCCATTAATGGGACAAGGAAAAAACGGGGAGCTATGTAACGCTCCAGAAAAACATACCGGGGGAACCAATGAGCCGCACATTTTTGGCGCTAGCTGACGCATATCTACGGTTAAAAATACTTGATGTTGGAAGATAATTGGCCTCTTCGAGGTGTTATTTGCGTGATAATACAAGCGGATTGATTTTGAACACAGATTAAAAAGAACATGTTTACAGGAGACTTATGGAACAACGGGATGAAAAAGAAAAAAGGGAAAAGGAAGAAGTTATGAACAATCAGGATCAGGAAGCATCAGGAATTTCAGAGAATAAATGGCAGTCCTTGTTTAACGCTGTTGGAGACGCCATCTTTCTGATGGATACTGATCATAAGATACGAATGTGCAATAAGGCGATGGAAGACTTTGTCGGCAAAACCAACAAAGAAATAGTAGGCCGTTCTTGTTATGAGTTAATGCATGATTCCAGCAGACCTGTAGAAGGCTGTCCGATACAATGCATGAAAGGCTCTCTAAAAAGGGAGAGCATGGAACTGGAGCTTGACGGGAAATATTATCATATTACTGCGGATCCTGTTTTGAATGATGACGGGGAACTGATAGAAATTGTTCACACGATTAAAGATATTACTGACCGTAAAAGGATCGAAAAGGAACTGAGGGAGAGTGAAGAAAAATATCGTTTGCTTGCGGATAATGTGTCAGACATCATTTTCATCATGAGTACGGATCTCAAATTTATTTATATCAGTCCTTCTGTTTATAAAATAACGGGGTATACTGTTGAGGAGGTCATAGAACAACCTATTGAAGACGTGATGACGGTTGATTCATATGAAACAGCGTTAGAGTTATTTGAAAAAGATCTGGCCAAAGATCTAAAAGATATATCCGGCAGCCGCACCCTGGATTTAGAGCTGAAACATAAAAACGGTTCCATTATATGGATAGAAGTTATCGTATCGTTCCTGTTTAACCAGGATGGAGTGCCAGATAGAATTATGGGAACAATACGTGATATCTCTGAGCGAAAACAGCTCGAAGAGCAGCTTCGCCAGGCATTGAAGATGGAAGCGATCGGCAGGCTTGCCGGCGGTGTTGCGCACGATTTTAATAACGCGCTCACAACGATAATGGGTATTAGTGAACTCCTGCTGATGAAGATGGATCCTGAAGATTATGTGTCTGGTGGTATTAATGAGATCAGACGGGCAGGCAATCAATGCGCCGGGCTGACCAGGCAGCTTCTGGCATTCGCGCGTAAACAGCCCATGGAAATGAAGGTTTTGGATTTGAACAATGTCATCATTAACATTGATAAAATGCTGTCCCGCTTAATCGGTGAAGATGTCAAACTTGAACAATGTCTTACTTCTGATCTTAAAAGCATTAAAGCCGACATCGGCCAGATAGAGCAGATTATTCTAAACCTTGCGGTGAACGCCCGTGACGCCATGCCGAATGGCGGCAAGCTCATCATTGAGACCGCCAATGTTTTTCTTGATGAGGATTATGCAGACCGGCACATTTCCATCACTTCAGGGCACTATGTGATGCTGGCAGTAAGCGACACAGGTTCTGGAATGGATAAAGAGACCAGTTCTAAAGTGTTCGAGCCTTTTTTTACCACTAAAGAGGAGAGTAAGGGGACCGGTCTTGGATTATCCACAGTTTATGGTATTGTGAAACAGAGTAACGGCTATATCTGGGTATACAGTGAGCAAGAAATGGGAACCGTTTTTAAAATATATTTTCCAATAGTTGATGAGGTTGCGGACGTGATCGAAGAAGAGACTCATACCGCGCCTGGAAGGTTTCAAGGCTCAGAAACCATACTTCTGGTTGAAGATGATGACTCAACTAGGAAAACCATAACAAAGATTCTTTCACGAATAGGGTATATTATTTTAGAAGCAGTTGATGGTGAAGAAGCCGTAAAAATAAGTCAGGAGTACAATAAACCGATCCATTTAGTGATTTCGGATGTCGTACTGCCCGGTATGAACGGCAAGGAGCTGACTGAAAAACTGATATCACAATACCCTGACATTAAAGCGATTTATATGTCCGGTTATACGGATAATATCGTCGTGCAGCATGACATTATTGACAAAGGAGAAGAGTTTTTTCAAAAACCCTTAAGGCCGGGACTTTTACTGAGTAAGGTTCGAAGTATATTGGAGATGTAGCAAAAGTGAAAAAACAAGAGGGCTGTTATGAACGTAACAATTATGCCTGAACGTTATCCGATACATCTGAAAAAATACCTCTGGGCTCTGGTGGGGATCTGGACGGTTTTTATAATTTTAGTATTTTTGTGGAGCTACAAAGACCATCAACGCGAAAATACTAATATGGCTTATCATTATGCTGCAACAGCCTTTGAAAAAGATATTGTGTATCGCAAATGGGCGGCTCATCATCAGGGGGTCTATGTCCCTATCAGCGAGGCAACACAGCCTAATCCGTATCTTTCACATGTTGAAGAGCGCGATATCACAACGCCTTCGGGTCGGAAGCTGACACTGATGAATCCAGCTTATATAACCCGTCAGGCCCACGAGCTGAGACAAGAGGCTTCTAACCTCAGTGTTCATATAACCAGCTTAAATCCTGTTCGACCTGAAAATACTCCGGATGCCTGGGAAGAAAAGGCCCTTCGTGCTTTTCAGGATGGCCGGGACGAAATTAGTTCTATTGAAAATATCAACAATGTTAAGTTTATGCGGCTGATACGCCCCATGATTACTGAAAAAAACTGCCTGAAATGCCATGCTGAACAGGGATATAAAGTCGGCGATATACGCGGGGGTATTAGTGTGCAGTTCCCCATGGCGCCATTACAGAAGATAACTAAAACACATCTGATCGAAAATTGTATACTGTTCAGCATGGTCTGGTTGTTTGGGATTATTGCCATTTTTCTTGGCGGGAAACGTCTTGTAGGCAATATCAGGCATCTTGAAAAAGCGGACACAGCACTCAAAAAAGTACATAATGATCTTGAACTACGGGAACAGGAACGGGACCGCATACTAAAATTGTCAAAGGATCTTATCTGTATAGCTGGAATGGACGGGTACTTCAAATATGTTAATCCAGCATGGGAAGCAAGCCTCGGCTATACAGAAAAAGAATTGTTGGCAACCCCTATCCTGGACTTTATTCATCCTGACGATCACAAAAAAAATGATACTGAAGTAGAAAACCTCAAGGCAGGGAAACAGACAGAAGGCTTTGGGAATAGATATATTCATAAAAATGGTTCTATCAAAAACATATCCTGGACCGTAACACCCTTGCGGGAAGAAAAATTGATGTTTTGTGTCGGGAGAGACATCACTGAAAAAAAGCAGGCAGAAGAAAAGATGCGTGAGAGCGAAGAACGGTTTAAGGCTCTTTTTGAAGGTTCACTTGACTGTGTTTATGTTACGGATCTGGAGGGGTATTTTATAGATGCGAACCTCGCAGCCCTGGAACTCACCGGTTACACAAGAGAAGAAATAAAAGATCTTAATTTTGCATCTCTCCTGAATGAAGAACATCTATCCTCAGCTTATGAATTGCTGGAAAAAATGAAAACAGGTGAAAAGATGCAGCAGGTCACCGAATATCTAATCCGGCGAAAAGATGGCACCAGTTTAGATATTGAATCCATGGGTTCCATTATTTATCGTGACGGAAAACCTTATGCTCTTGTAGGAATTGCACGTGATATTACTAAACGAAAGAAAATGGAAAAGGAGATACGAGAGAGTGAAGAGAATTTTCGGCTGATGGTTTCAGAGGTAAAGGATTACGCGATTTTCATGCTCGATCCTGACGGAAAAGTCGCCAGTTGGAATGAAGGCGCACAGGCTATTATGGGATATAAACCTGAAGAGGTTGTTGGTAAACATTTCTCAATATTCTATAAAGAAAAAGAACTTCATTCAGGCAAGCTGGAAGAAAATCTAAAAATTGCAAAAGAGAACGGCAGATATGAAGAAGAAGGCTGGCGTATACGAAAAGACGGTTCAACATTTATGGCAAGCGTTATCATCACAGCATTGCGGGATAGTCAGGACAAACTAAAAGGTTTGTCTATCGTCACACGGGATATCACCTATAACAGAATGATAGAAAAGGACCTGAGTGAGAGTCAGAGACAGCTTCAGTCAATCTTGGATAACACCACTTCTGTTGTTTATCTTAAAGACCTTGATGGAAGGTACATGCTGATTAATCGGCAATTTGAAATCCTGTTCCACATTAAAAGAGAAGAGATCCTTGGCAAAACCGACTTTGATATTTTTCCACAGGATTTGGCTGCAACATTCAGGACCAACGACCTTAAAGTTATTAAAGCGAAAATGCCTCTTGAAATGGAGGAAATCGCGCCCCATGATGACGGGCTTCATACGTATATTTCCGTAAAGTTTCCAGTCTTGAATGATGAGGGGTCTCCTTATGGTATATGCGGTGTGTCAACGGATATCACAGATCGAAAAAAGGCAGAGGACGAAATTCGCAAACAGCGTGATCGGGCCCAGCAATACCTGGACCTGGCGGGTGTGATGTTCGTGGCGATCAATACAAAAGGGGAGGTCACACTGATTAACCAGAAAGGGCTGGAGATACTTGGATATGACGAGGATGATGTCATAGGCCAAAACTGGTTTGACAAGTTCTTGCCTGAACGGATGACAGAGGAAGTTAAAGATGTTTCAAATAAAATCCTGGCTGGAGAAGTTGAGTCGGTTGAGCAGTATAAAAATTCTGTTTTAACAAAATCAGGTGAGGAGCGGATGATCCATTGGCATAATGTTGATCTAAAGGATGAATCAGGCAAGGTCATTGGGCATCTCAGTTCAGGAGAAGATATTACAGAACGGATGAAACTGGAAGAGCAGCTCAACCAGGCAATGAAAATGGAGGCGATCGGCAGGCTTGCCGGCGGGGTAGCCCATGACTTTAATAACGCCCTGACCCCTGTCTTGGGCATTAGTGAAATGATACTGGCGAAACTTGATTCCCAGGATCAGCTGTACAGCAATATCTCTGAGATCATGAGCGCGGGTAAACGTTGCGCCGCCCTTACTCGCCAGCTCCTGGCGTTCGCGCGCAGGCAGACCATGCAGATAACAACGCTTAATCTTAATGATGTTGTTACAGGAGTTGAAAAGATGTTGTCCCGTATTATTGGAGAAGACATTGAATTAATAAAAAATTTTGATTCTGACTTAAAAAATATAAGGGCAGATGCAGGCCAGATTGAACAGATTATCGTTAATCTTGCGGTGAATGCCAGAGATGCCATGCCGGACGGGGGAAGACTCGGCATAGAGACCAGGAATATCTTTATTGATGCCGCGTTCGCAAAAACTTATGTTTCCGTCATACCAGGACATTATGTCTTGCTGTCAATGAGCGATACCGGAAGCGGAATGGATGAACAGACCCGGTTAAGGATTTTTGACCCTTTTTTTACAACCAAGGAAGAGGGGAAAGGGACTGGGCTGGGGCTATCAAGTGTATATGGGATTGTAAAGCAGAGCGGAGGGCACGCTTGGGTCCATAGTAAACTTGGCACTGGAACCGTTTTTGAACTTTGTTTCCCTGTCGCTGAAGAGGATTTGGATAAGAAGACAGAGATAAAGGAACGTCCAGCGACTGATGCGTTAAAAGGTTCAGAAACCATCCTTCTTGTTGAAGATGATAAAGGTGCCAGGAAGACCGCGAAAATGATTCTTTCATCAAGCGGATATCATGTATTAGAGGCGAGTAACGGACAGGAAGCTGTTAAACTGAGCAAACAGTTCAAAGATACCATTCACCTGATTATTACTGACGTGATCATGCCGGGTATGAACGGAATAGAGATGGGGGACCTGGTTTCAGAATTCTATCCAGGGATAGAGATAATATATATTTCCGGGTACGCAGATGATGTCATTCAGCATAATAATCTTCTGGATGAGGGTGTTAATTTTTTACATAAGCCGTTTAAGGTGGAAGACCTGCTGAAAATAACCAGGGATGTGCTGGATAGGGATAAAGAGAAGGACTGAGGACTGAGTAAACAGGGTAACAATATATTTCTGGATGCGGTTGCCAGTCGTAGCAAAGCATAGATCCCATTGTTGTTTAGCAGGGATAAAAGCCTGGGTTGAGAGCATGGTGAAGGTGGCATAAAAATAAAAAAGGTTAGAGAAAGAATGCCTACAAGCCGCAAGAAAAAGAGAGTGCTTATTGTTGATGATTTTCCTGATAATATCAGGGTAATGATCAACATCCTCAGTGCAAGATACAGTATCATTGTATCTACCGGTGGCAGTGAAGCGATAGAAATTGTACAGTCTGACAACAGGCCGGACCTTATATTGCTGGATGTGATGATGCCGGGGGTAGATGGATTTAAAGTATGTAGAGAATTAAAGGCAGATAAAAGGACCAGGGATATACCAATAATTTTTATTACTGCACTTACAGATGAGATCAATATGATAAAAGGTTTTGAACTCGGCGCGGTTGATTATGTGACCAAACCGTTCAATCCAAAGATTGTCCTGGCCCGTATACAGACGCACCTTGAGCTGTCAGCATACCAGACCGATCTTGAAAAAATAGTGGATGAACGGACATCTGCTCTGGAAACCGCTGCCCGGCATATGAGAAAGGAGAGAGACAGGGCTGAGCAATATCTTGATATCGCTGGTGTGATGTTTGTGGCGCTTAATACACAAGGTGAAGTAACGCTAATTAATAAGAAGGGACTATCGGTTCTTGAATACGATGAGGATGAGGTGCTCGGGAAAAACTGGGTCGATGATTTTATTCCTAAAGAGATCAGGAAAGATATCAAATCCATTTTTTTTAAAATAATGTCCGGTGATCTCAAATCGGTTGAGTTTTATGAAAGCCCGATACTGACAAAGTCCGGTAAACAGAAGCTTATTGCTTGGAAAAATGCCTGTTTAAGGGATGAAAACGGAGAGATTGTCGGGACATTAGGCTCAGGAGAGAATATTTCCGAACAGAGGGAGTTTGAAGACGCTTTAAAACTTACGGAGAGAAAATTACGTATACTTGCCGATAATATTGACGATGTGCTGTGGATAAACAAGCCTGGGAACGCTGAGCAGAGTTATATCAGTCCGGCATTTGAAAAGATCTGGGGAATCCCTGCCGAAGATATTACGGATCTGTTTAAGTCTTTTTTTAAGGCCGTCCATCAAGATGATAGAGAGGATATTTTTAAAGAATTAAACAGAAGTCATTACAAGGGAAGCGCGTATCAGGTTGAATATAGAATTAAAAGGCCGGATGGCTCAGTGCGCTGGATCTATGACCGGGGATTCCCTGTGTATGATGATCAGGGAAATGTTGAGATGATGGCGGGAATTGCCTCTGATATTACTAACAGGAAAAATCTTGAGGATCAGCTTCATCATGCCATCAAGATGGAGACAATCGGAAGACTGGCGGGCGGTGTTGCCCATGATTTTAATAACGCGCTGACACCGATAACCGGAATCAGTGAAATGTTGCTACTGAAATCCGGTTTGGATAATAAGATGCAAGACAGTGTCAGGGAGATAAAGGAGGCTGGAGAAAGATGTGCTAACTTGACCCGGCAACTTCTTGCTTTTGGACGGCGGCAGCACATGGAAATGACAACATTTGACCTGAACGATGTGGTGAGGGATGTTGAAAAATTACTGTCCCGTATTATCGGTGAAGATATTGTTCTGAATAAGCTGCTTGATTCAGAACCGGTCTATATAAAGGCGGATGTGGGACAGATTGAACAGATTATTGTCAATCTTGCTGTTAATGCAAGGGATGCCATGCCGTTTGGAGGGAGCCTCACCATAGAGACAAAAAGTGTTTATCTTGATGACGTGTTTTCCAAAAAACATGTGTCTGTCACCCCCGGTCATTATATTATGATGGCGGTAAGTGATACAGGAGAAGGTATGGATGAAGATATCCAGACAAAGATTTTTGAGCCTTTTTTTACAACCAAGGAAGAAGGAAAAGGTACAGGCCTGGGACTTGCAACTGTATACGGGATTGTCCGGCAGAGTGGGGGTAATATCTTTGTCAATAGTGAACTGAATATTGGTACAACCATTATAGTATATCTGCCTATGGTAGAGGCAGTGCCGATAAGAGGAGAATCTCAGCAAAAGCTGACGATGGCAGATGTCAAAGGTTTTGAAACCATTCTACTGGTTGAAGATGATGACAGTGCCAGAAAAACAGTTAATAGTATTCTTTCAGAAAACGGTTATCATATTATAGACGCTTGTGGCGGCGAAGATGCTCTTAAATCCTGTGAGCGTCATGATGGCCCGATTCATCTTTTACTGACGGATGTGATAATGCCGGGGATGACCGGCAAAGAATTGGCTGGACATATCTCAAGAGTATTGCCGGAAACTAAAATTATTTTTATGTCCGGTTATACGGGTAGCGCAATTGTTCATCACGGTGTACTGGAAAAGGGGATTCAGTTTGTCCAAAAACCGTTTACTATGGATTCTTTATTAACAAAAGTCAGGCAGGTGCTGGACAGCTAATAGAAGCTAAAAACAGAATAAGGATACGATTATGCATGGAAAAGTTGAAAATACTTATGCATCTATACTTTGTATAGAAGATGAAAAAGTAATACGGAAAACTTTTTCTGATTTCCTGCAAGAACTGGGGCATCATGTGTTTGAAGCTGAAGATGGTGAAAAGGGAATCAGCATGTTTCGGGAAATAAAACCGGATGTCATCCTTCTGGACCTGAATATGCCAAAGATGGGAGGGCTTGACGTTCTCCGGATTATTGGAGATGAATCTCCTGAGACTCCGATTATTATCATCAGCGGTCAAGGTGATATTGACATGGTAATTGAAGCACTCCGCCGGGGTGCTTTTGATTACTTGACAAAGCCGCTGAACAGCCTGATTCTCCTTAAAAATTCTGTTGAGCGGGCTTATGAAAAGATTACACTTTTCCGCGAGAATATCGCGGCTAAGGTGTTTCTTGAGAAAGCGAACATTGAACTGGAAAAACATGTTGAAGAGCGGACCGAAGCGTTAGTACTTGCCAACAAAAAGCTGCAGGTTGAACTGATTGAACGGGATTCAGCTGAAAAAGCATTGCGGGAGAGCGAAGAAAAATTCAAATTGATATTTGAAAATGCCAATGACGAGATTATCTATGTTGATAAAACAGGAAGAATTCTAGATGTGAACCAGAAAGCTAAAGATATTTCCGGATATACACCCGAAGAAGTCATTGGGAAGAATTTTTCTGAAATAGACGCTATTAAACCTGAAGATATGGATAATTTGATAACACATTTTGCAGAAGTGTGTGAGAGCAAAAAGACAAAAACAATAGAAATTGAACTTATAAAAAAAGACACCAAGGAAGAAAAGTTTATTGAGATAAATCCAAAAATTATTGAAAGAAATGGAGAGATAGAGGGCTTTGTCAGTATTTTAAGGGATATTACCGAGCGGAAAGAGATGGAACTTGCGCTTAGGGAGAGCGAGGAGAGGTTTAAGAATATTTTCGAACAAGCTACGGATTCTATCATCATCATCGACCCTGATTCTCTGGATATCCTGCAATTTAACAGAAGTACATATATCAATCTGGGATATACAGGGGAAGAGTTCCAGGAAATCGTGTTTCATGATTTGGGGGACGAGGGATTTCAAAGCGCATTGAAAAAGCATTTTGATACGGTTAACAGGCTTGGGAAAGACGTTTTTGAGACAGCGCTGTTGACTAAAAGCAAAGAGACGCGAAATGCTCAGATAAGTACAAAAATAATTGCGGTCGGCGAAAAAAAACTGCTTTTGAGTGTCTGGCGGGATATCACTGAAGAGACAAAAGCAAAAATAGCACTGAAAAATGAGCGGGCCATGCTGGAGGTTCGTGTTGAGGAGCGAACGGAAGCTGTTAAATGTGCAAACAAGGAACTTGCGAGGGCGATTAAACACAAGGATGAATTCCTCGCAAACATGAGCCATGAACTGCGCACGCCGCTGACGACGATCCTGGGCATTACCGAGGTCCTGCTTGAAGAAGTTTACGGAAGACTGAACAGTAAACAGACTTCTCATTTACAGAATATCGATGAAAGCGGGCGTCATCTTCTTTCAATGATTAATGATATCCTTGATCTCTCTAAAATTGAAGCCGGTAAAATGGACATGAACATGGAGCAGATCGATATTGAAGATACCTGTAATTCCGTTGTGAGGATGACAGAGCCGCTGGCAAAAAAGAAAAAGATAGGTATCAATGTCAAAATTCACCGCGCAGTTGAATTTGTGGAGGCCGACACCCGCAGTTTTAAGCAGATGCTGATTAACCTGCTTAATAACGCCATCAAGTTCACGCCTGTAAACAAATTGGTTGGGATTGATATCGTTGGTGATATAGAAGAAGAAAAGTTAAAGGTTGTTGTCTGGGATCAGGGACCTGGGATTTCCGCAGAGGATGCCAAGCATCTGTTCAAACCTTTTGTACAAATAGACGGCGGGCTGGCAAAAAAATACGGTGGAACAGGTCTCGGCTTATACTTGGTATACCGCCTTGTTATGTTTCATAATGGTAATATTAGCGTTGAAAGCATACCTGAAGAAGGGAGCAAGTTTATCATCGAATTGCCATGGGATGCCAGGTTTGCAAGGGAGGTATCTCCTGAACAGTTAGATCAAGAAGATGAAAAGGAGGCCTCAGACGTTAGTAAAAAATATTTGGCAAAGATTTTACTGGTGGACGACAACCAGATCAATGTTGAGGTTGTTAACGATTATCTTATTGTGCATAATTATGAAACGATTGTCGCCTATAATGGTGAAGACGCCATAACTTATGCTATTGAAAACCAGCCTGATCTTATTCTTATGGATATTCAATTGCCGGGCATGTCTGGTTTTGAAGCTATAAAAGAGATCCGAAAGAAAGAAACCTCAAATAATAATGATAGAAGGGTACCAATCATCGCGTTGACGGCGCTCGCCATGCAGGGAGACAAGGAGAAATGCCTGGACGCGGGTGCGGATGGTTATTTGAGTAAACCGTTTAGCCTAAAGAAGCTGATTGAGCAGATTAAAGAGCATTTGCAGATTGATATTTAAAAAGTATTTTCACTTAAAGTGTTTTTATTTGATCTTTTTAGTCTTATTCCGTATCGGTTGTTTGAACCGGTATTCTCATTCATATTATTCTTTCTTGACAGGTACAAATAAATGCCTGTTCTGTTCTCGTCGCATCTATTAGATGTAATGGTGTTATTGTGTGATATGAGCAGCTTGATACCTATATTGGTATAAGAACAGGTGTTGTCATCTACCCTATTCAAGTTTGATTTGTAAAGCATAATGCCGTTTTTAACGTTCCATTTGCAAATGTTATCCTGGAGCAAACTGTTTTTGGTGTTAAAAAGCATAATGCCAATACTGTTTGCGTGCTTTTCACTATATCCGAAACGGTTATTTATGATTGTGCAGGTATTAGTATTTTTTAAATATACGCCGGCTCGCCCGCCGTATATTGAAAACCCATCCAGAACAACATTGCTGGTTTTTTTGATTATAACTGCGTGTTTCCGGGGGTTAGATGATTGTATAAATGTTTCATACATACCGTTTTCCGATTGAATAGTGAGAGGCTTATTGATTACCACATTTTCGACATAGATGCCGTCTGTTACTGTAATGGTATCGCCGCTAACAGCAGCCCGGACAGCAGCCCGGATCGTGTCATAAGCTTTTCCGGTCCTTTCATTAATAGCAACCCCGGGTGTCTCAGACTTGTCTGGAACATCATATAAAAAAATGTCAGTCTGATTGTTTGTATCGTCATCCACCAGGTTGTCAGCATATGAATCAAAGGTAACCCGCCTGCCGTCCGATGAAATCGCCGGGTATAAACTGCTTCCATTACCGGATGTTCCATCTGAGTGTGCACTCACCTGTGTTGTGGTTTCCAATTCAATATCATAAAGAAAAACGTCAGCCTTGCTATCGACTTCCTTTTGCAGGCTTTCAGCTTGAGATATAAAAGCGACAAAGCGGCCGTTTGCTGAAATGGCTGCCGCGAAATCCTCGATGTCACCCTGGGTTCCGTCAGTACCATTGCTTACACATATATTATGAGCCTCATCCCTATCATACACAAAAACATCTGCAACACCATTGGTGTCGTTTTTTACCAGGTTGTTCGCATAGGAGTAAAAGGCCACATAACGCCCATCTGCAGAAATTGTCGGATTAACGCTCTCTCCGTTCCCCTCTGCTTCTTCAATATTTGAATGTATTCTGGTTGTGGTTCCTAAAGTTGTATCATGCACAAAAATATCCACAAGACCATTGGAGTCATCATCCACCAGATTGTCCGCGTAGGAGTAAAAGGCCACGTATTGTCCGTCAGCGGAGATAGTTGGACAACCGCTTCTGCCGTTTCCTTGGGTTCTATTTTCATGGACACTGACCCGTTTGGTCGTTTTTCCGACAAGATCATAAACAAATATGTCTCGCAGGTCATTGGTGTCTTTATCTACAAGGTTATCCGAAGATGAAACATACGCCACATAGCGTCCGTTTGCTGAAATTGATGGGTTTAAACTCTTCCCATTTCCCCTTTCTGATATAACAAGTTTCCTGCCTCTTCTGGAGATCGCTTTGGAATATTTACTTACCAGCTGTGTGGATCCTGTAGCAGTGTCGTGAACAAAAACATCTGATTGATTATTAAAGTCATTATATGTAAGGTTGTTTGCATAGGAATAAAAAGCAACATACCTTCCATCTGCTGATATTGACGGACAGAAACTGTTCCCATTTCCCAGTGCGCCATCTGAATGAATACTGACCAGGATTGTTACATCTTCTACTGTGTCATACACAAAGATATCTGCCTTGTTATTGGTATCATCAGCAACGAGATCGTCCGCAAAAGAATGAAAGACCACATACCGGCCATCAGCTGAAATGGACGGAGAAAAACTACTGTCATTGTTTTCATAGCCTTCAGTATTAGAATTTATGCGAGTTGTCCCTGCAAGCCCGCTCTCACTGCAGTACAGCAGGAAAAAGCAAATTATGATGAAAAACGATATGCCTGATTTTAAGTTGTTCATACTTTCCTCCCGGTCAAAATATGATTTAGCGTCCAACACGGTTTCAGACTCTGCATCAAGCATGCCAATCAGAAGAACTGTTGAAAAAAAACGACGGAAAGAGAAGATTGTGAATGTAAGAAAAAGAATATGAATTTAGAAGATTAAATGAAAATGCAACTGGGTGGTTATTATTCCCCGAAAAAGACCTGAAAAAAGGGTATAACAAAATTACACAGCATAAACATGGTTGTTGTTACTTTTTGTTACACAGTCAACCGGAAATTTGATTAGGGAGATACAGAATTGTCTCATTAAGGGATACAGAAAGTTGGGGGCTTAAGAAAACGAAATATGGTGTAGGGTAAAAGATGTATGGTGTAGGGAAAAGGTATGTGGTATAGGCTATAGGGTCGAGGGGAAAGATTGGAGGCAGTGAAGCGTAATTGATACTGGATGCTAAACCCTAGAACCCCCGGTAAAAAGAAACGGGATCTACACTTCGCTACGACCAGCTATCTCGCATCCAGGATCTATGAGGTTTTTGTGTATGATGACATCTGATAGTGTATGCAATATTAAGTTGGGCTACGACAGTTGATATTATTTTATTTATATCTTAATATGCTAACGAATAGTTTGGCAGAAAATATTTAAGTGTAAGTAAAGAGGCGATATGAAAGCAGAGATACTTGCCACAGGCGATGAGGTCGTAACAGGAGCGGTTGTTGACAGCAATTCCGCTTTTATCGCGGAAAAACTTGAAGAATCGGGAATCGATGTTACCCGGCACAGTTGTGTGAAAGATGATATGGATATGCTTGCCTCGGTACTGGAAGAGATTGGCGGTCGTTCGGATATTGCTGTCGTGTCCGGCGGACTTGGTCCTACAACAGATGATATTACGGCGGCTGCAGCCGCAAAAGCCGCGGGTGTTACTACAGCTCTGGACATAGAAGCTCAAAAGACCATGGCGGGTTATTTCAAGGGACGGGGCATTGATATGCCAACATCCAACAACAAGCAGGCCATGCTTCCTGAAGGTTCGAAATGTATTGCAAATCCTGTGGGCACAGCACCTGGCTTTGTATTGACTATTGGGAAATGCAACTGTTTTTTTGTGCCGGGTGTTCCGTATGAAATGAGAAAAATGATAGTTGACGCTGTCCTGCCACAGATCGAAACGCTTCAAGGGTCTGACAGAAAAATCATCCGTACAAAGACTATGCCCCTTTTTGGCCTTGCTGAATCCGTGGTGAGTGAAAAACTAGAAGGTTTTGCAGCCTGTTTTCCTGGTGTAAGGCTCGGTTTCAGACCTGTGTTCCCGATTATTCATGTAAAGCTGTACATCAGTGGAGATAATGTACTGGAGGTCGGCAAACTCCTTTCAAAAGCCACTGAATGGATAATGGATCGGCTTGAAAAATGGATAGTATCTGATACAGATGAAACCCTTGAAGCGGTTGTGGGTCGTCTCCTTATAGATAACAGCGCGACTGTTGCCGTTGCTGAAAGCTGTACCGGTGGCCTTATCTCGAGTATGCTGACCGATGTTCCGGGAAGTTCGGATTATTTCCTTTTTTCAGGTGTGACTTACTCTAATCAGGCAAAGATGGATGTGCTGGGTGTACGCCCTGATACCCTGGAAGAATTTGGCGCAGTGCATGAAGAGACAGTTAAGCAGATGGCCGAAGGCACGCGAAGGATAGCCGGTGCCACCTATGGTATTGCCACGAGCGGAATCGCCGGGCCTGACGGTGGTACTGATGAAAAACCTGTGGGGACAGTATGCATCGGGATCGCCGGGCCTGATGGAAGTAAGGGAAAAAGATATCACTTCCCTTTTCCAAAACGGTCCATGAACAAAAAGATTTTTGCCATGGCAGCGATAGAGCTGTTGAGAAGAGAGATATTGGGGCTCAGTAGTGAATAACTTCGAGGTAAAGAGTGGGAGATCTGATATGGTGTTGTTTAAAAAATGATGCTGGATGCTAGATGCTGGATTCTAGATTCTGGATGGCTGGTCGTAGTGAAACGGAGATCCCGCTTCTTTTTAGCGGGAATGCTGAATTCTAGGATTTAGAGACTAACTAAGATCCATATTAGGCGAACACAAGGTTCGCCTCTATGGTTTTGCCCAATAATTTTTCACTCAGGATCCAGTATCTAGCATCTAGGATCCAGAATGTGCGCTTCACCCTAACACGCATCAACGCTAAGAAAACGTGTAAAATTATGTCAGAAGAAATCTACATACATGCTGGTTGGCTCATAGACGGAACCGGCGGGCCTGTGCTCAGGAACACGGTTCTGCATGTTCGGAACGGGGATATACAGGAAATCATTCCAGCTGAAGAGATGCCTAGAACAGGTCCTGATATTGTAGATATGTCAGACAGCACGGTTCTTCCGGGTCTGGTTGACAGCCATATACACCTGTTCATGTCTGGGACGGATGACAAGAAGGTTAGGGAACATCAGCTTACAGCCGGTTTTGATGACATAAAAAGTGTTATTGAGGATCATGTGAAGAACCATCTGTCCTGTGGAGTTATTAGTATCAGAGATGGCGGGGACTGGAACGGGCACGCGGTCAGGTACAAAGATGAATGCCTGAATAAAGAGGTGCTGCCGATATCATTAAAGACAGCCGGAAGGGCCTGGCGGCAACAGAGACGCTATGGCAGGCTGATTGGCAGGCCCCTTTCAGAAGGTCTCTCTTTAGCTGAAGAAATATCAAAAGATGGCAGTCGTATAGACCATATAAAGATTGTTAATTCCGGCCTTAACAGCCTTACCATATTCGGTAAAGAGACCATGACCCAGTTTGACATGGATGAAATGAAAGCAGCGGTGAGGGCGGCAAAAGACCTCGGGCTAAAAGTAATGGTGCACGCAAATGGAAAAGAGCCTGTGAAAATAGCGGTAGCAGCAGGTTGTGATTCCATTGAACACGGTTTTTTCATGGGAAGGGATAACCTTAAGCTGATGGCGGACAGGGGGACAACCTGGGTTCCGACCGCGATTACAATGAAAGGGTATGCCCGGCTCCTGAAGCAGGGGAGTCTTAAAGCAGATATGGCGATGAAAAATCTAGACCATCAGATTGGACAGATGTCAAAGGCAAAGATGTTAGGGGGCAGGATTGCGTTAGGGACAGACGCAGGGAGCTTGGGGATTCATCACGGACCGGCGGTTGCAGAGGAAATGAAGCTTTTGATGGAAGCAGGGTATACCTTAGAAGAGACAGTCAAATGCGCCACCCTTAACGGCGCTTCCCTACTCGGTGTCAGCGATGCTGGTGTACTGAAAAAAGGGAAGAGAGCCACGTTTATCGTTGTAAGGGGTAATCCATCAGGAATTCTTGACAGGCTGGATGGGATTGAACATATATATATAAAGGGTAAAAGGTATAGGGGGTAATATCAGTGATGATCGTAGGTCTCACAGGGGGTATTGCAACAGGGAAATCGACTGTTTCGGCAATTTTCAAGGACGCAGGTGCGGTTATCATTGATGCGGACAGGATTGCCCACGATGCTGTTAAAAAAGGGACGGCTGCATGGCAAGAGATCGTTGACCATTTTGGGCAGTCGATTCTTCAGCCTGACGGTGAATTGGACAGGGATCGCCTGGGAGATATTGTGTTTAATGATCAGCAGAAAAAACAACAGCTTAACAGTATCGTCCACCCGGCTGTATTCAAGAATATGGCTGAACAGGTAGAGCAGGCAACAGAGGACACGCCTGTTGACGGTGTGATTATTCTGGATGTGCCGCTCTTGATTGAGGCAGGTATGCAGAATATGGTTTCTGATGTTATATTGGTTTATACTTCGAAAGAGATCCAGTTAAAAAGGCTGATGAAAAGAAACAGCCTGTCTGAAACTGATGCCATGGCAAGAATACGCTCCCAGATGCCGATAGAAGAAAAAAAGAAAGAGGCGGATATTATAATTGACAACAGTTTCTCGATTGATAAGACAAAAGAGAGAACTTTGGAGGTATACAGAAACCTTAAGAAAAAAAGTGCTAATCAATTGTTGTAAGAAAGAAAATCATTTTTGAGGGCAAAGGATGAAGGTAAAGTTTTACGGTGTAAGGGGCTCGACACCTGTTTGTGAAAAAGGGTTTCAGGAGGTAGGTGGCAATTCATCATGTGTTCTGCTGACCGGCGGTAACGGTAATATCCTTATTCTTGACGCAGGTACAGGCATCAGGAAGCTGGGCAAAGATCTCATAGAAAAGGGCCATGAGCAGTATGAAAATATTTTTATTGTTTTTTCCCATACACATTGGGACCATGTTCAGGGGTTCCCTTTTTTTCAGCCTGCATATAATCCGAAAAGGCATTTTACCCTGACAGCTTTTGGGAGGAACAGGGATGTACACAGCCTTGAGGATATTTTTGCCACCCAGATGCAGAAAGATTTTTTCCCTGTTTCTTTAAGCGGTATGGGCGCGACCTTTACTTTTTATCAACTGGGCGGATACAGCCAGGAAAAGGATGATGCAAGGGTTGAAGTGTGTAAACTCAATCATCCTGGAGACGCATACGCATATCGTTTTGAAGCAGACGGCAAGGTCATGGTTTACTGCACTGATGTTGAACATGTAGAAGAAGTTGATCCAAAAGTTGTTAAGCTTGCAGAAAAAGCTGACCTGCTTATCCATGACGCCCAATATACACCTGAAGAGCTGAAAGAAAAAAAAGGCTGGGGGCACAGCAGCTGGGCGCAGGCTGCTGAAGTAGCTGAAAAGGCTCAGGTAAAAAACCTGGCCCTTTTCCATCATGACCCAGATCATGATGATAAATTTCTATTTAATATGGAACGCGAATGTAGGGAACGGTTTCCAGACACTTTTTTAGCAAGGGAAGGGGAAGAGATAACGCTTTAAGCTAGAAGGTTATGCCATAGTACCAGTTAATAATATCCTGCCCAAAAAAAATATAGGTTATGGCGCCGATAACCAGGAAGGGGCCAAAGGGGATGGGGGTTTTAAAATCTTTTTTCCGGTTATGTATGATGACAGCGATTCCCGCCAAAGTTCCTGCGGCAGAACCAGTATATATTGTAAAAATAATTCCTTTCCAGCCGATCATCGCGCCAATCATTGCCAGGAGTTTTGCATCACCCATGCCCATACCGATTTTTTTTCTGATCATATAATAAATCTGAGCCACAAGGTAAAGGCTGCCGCCGCCGGCAAGTATGCCCAGAGCTGAATCCTTCCAGGATAGTGTCGTAAGGGACACGGCCGCAAGAAAAAACAAGGGTATTCCGGGAAGCGAGATGATATCCGGAATGATCAAGTGATCTATATCAATAAAGGTAATGACAATCAAAGTGGCGATAAAGATAAAGAATACTGCTGCTTCAAGAGTGATCCCGAATCGTAGAATGACACATAGCGCGAATAGTCCGGTCAGCAATTCTACTATCATATACCTCGGGGGTATGTGCTTGTCGCAGAAACGGCACTTTCCTCTGAGACAGAGATAGCTGAGCACAGGAATATTATCATATATTTTTAATGTGTTTCCGCAGCCAGGGCAATGTGATCGGGGAGTGATAATCGATTTCGAAGCGGGAAGTCTGTAAATACAGACATTTAAGAAACTTCCTACACACAACCCAAGGATGAAAAAGTATATTTCAAAAATATAATGATGCATGTTTCACGGCATTATTGTTATTGATGAAAAAAGTACGCCGGTTAATTACTAGCAGTATAACATTTAGTATGTTAAGGGTGTTGTACAAAAAAATCAAGGTTGATATTGTAAAAATAAATATATACTTTATATTATCATATATTTTATTATAAATTGTCTTTATGGAGATAAAATAGAGATAGCTGACCATATAAGGTCTTTTAATTGCGTGTTTGCGGTTTCATTGCTGTTTATGTAAATAGGATGGACAGATTAGAAAACAAGTAAAAAAAGGTAGGAAAAAACATGGCTGAAACAGACAGGGACGACCTGATTAGTATCATTGAAGAAGATGATAAGGATATAGACATACCAAAGACATTACCATTACTCCCTGTACGGGATATTGTTATTTTTACAGATATGCTGCTCCCCCTGTTTGTTGGGAGAGAAAGGTCTGTAAGTGCCGTGGAAGAAGCGGCAGACAAGGACAAGTTGCTGTTTCTGGTCACACAGAAAGACCCTGCGGTAGAAAATCCACAGCCTGATGAAGTTTACAGGGTCGGGACGGTGAGCAGGATCCTCCGTATCCTTAAGCTGCCGGACGGCCGTCTTAAAGCGCTGGTTCAGGGGCTTACCAAAGCAAGAATTGTCAGATACGTCAAGAAAAAGACCTGGTACCGTGTCAAGATTGAAGAGATCAGCGAAGAAGAATCAAAGGATGTTAATCTGGAGACCGAAGCCCTTATGAGAAATGTAAGGGAACAGTGTGAAAAGATCCTTTCATTACGGGGGGAGATGACTGGTGAGGTCGGCGCGATCCTTGAAAATATTGATGAGCCGGGCAAGCTTGCCGATATCGTCGCTTCAAACCTGAGGATGAAGACAGAAGACGCCCAGATTCTGCTTGAAATAACAAATCCTGAAATCCGTTTAAATAAAGTCAATGAGTACCTTTCAAAGGAGGTAGAACTCTCGGCAATGCAGGCCAAAATTCAATCTGAAGTCAGGGATGAAATCTCAAAGAGTCAACGGGATTATTTTTTAAGGGAACAGGTAAGAGCGATCCATAAGGAGCTTGGCGAAACCGACGAGAGGACACAGGAGATTGATGAATATAAGAAAAAAATAAAAAAAGCCAGGATGTCAAAAGACGCTGAAAAGGAGGCATTAAAACAATTAAAAAGACTTGGTCAGATGCACCCTGATTCTTCTGAATCATCCATCATAAGGACATATTTAGATTGGCTGACCGAGATGCCCTGGAGCAAATCGACTAGGGATTTTCTTGATATCAAGAATGCCAAAAAGGTACTTGATACAGATCACTACGGTCTTGAAAAAGTCAAGAATAGGATTTTGGAATATCTCAGCGTGCGGAAGCTCAACCCAAAAATGAAAGGACCAATTCTCTGTTTTGTCGGCCCGCCCGGTGTGGGCAAGACATCACTCGGTCAGGCAATTGCCAGTGCGATGAAACGGAAGTTTGTACGTATCTCTCTTGGTGGCATCCGTGATGAAGCTGAGATCCGCGGGCACAGGCGCACATATATCGGCGCGCTTCCGGGCCGTATCATTCAGGGATTGAAACAGTGCGGCTCAAACAACCCGGTTTTTATGATGGATGAGATCGATAAGATCGGTTCTGATTTCAGGGGCGATCCATCATCAGCACTGCTGGAGGCGCTTGACCCGGAGCAGAATTCTGCTTTCAGTGACCACTACTTGAACCTCTCTTTTAACCTTTCAAGGGTCATGTTTATTCTGACCGCAAACTTGACCGATACCATTCCGTCCGCGCTTCTCGACAGAATGGAGATTATTAACCTCCCGGGATATACAGAAGACGAGAAGAAAATTATTGCGGAAAGACACCTTATACCGCGGCAGCTTAAGGAGAACGGATTAAAGGGGAAAAATCGGTTTACGATCAGCAGTGGTGCTGTTAATAAAATAATTACTGAATATACCAGTGAGGCCGGGGTAAGGAACCTTGAACGGGAGCTGGGTAATATTTGCAGGAAGATAGCTCGTCGGATCGCCGAGGGGGGTAAAGGACCGTTTTCTATAACAAAAAACAACCTGCATAAGTACTTAGGGATTTCGAAATATATTCCTGAAATGGACCAGGAGAGCAGCCAGCCAGGCTTTTCTACTGGTCTTGCGTGGACACAAGCCGGAGGTGAGGCCCTGTATGTGGAAATCTCTCTGTTGCCAGGAAAAGGAGAGCATATTATAACCGGCCAGCTTGGAGATGTCATGCAGGAATCAGCCCGCGCAGCTGTTAGTTATACAAGGGCAAATCTTGCCAGGCTTGGTGCGAAAAAGAATTTTTTTGATAATACAGATATACATATTCATGTACCTGCAGGAGCGATACCAAAAGACGGGCCTTCTGCGGGTATTGCGATAGCAACAGCGCTGATTTCTGCTGTTACAGGGAAACCTGTTGATAAGGATGTGGCCATGACTGGCGAGATATCACTCAGGGGGAGGGTGCTCCCCATCGGTGGTCTAAAAGAGAAAACACTCGGCGCCTTAAGAGCGGGGATCAAAACGATCATTATCCCAGAAAAGAACAAGAAGGACCTTGCGGAGATACCCTTGAAAATACGGAGAAAAATCAGTTTTGTGACTGTCAGGAGTATGGATGAGGTTTTGCCAGTGGCGATTATTGATAAAAAAAGGTCAAGGCCTGGGAAAAAGCGTAAGAAGAAAAGGGCGGATAAACGCTGATGAAAATACTGGCGGTTGACACAGCCACGAAAAGCTGTAGTGTAGCTGTGACAGATAATCATATCCTTCTGGCAGAGGTAAACCTTGGCAGAGAGCAGACTCATTCAAGACATTTAATAGAAATGATCGATTCCGCTGTCTTTTTGTCTGGTCTTAGCCTCTCTGATATTGATGGTTTCGCTGTTACTCGGGGCCCTGGAAGCTTTACAGGACTCCGCATAGGGATAAGTACCGTTAAAGGATTAGCAGCAGCAAACGGGAAACCAGTTGTGGGCGTCTCCACCCTTGACTCCCTTGCCTTCCGATTTTCTTCTTCTTCATATCCTGTATGTGTGATGCTGGATGCCAGGAAAAATGAAGTCTATTTTTCAGTTTACCGTTTTGATGACGGTATAATGAAAAAAGAGGGAGAAGAACAGGTGCTGCCGCCTGGAAATGTGATTGAAGGGATAACTGAGCCGTACCTATTTGCCGGTGATGGGGCAATCGGGTATAAAGACGTGATCAAGGACAGGCTGAATAGAAAAGCCATGTTTGTTTCAGGGGAAAGGAACAGGATAAGGGCTTCATCTGTCGCGGAAATTAGTCTGAAGCGATTTGATAGCCAAGAGACTGACAATATTAGTGATCTGGTTCCGCGATATATTAGAAAGAGTGATGCTGAGATTAATCTAAACAAATAACCGATTTCCCTCCGGTTGTTATTGACAATATCTTTTGGTTCTGCTACCAATTAAAGGTTTTTCCGATAAGTTTATAATCGGTGTTTATTAATGTAAATTCAGGCATATAGATGACGGACAAATTTCAGTGGGCTGATGAGCCCGGACATACAGCGTTTCCCATAGCAAGGCCTGGCTACCCGATTGTTTTTGTTTGCGCGTTTGTCACCTGCATTTTTGCATTATTAGGCCTTTCATTCCTAGCGGTTTTCAGCCTTACCGCAACATTTTTTGTGTGCTGGTTTTTCAGGGATCCTGACAGGGTAATTCCTGCCAAAGAAGGGGCAGTGGTTTCACCTGCTGATGGCAAAGTGATTATTGCGGAGGCGGTTGAAGATAACCGGTATTATAATGGCCCGTGTAAAAAAGTTAGTATATTTATGAACGTGTTTAATGTTCATGTAAACAGGATACCGTATGAAGGGACGATAACGGATATACAGTATTTCCCCGGAAAATTCTTCAACGCTGATCTGGATAAGGCGTCAAAAGATAATGAACAGAATGCTATTTTTATGGAAACAAAAGACAGCCGAAAGATCAGTTTTGTTCAGATTGCCGGGCTTATAGCAAGACGTATCATATGCAGGGTTCAGGAAGGGGATAAACTGCAGCGGGGACAACGTTTCGGGATGATCTGTTTTGGTTCACGGCTTGATGTCTATCTGCCCGAGAATACGGTTCTTGAGGTTGCCGTGGGTGACAAGGTTAAGGCAGGGACCTCTGTTTTGGGCTGCTTGCATTAGCAGACAGTTATAAATAACACCTGCCGGAATTTTAATTTTTTTTATGGAGATTGTATGGGTAAGGAATATCATATTGCCGTTTTACCTGGGGACGGAACAGGGCCTGAAGTTGTGGCAGAAGGTGTAAAGGTCCTTGATATGGCAGCTGGCAAGAACGGTTTTTCGTTGAAGTATACTTACTATGATTTAGGCGGTGATAAATACCTGGAAACCGGTGAAATACTGCCGGATGACGTGAAGGAGAAACTTTCAAAGGCTGATGCCATTTTCCTGGGAGCCATAGGGCATCCAGATGTGCAGCCGGGTATTCTTGAAAAAGGGATTCTGTTAAACCTGCGGTTCAGTCTTGATCAGTATATTAACCTGAGGCCTGTTAAGCTTTATGACGGTGTGGACACGCCGGTAAAAGATAAGGGCCCTGCGGATATCGATTTTGTTGTTGTACGCGAAAACACGGAAGGATTGTACGCTGGAGCAGGCGGATGTCTGAAACAGGGGACTGAAGATGAAGTGGCAGTACAGGAATCGATCAATACCCGAAAGGGGGTTGAGCGGTGTATTCGATACGCTTTTGAATGCTGCAGGAAGAGGGACCGTGCAAAGAAACTGACCCTGTGCGGCAAGACCAATGTCCTGACTTTCGCCTTTGATCTCTGGGAAAGGACTTTCTACGAAGTGGGGAAAGAGTATCCTGACATTGAAACAGACTATGCCCATGTTGATGCTACCTGTATGTGGATGGTTAAAAACCCGGAATGGTTTGATGTCATTGTTACCGATAATATGTTTGGCGATATTATCACTGATCTTGGGGCCATGATCCAGGGCGGCATGGGAGTCGCAGCTGGCGGCAACATTAATCCTGAGGGTGTTTCCATGTTTGAACCGATCGGAGGATCTGCGCCAAAATATACCGGCCAAGGGATAATCAATCCGATTGCTGCGATTATGGCGGGACAGCTGATGCTTGAAACGCTGGGAGAAGACCAGGCTGCCGCGCAGGTAGAAGAAGCGGCTGCAAAGGTTCTTCGGGAAGATATAAAGGACCTGGGTGCCGGTAAAATGGGATATTCAACCAGCGAGGTCGGGGATCTTATCGCTGGTTATATTAATGATAAATTATAGTCCAAATATAAATCTACTGGCTATCAGGACCAGGAGATTTACGATAAATTTTTAAGCAGGAGTCTTAAACATTGGAAAGAGTGCCGATCACAAGACAGGGATATCTGAATCTAAAAAAAGAACTTGAAAATCTGAAAACTGTTGAACGGCCGCAGAATATCAAAGCTATTGAAGAGGCGCGTGCCCATGGAGATCTTTCAGAGAATGCTGAATATCATGCAGCAAAAGACCGACAGGGATTTCTGCAGGGGAGGATTGGGGAACTGGAGTATAAACTTGCAAACGCTGACATTATTGATCCGGATAATATTCCTAAAGATAAAGCTGTTTTTGGATGTACAGTCATACTTGAAAATATTGATACTGGCGAAGAAATTGAATACCAGCTTGTGGGACCCGAGGAGTCAGATATCGACCAGGGGCGAATATCTGTTGCCTCACCTCTTGGCAGAGCCATTGTCGGTAAGGAGCCTGGAGACGAGATTTCTATTACTGCTCCTGCCGGCAAAAAGTCTTATGAAATAGTGGAAATCGCATGATTGCCAAACCATGAAGGGTTTGGGAACATTGATATAAAAAAACAGATGGAGGTTTTACCGTGGCGCGTATTACCATCGAAGATTGTTTGAAAAAAGTGGATAACCGGTTTAAACTGGTTCAAATGGCGGTAAAGCGGGTTCGCCAAATCAGGGAAGGTGCGGAATATCTTGTTAGTTCACCGAAAAATGAAGATATTGTTGTTGCCCTAAGGGAGATTGCTGCCGGTAAAGTTAAAGAAAAAGTGGCAGTAGAAAAAGAGGAATAAAAACCGTCCTGCGGGGGGGCTTTTAACAGATGACCAGTTTCAGGTATAAGGAGATAAACAGGCTGGTCGGCAAAGCCCTCCATAAATATGATATGATAGAGGACGGAGACCGGATTCTGGTCGGGCTCTCAGGAGGAAAGGACAGCCTGACCATGATGTGGTTTTTAAATGAACGCCTTTCACGCATCCCCATAACATACAAACTGTTTGCTGCTTATATTGACCCTGGTTTTGACGGTGATGGTGGTAAAATATTAGAAGATTATTGTAAACGAGCTGGTTACAATATCAGAATTGAAAACACGGATTACGGTATTCAGGCGCACAGCAAGGAAAACCGGGAAAATCCGTGTTTTTTATGTTCTAGGCTCCGAAGAAAGCGCCTTTTTGAAATCGCCGATGAACTCGGCTGCAGGAAACTTGCCCTTGGCCACAACAAAGATGATATCATCGAAACCCTGTTTTTAAATATGTGCTATTCAGGGGAAATCAGCACAATGGTACCTGCCCAGCCAATGTTTCAAGATATGTTTACCGTGATAAGGCCCCTGGCCTTTGTTGACGAGGATCTAATAAAACGGTTTGCCGAAGAACAGGAATTTCCGATTGTCACCAATCCCTGCCCTACATCAGGTGTTTCCAAAAGAAAAGATATTAAACAGCTTTTGAAAAAGCTCTATATTTCCAACAAAAAGATAAAAGGCAATATATTCAGGTCCTTAAGTAACGTTAAAGAAGCTTACCTGTTAAAACAATAAATATTACGCCATATTTTTTCCCTTAATGTTGAAAAAGATGTTTACCTGTGGTATCCACGGATTTCGTAATAATGACAAGGAATAGATATGGCTATGAAAGATTTACAGAACCAGCCAGACCACAGAAAGATTCCCATCGACAAGGTCGGCATAAAGAGCCTCAGGTACCCAGTAACTGTTCTGGATCGTGAAAACGGTTTCCAACAGACCGTTGCCACCATCAACATGTATGTTGACCTGCCTCATGAAACAAAGGGTACTCACATGAGCAGGTTTGTTGAACTGCTTCATAAGAAAAAGTTCAAGGTGTCACTTGAATCATTTTCCAGCATCCTTGAGCAGATGAAAGAGCATTTAAATGCCGCGTCTTCTCATATAGAGATAATATTTCCCTATTTTATTGAGAAAAAAGCACCTATCAGCAATTCAACTGGTCTCATGGATTATACATGCCGGATCATTGGGGCGAGCAGTCCTGAAGGAGACGTCGATATTGTTTTGGAAGTGTTTGTACCGATATCTTCTGTCTGCCCGTGTTCAAAAGAGATCAGCGATGCAGGCGCCCACAATCAGCGAGGTGATGTCAGACTGAGCACAAGATTTAAAAAATTTGTCTGGATAGAAGACATGATACAGCTGGTCGAAGATGCTGCGTCCTGTGATGTGTATTCAGTCCTTAAGCGGGTGGATGAAAAAAATGTTACAGAAAAAGGTTATGACAATCCGAAATTTGTTGAAGATATTGTGCGGGATATTGCCAAGAAACTTGAGGATGATAGTAATATAACCTGGTTTGCCGTAAGTGTAGAAAATTTTGAATCTATTCACAACCACAGCGCATACGCATTTATCACTCGCGGGGAAAAACCGTATTGATTTTCCTTACC